>NZ_JAWQJT010000002.1:1381176-2071764 GCF_033441515.1 Amycolatopsis solani
CAACGCGTGGGTCCCCGCCAAGGGCGAGATGACCATGGGCTACTTCGACCAGGGCGACATCCCGTTCCACCGCGCGCTCGCCGACGCGTTCACGGTGTGCGACCACTACTTCTGCTCGGTGCAGGGCCCGACCACGCCGAACCGGCTCTACCTGTTCACCGGCACGATCGACGCCGCCGGCCAGGCGGGCGGCCCGGCGAACTACAACCCGGCCGACTACAAGCCGGTCTTCCGCTGGACGACCTACCCGGAACGCCTGCAGCAGCAAGGGGTTTCGTGGAAGGTCTACGCCAACAAGGAGGTCGGCGACGCGGGCGGCTCGTTCGTCGGCGACTACGGTGACAACCCGCTGTGGCTCTTCCAGGCCTACCACCAGGACTACACGAGCGAACTGTCCCGGCGAGCCAGCGTCTTCAAGTCCTGGGGCCCGGATTCGGGCCAGGGCAAGAACGTCGACCACGTCCTCGCCGAGTTCAAAGCGGACTGCGCGAGCGGCTCGCTGCCGAAGGTGTCCTGGATCGTCGCGCCCTACGGCTACTGCGAGCACCCCGAAGCCCGGCCCGTCGACGGCGCCGCCTACACCCAGACCGTGCTCAACGCGTTGTGGGCCAACCCGAAGCTGTGGGAGTCCACAGTGGTCCTGATCAACTACGACGAGAACGACGGCTTCTTCGACCACGTCGCCCCGCCGATCGCGCCGTCCGGCACCACCGGCGAGTACATCGGCGGCCAGCCGATCGGCCTCGGCGCCCGCGTGCCGATGACGGTGATCTCGCCGTGGAGCCGCGGCGGGTGGGTCAGCTCCGAGGTCACCGACCACACGTCCGTGCTCCGGTTCCTGGAACGCTGGACCGGCGTGGCCGAGCCGAACATCAGCGCGTGGCGCCGCGCGATCTGCGGTGACCTCATGACCTGCTTCGACTTCGGCACGCCGGCCACGCAGATCCCGCTGCTGCCGGACACCGCCGCGCTGCGCAAGCAGGCCGACGACACGCAGAAGAAGCTGCCGAAGCCCGCCCCGCCCGCGGCCGGCAAGCAGCAGAACCCGGTGCAGGAAACGGGAACCCGGCCCGCCCGCGCGCTCCCCTACCGGCCGCTGGTCACGACGTCGCTGAGCGCCGACCGCAAGATCCTCACCACGACGTTCGCCAACCAGGGCACCGCGGCCGTGCAGCTGACGGCGTACCGCAACGACGGGCAGACCGACGGCCCGTGGCCCTACGACGTCGCACCCGGGGCGCAGGTCAGCGACACCTGGCGGGTCCAGCTCTACGGCGGCGGCAAGTACGGCGTGGCGGTGCACGGGCCCAACCGGTTCCGCTGGGTGCTGGCCGGGGACGCGAACAGCGCCGGCGCGGGCGTCGACGTCCTCGGGAGCTACACCGCCGAGAACAAGCTGCGGCTGACCATGCGCAACGGCGGCACGACGGCGGTCAAGCTCACGATCACCGCGAACCACTACCGCACCGACGGGCCGTGGACCTACGCCCTGGCCGCCGGGCAGACCGTGACCGACGACTGGAACCCGGTCGCCTACGGGTCCGGCTGGTACGACCTGTCGGCCACCCTCGACGCCGACCCGAAGTTCCTGCGCCGGTTCAGCGGGCACCTCGAGACCGGAGCACCGAGCATCACCGGCTAATCGTTCACATCCATGACTGCCGTTCAGTCCATTGACGGACGTCGCCGGGGTCGCCTATAAAGGGAACGTCCGGGTGTACGCCGCAACACCTCCGCTGTCCCCTTTTCCGGAGGCCATTGGTGTCCCCACGAAGTGCCGTTTTCCTCGGTACCGCCACCGTTTCCGCCGCCGCGGTCGCCCTCGCCCTCACCGGCGGGATGACCGCGGCGGCGGCGTCGGCGAACCTCTCCGCCACCTTCGCGCAGTCGTCGGTCTGGACCGGCGGCTACGGCGGCGGCTACACGATCGCCAACCGCGGCGACGCGCCCGCCACCGGCTGGACGGTCGAGTTCGACCTGCCCGCCGGCTCCGCGGTGACCAGCTCGTGGAGCTCGGTGAAGACGCAGGCCGGGCCGCACTACAAGTTCACCAACGCCGGGTTCAACGGCACGGTCGCCCCCGGCGCCACCGCGAGTTTCGGCTTCACCGTCTCGGGCGCCGGGCAGCCCGCCGGGTGCACGATCAACGGCGCCGCGTGCACCGGCGGCGGTCAGGTCACGACCACCCCGACGACGCCCACGACCACGCCACCGCCGACCACGACCACCACGCCCCCGCCGAGCGGTGACACCGTGAACGTCTCGACGGCCGCCCAGCTGCAGGCCGCGCTGGCGAACGCGGCGCCGGGCCAGGCGATCAAGCTGGCGGCCGGCACCTACCGCGGCTCGTTCGTCACGACGAAGCCCGGCACGGCGGCGAAACCGATCACCCTTTCGGGGCCGTCGACCGCCGTCCTGATCAACGACGGCCCGTCCGGGGACGCCCCCGACTGCCCGGCGCCCACCGCGGGCTGGGACTCGGGCTACGGCCTGTGGCTGTCCGGCGCGCCGTACTGGACCCTGACCGGCTTCACAGTCCAGGAGTCCAAGAAGGGCATCGTCGTCGACAACTCCCCGCACACCACCATCGACGGCGTGAACGTCAACCACGTCGACGAAGAGGCGATCCACTTCCGCCGGTCGTCGGCCGACAGCGTGCTCAAGAACTCCACGATCACCTACACCGGGCTCGTCCAGCCCGGCTACGGCGAGGGCGTCTACCTCGGCTCGGCCAACTCGAACTGGGGCTGCCACGGCAATTCCGGCGGCGTCGACCGCGGCGACCGGATCCAGGTGCTGGGCAACCACATCGGCCCGTTCATCGCGGCGGAGCCCATCGACGTCAAGGAAGGCACCTTCGACGGGCTGATCCGCGGCAACACCTTCGACGGGCGCGGGATCAGCGGCGAGAACTCGGCCGACTCCTGGATCGACGTCAAGGGCATCGGCTACACGATCGAGGACAACACCGGCACGTTCTCCTCGCCCGGCACGTTCGCCAACGGCTACGAGAACCACAACACCAGCACGAGCCCGTCCTTCGACAACGGCTGCGGGAACGTCTGGCGGAACAACAAGTCCGACCTCGGCGGAGTGGGCGCCTACGCGATCAAGATCAGCTCGGTGTCGAAGTGCGCGGCCAACCCGAACGTGGTGTACGCCTCGAACACCGTGACGAACGCCAAGTCGGGCCTGACGAACATCCCGGTCACGCCGTAGTCCTCCCCCGGCTACAGGTGCATGGCCAGCCAGAGGGCCACCCACGCGGCGGCGGCGGTCAGGGCGCCCGCCGCCGCCGCGAGGAGCACCCGCTGCAGGCCGCGGGCGGGTTTCGCCGGTGTCTCGATGTGGTCCATGAAGTCGATCATGAACCACGTACGCCGATCACGACAGCCGGCGCGCCCATCCGGGCGACCCCTGCGCGGGGTACCCCGGGCGACGCACGTCACCCCGCGAACTGGAACTCCCGCCCGGCCGGCTCGTTGTACTTGGTGGCGGCGCGGGTGAGACCCCCGCCCCGAAATCCCCCGTTCCCTCCCGGGGTTCCCCCGTGCTCCTGGGCGGGAACGGGCCTCACGGCACGATCGCGTCGACGTACCCGCCGTCGACGCGCACGGCGGCACCGGTCGTGGCCGAGGCGAACGGGGAACTCAAGTACACCACCAGGTGCGCGATCTCCTCGGGCTCGATCAGCCGCTGCAGCAACGACTGCGGCCGGTAGCGCTTCATGAATTCGCGCTGCGCCTCGTCCCACGGCAGGTCGTCGCCGACCAGCTCGTGCACGAAGTCTTCGACGCCGCCGGTGTGCGTCGGCCCGGCGATCACCGCGTTGACCGTCACGCCGGTGCCCGCCGCGTGCTTGGCGAACCCGCGGGAGACGCCGAGCAACGCCGTCTTCGACACTCCATAGTGGATCATCTCGGCCGGGATCACGATCGCGGAGTCGCTGGCGATGTACTGGATCCGGCCCCAGCCGCGGCCGGTCATCCCGGGCAGGTAGGCGCGGGTGAGCCGCACCGCGGCCAGGACGTTGACCTCGAAGTAGCGGCGCCAGTCGGCGTCGGTGATGTCGAGGGGTTCCTGGGCACCGAAGATGCCGAGGTTGTTGACCAGGATGTCGGCGTCCGGCACCTCCTCGACGACCTGCGCGGCGCCCGCCTCGTCCGAGACGTCGCCCGGCGCCGGGAGGAAGGCCGCGTCCGGCAGGTCCTCCCGCAGCCGCGCGATGGCCTTGTGGACGCCCGTCTCACTCCGGCCGTTGATCGCGACGCGGGCGCCCGCGGCCGCGAGCCCCGCCGCGATCGCCGAGCCGATGCCCTGCGTGGACCCGGTCACCAGTGCCGTTTTCCCGCTCAGGTCGACCCGCATCGTGAAAGCCCTTTCTCCACTCCGGCGTCCCGCTCCCGGCCGATTCAAGCACAGCCGCCCGGCGCGCACCGGCTGGAAAACCGGTTGCCCGGCCCGGCCCGCGGCTACACCATCGGCGCATGACTTCCTGCCGCCCGCCGCTCCTGCCGACCGCCGCGACCACCGCGACGGCGCGGCAGCAGCGCCGTCCCCGCACGTCGAGCTCACCCCGGCCGTGACCGCCGCGCTGCTGGCCGGCCTGGTCGCCGGCTACGGCATCGCGATCCCGGTCGGCGCCGTGGGCAGCTACCTGGTCGCCCTGACCGCTCGCACCTCGCTCAAGACGGGGTTCGCGGCCGCCCTCGGCGTCGCCACGGCCGACGGCGTGTACGCGTTGGTGGCCGTGCTCGGCGGCGCGGCGGTCGCGGCTCTCGTCACGCCGATCGCCGGGCCGCTGCGGCTGGTCTCGGCGGGGATCCTCGTCGTGCTGGCGGTCCGCGGGGCCGTGCTGGCCCTGCGGTCGCACCGCGCCGACGGCGAACGGCCCGTGACCCCGGTGGCACCCGGGCGCGCTTATGCCAGTTTCCTCGGCATCACGCTCGTCAACCCGGCGACGGTCGTCTACTTCGCCGCGCTGGTCGTCGGCGGTCACGCCGGCACCGCGGTGCCGGCCTTCGAGCAAGCGGCGTTCGTGCTGGCCGCGTTCGCCGCCTCGGCGAGCTGGCAAGCCCTCCTGGCGGGCGGCGGCGCGTTGCTCGGGCGAGTCCTCACCGGACCGCGCGGGCGGCTGGTGACGGCGCTGGCGTCGAGTGCGGTGATCACCGCGCTCGCCGTCCGACTTGTCCTGACTTGAGCGAAACCCGTTGCCCTGTAATGGTTTGTCCGCCTCTCCGGCGCACTTCGGGAGACGTTTCCCGCGCCGCGGCGGCGTTAGGCTCGGGCTCGACGACAGGAGGCGGTCATGGACATGCCGATGACGGCGACGTCGGGCTGGGACACCGCGGGAGCCGTCCTGATAGTGCTCTGGGCACTGGCCATGGGGGCCGCGGTCGGCGTGCTGGCGTACGCGAACCGCGGACCGGTGCGGCCGTGGGTGTACCGCGGCTCGGCGGCGGTGATCGGCATCGGCGTGCTCGGGCAGCTCGGCCACGTCCAGGAGCACATCGCCCAGGCCGGTTACTGGCTCGGGCACCCGAACGCGCCGGCGTGGATGACGCCGTGGGGCACCGGGCTCGCGAACGGCCTGCAGCTGGTGCTGCCGGACCGGCCGACCTTCGGGATGGAGCTGCTGCACCTGACCGGCAACTTCATCTTCCTGGCCGGCCTCGCGGGCGTCATGGTGATCACGCGGCGGGCGCTGAAGACCCGCGCCCGCCGGTGGGCGAAGATGGGCGTGTGGATGCAGGGTCTGCACGGGCTCGAGCACCTCGTCCTCACGCTGTCGGTGGCGTTCGGTTCGCGCGCCATCGGGCTGTCGACGTTCTTCGGGCTCGTCGGCCCCGGGCCGGGCCTGACGACCTACCGCGTCTGGTGGCACTTCGCCGCGAACGTCGCGGGCTCGATCATCTTCGGGCTGGCGCTGTACCACCTGTGGCGGGAACGCCGGGAAGTGCGGGCGACGTTCTTCGTGCGCCCGCTCCCCGAACTCACCCGGCAGGCGGCGTAGCGCACGTCAGCGTCGGCACCGCCCAGTCCGCGTGGTCGTTGCCGTTGCCGTCGCCGCCGTCGGTCACCAGCAGGTCGACGACCTGCGCGCCGGTGACGTCGACGTCGATCGGCACGGCCGCCTGGCCGCCGCGGAGCACCGGCGTCGTGACGCGGGTCGTGCCGTCCACGGAGACGCTGAAGGCGACGCTGCCGCCGGTGCCGGTTTCGCCGTCGACCCCGGCCGAAGCCGTCAGCCGGGTGCACGCGCCCGCCAGGTAGAGCTGGACGTCGCTCGCCGCGTGGACGCCGAGGCCCTTCGCGTAGGACACCCCGCCGATGGTCATCGGCTTGCCGTCCCCCGCGTTCGCCTCGCCGTTGCTGGTGTCGCGCTCGACCGGGCCCCAGCCGTTCGTCGCGGTCAGGAACGGCAGCGAGCTCACCGCGACCTGGCCCGCCGGTGGCGCGGGCGGCACCGCGCCGACGATCCGTTCCCCGGTCACCGAACCCGGGCGCCCGGCCTGCCGGTACGCCACCGCGACCTTCAGTGCCGCGGTGTCCACTGTGGATGGCGGGGTCACCGTCCAGGTGAACGTCGCCGAACCGCCGCCGTCCACGCGCGCGGCCGACGGCGGCGACGCGGGACCGGCCGTCCACCCGGCGGGCACGGTCAGCGCGGGCTTGACGTCGAACGCCGCCGGCGCGCCCGCCGGGACCCGGACGGTCGCCGTCGCGGTGAAGCTCTTGCCGCCGGACGCGGTGTCCGGCGCGGTCAGCGAAACACCCGCGGTGGGCGCCGGCGGCAGCGCGTACCGCGCGGGGTCGTAGCCGGGTGAGGCGTTCGGCCGGACGGTCAGCGGCGAGCGGTGGCTGCCGTAGTTCGTCCAGGCGATCTTGCCGAGCCCGCCGGTGCTGCCGTCGAGGTTCCACACCGCGACCGCGATCGTGTTGTGCCCGTTGGGGTTCAGGACCCCGTTCGGGATCGGGAAGCTGTGCTGCGGCCCGAGGTAGTTGACGTACTGGCCGAGCTGCCAGCCGTTGACGAAGAGCAGGGCGCGGTACTGCCGACCCGGGTCGTCGGTGATCGTCAGGCCGAGCGAAGTGTCCTGGCCGCGCGGCAGATCGAGGTCGGCGGTGGTCCGGTACCACGAAACGCCGGGGGTGGGATCCGTTGCCGGCAGGGAGGCCGGGGCCCACTGCCGGTCCGGGAAGCCGGGCAGCGACCAGCCGGCGCGCTCGCCGTAGAGGCCGCCGGTGTTGAGCGGACCGCGGACCGGGTCGAGGCCGGTCTCGCCGCCGCGGACGCCCTGCAGCCGCCAGGTGACCGACGTCAGCGGCGCTCCGGTGAGCCGGGCGGCGGTGAGCCCGCGGGCGGCCTTGTTCCCGTTGGCGGCGCCGTAGTCCTCCTCGTGGCCCATGTTCACGGTCAGCACGGAGACCTCGTTCTCGCCCGTGCGCAAGGTGCCCGCCGGGAAGGTGAACGTGTGCTGGGCGTCCGTGGAGCTGCCGAGGAAGACGCCGTTGAGCCACGCCGAGAACGCGCCGGCCGGGCCGCCGCTCTGGCTCGCCAGGGTGATCCCGGTCTGCGCGCCGGAGCCGGTGAACCGGCCGCGGTACCAGGTGTTGCCGGTGTGGAAGCCGTAGTCGTCGGCGAACAGCACCGGTTTCGTGCCGAGCGCGGTCGAGCTGTTGGTGGTCTCCTTGTCGGCCACCGGCCACGCCGAGTCGTCGAAGCCCGGCTGGCTTTCCGGCGACTCCTGCTGGTGCTTCCAGCCGGTCAAGGCGGGCAGCGTCACCGGCTGGGCGGTCGGCGCGGTGCCGGTCAGGCTGCCGCTCGGCGTCGGCTTCACCGGTACCGGGGAACCGTTCCACAGCACCGACTTCGCCGGGCCGAAGACCTCGAGCGCGCCGTCGGTCCCGGTGTCGCCGGTGAGCGCGAGGGTGCCGTTCCGCGACGTCGCCGTGCGGACCAGATCGGTGCCGCGGACCAGGACCGGCCCCGCCGCGGTGTCCTGGCGCCAGAACGTCGCCGCCGTCGCCTTGTCGGCGAGCAGCAGGAGCAGCGGCCGCGCGCCGGGTGCGGTGACGAGCACGCGGGCCAGGCCGTCGTGGGTGTAGTTCAGCCGCAGGTCGCCGCGGGCGGCGTCCCAGGTGGACGTCGCGGCGCCGCCGAGGACCCGCACCGACGGCTGCCGCGCGAACCGCAGCACGGTCTCCCCCGGCCCGCCGTGGTCGCCGTAGAGGACGGCGACGTCCCGGGCGCCGTCGGCCGCGCTCGTCATGACTTCGGACGTCGAGTACTGCAGCCGCGCGGCCCCGAGGTCGTAGCCGGCGACGAGGATCTTCGACTGGCGGCCGTTCAGCGTGATGCCGGTGCCCGGCTGCTGCGGCACGACCGGGTAGTAGTCGCCGCTGCCTTCGAGGAGGTCGACGGCGTCCACGACGACGAACGGCCCGGTGGCCTTGGCGTTCTTCTGCCCGGTGACGGCGATCTTCAGCGTGTGCGCCCCGGCGGGCAGGTTCCGGGCCTCGTAGCCGGTGACCTGGTTCTGCTTGCTCGCGGCGTAGAGGTCCACGGTGTCCACTTGGGATCCGTCGAGGAAGACGTCGGCGATGCCGTGACTCGGGTCCTTCGAGGTCACCCAGCGGATCCCGGTGCCGGTGAAGGGGATGCTGACGCTGTCGCCGGTCACCTCCGAAAAGGACTCGGTGTGCTGGTAGTCGCCGCCGGTGTAGTTCACCTCCGGCCCGACGTGGCTCCAGGTTCCGGTGTAGCCGACCTCGGTGGCGCGGTCGTCGTAGGTGTAGCCGGCGTGCGCGGCGAGGTCGAGCGCGATGCTCGTGGTGTTCGTGGCGGTCGACGTCGAATCGGTGTGCCGCAGGGTGTGGAACTGCGTTCGGGTGTCGGGGTTGATCCGCGCGGTGTCGGTGAGCGCGGGATCGGTGAGCGGGGCGGCGGCCAGCCCGTCGGTCTTGGTCAGCGGGGCGACGGACTGGGTGAAGTAGCCGATCAGCTTGTCTTCGTTGTACTTCGGGTCGAACTGGCGGCCTTCGGTGATCGCGGCGCCGTAGTCGTAGGAGGTGTAGTTCTGCGGGATCGCGCTCCAGCCCCACGAAGTTCCGCCGTGCAGCATGTAGAAGCTCTGGCCGGTCGCGCCGACGGCGATGTTCTGCTTGTAGAAGACGTTCGCGAACTGGTCGTTGATCAGCTGCGCGCACTTCTCGTAGCCGGGCCCGCCCCACGGGTCGAAGGCCCCGCCCTGGAACTCGGCGGTGATGAGCGGTTTGCCGGGCACGTGGTCGTAGCTGATGTCGGGCACGCCGTTCCACCGCGTCGGGTTCGAGCAGTCGAAGCCCTGCGGGTAGGAGTCGGCGGCGTCGACGTCGAGCGCGGCCTCCCCGGCGTTGAAGGTGCCGTTGTTGTTGCCGACCAGCGGGACGGTGATCCCGTCGGCGCGGGCCTTGTCCTCGAGGTGCTTCATGTACGCGCGGCCGTCGGCGTTGCCGTTGTAGTACTCGTTTTCGACCTGGTAGGCGAGCACGCTGCCGGTGCCGTCGGTCAGCTGGTGACGCGCGATGATCCGGTCGATCTGCGTCTGCCACTCGTCGGAGTACTTCAGGTAGACCGGATCGGCGCTGCGGGTGTGGCCGGGGGTGGTCGACAGCCAGGTCGGGAAGCCACCGCCGTCGACTTCGGCGTTGATGTACGGCCCGGGCCGGGCGATGACGTAGAGCCCGGCCTGCTGCGCCATGTCCAGGAGCTTGTCGAGGTCCCGGATGCCGCTGAAGTCGTACACGCCCTGGCGCGGCGAGTGGTAGCCCCAGTCGAAGTAGAGGGACGTGGAGTTGAAGCCGGCGGCCTTCATCTTCTGGAAGATGTCGAGCCAGAGGTCCGGGCTGGGGAGGCGGTAGGAGTGGAACTCGCCGGACCAGAGGTAGGTCCGCTGCCCGTCGACGAGGAAGGAGTAGCCGTCGTAGGTGACGGAGTGGCCTTGTTTCGGCGGCCCCGCCGTAGCCGTCTCCGCCGGGACGGTCACCCCGGCGAGCGCGAAGACGAACGCGAGCAGTGCGGCGAACAACGTCCGGACGCGGCGCATGCGGGACCTCCTGGTACGGCGGGGGACCAGAATCGAACACGATCCTTTGCCGATCACACAGAAGCGGTCAAGATACAACACCGGGATGGATCAGTGCCGAGGTAGTGTTAGCGCTAACAGTGCTCGGGGAATGTCTTGAATGAGTCATTCACGTCGTCGGAGGCGAGGGCTCCGGCGAAGTCGCCGGCCCCGACTCGCTTCACCGGTGGCAGGCGGGGTGGCCAGTTCGAGCGAGGTCGCGAATGAGTCATTCGCGACACCGCCTTCGGCGAGCCGCGGCTCGATGCGCGGGAGGTGGCGCCGGGGGGATCGGTGGCCCGAGCGTCGTGAATGAGTCATTCAGGTCGTCGGAGGTCCTGAATGACTCATTCAAGACGTTTCAGCGGGGGCCAGAGCTCCGGCAAGGTCGCCTGCCCGGCACGCTCCACCGCCGGCAGGCGGGGTGGGCAGCTCGAGCGAGGTCGCGAATGAGTCATTGGCGGCTTTGGAGGTCCCGAATGAGTCATTCGCGACACCGCCTCCGGCAAGCCGCCGCTCGGTGCGCGGGAGTTGGCGCCCGGGGATCGGTGGCCCGAGCGTCGTGAATGACTCATTCACGTCGTCCGACGACAGGAATGAGTCATTCAAGACGGTTCAGCGGGGGCCGGTGCTCTCGCGCACGATCAGCTCGGCGGGCACCAGGTGCCGGGCGCCCGCGTCGCCGCCGGCCATGCGCTCCTCCAAGAGCCCGAACGTGCGGCGGCCGACCTCGATGAAGTCCTGGCGGACCGTCGTCAGCGGCGGTGGGAAGTACGCGGCCTCGGGTACGTCGTCGAAGCCGGCGACGTGCACGTCCTCCGGCACCCGGATCCCGGCCTCGGTGAACGCGCGCAGCAGGCCCAGCGCCATCTGGTCGTTGGCCGAGAACACCGCCTTGATCCCGCGCTTGCCGGCCAGCGTCCGGCCGGCTTCGTACCCCGAACGCGGGCTCCAGTCGCCGCGCACCAGCGCCGGGACGCGCAGGCCGCGCGCCTCCAGCGTCTCGCGCCAGCCGCGCTCGCGGTCGCGGGCCTCGAGCCAGTCCTCCGGGCCGGCGAGGTGCCAGACCGTCCGGTGCCCCAGCGCGAGCAGGTGCTCGGTGGCGCGGCGGGCGCCGTCGTACTGGTCGACCGAGATCACCGGCACCGGCGCCGACTCGCCGCCGCCGACGGCCACCACCGGGATGTCCGACGGCACCGCCGCGAGGGCGCGGCCCGCCGTCACGTGCGGGGCGATCACCACGATGCCTTCGACCGCTTGCCGGCGCAGGCTTTCCACCGCGTCGCCGATGGACGTCCGGCCGGGGCGGGTGACGCTGCAGATCGCGACGCCGTAGCCGGACTCGCGCGCCGCGTTTTCGATGCCGTACAACGTGCTCGCCGGCCCGTAGAGGTTCGACTCCAGCGCGACGACGCCGAGCGTGCCGGACCGGCCGGTGACCAGCGTCCGCGCGGCGGTGTTGGGCCGGTAGCCGAGCTTCTGCACCGCGGCCAGCACCCGCTCGCGGGTCTCCGGGCGCACCGGCCCGCTCTCGTTGACCACGCGCGAAACGGTCATGTGCGAGACCCCGGCCATGCCGGCGACGTCGGCCAGGCTCGGCTGCCGCGGCCCGGGGGACGGCGCCCTCGTCTGCTCCCCCGCCTTCGCCCGGTCCGCCACCCTGGCCCCTTCCACCTCGCGCCGTGTCCCCACGTCCGAGACGGTACCGCCGAATCGGCGCGCGCCGGGCCTCCCGCGCCGGGTCAGGACCAGCCGAGCGGACCGGAGAGCCCCCGCACGACCGCCGTGACGCGCTGGGTCGCCGTCGCCCAGCTCGTGGCCGCGGGCTGGGCGGTGAGCACGACGACGACGTACCGCGCGCCGACCAGTCCGCTGGTGTGCAGGTTCCGGCCCGGGTCGCAGCACGACCACCCCTGCTTGACGGCCCGATCCGCCCGCACCACGGCGGGGAGGCCGAAGAACTGGTCGAAGCCGTCGGCACCGCGTTCGGTGGCGTGGCCGAGTGCGCCCAGGACGACCTCGCGGGTGCTCGCGGGGGCTTCGTCGAGGAGGTAGCGGTAGCACCGCGCCACGTCGGCGGCGGTGACGAGGGTGCTCCCCCAGTGCAGCGGATCGGCGGGCGGGCGGGTCGAGGCCATGCCGGTTCGCGCGGCCCAGCGCGTGACGATCGAGGGCCCGCCAAGCTTCGTCCAGAGCCGGCTCGCGACCTCGTCGTCGCTGCGGGAAAGCATTTCGACGACCTCGTCGGCGGGCTCGCCGCGCTGGAGTGCTTCCAGCGCGATCAGCAGCTTGACCAGCGACGCCGACGTGTAGGCGGCGTCCGGGCGGTGGGAGACGACGTCCTTGCCGGTCTCGCGGTCGTGGACGAGCACGCTCAGCTTGCCGGGCACCAAAGCCGCGAGCGCGGCCCCGTCGGGCACCGGCAGCGAGGGGGCCGAAGTGGCCGTCGTGGCGACGCTCGTCGAGAGCTGCGGAGGGGCGGGCAGCGGCTGAGCGCCGGGCCCCGGTGGGCGCACGGCGGCGGCCGCCACGAGCATCGCCACCACCGCGCCGGCGCACGTCCCGGCCAGCAGCATCGCGTTTCCCCTGTGCATACCGGTTGTTGTCCGGACCGGCCGCCGGCGTTCGTCCGATGTGTCGTGCGTCTCATCCGGACGAGCGACCGGGGACGCGCGCGGCGGTCCGCGACAACCAGTAGCGTGACCAGAATCGTGGAACGGCTCGACCGGCCCGACCTCGCCGCGCGAGATCCGAAAGAGGTCTTCTCGCGGCTCTTCGACGAGTACGCCCCACCCCTGCGCGGGTACCTCGCGGGCCGGGTCGGCGTGCACGCCGCGGACGACCTCGTGGCCGAGACGTTCGTCGTCGCGCTGCGGAGGAGGGCCAGCTACGACCCGGCGCAGGCGCCGATCCGCGGCTGGCTCTACGGCATCGCCACCAACCTGCTGCGCAACCACGTGCGCCAGGAGGTGCGCGGGTTCCAGCTGAGCGCCCGTGCCGGGGCCGCCGAGCGCCCGGCCGAGAACCACGACACCGCGGTGGCCGGCCGGGTCGACGCGGCGGCCCGCCTCCGCGTGCTGGCCGGCGCCCTCGCCGCACTGTCCGAAGAGGACCGCGACGTCCTGCTGCTCACGTCGTGGGCCGGCCTCGAACCGGCCGAAGTCGCCGAGGCGCTCGGCGTGCCCGCGAGCACGGTGCGCTCGCGGCTGCACCGCGTGCGCCACCGGCTCCAAGCCCTGCTCGTCCCCACCGAGGAGAACCAGTCATGAACGAGCTCGACGAGACCCTCGAGCTGCTCCACCGCGACGCCCGCACCGCGCCGGCCGACCTCACCGCCGCCCGCGCGAAGCTGCTGTCCGAACTGGACGCGGGCACCGTCGTCCCGTTGCGGCGCAAGCGGATCCGCCGGTTCGCCGTGCCGGTCGCGGCGGCCGTCGCGGCGCTGACCGCCGTCGTCGTGCTGCGCCCGGCCGAGCCGGCGCCACCGGAAGCGTCGCCGGTGCCGACGGCGAAGGTGCCCGACCTCAAGCTGATGTCGGCGGCGCAGGTGCTGAACCGGGCCGCGGACCTCAGCGTCGGCGCGGTCGACCAGCCGGTCGGGCCCGGGCAGTTCCGCCTCGTCGCCGAACACACGTGGGTGGGGCGCGGCGTCCAGACCTCCGACGGCGGCGGCTACACCTACCTCTGGGAGCAGGAGGTCGACCGGTGGATCCCGGCGGCCGAGCGGGACGTCTGGCAGGAGACCCGCAAGATCCTGAGCACCGGGAAGTTCCTCGGCGGCTCGGTGCCGCAGGCGCAGGCCCCCGAGCCGGAGCTCACCAGCACCGACCAGGGCCAGTGGCGGGGCGCGTGCGGCGACTTCTTCCCGAAGGCCAAGCCGGCCAAGAAGTGCGGCGACCCGGGTGACTGGGACAGCCCGGCGTTCTACGCCGCGCTCCCGCACGACCCGGCCGCGCTGTACGCGAAACTGCAGGACCTGACGAAGGGCCGCGGCTCGACGCCGTCGGTGATGTTCCACTTCGGCATCGAGATCCTGCGCGCCGGGCTGATGCCGGCCGAGCTGCGCGCGCAGTGGTACCGGGCGCTGGCGAAGATCCCGGGCATGACGGTGCTGGCGGCGTCGACGAACCTCGACGGCCGTTCCGGCGTCGCGCTCGGGCTCGACGACCGCCACGAGATCCGCCAGCTGATCATCGACCCGGTCACCGGCGGCTTCATCGGCGAGCGCACGGTCGCCGGCGCGGAGCCGAACGACCCGTGGATCAAGCCGGGCACGGAGCTCGGCGCGAGCGCGATCACCACGTCCGTCGTGGGCGGTCTCGGCGAGAAGTAGCCGGCGGCTACGGTCGGACAGCGTGATAGCCGTCCTGCTCGTCGCGATCCCGGTGGGGATCTGCATCGGCATCGTGGGCATCGGCGGGGTCCTGCTACCCCCGGCGCTCACCTGGCTGGCCGGCCTGGACGTCCACGCGGCGGCGGGCACGAGCAGCTGGTGCTTCCTGTTCACGGGCATCGCCGGCACGGTCGCGTATGCCCGTGACCAGGCGATGCCCTGGCGTTTCGGCGGCTGGCTCACACTGGGCGCAGCCCCGGCGGCGGCCGTGGGGGCGGTGGTGAACGGGGAGGTCCCGGCGACGGCGCTGTGGCTGGTGCTGGCGACGCTCACCACGGGGTCGGGGGCGTTCAACCTGTGGGTACGGCCGCGCGGGACCTCCGCGGCGCGGGTGGGCGAGGTGCCTGCGGCAGACTTCGGGCGGCCTGGCTCGGGGCTGGGCTCCCCGCCCTCGGCGCCGTCGGCCGAGTCCGGGCCGCCGAGCCGAGCATCGGCGGCAGAACCCGCGCCGCCAAGCCCGCAGCCAGGTCCGACGCCACCGGCGGATCCCGAGCCGCCGCAGGCATCGGAGGCAGGACCTGGTCTGCTAACCGCAGAGCCGGGCCTGCCGCCCTCGGCGCTGTCGGCTGAGCCCGAGCCATCGGCGGCCCCGTCGGCCGAGTCCGGGCCGCCGGGTCGAGCACCATCGGCCGAGCCCAGCCCGCCGCGCAGAGCATCGGTGGCGGAACCCGGCTCACCAAGCCCGGCGCCGCTACCCCCGGCACCGGTGGCCGAGCCCAGCCCGCCGCGCAGAGCATCGGCGGCAGAACCCGGCTCACCAAGCCCAGCTCCGTCGGCCGCACCCGAGCCATCGGCGGCCGAGTCCGCATGGCCCGGCCAAGCTCCACCCCCACCGTCACCTCACGACCCCGGCCGGCGCCAGGGCCTTCCCCCCGCGGCAGCCGTCGCCGTCGGGGTCTTCGTCGGGTTCGGGTCCGCACTCACCGGGACCGGCGGACCCGTGCTCCTCGTTCCCGTCCTGCTCGCCCTCGGCGTGCCCGCGCTGACCACCGTCGCGGCCGGGCAGCTTGTGCAGCTTCCGCTCGTCGGGTTCGCCACGCTCGGCTACGCCGCGCACGGATCCGTCCACTTCGGACTCGGCAGTCTGCTCGGCGTCCTCTCCGCGGCCGGCGTGCTGGCCGGCGCGCGCTGGGCCCGCAAGCTCCCTGGCCGGCACCTGCACCGGGTCGCCTCGGGCGCGCTCGTCGGGTTCGGCGGCGTTCTCTTCGCGCTGCCCTTCCTCTAACCAGGCCCGAGGCGCACGCAGCAGAGCCCCGGCCCCGGTTCCAGCCGGGCGCGCAGGCGGCCGTCACCCACCCCGGCGAGCATGCCCTCCACCAGGCCGAGGTTCATCTCGCAGACCAGCCGCTGGTGCGTCCGGGCCAGCTGGTGGAACGGGCAGTTGCCCAGCAGCACCTGGTCGCCGTCCGCGCGTGGCTCGAAGCCGTGTTCTTCCAGCGTGCCCAGGATGTCCGGGGCGCCGGCGACGAGTTCCGCACCCCGCTCCCGGGCGCGCCGGGCCAGGATTTCGCGAGGTGAGCCGCCGGTCTCGTCGGCTTCCTCGACCGCGGTGGCGAGCAGCTGACCGGCCAGTTCGTACTGCCGCTCCGGCAGGGAGACGCTCACTTGCCGGTCGGACCTGCGGTACAGCTTCGCCGGCCGCCCGGCGCCCGGGCCGGTGCGGCCGGTGCGGCGTTCGTGGCCGACCGCCAGCAGCCGCTCGTCCACCAGGCGGTCAAGGTGGAACGCCACGGTCGCGCGAGGCACGCTGAGGGCGGCGGCGACGTCGTCGCGGCTGACCGGAGCCGGCTGGCGGACGACGTAGGCGTACAACCGGCGCCGGGTCGGCTCGTCGAGCGCCGCGACCGCGGCCAGCGCACCGGCCTGGGGTTCGTGCATCACCGCATTCTAAAACACAAAACTGTTGACGAAAAGCCGGACGGGCTTCTAACGTCGGCTCGACTTGCTTTTAGAAGGAGGCACGCCCGTGAGCGTCGAACCCGTTCCGCTGCGGCACCTCGGTGTCGTCCACGACCGCGACGACGTCGATCTGCACGCGGCGGAGCGCGCGGTCGCCGACCTGCTGCGGGCGCTCGGCAAGGACCCGACGTCGGTGCACCTGGGCGACACGCCGCGCCGGGTCGCCCACGCCTACGCGGAAATGCTGCGGCCCCGCGACTTCCAGCTGACGACGTTCCCCAACGACGAGGGCTACGACGAGCTCGTGCTGGCCAAGAGCATCCCCGTGCAGTCGCTGTGCGAGCACCACATGCTGCCCTTCCGCGGCGTCGCGCACGTCGGCTACCTGCCCGGCGACCGGATCCTCGGCCTGTCGAAGCTCGCCCGCGTCGTCGAGCTGTTCGCGCGCGACCTGCAGGTGCAGGAGCGGCTGACCAAGCAGGTCGCCGACTGGCTGCAGGAGCACCTCGCGCCGAAGGGCGTCGGCGTGGTGATCGAGGCCGAGCACCTGTGCATGTCGCTGCGCGGGGTCCGGGCGACCGGCGCGCTGACCGTCACGTCGTCGCTGCACGGCCTCCTGCGCGAGGAACCCAAGACGCGCCAGGAGTTCTTCGCGCTGACCGGGGTGAGCGGCTGACCCGGGCTAGTCCGCGCGCCGGTGCCTGCCGCCACGGGAGACACCGGCGATCGTGCGCACCCGCCGGGCCAGGTCGCCGCGGCGGGCCTTGCGCGCGTACTCGAGCAGCGCCTCCACCTGCTCCTGCGGCAGCCACCCCTGGTCCGCGCCGGCCTCCAGGCGCAGGAGGTGGGTCACCAGCTCCCGCGAGTCCTCGTCGTTCTCGCCCGCCAGCTCCGCGAACCGGCAGGCGGCCTCAGCCTCGCCGTCGCACCAAGCCGTCATCGCCAGGAGCGTCGCCGTCGCCGTCATGATGTCGCCGCGGTGGACGCCACCCTCCGCCGCCAGGTGCTCGGCCAGCTGGAAGCTGCGCGTGCCGACGCCTCCCGCCCCTTCCCGGCGCACCGCTTGCGCGAGTGCCCGGATCTGCTGCGTTACGTAGTCCCCGCTCGACAACCCCGACATGCCGTCCCCTCCACCGCGCACGCCGATCCGTGCGTCCCCCGACAGGTGTACCGCATCAGCCGCTGGATACGTCGAACGCCCCACCGGTTTCGTCCGATCGGTCCCGGATTCAGCCCGGTCGTCCGGGATCGCCGCGGCGCTGGGACATGTACACCGCCGCCGACGTGCGCCGCTCGACGCCGAGTTTGTGCAGCACCGACGACACGTAGTTCTTCACCGTCTTCTCGGCCAGGAACAGCCGCTCGGCGATCTGGCGGTTGGTCAAGCCCTCCGCGACCAGGTCGAGCACCCGGCGCTCCTGCGGGCTCAGCTGCTCGTAGCGCGGGTCGGCGGTGGCGACGTTCTCCCCGCGCAGCTTGTTCATCACCGACGCGGTCAGCGTGGCGTCCAGCAGCGAGCCGCCGCCGGCGACCGTGCGGACGGCCTCGATCAGGGACCGGCCGGACACCTGCTTGAGCATGTAGCCCGCCGCGCCCGCCATGATCGCGCCGAAGAGCGCGTCGTCGTCCGAATAGGACGTCAGCATCAGGCACGCGGGCGGCGGCTCCACAGTGGACCGGATCTCGCGGCACACCTCGACGCCCTGCCCGTCCGGCAGCCGGACGTCGAGGATCGCCACGTCCGGGCGGGCCTGCGGGATCCGCACCAGCGCCTCGGCCGCGGTGGCCGCCTCGCCGACCACGTCGATGTCCGCTTCGGCCTCGAAGACGGTCTTCAGCCCGGTCCGGACCAGCTCGTGGTCGTCGAGCAGGAACACCGCGATCGTCATCGTCCACTCCCCTGCGCGCCGGCCCGTGCCGGCAGCTCGGCGGTCCATTCCAGCTGCGCGCCGCCGTCTCCGGCGGCCACCAGCACGCACGTGCCGCCCCACCGGGCCGCCCGCGCGGCCAGGTTGGCGAGCCCGCTGACCCGGTCGGACTCCGGCGGCGGGCCCGTGCCGTCGTCGCGCACGACCAGGCTCAGCCGCCGGCCCAGCCCGTCCACGGTGACGTCGACCGACGACGACGTCGCCCCGGCGTGCCTCGCGACGTTCGTCAGCGCTTCGCGCAGCGACGCGATCAGGTCCGAGCGGACGGCGTCCGGCACCGCGGCGTCCAGCGGCCCGTCGAACCCGACGCGCGGCTCGAAACCCAGCGTGTCCCGGGCGTCCACGGCGACCCGCAGCAGCTCCGCGCGGAGGCTGCCGTGCGCCTGCGCGGGCGCCTGCAGCGAAAAGATGCTGTTGCGGATCTCGCGGATGGTGCCGTCGAGGTCCTGGGCGAACCCGGCGACGCGCGCCGCGACCGCGGGGTCGGCGATCAGCCTGCTCACGCCCTCCAGGCCCAGCCCGGTCGCGAACAGCCGCTGGATCACCAGGTCGTGCAGGTCCCTGGCGATCCGGTCGCGGTCCTCGAACACCGCCAGCTGCTGACGCGCTTCCTGCGCGCGGGAGAACTCGACGGCGAGCGCGGCGTGCCCGGCGAAGGTCTCGGCCAGCTGGACGTCGGATTCGGTGAACGGCGACTTGTCGCGGAACTTCGCGACCACCAGCACCCCGAGCGTGTCCTCGCCGACGAGCAGCGGCACCGAGATGGCCGAGTCGAGGTCCTTGATCATGGCCGGCATCGGCCCGGCGCGGTCGCGCTGCTGTTCCTGGACGCGCTCGCCGTAGTCGCGCACGACCACCGGGCGGCGGGTGGCGAACGCGACGCCGGTGGCGGTGCCTTCGGTGGGGACGGTCAGCCCGATCAGCCGGTCGGCGTCGTCCCCCGGCGGCTCGACGACGTCGAACACCAGCTGCCCCGGCCCGGCCGGCCGCGCGATCGCGCCCGCGGTCCCGCCCGCGACGATGCGGGCGCGTTCGGCGATCAGCCTGAGC
The DNA here is from genome assembly GCF_033441515.1 of Amycolatopsis solani. NCBI lineage: Bacteria > Bacillati > Actinomycetota > Actinomycetes > Pseudonocardiales > Pseudonocardiaceae > Amycolatopsis > Amycolatopsis solani. The sequence goes on from NZ_JAWQJT010000002.1 coordinate 1,400,553, forward strand.
GTGGCGTGCAGGTCCTGCGCCGCGAGCAGGGCACCGGTGACGTCGTAAGAGGCCTCTAGCCAGCGTTCGCGGCGGCGCATCTGGTCGACGAGCAGCGCTTTTTCGACGGCCATTCCGGTCGCCGCGGCGAGCGCGCCCAGCACTTCCCGTTCGCGCCGGGTGAAGCCGCCGCCGTCCCCGGGTTCGAGCACGAGGGTCCCGAACACCTGTGTCCCCGCGCGGATCGGCACTTCGACCGCGTTCGCGCCGGGCTCGCCGCCGTACCGGGCGACGGCGTTCTCCGGCAGCTGCGAGAGGTCGAGGCGGCCGCGCGGGGCGCCCACCAGCTCGCACGTCGTCGCGACCGCCCGTTTCAGCAGCGACGGCAGCTCGAGCTCGCCGGCGATGCCGCCGACCGCCGCGAGGATCGCCGGCATGCTGATGTCGTCTGTCACTTCCCGTCGACCCCGCTGGCTCCGCCCGAATCCCCGGGCAACTCCCGGGCCGTCAAGGGTGCCACAAAGACTGCCCACGCCGGCCCAATCCGGTTCGTCCATCCGGTGGGTCGATCGGCGGAGCGGGTTCGTTACTGGGCGTGGCAGGCGAGCCGGTGGCCGCTGATCGACTCCGCCGGGATGCGCAGGAACCGGTGGCCGGCCGGGACCGGGCAGAGGCACGCGCAGGCGATGTCGACCGCGCCGGACTCGCCGGCCCGCCCGAGCAGGCTGACGTACCAGCCGGCGCCGAGGTCGTCGGCGTATTCGTCGGCTTCGAACGCGACGACGGCGTCGCGCGCGCCCGCGTAGAGGGGGCTGTCGGCCGGGACGGCGAACACCACGGCGTCGTCGACGACCGCGAAGCGGACCGGGCGGACCGCCGGCATCGCCCGGTGGGTGAAGATCACCCGGCCCAGGCTCGCCGTCCGCAGCAGCGCGAGGCATTGCTGCCGATCGAGCAGCAGCCCGAAGCCAACGTCGTCCACCATCGCGTCCCTGTGTTCCCTGTGGAATATCCCGGCCACCAGCGTGATCTCCAGCCCCGGCGCCCCGATAGGGCCGTTCGGCCCGGGCGGGCACGCGGCGCTCCGGCGGCACACCGCGGCGGTGCGCACCAGGGCCGGAAGACCCGGGCCGCAGCGGCCGCCCGGCCGGTGCGGCGGCCACGCGCAGTGACTTAGCGTCGTGATCATCCGTGACAGCGAGTGTGGGGAAAAGGGTGAGGCCGATGTCGCCGCAGTCGACCGAGGGCGCGTCCGCTCCTCCGGCGACGTTCACCCTCGACCCGGACCTCGTCCGGTCGGCGGTCCAGGGCAACCGCGCCGCGGTGGCCGGGCTGCTGCGCACCCTGCGGCCGCTGGTGTTCCGCTACTGCCTCGGCCGGCTCCGCACCTGGCAAGACGGTTCTTCCGACGCCGAGGACTGCGCGCAGGACGTGCTCCTCGCGATCGTCAACGCGCTGCCGGGCTACCGCTACGAGGCCGAGGGCTTCCTGGCGTTCGTCTTCGGCATCGCCTCGCACAAGGTGTCGGACTTCCACCGCCGCCGCGCGCGCGACCGCACGAGCCCGGTCGCCGAGCCGCCCGCCGAGCGCTGGACCGGCGGCGACCCGACGGGCGAAGAGGCCGAACGCTCGGCCGCGCTCGACTGGTCGACCGGCCTGCTCGACACGCTCCCGGCGCGCCAGCGCGAAATCCTGGTGCTGCGGATCATCCTCGGGCTGTCGGCGGAGGAAACGGCCGCCGCGGTCGGCCTCGCCAGCGCGGGCGCGGTCCGGGTGGCCCAGCACCGCGCCCTCACCACCTTGCGGCGCAACCTCCTCGGGCCGAAGCGCGCCGCCTCCTGACGCCGCTGTTCGTCATCGGCCCGGCTGCGCGGCGCCGCTGACGTTCTCCAGCCGGCGGCCGGTGGTGCGCGGGCCCAGGACGGCGATGTCCACCGCGACCACGACGAGCGCGCCGGCGACGATGAGGAAGAGCGTCGTCGGGCCCTGCGAGGTCAGCAGCGGGAGAAGCACGAACGGCATCGCGCCGCTGGCCAGCCGGGAGAGCGAATAGGTGCCGCTGGACGCCGTCGAGCGCAACGCCGTCGGGAAGATCTCGGCCTGGTAGATGTGGAAGGCGTTCGAGAAGAGGTTGCTGGTCGCGGTGTAGAGGAAGCCGAACACGAGGATCAGCGCCATCGAGCCCGCGTAGCCGAACGCGATGCCGAACACCGCCATCGCCAGCACCGAACCGACGACGAGGTACTTGCGCTCGACGCGTTCCACGATCGGCAGCGACAGCGCGGAGCCGACCGGGTAGCCGAGGTAGGTCAGCGCGGCGAACAGCAGTGACTGCGAAACGGCGTACCCCTTGGCGGCGAGGACGAGCGGGACCAGCGTGCCGAAGCCGTAGTAGCCGAGGGTCTGCAGGATGTGGAAGACGACCATCATCCAGGTCCGCCGCCGCAGGGCGGGGGCGAAGAGCTCCCGCACCGGGGCGGCGGCCCGCTTGCGGGTGACGCCCCGCTTCGGCGCCGGCGTGCCGAGGGTGGTGCCACGGGCTTCGGCTTCCAGCCCGGCGACCAGGTGCTCGGCCTCTTCGGTGCGGCCGACGGAGTCCAGCCAGCGCGGCGATTCGGGCAATCCGCGGCGCAGCAGGAAGACGGCGCCCGCGCCGAGCGCGCCGATCACGAACAGCCACCGCCAGCCGGCGACGCCGAAGACTTCGTGCTCGGTCAGGCCGCGGGCGAGGAAGCCGACGACCGGGAAGCCGCAGAAGGCGAGCGTGTAGGCCCAGGCGATGAAGCGGCCGCGCTTGCGGGCGGGCAGCAGGTCGGTGAGGTAGGTGTCGGCCAGCGGTGGCTCCGCGCCGAGGCCGATGCCCGCGAAGAACCGCGTCACCAGCAGCATCAGCGCACTGCCGCTGAACGCGCCGAGCAACGAGAAGAGCGAGTAGAGCCCGAGGTTCAGCAGGAACGCCCCGCGCCGCCCGAACCGGTCGGCGAGCCGGCCGAGGAGCAGGGCGCCGAAGAACATGCCGACGAAGGTCGAGGCGAGAAGCGGTGGCAGCGCGGCTTTGGTCAGCTCGAACTCTTCGACGAGCACGGAGCTGAGCACGCCGGTGAGGAAGACCTCGTAGAAGTCGAAGAACAGCCCGAGCCCCACGGCGACGGTGGCCCGCCGATGGGTCCGGGTGATGGGCAGCCGGTCGAGCCGGCCCGCGATCGTGCCGGTGTCCGGCGCCGTGTCGGGGAGGTGGGCCATCCGTCGTCTCCTTTGACTTCGCCACTATGTGGTTGGCTGACTCATAATGTGACGGGTGGTGGGGCGGAGTCAAGGACTGACGGGATGGGGACAGGATGTGTCAGCGCGCGTCGGATCGCAGGTCGGAGCGCGGATCCGGACATGGGGGACGGCGAGGAGTTATCGGCGGCGCGGCCGGCCCGAGGCAGGGCGGGCCCGGCGGCGCGACTGGCCGAGGCGGGGAGGGCCGGGCGGCGCGGCGGGCCGGGTGGCAGGCGCCGGACGGTGCGACCAGCCCGAGGCGGGGGCGGGTTCCGGGGCCGGGCGGGGCGGGGCGGCCAGCCCGAGGCGGGGCGGGCCGACGCGACGAGGCGGGGCCGAACGGCAGAGGCAGGCAGCCGGGCGGGTTGCGGGGCCAGGCGGCGCAGCCAGAGCGGAGGCACCTGCGCGCCGGACGGCGGCGGGGCGGGGGCGGGGGCGGGGGCGGCGAGCCAACCAGCCGCAGTGGCGGGCAGGCGGGCAGCCGGTCAGCTCAGCTGGGCCACGCGCCAAGGCCGGGCAGCTCGGTCCGGCAAGGCACCCAGCCACCCCGGTCAGAGGGCGGCGACCTGCTCCACGCCCGGCCGGTACCCCAGCCGCTCCGAAGCCTTGCGGGCCGCCGCCGCCACCAGCGGGGCCAGCGTCGGCACGTCGGCCGCCGTCATGCGCTGGGTTGGGGCGCCGATGCCGATGGCCGCGGTGAGCTCTCCGTTCAAGCCGAACACCGGGGCGCTCAACGAGGCCGCGCCCAGGTCCCGCTCCTCGAAGCTCACCGCGTACCCCGCCGAACGGATCTGGTCGAGCTGCTCCGTCAACAGGTCGATGTCCACCACCGTGCGCGGGGTGAAGCGCGCCAGGCCGTGGCCGATCGCGTCCTTGATCGCGAGTTTGTCCCAGGCCAGGAAGACCTTGCCCGCCGAACCCGCGTGCAGGGGCATCACCATGCCGACCACGAACAGCCGGACCACCGGATGGCGGGACTCCGCCAGGGAAATCACCGTGCGGTACGCGCCGTCCCGGACGTACAGGCACGCCGTTTCGCCCGTTTCGTCGCGTAGTTGCTGCAGCACCGGGCGGGTCAGGCGGACCAGGTCGAGGCCGAACGTGCCCGGGGCCGCCCAGCGGACCAGGCCGAGCCCCACCCGGTACGTGTCGTCGTAGCGGTCCAGGAAACCCTCGCGCACCAGGTTGTGCACCAGCCGCTGGCACGTGCTCGCCGGCAGCCCGGTGGACCGGGTGATCTGCTGCAGCGTGAGCTCCGGGTCGTCGATCGTGAACGACTCGAGGATCTGCTTGAACTTCCGCAGCACCAGCACCGGCGTCGTCCCGCCGCCGCCGCGTTCTTCCTCTGCCATCGCCCCGCCCCGTGCCCGTGGTGTGCCGCACAGTCTAGCGACGCTCGGCCCCGTTGACTCCGCGACACACGCCCGTATTCTGAGTTTACAACTCACGAAGTGGTTTGGAGTCGGGCATGAGTGAACAATCCGGGCCCCTCGCGGGCCTCCGGGTGGTCGAACTGGGCAACTTCATCGCCGCGCCCACCGCCGGGCGGCTGCTGGCCGACTTCGGGGCCGACGTCGTCAAGGTCGAGCGCCCCGGCACCGGCGACGAGCTCCGGCGCTGGCGGCTGCACGGCGGCGACACCTCCCTGCTCTTCCGCACCCTCGGCCGCAACAAGCGGTCGGTGACCGTGGACCTGCGCCGCCCCGAGGGCCAGGACATCGTCCGCGCACTCGCCGCCCGCGGTGACGTCCTGCTCGAGAACTTCCGGCCCGGCACCCTCGAACGCTGGGGGCTCGGGCCCGGCGAGCTCCGCGCGCTCAACCCCCGCCTGGTCGTCGTCCGCGTCTCCGGCTACGGCCAGACCGGCCCGTACCGCGACCGGCCCGGCTTCGGCGGCGTCGCCGAGGCGATCGGCGGCCTGCGCGCGCTCACCGGCTACCCCGGTCAGGCCCCCACGCGCGTCGGCGTCAGCCTCGCCGACTCCGTCGCGGGCCTCTACGCGGTGATCGGCGCGCTCATGGGCCTGCTCCGCCGTGAACGCGAGCCGGGCGCCCGCCCCGGCGAGGTCGTGGACGTCGCGCTCTACGAAGCCGTCTACTCCCTGATGGAGTCGCTGCTCCCCGACTTCGACGCGCACGGCGTCGAGCGCGGCCCGGCGGGCTCCGCGCTGCCCGGCGTGGCGCCGTCCAACACCTACCGCTGCGCCGACGGCAAGTACATCGTGATCAGCGGCAACGGCGACGCGATCTTCCGCCGGCTCATGCACGCGATCGGCCGCGCGGACCTCGCCGCCGACCCGCGGCTGGCCGACAACGCCGGGCGCGTCCGCCACACCGGGCTGCTCGACGACGCGATCGGCGCGTGGGCGGCCACGCTCACCCAGGAAGCCGCCGAAGCCGCGCTGCTGGCCGCGGCCGTGCCGGGCGGCCCGATCCTCACCGCCGCCGACATCGCGAAGGACCCGCACTTCGAAGCCCGCGGCATGCACGAGCGGCACCGCGTGCCGGTCGGCGAAGGCCGCGAAGCCGAGGTCACCTTCCCCGGCATCGTGCCCGCCCTGACCGAACGGCCGGGGCGCACCCGCGCGCTCGGCCCGGATCTCGGCGCGCACACCGAAGCCGTGCTCGCCGAGCTCGGCATCACCGGCGACGCCGTCGCCGATCTTCGCGAAAAGGGCGTGATCTGACGTGACCGAAGTCCTCATCACAGAGGTCGTGCTGCGCGACGGGCTGCAGGACGAGCCCGTCACCGTGCCGTCGCACGAAAAGATCCGGCTCGCCCGCGCCCTGGTCGACGCCGGCGTCCGCGCACTCGAAGTCGGCTCGTTCGTCTCCCCGCGCCGGGTGCCGCAGATGGCGGACACCGGCGACGTGCTGCGGGAACTGCTGCCGGACACCCCCGCTTGCCTGCACACCCTCGTGTTCACCGAACGCGGGGCGCGGCAGGCGATCGACGCCGGCGCGAAGTCGGTGCGACTGGTCGTGTCCGCCAGCGACGGGCACAGCACCGCCAACGCCGGGGTCCCCACGGCCGCGGCGCTCGACCGGCTCGCCGGGTGCGCCGAACTGCTCACCGCGGCGGGCGTCGCGATCGAAGCGTCGGTGGCGACCGCCTTCGTCTGCCCGTTCGACGGCGACACCGACCCGGATCGGACCGCCGATGTGGCCGCGCGGCTCGGCCGGCTCGGCGCCCGTGCCGTCCACCTCGCGGACACGATCGGGGCCGCGCGGCCGGGCCGGCTGCGCGCGGTCGTCTCGGCGGTGCGAGACGAACTGCCCGACGTCCCGCTCGGGCTGCACCTGCACAACACCTACGGCCGCGCGGCGGCCAACGCGTGGGAAGGGCTCTCGCTCGGGATCCGCCGGTTCGACGCGGCGCTGGGCGGGATCGGCGGGTGCCCGTTCGCCCCGGGCGCGTCCGGCAACGTCGCGACGGACGATCTCGTCGACTTCTTCCACGGCGAAGGAATCGCGACCGGGATCGACGTCGGGAAACTGGCCGCGGTGCGCGATCAGATCGCACTCGCGGTCGGCCACCGGCTCGGCTCGGCATTGGCCGCCATTCCGGCGGTGCCCGCGCCGCTGCGCTGATCCTCCGGTCGCACAACGCTTTCCGGCCGAGCGCATGCGCCGGGCCTCACCTGGGGATACGGACGGCGGTTCAGTTCGGTTCAAACTTTTTTCCGTGCTTGCCCGGTGTCAAAGGCCCGTGTAACTTCCATAACGGAACGATAACCAGCCGGTTGACGGCGCGGCCACGGGCAGGTGAGCGCGCACCCACTGATGTCGGGTCAGTGGACCAGCCGGAGAAATCGTTCCTTGCCGACACATTCTTGATGAACACGAGCTTGATGGACACGAGCCTGGGCTCGTACCCGTTCAGTGTCGCGCGTTCCCGCCAGCCCGACGCCCGGAGGATTCCCCCATGTCCCGCACCCAAGGACGGCATCGCATTTCCCGCCGGACCAAGATCGCGACCGGCGGCCTCGCCCTCGCGATCGCGGTCGGCGGCATCGTCGTCGCGACGACCACCGGCAACACCGGAGAAGCCAGCGCCGACGAGGCCGATCCCGCCTTCTACATCGACATCCTGAAGGTGCAGCCGAACCAGTTCGACCCGAGACCCGTCTACGGCGCCGCGACCGGCACGTTCACCGTCGACTGCGGCCGCAACGAAAACCAGCACTTCAACCCCGACAACTTCATCGCGCAGCCCGGCGTCCGCAACGGCGCGCAGCACCTGCACGACTACGTCGGCAACCTCTCCACCAACGCCGACTCCACGAACAAGAGCCTCGCGAAGGCCGGCACCACCTGCCGCAACGGCGACAAGTCCGCCTACTTCTGGCCCGTCGTCCGGATCGACACCGGCGAAGAGGAGAAGAACGAGCCCGCCAAGGCGCCGGACGGCGACCGGGCTCAGGCCGCTCAGGAGGCGAAGACCGTCCAGGTGGCCTGCCCGGACGTCGCGAGCAAGCTGCCGGACATCCCCGACCAGGCGATGGCCGAAGTGGACAGCAACCTCGACCAGCTCGACACCCAGACCGACGAGGCGAACCAGCGCGTCGCCGCGGCGCAGGGCCAGGGCGGCCAGAACCTGGTCCAGAACAGCATCGTCGGCCCGCTCAACGACCGGCGGCGGGCGATCATCGAGCGGATCCTCACCGCGATCGGCCGGTTCGCGCCGAAGCCGGGCGGCATCGGCGCCCAGCCGTGCACCACGAAGCCCGGCAAGGACACCGGATCGCCGACGCCGCCGCCGAGCAGCACCGCGGGCGGCGCGCTGCCGGGCCAGGACGGCAACAACGAGCTGCCCGGCAACGACGGCAAGATCCTGCGGCCGCAGAAGGTCCAGCTGACGTTCCGCGGCAGCCCGGTGGGCAAGGTCGTGGCGATGCCGAAGTTCCTGCGCGTGCTCTACGGCGACGCGAAGGTCTCGACCAACGGCCCGGCCAACGCGCGCGCCAGCTGGACGTGCACCGGGTTCGAGAACCGCGTCACCGAGAAGTACCCGATCTGCCCGCAGAACAGCAAGGTCAAGCGCGTGCACACGTTCCCGAGCTGCTGGGACGGGCAGAACACCGACAGCGCCAACCACCGCACGCACATCGTCTTCCCGGACCAGAACGGCCGGTGCGCCAAGGGGTTCAAGGCGGTCCCGCAGCTGCAGATCTCCCTGACCTACGACATCCCGCACGACATCCAGGTCAAGAAGCAGTACAAAGTGGACGCATTCCCCCAGGAGAAGCACAACCCGTTCTCCGACCACGACGACTTCGCGAACGTGATGTCGCAGCGGATCATGAACGGGCTGGTCAACTGCGTGAACCGCGGGCGGACCTGCCGGGCGTGACGTAGCGAGACCCGCGAAGGCCCCCACCGGCGACCGAGCCGGTGGGGGCCTTCGTCGTGCGCCGGTCACCCCGGGACCGTGACGAACGCATGCCCGGGTCCGTGCGGATCGCAGTCCAGAAGACGTCAGAACGCACGGCGCCGCCCGAAACTGGTTCCCGTCACCCCGCCCCGGTGGCCCCACCGGGGGACAGCCACACAGGAGGAACCATGATCTCGACCTTCGAGCGCCCCTCGGCCGTCGTCGTCCACAACCGCGCGGTCGTGCACAACCGGGCCGTCGTCCACAACCGCGCCGTGGTCCACAACCGCGCCGTCGTGCACAACCGCGCGTCCGCCAAGTAGTCCCGGCCCAGCCGTAGACGTGCCGCGGCCCCGCTCCGGGCCGCGGCACGGCCCCGCCGACGAGGGGAACGCCATGCCTTCCGACGACATCCGCCTGCAGCTGACCGGGGTCGAGCTCCACGACCTCGAACCGGAGCTGTGCCTGCTCATCACCCCGAACGGCGGCCAGTACTCGATCACCGCGCCGGTGGGCGGGTTCCGCGCCTGGCTCGGCCGCTGCGACGGCACCCGGACCCGGGCCGAACTGCTCGACGGGATGAGCCCGGACCACGCGGAAGTGCTCGACGTCCTCGAAGCGGACGGCTGCCTGCACCCGGCCACCGGCGACGACGGCGCCGAGCGCCTCGCCGCGACCACGGTGCTGGTCACCGGCGCGCCCGAGCTGACCGGTCCGCTGACGGCGGCCCTCGGCGCGAGCGGCTACGGCGCCGTCCACGCGCTCGCCGGCACCGACATCCCCGTGACACCGGCGGACACCGTCCTCGTCGCGGCCTACACCCACCCCGCCCACCGGGAGCTCTCCGCGCTGGACGCGTTGTGCACCGGACACGGCGTGCGCTTCTTCCCGTTCCGCGTCGAACGCGGCCAGGGCATCGCCGGGCCCGCGATCGAGCCGGACATCGGCCCCGACTTCGCGGACGTGCTGGCGCGGCGCCGCTCGGCCGCCCTCGACCCCCGCGTCCCCGACGCCTTCGCCGCCGCCGTCGCCCCGCCCGGCCCGCGGTTCCGGCCGGGCGCCGCCCGCTGGCTGGCCGCCGCCGTCGCCGTCCAGGTCGAACGCTGGATCGCCGGCGAGCCCGCCGAGACGGCGACCGGCGAGCTGGAGCTCGATCCCGTCCGGCTGACCGCGCTCCCCCGGCCCGTGCTGCCCGTGCCCGACCGGCCCCGGCCGGTGCGCGAGCGGGGCTTGCGGCCGGACCTGCTCGTCGACGACCGGACCGGCATCGTGACCGCGGTCCACGAACTGCCCGCCGCGCCGGGGATGCCCGCCCGGCTGAAGGTGTGCGCGGTGGACGTCGCGGACATGCGGCGGGTCGTCGACTGGCCGAACGACCGCCAGGCGTTCGGCACGTCGTGGCACGACTTCGAGCTCGCCCGCGAGTCCGCGATCGGCGAGGCGGTCGAACGCTACTGCGGCAGCTGGCTGCCCCCGGACCGCGAAGTCCGCCACGGCAGCTACGAACGGCTGCGCCGCGACGGCGTCCCGGCCCTCGACCCGCGGCGGCTCAACCTCTATTCGGCCCGGCAGTACGCGACCCCGGGGTTCCCCTTCGCGCCGCTGACCACCGACGTGGAATGCGCGTGGGTGGAAGCCTTTTCGCACACGACGAAGGAGCCGGTCTGGGTGCCGGCGAGCCTCGTCTCCCAGGCACCCGAACCCACCGGGGCGCGGTTCACCGACCCGCTGATCGCCGGGCTGGCCGGCGGCACCAGCGCGGAGCACGCCGTCACCTCCGGTCTCGAAGAGGTGCTGGAGCGCGACACCACCATGGTGTGGTGGGCCAACACGCCACGGTTGCGCGCCCTGCCGGTGCCGCCCGAGGTCCGCGCGCTCATCGCCGACACCACCGAAACCTACGACGTGACGCTGATCCCGCTGGACAACGAGTTCGCCGTCCCGGTCGTCGCGGCCGCGGTGTTCGACCGCGCGCGGCGCTGGCTGTCGATCGGCTTCGCCACCCGGCCCGACGCGCTGGAAGCGGCGAAGAAGGCGCTCGCCGAAGGGTTCACGCTGCAGCACACCTGCCTGGCCCTCGACGACGAGCGCGAGCTGGCGGCGATGCGCGACGACCTGCCGCACCTGGGCAACCTCAAGCCGTACCGGGCCGACCGGCGCTACCTCGACTCCTACCGCGCGGACTTCGGCGACGTCGTGGACCTGCTGTGCCAGCAGCAGGTCTACCTCGACCCGCGCGCGGCGGCGCACGTCGCCCCGTGGGTGCGCGACCTCCCGGAGCGGAGCTGGGAAGGACTGCCCGCGCTCGGCGAGCGGACGCTCAAGAGCTACCAGGAGCGCGTCGAAGCCCGCGGGTTCGAGGTGCTCAGCGTCGACCTCACCACCCGTGACGTCGCCGCCGCCGGGTTCCACGCCGCGCACACGCTGGTGCCGGGGCTGGTGGCCAACTTCCCGGCCGGGCTGCCGTACTGGGGCGACGGCCGCGTGCGCCGCGCGGCGGTCGACCTCGGCTGGCGCGCGCACCCACTGCCCGAGGAGCGGCTGAACACCTTCCCGCTCCCCCACGCCTGAGGACGCACCGATGGCCGTCACCGCACTGCTCGGTCTGCCCCGCACCCGGGGCCGCCTCCCGCTGGTCGCCGCCCAGGGCGTGGACGCGCTGGGCACCGGGCTGTTCCTGCCCTTCGCCGTCGTCTACTTCCACGCCGCCAAGGGCCTGCCGCTGACCGCGGTCGGCGCGGCGCTTTCGCTGGCGGCGCTGCTCGCCCTGCCCGCCGGGCTCTGCGCGGGCCCGCTGGTGGACCGCTTCGGGCCGCGGCGAGTGGTCGTCGCGGCCAACCTGCTGCGGGTGCTCACGTTCACCGGGTACGTCTTCGCCGGCTCGCCGGCGGTGCTGGTCGTGCTGGCGGCGCTGACGTTCTGGGGTGAAGGCCTGTTCTGGCCCGCCTCGGGTGCGCTGGTGGCGCAGGTGGCCGACGACGGGCAGCGCGCCCGCTGGTACGCGATGGAGCGCACCCTGCGCAACGTCGGCATCGGCCTCGGCGGGCTCGCCGGCGGGGTGCTGGTCGTGGCCGGCGGCTACACCGCGATCGTCGTGCTCAACGCCGTGAGCTTCTTCGCCGCGGCGGCACTCGTCGCGCTGTGGCGGGGCCAGGCGGCCGAAGCACCTCCTCGCGCCGCCACGGCTCGCGGGAGTTACCGGCCCGTGCTCGCCGACCGCGCGTTCCGCCGGGTGCTGGTGACCGTCTTCGTCTTCGCGTTGTGCGACCTGGCGCTGACGGTGCTGCTCAGCGCGTACGTGCTCGACGCGCTGCGGTTGCCGGCGTGGCAGCCCGGCGTGCTCTTCGCCCTCAACACGGTGCTGGTGGTGCTCGCGCAGACGGTCGTCGCCGCGCGCGTCGACCGGTTCCGCCGGGCGCGGACGCTGCAGGGCGCGGCCGTGGTGTGGGCCGCGGCGTTCCTGCTCTACGCGGCCGTGCCGCTGGCCACCGCGCTGCCCGCGTTCGCCGTGCTGGCCGTGGCGACCGCGGTCTTCACCGCGGCGGAACTGCTGCAGGCGCCGACCAGCAGCGCGCTGACCGTCGCGCTGGCCCCCGCCCACCTGCGCGGCCGCTACCTCGGGCTGGAGGAACTGCTCTGGGGCGCGGCGCGGGTGCTGGCCCCGGTGACCTTCACCGCGTTGCTGGCGGGCGGCCCGCAGCTGCCGTGGCTGGTGCTCGCCGGGTGCTGCATGCTGGCGGTGGTCGTCCTCGCCGGACTGAAAGCGGAACCGGCCCCAGCGCGGGAGAACGTGCATGCCTGATTTGGCCCAGCTCGCCGAGCTCTACCACGAGGTGTACCGCGAGCCGCCCTACCGGGAAACCGAAGCGGACGCGGCCCGGTTCCGCGAAACGCTGATGGCGCACGCGAAACAGCCCGGTTTCGCGCTGGAGACCGTCCACAGTGGAGGCGAGCTCGCCGGGTTCGCCTACGGCGTCGGCCGCGAGGCGGGCTGGTGGCCGGCCCCGGCGGCGGCCGGGCCGCCGTCGTGGCTCGCCGGCCGCCCGCTGTTCTACGTCTACGAGCTCGCCGTACGGCCGGACCACCGCGGGCGCGGGCACGGCCGGGACCTGCTCGAGCGCCTGCTGGGCGAGCGGACCGAGCCGGCCGCGGTGCTCGCCGCCTCGACCGACGCCCCGGCGCACGCGCTCTACCACCGCTGGGGCTGGACGACGGTGGCGCCGGTCAGGTCGAGTGCCGTGGAACTGCTGGCTCGGCGGCTCTGAGCGCGTCCTCGGTCACCACGAACAGCCCGCCCACCACCGAGAACGCCAGCACGGCCATCACGACGAACACCGCGTGCAGCCCGAACGCCTGCGCGAGCGCGCCGCCGGCCAGCGCGCCGAGCGACTTCGTGCCCCAGGCCACCAGCCGGTGGCTGCTGGTCAGACGGCCGAGCAGGCGGTCCGGCGTGATCCGCTGGCGCAGCGACACCATCACGACGTTCGACACCAGGATGCCGGCGCCCCCGGCGAAGAACGCGGCTCCCACCGCGTACGGGTTCGCGGTGACCGCGAGGACGCTGACGGTCAGCCCGCCGGCGAGCCACGACACCCAGAGCGCGCGGACGCGGCCGAGCCGGCGTTCCACCGTTTCGGCCAGCAGCGAGCCGACGAGACCGCCGGCCGCGGTCGTCGCCGTCAGAAGCCCGAAAGCCGGGCCGGACAGCCCCATCGCCGAGCCGGGGCCGACCGCGTACAAGACCAGCACCGCGAACGTGGCTCCGGTGGCGAAGTTGAACGTGCCGACCATCAGGGAGAAGGTCCGCAGGATCTTGTGGTGCGCGAGGAACCGCAGTCCTTCGGCGATGTCCGCGCGGAGGGTGGCGGGGGCGTCCCCGCGCGGGATCCGGTACGCGCCGCGCACCAGCAGCAGCGCCGCGACGGCCACCGCCCACAGCGCCACCGGCGTGGCGAGCGCGGCCAGCACCCCGGCGGCGACCAGGACTCCGGCCAGCGGCGGCCCGGCGAACTCGTTGGCGGTCTGCTCGACCGCGTACACCCGGCCGTTGGCGCGGGCGAGCTCGTCCCGGCCGACGACCTGCGGGACGATCGACTGCGCGGCCGTGTCGTAGAGCGTCTCGGCGGTCCCGACGCCGAGCGCGACGACGTACAGCGCCCAGATCGATCCCCCGCCGGCCGCGGTCAGCAGCGCGACGACGGCGACCAGCCCGCCACGCAGGACGTTCGCGGCGAGCATCGTCCGGCGGCGGTCGAGCCGGTCGACGAGCGCGCCGGCGGGCAGCGCGAACAGCAGCCACGGGACGCTGAAGGCGAACGCGAGCCCCGCGACCAGCGCCGGCGACCGGGTGTAGCCGACCGCGAGCAGCGGCAGGGCGACCTTGAGGACGCCGTCGGCGAGGCTCGACAGCCCCGCCGCGGTCCACAGCCGCCAGAAGGTCCGGTCCATGAATGGAGGATCGCACATCGATGGGGTTTTCTCCATCGATGTGACGGATCCCCATCGATGGCTTACGCTGCGTCCATGAACGAGCCCCGCCGCCGCCGGCCGGCGACCCCGGCGGAAGCGAAGGCCCTCGGCCACCCGCTGCGGCTGCGCATCATGCGGCTGTGCCTGGTCGACGAGCTGACCAACAAGCAGCTGGCCGACCGCCTCGACCGCGATCCCGGCACGGTCCTGCACCACGTCCGGCAGCTGGTGGCCGCCGGGCTCCTGGAGCCGGCCCCGGTCCGCACCGGCCCGAGCGGCGCGCTGGAGAAGCCCTACCGCGCCGACAACGAGACGTGGTGGCTCGACGGTCCCCTGGCGAGCGCCGACGCCGAGACGCGGTTCGCGCCCATCGAGATCTTCCAGGAGGAGCTCGCGGCGGCGGGCCCGGATTCGGTCGCCGTGTACGAGAAGTTCCTGCTGCACCTGTCCCCCGACGAGGTCGAGGAGCTCGACCGCCGGATCCTGGCGGTGCTCGACGAGTACGTGGCGACCGACCACGAGCGGCGCGACCGGCCCGCGGTCGGCGGGATCTTCGTGCTGCACCACCTCGAGCCCTGATTCTTCCCCTCGTCAATGAATCTTCGGGAAGCACCCTTTTCCGCATTGTCTTGACGACGGCGGAATTGTTACGGAAACCGGCCGCATTCCGATGAACGAGCGAGGACGATCCGCTCGGAGGTGGCTCCCGATGGACCCGATCAGCCTGATCGTGGGCGTGCTGGTGCAAGGCCTGCTGGAAGGCGTCAAGGATTCGGCGCGCGAAGCGGTGACCGACGGCTGCCGGGCCCTGCGGGAATCGATCGCCCGCCGCTACGGCGGCCAGGTCGCACGCAGCGTCGAACTGCTGGAGCGGCACCCGGAGTCGGCGCAGTGCCGCGAGGCCGTCGCGCGGGAGTTGCGGAACGCGGGCGCGGACCGGGATCCCCAGCTCGTCGCGCTGGCCGAGCAGCTGCGGGTGCTCGTCGAGGACCCCCGCGGCGCGGAGGACCCGGTCGAGAAGGTGCAGCGCTCGAGCGCGTTGGGCACGATCCGGCAGCTGCTCGACGGGCACATCGCCCAGGTGCTCGCGGTGCGGTCCCGGCACAGCGTCGAGGTGACCGATCTGCTGAGCGCCAACATCGGCCGCGTGCCGTCGATCGACCAGCAGGTCCGCGCCGGCGTCGCCGGGCTGCACGGCCGGATCCGGGCGGTCATCGAGCAGGTCGCCGCCCACATCGAAAACCAGCGGTACCAGGACGTCGAAACCGCGGTCCGCGAACTGCCCGCCGGGTTCGCCGAGCGCGAGTGGGCGTACCGGCTGGTGCAGACGGAGAAGCGGATGCACGTCTCGTACGAGTCGCTGCGGCTGACCGTGGAGTTCCTCAGCGCGCTCAACCAGAGCATCCTCGGCCGGATCGAGCGCGAGTCCTCGGCGCAACGGCTGTCGGACATGATGTTCGGCAACGCGATCGTCATCTACGAGCTGACCGACTTCGTGATCGGCTACATCCGCGGCTTCGCCATCAGCGGCGACCTCGACCAGTTGCACCGCGAGGCGAAGGACCGGGTCGACCAGACCCGCGAAGAGCAACGGGCCCTCGAGGAACGGGTGCGCGGGGAGAGCGTCCCGGCCGCGATGCGCGACCAGGTGCTCGAGGACATCCGCGCCCGCGAATCCGCGTTCCGCGAAATCGACCGCGAATGGGAAAAGTACCTCGGCGAAGTGCGGGAAATGCGCGAAAAAGCCGAAGGAACGCGCGCGATCCTGCCCGCGCTGGAGATCTTCCGCGACAACGCCCGCATCCAGATCATGACACTGCAGCTGGTCGCGATGCTGCGGGTGCTGAAACAGAATTCGGCGTCGATCCGCAGCACGGTCGACACGCTGCAGGGCTTCCGCCTGGCCCCGCTGTCGCCGACCCGCGTGCACCGGCTGCTGGGGATGGAGACGGACCTGCCGTGACCGAGGACTTCGCCGGCACCCCGCTGCCGGACCTGGAAGCGCAGCTGCGCGCCGGCGGCCTGGAGCCGGCCCGGCGGGCGGCGATCGAGGCCGAGCTGAACCGCCGGTACGCGCAGAAGTGGCAGGCCTCGGAGCCGGAGCCCGGATCGCCACCTGCTGCCGCGACCCCACCGCACTTCCCCGGTCAGGTACCCGGCGCCGCACCGCCGCACCCGCATGGACCACCGCCCGGGCCGTGGGTCCTGCGCGAGCCGCCGCGGCACCCCCACCCGGGGCCGCCGGCCTGGGGACCGCCGATTCCCGCCACCCCCGCCAAACCCGCCGGCCTGGCCAAACCGCTCGGCTGCCTGGCCGCCTTCCTCGTCACCGTCGTGGCCGTCGTCGTCTTCGTCGTGCTCAGTGAAAGCGAGTCCGCGCCACCGCCGCGGATCGGCACCGTCTGCGTCACCCCGCGGGGGTCCTGCCCGATGCAGGAGGCCCTCCCGGTCGGCACTTCCTGCGTGTGCCGGTCCGGTTTCGACGAAGCCACCGGCGTCGTCGCCTGAACGCGGTGAAGGCCCCTGCCCGGGGGAGGTGGGCAGGGGCCTTCGCCGCTCAGTGCGTCAGTGGTTCACCTTGAACCACGGCTGCGCCCAGCCGAGGTAGGTCTGGCCCCACTTGCTCTTGATCTGCGCGATCGTGGTCTCGGTGTAGGTGCCCGCGCCGTTGATGTCGTTCGACAGGAACTTGCCGCCGCCGATGGAGATCATCGTGTGGCCCGCGCCGCTGCTGGAGAAGAACGCCAGGCCGCCGGCCGGGACGTCCGTGCTGTTCGCGTGCTTGTACTGGCTCGGGATCTGCGTCCAGTGGATGTACGCGGTGTTCGAGCCGCTCGCGGTGAAGCCGTAGTTCTCCGCGTTGATGCGGTCGCACCAGCCGTCGTAGGAGGCGATGTAGTTCGTGTGAATCCGCGACTTCGCCTTCGTGACCGCCTGGGCGCAGGTGTTCGGGTCGTTCAGGCCCGACGTCGAGCACGCGGTCGTCGGCGGCGTCGGCACGTCGGTGCAGTCCGGCGCGATCCGCCCGTCCGAGCCCGTGTAGACGTAGGTGTCGGTGATGTACCCCGAACCCTCCACGTGGTCCCAGATGTTGCTCGTGCCGTACTTGCCGGTGACCGTCTCGCCCGTCGTCTGGCAGTCGATCGTCACGGCGGTGCCGTCCGCGATCGTGCCGGCCGAGCCCGCGGCGGTGCTCGGGGCCGAGCGCACGGTCAGCGGCGCGCCGGAGTCGGTGTGCACCGTGCCCGTCGCCGCCAGCGCCGGCGTGGCGCCCCCCAGCACGATCGCGGCGGCGGCGCCGACCACGGCGACCGTCCGCTTCCCGATCCGAATTCTCATGTGTCCGTCCTCCAGTTTCCGGTGTGCCCCCACCATGGCGCCCGCCGGTACAAGGGCCGTACAAACGCGCACACCGGATCCTGGAGATGCGGCAAACAGGACGAACTCAGGCCAGGTACTCGGCCGCCGCCCGCAGGCTCACGTAGGAGCCGCTGAACGTGTCGATCCGCGGGCCGCCCTCGTCCGCCGGTCCCGGCACCCCGGTCTCGACGCGGATGTAGTCCACAGTGGACAAGGCGGCCAGCAGTTCGCGCACCCGCGGGTGCCGGTGCGCCTCCCGCGTCACCACGACGACGCTGCGGAAGTCCCGCGCCGCCGCCAGCACCGCGCCGGCGTCGTCCGGCGTCGCGGTCATCGCCCGCGTCCCCGGCACCAGCTCGGCCAGGTGCGCGCCGAGGCCCCACGGCATCGGGCCGGCCGCGATGGTCGGCTCGGTCTGGACGTCGACCACCAGCGGCGGCCCGGCCAGCCGCACGTCGCCCCGCACGCGCAACGCCTTGCGCGCCGCTTCGAGACCCAGCCGCCGGTCGACCGGGCCGACCGTCGCCGGGGCCGGGTCGGTGCCCAGCGCCGCCGTCCGCGAAGCCGCCTCTTCGAGCCGGTCCAGGGGCAGCTCCCCCGCCGCGACCGCCGCCACGATCGCCGCGACGCAGGCGTCCAGGTGCTCGGCTTCGAACGCCGCGCCGCCGAGGCAGAGCGCGTCCGCGCCCGCGGCCAGTGCCCGCACGGCCGAGCGGCCGAGACCGTCGTGCTTGCCGTACGCGCCCGAGACCGCGCCCATCTCCAGCGCGTCGGTGATCACCGCGCCGTCGAAGCCCAGCTCGCCGCGCAGGACGTCGGTGAGCGCGACGCGGTTGAGCGTCGCGGGCTCCTCACCCCAGGCCTTGACGACCAGGTGGCCCGTCATCACCGAGCGGACGCCGGCCCGGATCGCCGCGGCGAACGGGACCAGCTCGATAGCGCGCAGCTCTTCGACCGTGCGCGGCAGCACCGGCAGCGCCACGTGCGAGTCCTCGGTCGCCGCGCCGTGGCCCGGGAAGTGCTTCGCGCACGCCGCGACGCCGTACTTCTGCAGGCCCGTCACGTACGCCGCGACGTGCGGCGACGCCTTCGCCGGGTCGGACCCGAACGCCCGGACGCCGATGATCGGGTCCTCGGCCGCCAGGGTCAGGTCCGCGCACGGCGCCAGGTTGAGCGTCACCCCGCAGGCCGCGAGGCGTTCGCCGAGCGCGGCGGCGACCGCCGTGGTCAGCTCCGGGTCGTCGGCCGCGCCCAGCGCGAGCGGGCCCGGCACGAACGACCCGGTGTTCACGTCGAGGCGGGTGACGTCGCCACCCTCCTCGTCGATCCCGACCACCACGCCGTCCCGCTCACCCCGAAGCTGGGCGGTGAGCGCGGCGACCTGCTCGTCGTCGACGACGTTGCGGCCGAACAGCACCACCCCGCCCAGCCCGTCGGCGACGCGTCTGCGCAGCCAGTCCGGCGCGGTGGTCCCGGCGAACCCGGGCAGGAGGACGGCCTCGGCGAGCTTTGCCGGATTCGAAGTCAACGAGCTACCCCTTCACGGCACCGGCGGTCGCGCCGGACACCAGCTTGCGCTGCACGAGCAGGAAGAAGATCAGCGCCGGGACCGCGTAGATGACCGACGCCGCCATGACACCACCCCAGTCGGTGGCGAACGCCGTGCGG
Source organism: Amycolatopsis solani (assembly GCF_033441515.1). NCBI lineage: Bacteria > Bacillati > Actinomycetota > Actinomycetes > Pseudonocardiales > Pseudonocardiaceae > Amycolatopsis > Amycolatopsis solani. The sequence continues at coordinate 1,419,666 of NZ_JAWQJT010000002.1, forward strand.
AACGACGCCAGCCACACCGGCAGCGTCTCCTTCGGCTTGTCCTGGATGAAGACCAGCGCGAACAGGTACTCGTTCCACGCGGTGATGAAGCTGAACACCGACGTGGTGACCAGTCCCGGCCCGAGCAGCGGCAGCGTGACCCGGCGGAAGGCGCCGGTCTGGCTGCAGCCGTCGATCATCGCGGCTTCTTCCAGCTCGTACGGGATCCCGTTGACGAAGCCGTAGAGCATCCACACCGTGAACGGCAGCGTGGTGGCGAAGTAGATCAGCAGCAGCGACGGCAGCGTGTTGAGCAGCCCGGCGTCCCGCATCAGCAGGAACAGCGGGATGAACAACGCCGACACCGGCGCCAGCTGCGCCACCATCACCAGCACCAGGAAGCCCTTGCGGCCGGTGAAGCGCAGCCGCGACAGCGGGATCGCCGCGAGCGTCCCGGCGACCAGCGCGCACAGCACCGACCCGACGGTGACGATCAGGCTGTTCATCAGGTACGTCGGGAAGTTGTCCTTGCCCAGCGCGGTGGCGAAGTTGCCGAAGGAGAACGACGTCGGGATGAGGTCGTACTTCGGCGAAAGGATCTCGCCGGGCGTCCGCAGCGACGTGACGAACATCCAGTACGTCGGGAAGACGATCGCCAGCGCGACGAGCACGCCGACCACCGAAAGCACGATCCGCTGCGACAGCGATTTCTTCACGACAGATCACCTTCCCGGGTCCGGGTGAGCAGCTGGATGTACCGGCCCGTGATGAGCGCGAGCACGATCAGCATCAGGGTCGCGATCGCGCCCGCCGCGCCGAAGTGGTTGCCCGCGATGCCCTTGAGGTACAGCACGACGGCGAGCGTGGTGCTCCCGCCGTCGGGGCCGCCCTCGCGGATCGCCCAGATCTGGGCGAAGGCGTTGAAGTCCCACAGCACCGACAGGAACGTCACCATGGTGGTGATCGGCCGGATGGCGGGCCAGGTGACCGCGCGGAACGTCTGCCACGCGCTGGCGCCGTCGATGCCGGCGGCCTCGTACTGCTCCCGCGAGACGCCGATGATGCCCGCGTACAGCGAGAACGTCACGAACGGCACGGCCTGCCACACGATCAGCAGCCCGATCACGGCCAGCGTGCTGGGGCCGCTGGAGAACCACGAGAAGCCGATGAAGCCGTGGAAACCCAGCCGGTCCAGCGTCTTGTTGAGGATGCCGTACTGCTCGTCGAAGATCCACTGGAACACCGTGGTCGTGGCGATCACCGGGGTGGCCCAGGCCAGCACCAGCGTCACCTGGACCATGATCCGCACGACCGGGCCGAGGTGGCGCATGAGCACCGCCAGCAGCAGGCCGCCGAGGATGGTCGCGGCCACGATGGCGGCGGTGAAGACCAGGGTCCGGAAGGTGACCGTCCAGAACTCCGGGTCGGACAGCGTGTTCGTGTAGTTGTCGAAGCCGATCCAGACCGTCTTGCCGGAGACGAGCTGGCCGATGTCGAGCTTGCGGAAGCTGATCGCCAGCACCTGGACCAGCGGCCAGGCGAGCAGCACGAGGATCGCCGCCAACGCGGGGAGGAGCAGCAGGTACGGGAGGACCCGGTCGCCGAACCGGCCCCGCTTGCGCCGCTTGACCCCCGCGTCGCGCGGCGATGCCGGCGGGGTCGCCCCCGCCGGCATCGTCACGTTCGCGGTCGCTGTCATCCGCCGATGAGCTTGTTCAGCGCTGCGTTGGCGTCGGCGGTCGCCTGGTCGAGCGTCTTCTTGCCGGTCAGGTACGCGGTCAGCATGTCCTTGACCGGGTTCTGGCCGGACTCCACGTCACCCCACTTCGGGCTGGCCGGCACGGCCTTGCCGTTGGTGGAGGCCTTCGCCATCACGCTGCCCAGCGGGTCCTTGTCCAGGCCGCTGAGGTCGGTCGACGTGCCCGGCACGACGCCGGCCGCGGCGAGCTGGCCCTGGTACTTCGCGCTGGAGAGCAGCTTGATGTACTCCTTGGCCGCGGCCGCGTTCTTGCTGTTGGCCGGGATGGCCAGGTTCGAGCCGCCCAGGAAGACCGGGGCGCTCTGGCCGGCGGTCTTGCTCGGGATCGCGAAGGCGCCGGTCTTGGCGGTCAGGCTCGCGTCGGTCTTCGCCGCCGTGGCCAGCTCCCACGGGAGGCCGATCATCATGGCGACCTTGCCGGCGCCGTAGACGGTCGCCTGCTGCGGCTTGGCCTCGTCCGCGTCCTTCGGCGCCTTGGTGCCGGAGGTGTCGACGAGCTTCTTGTAGAACTCGAGGCCCGCCTTGGCGCCCGCGCTGTCCAGCGTCGCCTTGTAGTTCTTGCCGTCGGCCTGCGCGATGTCACCGCCGTTGTCCCAGATGAAGGACAGCAGCGAGTACCAGTTCTGGCCCGGCATGTAGAGGGCCTGGAAGTCGGGGTCGGAGCCGAACTTCGTCTTCAGCTTCGTGATCGCGTCGATCCACTCGTCGTTCGAGGTCGGGGCCTTGGTGATGCCGGCCTGCTCGAACAGGTCCTTGCGGTAGATGACCTCACGGTTGGCCGCGTAGAACGGGACGCCGTAGACCTTGCCGTCGTAGGTGCCCGAGTCGGCGAGGCCCTTCAGCCACTGCGCGCCGTTGAAGCTGTCCTTGTCGGCGGTCAGGTCGGTGAGGACGCCTTCCTGCGAGGCGAACGCCGCGGTCTGGGTGTTGCCGATCTCGATCACGTCCGGCGGCGTGCCGCCGGCCAGCGCGGTGGTCAGCTTCTGCTGGATGCCGTCCCACTGCTGGATCTCGTACTTGACCTTGACGCCCGGGTGCGCGGCCTCGAACTCCTTGTTCAGCGCGTCGGTCAGCGTGGTGGGCGCGGAGCCCGTCATCAGCCAGACCGTGACGTCGCCGGTGATCTGCGCGGGAGCACCGCTCGACGAAGCGGCCGTGTCCGAGCCGCTGGAACCCGCGCAGCCCGCGGTCGCGAGGGTGAGTGCGGCGGCGCCCGCCGCCAGCTTGAGCCAGCGTTTCACTCGATGCCGTCCTTTCGATACCCGGCCGCCACGGCCAGGCTCCCCAAATGGTGTAGACCAATGTTGGGGTTAGAGTGGTACGTACCACAGGCCCTGTCAAGGCGGTTGCCGGAACGTTGTAAACCCACCGGGGACTCTGACGGGGAGTAGCCGGACGGTCACCGGACGGCCTACACGGGCGGCGGAAGTCGTCCGAATAGGAAGATGTCCGGGCCGTTTTTCACCGCGAGGGAGCCGGAAATCCCGGCACGCGCGTTCCGGGGCGCGACGAAAACCGCCCTGGGAAAGGACTCCCGGGGCGGCGGTCTCGATCAGGCCGGCGTTTTCGCCGGTGGCACGGCGTGTCGGCGGGCGCGGTGCGCGGCCATCCGCACCGGCGCGTTGACCACGCCGAAGCCGCGGTAACCGCCGATCCGCTGGACCACCTCGAAGAACACCCGGGCGCCGGCCAGCGCCGTGTAGAAGTGCAGGAACTCGCCGTGCTCGTCACGGTCGTAGAGGACCGAGTGCGCCCGCAGCGCCGCCAGCCGCTCGGGCGGCAGGTCGAGGCGCGCGTCGAGGTCGTCGTAGTAGTTGCCGGGGATCTCCAGCAGCGGCGCGCCCGCGGCCCGCATCGCCGCGGCCGCCGCCGGCGCGTCCGCACAGGCGAACGCCACGTGCTGCGGTTCGGGGACGGCGGGCGCCCATTCGCCGCGGCGGACCAGGGCGCTGTCCAGCGTCAACCGGACGTCCCCCGCCACGACCGCGCGGCTGCGCACGAGGCCGAAGGGCGCCGCGAACTCGGCCACCGGCGACGGCACCAGCCCGAACACCGACCGGTAGAACAGCGCGGCCTCGTCGAAGTGGTCGAAGGGCTGGGTGAGGGCCACGTGATCGATTCCGAGGATCCCCGCGCCGCCCGCCGTTTCGCCGGTCGGGGCGAAGTCGTCGCGCCAGTCTTCGCCGCAGAGGAAGACCTGCGTGCCGTCCGGGGCCGCGACCGACGCCAGGTCCGCCTCGCGCGGGCCGCGCACGCGCGGCAGGACCGGGGCGAGCAGCGCTTCCGCCCGGCGGGCCGAGCGGGCCGGATCGGTGCTGGCCAGCGCCACCGCCCCGACGGCGCCGTGCGCCGCACCGCCTTCGTTGACCACCACCCGGGCTTCGCCCTGCTCCCACAGCTCGACCGGCTTGGTCCGGTGGACGCCGGTGCGCGCGAATCCGAGCGAAGCCAGGATCCGCCCCGCGCCCGGGTCGGTGACGACCTCGGCGAACGCGTGGCCGGTCAGCGCCGGCGCGGCCGGCACGTCCAGGACGCCGAGGGACTCCTTGAGCGCCAGCAGCGACCGCAGCGCGTCCACCGCGGCCGGCCGCGGGTCGGCCTGGCGGAACACGTCGTTGAAGACCTCCAGCGACAGCGGCCCGCGGTAGCCCGCGGCGAGCACGTGCCCGGTGAACGCCGTGAGGTCGAAGTCGCCCTGGCCGGGGAAGAGGCGGTGGTGGCGGCTCCACGGCAGGACGTCCATCGGCAGCTTCGGCGCGTCCGCGAGCTGCAGGAAGAAGATCTTCTCGCCGGGGATCGCGCGGATCGGCGCCGGGTCGTGGCCCTTCGAGAGGATGTGGAAGCTGTCGAGGCAGACGCCGAGCGCGGGGTGGGCGGCGCGGCGCACGATCCGCCACGCGTGTTCGTACCCGCTGACGTGCTTTCCCCAGGCCAGAGCTTCGTAGGCGACGCGCATCCCGCGCTCGCCCGCCAGCTCGGCCAGCGCGTGCAGCTGCTCGGCGGCCAGTTCGTCGTCGTCGATCGCGGCGGGTGAGACCGAAGAGCAGACCAGTACGGTGGCGGTGCCGAGCTCGGCCATGACGTCGAACTTGCGCGCCGCGCGGCGCAGGTTGGCCGCGTGCTGCTGCGGCGGGACGGCTTCGAAGTCGCGCAACGGCTGGTAGAGGTCGATCGACAGGCCGAGATCGGCGCAGCGGCGGCGGATTTCCGCCGGGCTCGACGGGGAGACGAGCAGGTCGTTTTCGAACAGCTCGACGCCGTCGAACCCGGCCGCGGCGGCCGCGGAGAGCTTGTCTTCGAGGGTGCCGGAGAGGCAGACGGTGGCGATCGCGGTGCGCGGTTCAGGCGGCACGGGCGGCCTCCCCTTCGAGGGCGTCGAAGTGACGCAGCATCCGCGCCGGGTCCGGTTCGACGCCGGTGAAGAGCCGGAACGACTCCGCGGCCTGCAGCACGACCATGCCGCCGCCGTGCAGCACGCGGCAGCCGCGGGCGCGGGCTTCGGCCAGCAGCGCGGTCTCCAGCGGCCGGTAGACGATGTCGGCCACCCACAGGTCCGGGCGCAGCAGCGCGGCCGGGACCGGCGAGCCGGGGTGCGCGGCCATCCCGGTCGGCGTGGCGTGCACCAGCCCGTCGGCGCGTTCGACCGCGCTCAGGTCACCGGTCTCCGCGCGGCCGGCGCCGAACCGGCGGCGGAGCGCCTCGACGAGCTTCGCGCTCCGGGCGGCGTCGACGTCGTGCACGGTGAGGCGCCCGGTGCCCAGCGAGAGCAGCGCGTGCGCGACCGCGGCCCCCGCTCCCCCGGCGCCGAGCAGGACGACGTCGTCCAGCCGGACGTCCGGCAGGCCGCGCGAAAGGCTGCGAGCGAAGCCGGTGGCGTCGGTGTTGTGGCCGACGGCGCGGCCCCGCTCGAAGACGACGGTGTTGACCGCGCCTAGCGCTTCGGCTTCCGGCGACAGGGCGTCGAGGTGCGCCAGGACCAGCTGCTTGGCCGGGTGGGTCACGTTGAGCCCGTCGAACCCGGCCACGCGGGCCGCTTCGAGGACGTCGGCGACCGGGCGGCGCACGACGTCGAGGTCGAGCAGGCGGTAGACGTAGCGGAGGCCGAGCTCGTCGGCCTCGCGTTCGTGCAGTGCCGGGCTGGCGGACGGCCCGATGCCCGTGCCGACGAGTCCGATCAGGTAGCTGGTCACGCGCGTCGCCCTCCGGATTAATGTACGAACTAGTACGTTCACGGTAGCGCGGCGTGCGCCCCAGCGGAAGGGCTGGGCTAGAGTGGGGCCGTTGACCTGCAGGGAGAGGAGCCCGGTGGCCGCACCATCGTCGGAGGCCGAGCGGCAGCGCGACAAGGAACGGACGCGCGCCGACATCCTCGCGGTGGCCACGCGGGAGTTCGCGGACAAGGGCTACACCGGCGCCCGGGTCGACGAGATCGCTGCCCGCACCAGCACGACCAAGCGGATGATCTACTACTACTTCGGCGGCAAGGAGCAGCTCTACCTCGCCGTGCTCGAACAGGCGTACTCGACGATCCGCAAGCTGGAAGCCCAGCTCGACGTCGACCACCTGGACCCGGAAGAAGCCCTGCGGCAGCTGGCCGGCCTGACGTTCGACCACCACGAGGCCAACCCGGACTTCATCCGGCTGGTCAGCATCGAGAACATCCACCGCGCCGAGCACCTGGCGCAGTCGCGGATCCTGGCCGGCCTGGCCGACCCCGCCCTCGGCGGCATCACCCGCATCCTCGAGCGCGGCCGCGCGTCGGGCCGGTTCCGCGCGGACGCCGACCCGCTCGACATCCACATGCTGATCAGCTCGTTCTGCGTGTTCCGGCTGGCGAACCGCCACACGTTCCAGGCGATCTTCGGCCGCGACATGCTGGACGCTTCGCGGCGCGAGCACTACCGGACCATGCTCGGCGACCTGGTGATCGACTACCTGACCGCTTGAGCGGACCAGCCTTCAGCCATCTTGCCCCGCGGGCTCGAGCAGGGGCGGCCCGCGCACCGGGCGACGCCGCCGTGGTCGCGAATGACTCATTCGGGACCGCCAAGGCCGCGAATGAGTCATTCGCGACCTTCGGGGCCCCGCCGAGGCGACGACGGACCGCACCGAACCGCCTCTTGACACCCGGGCCACGGTCTCGCACTCTCTATTAACTAACTAGACCGTACATTGCTTCCGCCGACTCTGAGCAACGAAGCACGGACGTCAGGAGCTCATCCCCGTGACCGGATCGATGCCCCGCAAGGCGGCGCTGGCCGCCTGGATCGGCAGCGCGCTCGAGTACTACGACTTCTTCATCTACGGCACCGCCGCCGCGCTGGTGTTCAACAAGGTGTTCTTCCCCGCCTCCTCCCCCGCCACCGGCACCCTGCTGGCGCTGGCCACGTTCGGCGTCGGGTACCTCGCCCGGCCGGTCGGCGCCTTCATCCTCGGGCACGTCGGCGACCGGTTCGGCCGCAAGCGCGTCCTGGTCTTCACCCTCCTGCTGATGGGCGTGGCCACGTTCTGCGTCGGCTGCCTGCCGACCTACGCGAGCGTCGGCGTCCTGGCTCCGGTGCTGCTCGTGATCCTGCGCCTGCTGCAGGGACTTTCGGCGGCCGGCGAGCAGGCGGGCGCGAACTCGATGTCGCTCGAACACGCCCCCGAGGGGCGCCGCGCGTACTTCACCAGCTTCACCCTCAGCGGCACGCAAGCCGGGCAGATCCTGGCCACCGCGATCTTCCTCCCGGTCGCCGCGCTCCCCCAGGCGCAGCTGCTGACGTGGGGCTGGCGGGTGCCGTTCTGGTGCAGCGCGCTGGTCGTGGTCGTCGGCTTCGTGATCCGCCGCAAGCTCGACGAGACGCCGGTGTTCGAGCGCACCGAGGTCGCGAAGCTCCCGGTCGCGCTGTTGTTCCGGCACCACTGGGTGGACGTCCTGCGGGTGGTCGTCGCGGCGACGATCGCTTCGGTGAGCACGATCTTCACCGTCTACGCGCTCAGCTACGCGGTCAACACGATCGGCCTCGCGCGCACCCCGATGCTGTGGGTGGGCGTGCTCGCCAACGTCGTCGCGCTGGCCGCGATCCCGCTGCTGGCCCGGCTCGCCGACCGCGTCGGGCGGAAGCCGGTGTTCATCGCCGGCTGCCTGGCCTGCGGGGTGCTGATCTTCCCGTACCTGTGGTCGATTTCGATCGGCTCGTACGCGCTGCTGTTCGTGCTCGGCATCGTGCTCTTCGGCGTCGCGTACTCCGGGGTCAACGGCGTCTGGCCGTCCCTCTACGGCGAGATGTTCAGCGCCCGCGTCCGCCTCTCGGGCATGGCGATCGGCACCCAGATCGGCTTCGCGGTCGCGGGCTTCGCCCCGAGCGTGGTGGCGGCGATCGGCTCGGGCAAGGAGGACTGGCTGGGCGTCGCGATCTTCACGGCCGCGGTCTGCCTGGTCGCGGCCGGCGCCGCGGCCACGGCGCGGGAGACCTACCGGGTGCCGACCGCCCAGCTGGGCGGCAAGGAGACCACCACGCCGTCACCGTCCACAGTGGTCGCCTCCACTGTGGACGGCTGACGGCGCGCCCGGCTGCAGCGGCCGGCGCCCGCACCGCGGTCCAGAACTCCGCGCCGACGGTCGCGAGGCCGCCGGGTTCCACACCCGCCCGGAGGCCTCGGACCTCGGCCGTACACGAGTTGCTGACCTCCAGCACGCCACCCCGCCGTCGGACCGAACGCGGTCACCAGACCGAACTCGAGCCGGTCGCCGTCACGCGGCGGGTGACCTTGCCACGGAGCCGGGCGCCGCCCGCGCCCTTCGCGACGTACCGAGGCGTGTGGCAGCGACGACTCGGATCGAAGGCAACTTCCATCGCCCGACCAGTCACGATTCCGCCGCACGGCCAACCGCGCACCGGCGCCACCGAGGGCCTCGAGGAAGGGCTGCGCGGCGGGCCGCCGGTATCGAGAACGGGCGAACCCGCTCACACATTCGATGCCAGCTCCCGGACTACGCACCTTCGTCGTACTCGGACCAAGGCGGGACGCGGCCGTTCCCGTTTCGCAGGAAGCTGTGCGGCTCGAGCAGCAGCGACTGGATCCGGGGGAAGAGGTTCGTCAGCGGCGTGCGGCAGCGGGCGTCCCAGGCCCACAGCCAGTCGACCATGTCGTCCACGGAGTTCAGCACCCGATCCTCCGGGCCGCCGTTGTCGAAGCGGGCGTGGAACCGCTGCGCCGCACCGTGGTCGCCGAGCTGCCGGAAGTACTCGTCCGCCTTTCCCATCACCATCACGAAGACTCGCTCGACCAGGTTGACGACGTTCTCCGAGGTGGCCGGCACACCCGTCTCGGTCAGCAGGTCGAGAAAGAAGCCCGGGTACAGGACCGGAACCGCCCGGGCGCTCGGTGCGGTCGTGGCGGCGGTGACCGGTGACCCTTTCCGGGCCAGCTTCTCGAGCGACTCACCCACCGAGTAGGCGACGCCGGGCCGCTGGAACTTCACGACGGTTCCGGGCCCTTCGACCACCAGGTAGTACGAGCCGGTCTGGGTCGGCCGCACGTCTACATCACGGATCTCCTCCGGTGTGACGGACCGGTGCAGCACCCGTCCGCCCTTGCGGGTGACGAGCAACCGGCGGTCGGTCACGACGAGGATGTAGGTCGCTGTGAAGTCCTCCACGGCGATGAGCTGGACGGTCTCGCCTTCCTGGAGATACGACCTGATCTCGTGCTGGCCCTTGGCGACCATCCGGCGGTGGTGTGACGCATCACCGACCAACGCCGCACGGAAGTCCTCCGACAACGATTCTCCGCCTCCGAAGAGTCCCACGACCATTCTCCTTCCCTTGGACAAGACAGCAAACCTCTGGTCAGTCGACGTTTCGGCAAGAGCTGTTACGATCACGGGGTCACGATTCCGGGACGACGGGAGGCTTGTGACCGTGCAAACTCGACCGGAAATCCTCTGGGGTCGCCGGGACCGGGTGCGGATCTCGTTCAGTGTCCTGCTCCGCCTCGCCGACGACGACCGTTTCGTGCTGTTCGACTCTCCCAAACGCCCAGGCGCTTTCGGACCGCCGGGCGGGGTCGTCAAATTCTTCCCGCCTGCCGGAAGAATTCTGGATGACCTCGGTTTCCAGCCCGAGCGCACCGGTTCCACGCCGCGAAAACTCAAAGCGGACCTTCGTGGCACCCTCCCCGCCGGTGCGTTGCGGCGATTCCGGACGTGGTTCGCCTCCGGCACGTACCGGGAGACAGCGGACGAGTGCCTGCGCCGCGAACTGCGCGAAGAACTCGCCGAGGTCGGCATCCAAGGCCTGGACCGCGCCGTTTCGGAATTGGAGTTCACCTCCGTGCGCACTGTGCGAGAGGGTCCGCACTCCGTGCCGGGAAAGAATTACCGGCAGCTGCGAGGGTTCGACATCCGCGATCTGGCGATGACGAATTCCGCCGCACAGCGCCTGAGCAGGGAGTTGACCGGAGCGGGTGAAGACGACGAGTACCCCGGCGTGCTGCTGGCCGGCTTCGACGACATCGCACACGGCAGGCTCGAGCGCGCCCTGATCGCCCCGCAGAGCGCATTCCTCACCGGTCCGTCGCGGCTCACGCCGGACCTGCCGCCGCTCCGATGACCCGATCCGAGAGCCGCTCCGCCGAGTTGCGGACCCCCTCCCGCAAACGCGCCCTCGGCGAGGTACGGCTCGGCCTGCCTTCCGCTCACGTGGCTGAACCGGACGAGCTGACCTCCGAAGTGCCCGCAGGTTCGGGACTGGTGGAGATCCGCCAGAAGTTCACCCTGGCGCTTTCCTGGCACCGCGCGCGGATCGCCGCTGCGTACCTGATCACGGAGTTCTCCGATCCGCGGGTACGGGTGCGGGAGCTCTCGGGTGTGACGACCGGTCCCGCCACGGAGATGGCCGTCTCGGAACTGCCGCAAGGCTGCGGGTGGCTCGTGGGCGATCCGCTCGGAGTGGCCGCAGCGGCTCAGGCCGGTGAAACCAAGGTCAAGCTGTGGGTACCCCGGGACCTCGCCGAGCTGACCGGTGTCAACCGGCTCGACAGCACGATCCTGCGCCCGGCCTGGAGCCGTCGGCGGCTTCACGCGGGCACCAGCCCGGTCCCGTTCTCGGTCGCACTGCCACCCGGGTGGGCGCAGCGACCGTTGCCCCAGCCGCAGCCGGTCAGCAGCCGGAGGCCGGCGGTGCGCCTCTGCATGGCCGCCGACACCGAGCACTACGGACGGTTCACGACAGGAGAAGCAGCGCGGTCGCAGGAACGGCTTGTGGAGGTTCTGGCCAAGGCACGCCGCAACGCCGGGATAGCCGAGCCGGATGTCGACCTCCAGCCCTCCGGCGATGGCCAGTTCGCCATCCTGCCGACAGGCCTCGACGAGACGACCGTCATCCCCCGGCTCGTCGACGGCGTTCGCGCCGCGCTGGCGACCGTCAACGCCGACCTGAGCGACCGGGCGCGGCTGCGGCTCCGAGTCGCGCTGCACCGAGGGCACGTCGCCCCCGGGGTGAACGGCTGGGTCGGTGCCGTGACGGTCGGCGTGCACCGGCTGCTCGACTGCGAGCCGGTGCGCAGCAGGCTCGCCCGGGATCGTGCCTCCGACGTCGCACTGATCGTTTCGGACGTGCTCTTCAACGACGTCATCGTCGCCGGCACCGAAGGTCTCGACCCGGCGGATTTCGAACCGGTCGAAGCGGTCCTGCCGGACAAGGACTTCGCCGAACGCGCGTGGGTGCTGGTGCCGCGACGCTGACCCGCTCACGGTTTTTGGTAGAGCACCGGGACGTACCGACTGTGCGGGCGCTCGTCGTCCAGCGCCATCGCGTTCCGGCCCTTCACGAACGCGCGCTCGATCGGCAGCCCGGCGGCCAACGCCTGGTAGAACCCGACGCTGAAGAGCGTCGCCGACTCGTCACCCACCCAACTGCGCATGCCGATGACGTAGCTGATGTGCTCGGCGAGCGCCTCGGCCAGCTGCGCGCTGTGGCAGGCGTTGACGATCACGCATTCCACGATCGCCGAGACGTCTTCGAACACCGCTGCCAGGCCCGGGACCGACCACGGCCGGCTCTCACCGCCCGCGCCCTGGCCCAGGAACCGGCCGTCGTCGTTGCCGTGCCCCGACATATGCACGATCCGCGGCGAAAAGTCGAGCAGTGCCTGGGTCAGATCCGGCGCACGCAGCGCACCCCGTTCGTGGATCACGAACCGATCCCGGTAAACGCCGCCACGGAGCGCGTTGCGCACGTCCCGCAGTTCCTCCTCCAAGCCCACGCGCTGACTGTCGGTCGGGTTCGCGGCCAGGAACAGGATTTCCACGCCCCCGGACTGTTCTTGCCCCAGGTGTCCCACCGCGATCGTACGGCGTACCTTGCGCTCGATCCGCCCGCCGGGCCCGCCCGCGCACACCGCCGTGAGGTGCACGGGCACGGCCCGTCCCGGTTCTCTGGCGAGGATGTGGAATTCGAACGGCTCGCGCTCACCAGGCGGGAGGTGACCGAGCGGGACTACGACGCCCTTCGGGTCGACGGAGAACGGCCCTTCGAGTCCGAGCCGTCCCCAGGTGATGGTCGCGGCTCCGGTGTTCACGATCTCGCCTTTGATGCTGTCCCATTCCCCGCACGCGACGCGCGCCGTGGACAGTTCGATCTCGAAGTTCGGCGGCGCCGACGGCGGAACCACCACGGGCGCCGCCACTTCGAGCACCGCCTCGAAATCGGTGATGCGGTGCCCCTCCCCGAATTCGTCGCGGAACGAGAAGTTCGTACTGGTCGCCGCCCAGGAGCCCGGACGCAGCGGCCGAACCTTGACCGTGGCCGTCCACTCGGCACCGGCTTCGAGCCGCGGCACCGCGAACTCCTTGTTCCCGCGCAAAGCCGGAACCTGGGCCGGCAGGCGCAGCACGAAGTGGATGTTCGTGCACATCCGCAGTCCGTCGTTGCGCAGCCGCACGACGATGGTGGCGTCCTCGTCGACGTGGAGCGCGGTCGCGGTGACTTCGGCGCGGATCACCGCGACGCCCAATCCATCAGCGGGGCCCGGGCGTGGTGCGCCCGACGACAGCTTTCGCAGTGGATCGCGATCCGATCCGTGGGGATGAGTCCGTCGGAGTCGGTCGCCGCGAAGGCATCGTCGACGACGGCCAGCTGATGCTGCCGGCAAAGCCGCTTGCCGCAGTGGTGACAGACGGCGTCGATCACCACGTTCCCCTCGTCGTCTTCCCTGACGTTGCAGTCACTGCACTCCCAGGCCATCTCACTCCTCCCAGTCCTGCGTGCCGCCGTACCCTTTGTCCAGCTCGGCGATCTCGGTGTCTATGTGTGCGATGAAATCGCGGCAGGCCTCTTCCGAGATTCGTCGGTCCAGCAGCGCGTCCTCGACCTTTTCCCGGCGCTTCTTCAGGTCCTGGATTCGCACATCCGAGGCGGCGTCCGCCGGCCCGGTCCCGCGTCGGACGTACCCACGACCCGACCGCCGCTCGCGCTGCTGCTGCAGCGTCTCCGTAACGATGCCCTGGAGCCCGTACCAGACGGACTCGATTTCGTCCTCCATCTCCTTGCTGGCGAACGCGCCTTTGACGTTGAGCCGCACCTTGGTGCTCCCCGCCTCGGCACGGATGTCGCTGCCGTAGACCTCTTCACCGGTGAGGACGATGTGGAAGTCCACCGGGTAGACGCCGTGGTAGCGGCGGCCGGCGATGTCCCAAGCCCGGTTGACGAGGTCGGCGCGGCCGCGATCGCGCGGGGGGTTCTCGATGACGCGCTTCACGTAGTAGTCATCCCCGCTCATCGCATCCGTCAGGGCGATGAGCGTCTCGTGATCCGGGATCACGCCGGGGAACTCGTACGTCTCGGGGATCCGCACGGGGTCGTCCTTGCGCGGGTCCGGCACGACCCGGACGTCTTGGTACCGGACGCCGCTCAGGCTCAGCTCGACATCCGCGGTGACCTCGGTCTTGACGTCGCTGTGCGCACCGCCGCGCCGCCGTCCGCCGAGCGGCTCGAACACGTCGATCCCCTCCACCCCGGACAGCGCCCCGCGGAACGAGACGACCAGTGATCCCTTGATCACGTCGGTGAGCCTGATCTGCTCTTCGAAGTGGACGGCGAACGTCAACCGGCGTTCTTCCTGGTGGAGGGAAACCTGCTTCCATTCGATGAGCCGGCGACCGGTGGCCGGGTCCACCCGGCCACCGACCGTCGCACCCTCGACGTACTCGACGTTGCCCCAGGCTGCCGGCACCTGCAGGGTCAAGCGTTCGACACGATCGGCGTCGAGGCTCGACTCGGCCGACGGCCAGTTGCCCAGCCACTGCAGGTCCAGCTGGAGGGTGCGTTGATCGGACTCCGGCATCAACGCCGGAGTGAGCCACAGGGGAATCTCGCTGCGACCCGGCACCCCGGTGACCCGATGTCCCCACCGAAGCTGCCACTTCGCGCTGACCGGACCGTCTTCGGAGGCCAAGAACGGTTGCGCCCCGACGACGTCTGCCAGCGGGACGACCGGACCGCCACCCACCCGATCGGTGAACTCGAGCCCGGCCGGACCGCGAAGCACCAAGTAGCCCGCTGAGAACCGGACGTCTTCGCGGTCGATCACCCGGAACTTCCGGCAGTACTCGCGAAGCCGGTCTTGATCCGGACGGCCGAACGTCATCTCCGCCTTGATGTGGCCGTCGACCGGCGTCACCGACGTCCGGTAGGTGCCGTTCGCCTCGAGGACGAGTTCACCGCGCAGGACCTCCCGCATTTCGATCGAGTCGATGCTCGGCACGACCGGCAGCGACGGCCGATCGCGCTGCGCGGCTCGTTCGCGACGGCGATCCTCGTACCGGATCAGTCCGGCAGCGCCGGCGCTCCCGGCCATGAGGATCACTCCGGCGAGCGGGAGCAGGAACAGCACCGCCAGGCCCGCGGCGGCGATGCACCCCACCACGTAATACAACTCCCGCAGCGATACCCGCACGACGTGGTCGTGCTCAGCGCAGTGGTGCGGCTGGGTCCTCGACAGCCCCAGCCCCTCGAATTCGCTCGTTCCCATCGGTCTGTGGGCATGGCGCCCGCACAGCGGTCGCCCGCAGTGGTGGCAAACAGCGGAAATCTTGGCCGAGCCACAGCTGTGGCAGCGAACGCGGGGAGCGCGCTCGCGGAGTTCATAGGGCATGTCGGTGGCACTCCTCGTCGAGTTCCCGGCTCACCGCAGCGCGCGGATCCGGTCGAACCGGTCGCGGACCGCAGCGTGGAGCGCGTTCATTTCCCGGGTGACTGCCCGGCTCGCGCGCGGCAGTTCGCCATACATGAAAACCTTCAGCTCTCCACTGGGCAGCTTGCTCGTGTACGAGTGGCCGCCCGGCTTGTGCACTGTGCGCTCGGTTTCGTGGTTGCTCCCCTCGACGAAGATGATCAAATTCATGGTCTCCGGCCCCTCGGTCCGCTTGGCGCGCCCCTGCCACCGCCGTACGCCGCCTTCTCCCGGCTTCTCGGTGAACGCGACGTCGAATCCCCGGTCGTTCAGCGCGTTCTCGATGTCGGCGATCCGGGCTGCCTCCGGGATGACCTCGTCGAAGTGCAGGTGCTGATGCGGTTTGAGCTTCCGTCTCGCGAAGGCTTCGCCCAGGATCACGTGGACTCGCGAGGTCAGCCGGCTGCACTCACGGTGGCTCTCTTCGGTCAACCGTCCGAGGCTGTCGAAGAGCCGGCTCCGCATGCCCGAAAGCAGGTAGTCCGGGATTTCGATCTCGACGGTGCCGTCGAGGCTGGGCTGTCGGTACAGCTCGCCGGGCTGGCGGATGGAAACCACCATGTCGTCGCTCACGAAGCGCAGCTCGTCGTCGCGTCGCTGGTTGTCGCGGTCCGCCTTCATGGGTACGTTCCGCCACTCGATGGTCCGATCGACCGGGTTGTAGATGATGGGCCGGTTCTCACTGCTCACACCACGCTGTTCGACCTGCAGCACGTGCAGCGAAGTGATCGTGGGCCAGTCCAGGGAGATCCTGTCGACCACCGGCTCCGGCACTGTCCGGCCGCCTTGCCAAGGGATGATCAGCGTCACACGTACCCGCAGCCACAGGTAGGGACGGAAGTTCGGCTGCTGCGAAACGTGGACGAAGTCCGGCGAGTCCTGCGTCGTGATAGTGCCGCCGGCCGTGTCCGGGTCGAGCAGGTCGATCCGGACGTTCACCGGCTCGACCTCGAGCAAGTCACGCCGGGGCCGGTACTCGTGCCAGATCACCCCGGCCTCGCGGTCTCGGCGCAGCTCGCGGCCCCCGCCCGGCGCGTCGGCACCGGTGACCGGTACTTCGATCGGCAAGGCCCCGTAACTGTCGTCGAGGCCCAAGACCTCACCCAGGTCGGTGTGCTGGTGCCCGCTGAAGGCGAGATGGCCGATCACCGCGCTCCGGGGCAGCCTTCCACCTGCTTCAAGGACGGGCTCGACGTCGGCACAGGCTTGCCGGGTGAAGTGGTCGGCGCCGTCGAAAGGCACCACGATCTCGATCCGTCCGGTCGGCGCGCCGACCGGACGGATCGACGGGTTACGAGAAATCTCCTGCTCGAACTGGTGGCTTTCGGTCACGGTGACCTGCTCCGGATGCGCCCTGGCGAACAACCGGTCGCCGCTCGCCGGGCCGGCGCGCCCGGTGGCGAGCGCGCTGACCACGGTGCGGAACTTTCGGCGGAACAGGTCGCGAGGATTCGGCATGTGCGCTCTCTTCGGACGGCTCTTTCGAGCAGCTTCACGCGGAGATGACGGGCGTGGCTCACCCGGAGGCGGGGTTCAGGTGTCCTCCCAATGGCGGTCGCGGCAGCGGCAGAAGACTGACGTGGATCACTCTGTGACAGATCGCGACGACCGACGCCGTACTAGTACGGGATTCCGCCCGGAAGTTCCCCGAATCGGCGGAGGCCGGGAAGATCGATGATCAATACGCGCCGGTAGTGGCGCCCGAGCACCCCTTCCGACTCGAGCCTGCGGAACGCCTTCTCGACCGTGCTCAGCCCAGTGCCCGCCATCGACGCGATCTCGGGCTGTGACAACGGAACCCCGACCTCCCACCCCGCGGCGGTGGTCGAGCCGTGCTGCTGGACGATGTCGAGCAGCACCCGCACCACGCGGATCGGCGCCGGGCACACGACGTAGTCGACGCTCCTGCGGTCCGCGGACCGCAGCCGCTCACTGAGCATCCGGGCAACCGCGAGGCACGTCTCGGCATTGCGGGCGAGGAAGTCGGCGAGCTCCGTGCTGCGGATGATCCGGGCCTGCACAGCCGAGCAGGTGATGACGTGCGCCGATCGTGGGCGATGCTCCAGGGTCGCCATCTCCCCCAGCAGGTCGCCCGGGCCACGCACCGCGATCACGACATCGCGGCCGCGCTCGGTGTCCACGACGACCTTGACGGCTCCGTGGAGGACCAGCAGCGAGTACCGAGCCGCGTCGCCCTGCCGGATGATGCGCTGCTGTGCCGGGTAGCTGACCGGGGTTCCCAGATCGAGCAGGGCGTCGGCGTCCCGCCGGCGAAGCCGGCCGAGGAGGGACCGTGGCGGCCAAGGCGGGGTCTTCACGGGACGTGACTGTGCCTGGCTCCGGCGTGGCGAACCCCGTGCAAGAACGGGATTGCCGGGCTCAGTCCGGCAGGCCCGCGAGAAGGCGCAGCCGCGGCAGGTCGAGGATCGTCATCTTCCGGTAGCCCGTCTCGAGCACCGACCTGCGCCGCAACTCGGTCAGCGACTTGTGGACGGTGGGCTCGGCGGCGCCGATCAAGGCCGCCAGCTCAGGTTGCGAGAGCGGGAACCCGATCTCCCAGCCACGCGTGGTCCGCGTCCCGTGAGACCGCGCCAGCGTGACCAGGACGCGAGCAACCCGGACCGGGACGTCGTACCCGCTGAAATCGATCCGCCGTTCGGTGGCCCATCGCAACTTCGCCGCCACGGAGCGGCTGACCGCGACGCCTGCATCGGGGTGGTCCCGCAGGAACGCCTGGAAAACGGCTTGGGTCATGACCCGGGTGTTCACCAAGCCGACCGCGGTGACGGTGGCCGAGCGCGGCGCGCTGTCCAGCCCGGCCAGCTCTCCGATCAGTTCACCGGGCAAGCGAACGGCGAGCAGCGCCCGGCCCCCGTCCGCGGTGTTCGCCGTCACCTTCACGCAACCGGACAAGAGCAGGATGACGTATGTCGTCAGCTCACCTTCGAAGACGAGGACCTCTCCGGGCCGGAACCGGCGTTCGACCCCGACCCCGAGCAATGCCTGGACCGTCGCCGCCGGCAGCGCGGCGAAAAGGCCCGGACCGGCCGGTGTCGTGTCCACTTCCGTCACCTCCCGCTCCGGCCACCCCAACAGGACCAGCCGGGCGATCACCAGGACCGCTACCCGTTCGGCGTAGCGCTAGTCCGGGAGCAAGGCACCGTGTCGGGTCTCCATCTCAACCACCAGCTCCTGGATGAGGGAGCGCTGTCCGGCCGAGAGCGCCGCATCGGCCAGCCGCTCTTTCAGCCACAACGCGATGGCACCGGGTTCGCGCAGGTGCGCGGGCGTCGCGGGACCGGGGACCCAGTCGCGCAGCGTGTTCTTGGCCGCGGCGTCCAGTCGTCCACCGTCGCCCGGCGCGGCTTCGACCACCGCGATCCAATCGCCGAGGTAGCCCAGGGCGATCGCCTTCCCCGCCGCGACGCTGGGGTGCAGGCCGACGGGGTCCACCCCTGCCAAGATCCGGCGTGCGGCGTCGCCGTTTTCGCTCTGCCGGGCGAGCTGCCCGTAGGCAGCCAGGATCTCGGCCAGGGGTGCGAGCTCGAGCAGACCGTACTGGCCCGAGAGAACCGTCGACGCCGACTCACCCAAGCTGCGGTCGGAGACGTACTCGACGATCTCCGGCAACCCTTCAGCCAATCCGGCCGAGCACAGAGCCAACGAACGAACGGCCGGTTCGTCGCTTCGGTCCGTCAGCAGGAACCGATGAGCCGCATCGCCGAGTTCTACGTGGTCGCCGGGGCCGCCGTCGAGGGCTGTGCAGGCGGCGGCCACTTCGGCGATCGCCCGGCCCTCTCCCTGCGCCAGCAAGGCGTCCAACTCGTCACCGCCGGGACGGGTGTGCGCCAGCATCGTGATCCACGGCCAGCACAGGCGAGCCTGGATCCCGCGTTCCCGAAGCCTGCGTGCGGCATCCCTGCTGACCCGGAACCCGATGGCCGGGTCGGCCTGCACCAGGGCATGCGCCAAGGCCGCGAGGCCTTCCATCCGGCCCCCGTCGTCCTGCTCGGCGAGCTGCTCGACCAGTCTGGACGCGTGTCCGACCGCCTCCGGGGATCTCACGGCTGCCGCGGCGATCAGCAACACCGCGATGCGTGAGCTGCTGTCGGCGACGAACACCAGTTCGTCGCGCAGCCGCGGGTGGTCGGCCAAGATCCGGTAAGCCAAGGTGTTGGCCGCTCCCGTGTCGAACTGCGCGAGACGCCGCACCGCGCTCAGGTCGACCGGGACATCGAGGGTGTCCCCGATCCGGTCGGCGACCTCGTACCGGATGCCGTAGGAGAACAGGCGTGGCACCAACGAGGCCAGGTCGTCGAGCCGTTCCAGCAGGCTGAGCCGTTCGGCCCGCGCCGCCTGGATCCGGTCATCCACTGACAGCTTGGGAAGCGTCCGCTCCACTTCCTCCAGACGTTCCGAGACCAGCACGGGGCGTCGAGCGCGAAGACTTCGGGGCAGCACGACGTGCAAATACGACAAGGCGTCGTCCGCTGCCTGGGCCACGCGGTGGTCGACTCCACCGGCAAGAGCGGCGAGCAGTGGATCGAGTCCTGGCAGCCGCCGGATCTTGACGATCCTTATCGCCTCGAGGAGGACATCTCGGGGCCCGTTCGCGTCGAGGATCCGGCCGAGCAGATCCTGAAGCCAGTCGGCCGGCAGCGAGATGTCAGCCGTTGTCGACGGCAACGGCTTGGTCAGCACGTCCAGCGCTGCGCAGATCAGGGCAGGCGACACTGTTCGGGAGGTGAACCACCGCGTGAGCCGCCACAGCGCATCGGGCGTTCCCAGCACCCTGAGCGCTCCGACGGCGCTCAGGCTCGCGAAGCGTCCTTGAGCGCGGTCGGCGAGGATGGCTGACTGGGTGCGGACGAACTCGGCGCAGTACGGCAGCGCGGGCCGCAGAGCCAGGAGGCGGGCGGCGAACCGCGGGTCACCACCAGCCACAGCGCGGACGACGAGGTCGACCACTGCGTCCGGTACTTCGGGCAGCAGGGCGGCCATGAGGGACACCGGCCGCCAGGCGAAGCTTCGGGCACGTTCACGCAGGACGTCCTCGGAAGCCTGCGTCAGGGAACTCGCCGCGAAGAAGTCACGCTCGATGCCCTGGGTGAACAAGACCTTCTCGCCATCGCGCCGGACCACGCCGCGTGCGAGGAACTCGTCGATCCCCGCCGGCGGAGGCACCGGTCCGCCGATGTCGATGCTCGCTTCCGCGGCTTCGACGAGACTGGACGTGTCGAGTCCGACCAGCCGGGCGTTGAAATAGTCGTGGTAGACCTCCGCGAGGCGAACCGTGTTCCTTCCGCTCTCGACGACGTCGAGGTACATCTTCAACAGGCCAGGGGTGGCGCCGCCGAGGGCGTTGAGTTCGCGCCTCAGGCGAGAATAGTCCCTGACGGGCAGCATCCTCGTCCCACGGAGCAGGCGCATCGAAAGACGTGGTGCCCAGGCACCGAGCTGCACGACTTCGAACCCGGCTCGGTCCGCCCGGTCCTGATTCCGGGACGCGATCACCAGCGGCGTGCGTGGAAACCGGTCATGCAGTTCGGCGAGGCGGTGGAACAAGTGTCCCCGCTCGGCCGGCGGGACGTCATCCTCCCCGTCGACCAGCAGCCGGACCGCGCCGAGTACGAGGGCTTCCCTCGCCACGCCCAGGCCATCCGCTCCCCCGGCGAGAATGCGGCGCGCCTCGATGAGCCGGGGCAACCGACGGGTGGTCGTCCCGTCTTCGGGACGGACGACGTCCATCGCGGACCGGTAGGCAAACTCCCGGAGCATGTGCGTCTTCCCGCTGCCCGCGCCGCCCACCAGGACGAACGACTCCGGCAGTTTCGCGGGGACGACGTCGACGAACTCGTCGTGCTCTCGCGACAGTTCGATCACGGCTTCGCGAGCCTCTGCCGAGAAGTGCCTGGTCACGTAACGGTCACGCAGCTCACGGAGATCCACGTCATCCGCCGGCCGGTTCGTGCGGTCGGCAGCGGACACCAGCCCGGCGATGACGTCGACGACGTCCCGCTCAGCCGGATCGGCGAAGCCGGCCACTCCCTCGAGCACATCGCCCGGATCCGGCCAGTAGGCGAACGGGTCGTCGTCCGCGAGCCATTCGGTCGCCACCGCCGCCGCGGCGTGCACCGCGCGGAGCTTGGCCGCGGTCTGGACCTCCCCGTCCCACTTCGCGGTCCGGTAAGCGGCGAAATGGAGCTGCGCCAGGTAGTCGCGCCACGCGACCACATCCGGCGGGTACGAACGAGCCGCGCTCGACCGGATCTTCGCCATGATCCGGAAGGCGACTTGTGCCCGCCCCTCGAGTAGATCCGCGAGCCGCTCGTCCGCCTCGGGTTCGTGCAGCCGGGCCGCCAGCGCCAGCAGCCGTTGCACCCGGACGAGCTCGTTGTAGGGCAGCTCCGCGAAGACGTCACGGATGAGGCTAGTCTCCAGCCACGCGGCGTCGGCGAACACCGGGTGCTCGTCGGTCGTCCTGGCGAAGTCGATCAGAACCGGTCGGCCATCCACGCACATGACGTTGCGTGCGTTCAGATCACCGTGCACGACGCCGCGGACCCTGCCGAGCTCGGGATCGGTCAACACGCGCAGTAGCCCGCGCGCCGGGTCGGCCGTGCGGGTGCCATCGGCCACGACCGCACCCCCCACCCGCTCGACGCGCTCGAAAGCCTGGTCGAACCGTGCGCGGCGGTCGGCGAACCTGGTGGTGACAACCGTACCGGCGATCGGGCCTTCGCCCGGTGGGCGCTGCACGACCCGCACCGCGGAATGAGCCGGGTCGGCCAGCCGGATCGGACTGCCTGGCGTGAAGCCCTCGCCGCCGAGGGATGACTGGAGGACATCCTCCGGGTAGGACAGCTGCGCGGTCACGGGGCCGGGCTCGACCACCAGGTCAGGTCCGAGCGCCGGGTTGAGGTCGCGCAGGCTTCGTTCGGCTCGCACCACCTGCCGGTTGTGGAAGGGCGTCGCCATCGCCGCGAACAGCGCCATGATCAGTTCCTGGGCGAGCACCAGCTCGTCCGCCCCGCCGTCGAACGCGGTCCCCACGACGTCCTCGAGGGTGATCGCGGGCACCTCCGACCGACCGGCGTAATCCTCGACGTGCGCGTAGACGACCGCCTCCGTTTCACCGGCCGGTTCACCGTCCCCGCCCGCGCCGTCCGTCACCTCTTGAATGGGCGCGCACACCGCGGCCGGGTAATCGCCGAGGAAACGGCGGAAGTTCGCGAACTCGCCGGCCATCTCGGCGGGGGGCCCGATTTTCACGACGCGCTGACGACGTTCGGAACCCGACCGCAAAACGACGTCGAGAACCAGGGCACCACTGCGGCCACCACCGATGACCCGACGTATCCTGACCGATTCCACCGGGCCGTGCCAGCCGTCCCGGGAAGTCGCGATCCGCAGTACGGCATCGTAGATCTTTCCCCTGGCACCGTCGGGAAACGGGAAGTCCCCGGGAACGATCTCGGGAATCAAGGACATCGACACCTCCCCGTGTGGTGTGCCACCTTACACAACGAAGAACCGTCGTACCCACGATCGGAGCCGAAGTGTCCGAAGAGCACAACCGCAAACTGTGGGCCGATATCTGCATCCGCCTGCCGCGGATCCGCGACGAGGCGAACGTGGTGCAGGAACGCGGCCGTTACGAGGAGCTGCTCGCGGACACGCGCGCGGGTCTCGACGCCTTGGCCGGCTGGAACGCACTGACGCAGAAGATCGACCGACTGCTGCGGAATGAGCGCACCCAGGTGATCCGCGAGGGCGACGCGACGGCCGGGAAGACGCCCACGTGGCTACGCGGACAATTCCGCATCGCGCACCGGTGCCCGCTCGGCCATTGCGGTCGCCGTGTCGTGGCCCCGCGCGGCAACGCTCCCCGGTGCGCCCTCTTCGAGACCGAGATGGAGCCCGACGACTCGTAGCGCGATGCTCCATCCGAGTGAGCCGGACCGGAGTCCGTTGCATCGCCGCGAGACCGAGCGACTGCCAGCCGCGAATGCCTCAGCGAATCGAGGAGCCCAGTGCCGGACAACGCCGAACCCGTCGATCCCATCGAAGAACTGATCCAGGCCCACCGCGCCACGGGTGACATCGAGCCTCTCCTCCGCGCGTGCGAAGAGGTCCGCGCGATGATCAGCGTGACTCCGCCGTCCGTTCTCCGCAACGTCCTGCACAACCAACTCAGCCGTGCGCTGCGGGATCTGGCGGCGGCAACCGCCGGCACGGCCCTGCTCGAGGAGGCCATCGCGGCGGCGCGAAAAGCCGTCGGCGGCGAGCCGCCCGACGATCCGTGGCGCTACGTCTACCTGAACAACCTCGCACAAGCTCTCGGCGACCGGTTCGACCGGACGTCGAACCTCGAGCACCTCGACGAAAGCGAACGGGCTTACCGAAAGGCACTGGAGGAAGTACCCGAAGCGGACACCCACGGACTCGCCACCATCCGAAGTGGGCTCGCGACGATCCTCACGCACCGGTACGACCACACCGGCGACCCCGGCGACATCGCCACAGCCATCGACCTCTGCCGTCCGACTGCTGCGATGGGGGAACCTCGCAGTTCGCACGAACTCGCCTCGCTGCTCGGCGCCTGGTTCGACCTCGAAGCCGACCCGTCCGTGCTCAGTGAGGCGATCGCAGCCGCCGAGCACGCCACGCGGGCCACGGACGAACCGGGTCTGAAGGTCATGGCGCTCACCACCCTCGGTGAACTCCGCACCAAGGCAGCGATCGCGCTCGACCAGCCGGGTGCGCTCGACCGTGCCGTTGCAGAGCTCACCGAGGCCGTCCGGCTCACCCCGAGCGGCAGCGTCCACCACCTCGGCCGGCTGACCGCCCTCACCAACACGCGTCACGAACAGTTCCGACGCACTGGCGACCGGGCACTGCTGGAGGACGTGACCGCACGATTCACCGAGATCCTCGACCGCACACCCGCCGGCGACGTCAACCTCCCCGGGCGAGAAACCAATCTCGCGCTCGCCCTGCTCGACCAGTTCCGGTACTTCGGGATCACCTCCGCGCTGGACTCGGCGTCGGGACACCTCCACCGAGCCCGCAGCCTGATACCACCGCACGACCCGTTCCGGCCGATGCTGCTGTCCATCCTGGGGTCGGTCTACCTCGACACGGCCAACGGGCTCGCCGGGAAAGACGAACGCGAGTGCGTGGACGAAGCGATCGCGACCCTACGCCAAGCGCTTTCGGTTGCGACGGCGCGGTTCTCGACGCGAGGTTTGCTGGTCAACACCCTGGCCGTCGCCCTCCGGCGGCACCCCGACCAGGTGGTCCGGGCCGAAGCCGAGC
This sequence comes from Amycolatopsis solani, assembly GCF_033441515.1. Lineage (NCBI taxonomy): Bacteria > Bacillati > Actinomycetota > Actinomycetes > Pseudonocardiales > Pseudonocardiaceae > Amycolatopsis > Amycolatopsis solani. The sequence continues at coordinate 1,443,940 of NZ_JAWQJT010000002.1, forward strand.
CGTGCTGTCGCGCCTGGCTGGCCACGGCGAGGCCGACCGATCCCGGCTACGACCTGGTGCGTTCGACGCTCGCAGCCGCGCTGCTCGACCGGCTCAGGACCGCGCCTGACCGTCCGGCGCTCGAGGAAGCCGAGCACCTGGCCCGCGCGCTCGCGATAGGGCCGGCCAGCGACCACCGGGTACCCGTCACAAACCAGCTCACCTTGGCACATCTGCTGAAGATCCGCGCCGAACAGTTCGGCACACCGGCCGCCCGCGCCGAAGCGGTGTCAGTCCTGCACGCAGTGGTGAACGCGCCCATGCCCCCGGACGAACGCGTCCGCGCCTACGCCACGCTCGGCGAGCTCCTCGCCGGCCACGACTGGTCCGGCTCCTGCCATGTCTACGCAACGGCGGTCGAGCTCCTCGCCCGAATGGTGCCGCGTACGTGGCGGCACGCCGACCGCGAGCACGGACTCAGCCGCTTCTTCGCGCTCGCCTCGGATGCCGCTGCCGCCGCGCTGTCCGCCGATGACCCGCACCTCGCCGTCGAACTCCTCGAGCGGGGCCGCGGGATCCTGCTCGGCGAGGCCCACGCCGACCCGGCCGCCCTCGAACGGTTGACCGCACGGCACCCTGGACTAGCGCAACGACTCAGAGAGGTCGATGCCCGGATCTCGGCACTCCGGGCGAGTTCAGAGTCGCCGGTCACACACGCCGAGCTCCTGCTGCGTCGCAGGCTGGAGGCCGAAGAGTCGGCGGTTCTCGCCGAAATCCGGGCCCAGCCGGGGTTCGAGCGGTTCCACCAGGGCCCTTCGTGCGCTGAGCTCCTTGCGCGGATGCCGGGCCCGGTCGTCATCGTGAACGCGTGCAAACACCGTGCCGACGCGCTCCTGCTGGCCGACGGCGTGCTCACGATCGTGCCCCTGCCCCGGCTGCGCCACGAGCATCTCGTCGACCAGACCGCTCGGTTCCTTCAGCACCGGGACCGGTTCGTCCTGGGTCCCGGACTCGCCGCGGTCGACGAAGCCACGGTGGACCTCCGGGTCCGCTCGCTGCACAACATCCTCGGCTGGCTCTGGGAGAGCGTGGCGGCGCCGGTGCTGGGCGCCCTCGGGCCACGGCGGCGCGTGTGGTGGTGCCCGACCGGACTGGTGACGCTGCTTCCGATCCACGCAGCGGGCAGGTATCGGAGAACCACCGATGACGAACTGCCGGAAGCAGTACTGGACTACGTGGTGCCGTCGTACGTGCCGACGCTGCGCTCGCTGCTGGCGCCCGAGGCACCTCCGGGAAACCAGCGGGTGCTGGCGGTGGGGGTCGGCGAAACACCGGGACAGGTACCGCTGGGGGCCGCGACCGGTGAGGCCCGGGCTGCGGCCGCTGCCCTCCAGGACAGCACCCTGCTTCTCGACGCCGAGGCGACGCGCCCCCGGCTGCTGGCCGAGCTGCCGCGGCACACCTGGTTCCACTTCGCCGGGCACGGTTGGCAGGACACCTACAGCTTCGAGAGCGCGTGCCTGGTCAGCCACGACCACGCCAGCACCGGTGGCCTTACCTTCGCCGACCTTCGTGCCGCTCGGCCCGCCCGGGCTCACTTGGCGTACCTCAGCGCCTGCCAATCGGCATCGGGACGGCTGGTGTTGCCCGACGAAGCGGTGCACCTCGCCGGAGCGATGCTGGCCGCGGGTTTCGATCGGGTCGTGGCCGCGAACTGGAAGGTGCGCGACAGCGTCGCGAAGAGGGTCGCGGAGCTCTTCTACCGATTCATCGTGGACCCGGTACCCACGGCCGGCCGGGCCGCGGAAGCGCTGCACGCGGCGGTGCAGCTCACGCGAAAGGAGCTCGCCAGGGACTTGGACGGCGCCGACCGCGATCTCGCGGTGCTCCTGTGGGGTGCCTTCGCGCACTTCGGCCGCTAGATGGGCAATCGCGGCAATGCCACTCGACGACGAGAAGAAGAAATGTGGCCGGCGTGGCAGGTTCGTGCGGGACGACAGGGTGAACGCGATCGCGAATCCCTTGACGGGGTCTCACGATCGTCGGCTGGGGCGGTTCTGCCAGGAGATGCACGAAGGCGACCTGATCGTGATGCCGTTGAAGAGCGTGCGGCAGTTCGCGGTCGTCGAGGTCACCGGCCCGTAACTGCACCGGTCGAGCTGGTGCCGGACGTCCAGCGCGCCCGGCCAGCTCGCTGGATCCGGACACAGCAGGGTGAACCGCCACGACGCCGCCGACCGGATCGGCCGGGTCGCCGCGGGGATCCCGGGCCGGCTGGCGACATTCCTCGGCGAACGTCGATCCCGACGCGACCCGGGCCGACCTCTAGGAAGCCGTCGCCAGTGGCGGCCTGGCCAAGCTCACCGTCCGTGAGCTCCTGGCGAAATGGGGCTACCGGCGCCGGACTGTCACCGTGCAGTCGGATCTGGCCGACCGCTGCGTGTCCACCAGGCCGCCGTTCACGATGGCACGGATGGACACCGTGGTCGAGCTGGTGCAGTCGCGGGAGAACCGGGCAGCGCCGCCGACGCCCGAACCGGAGAGCGCCGGCTGGGACGCCTTCTACGACCTGCCTGCCAGATGGTTGGTCCGGGCCCTGCTTCCGGAAGAGCACGGCATCGAGACGGTCACGACCGGTAAACCGCTCGCGGCCGCGGTCGCGATCATGCTCGCCAAGAACTACTCCCAGCTGCCGGTCGTCGACGAGGCGGGAAACTACGCCTTCGCGGTCAGCTGACCTCGTGCGTCAGTTCGGCACGCTCGCTACGTCCGGATCTCCGAGGCCCCGGCCACCTTCGCCCCCTCGGCTGGCCGTTCGACGAGACATTCCTCAGACTGCTCGAGGAAGCGCGCCGCATCCGCAACGAGTTCATGCACTTCTCCGGCGAGGAGGTCCCGGAGCAGGACCTCCTCGCCATCGAAGGTTTCTGCGCAACGATGAAGGCTGTCGAGCAGTTCGCGCTGAGGCCAGGGCGGGTGGAGGCGTCAGACCTTCGGTGCCGAACCGTCCGGCGTCTTCACCCGCTCCAGCAGCAGTTGCGCCACGTCGCGGACGTCGACGTTCTCCGCCTTCTGCTCGCTCTGGCGCTGGACCAGGCCGTCCGTCAGCATCACGCGGCAGAACGGGCAGCCGGTCACGATGGTCTCCGCGTCGGTCGCGATCGCTTCGTCCACGCGCTCCAGGTTGATGCGCTTGCCGATCTGCTCCTCCATCCACATGCGCGCGCCGCCCGCGCCGCAGCAGAGGGCGCGGTCCGCGTGGCGCGGCATTTCCGTGAGCTGGGCGCCGGCCGCGCCGACCAGGTCGCGGGGCGGGGTGTAGACCTTGTTGTGGCGGCCCAGGTAGCACGGGTCGTGGTAGGTGACGCGCGGGCCGTCCTCGACGCCCTTCACCGGCGTCAGCTGACCGCCGCGGACGAGGCGGTTGAGCAGCTGCGTGTGGTGCACGACCTCGTAGTGGCCGTACAGCTGCGGGTACTCGCGGCTGAGCGTGTTGAGGCAGTGCGGGCACGTGGTGACGATCTTGCGCAGCCGCGGCTCGCGGCCCTCGAACACGGCGTTGAGCGTCTCGGCCGTCTGCTGGGCCATCATCTGGAACAGGAACTCGTTGCCCGCGCGGCGGGCCGGGTCACCGGTGCAGGACTCCTCGTTCCCGAGCACGACGTAGTTCACGCCGGCGATGTTCAGCAGCTCGGCCGTGGCGCGGACGGTCTTGCGCGCCTGGTCGTCGAACGCGCCCGCGCAGCCGACCCAGAAGACGTACTCGACGTCTTCGCCCAGCTCCCCGTCGAACACCGGGACGTCGAAGCCGAGGTCCTTCGTCCACGCGAGCCGCTCGGAGTTGTTCTGGCCCCAGGGGTTGCCCTTGGTTTCCAGGTTCTTGAACAGCCCGCCCAGCTCGGTCGGGAACGCCGATTCGATCATCACCTGGTAGCGGCGCATGTCGACGATGTGGTCGACGTGCTCGATGTCCACCGGGCACTGCTCGACGCACGCGCCGCACGTGGTGCACGACCAGAGCACGTCGGGGTCGATGACGCCGCCGTCGGCCTCCGGGCCGACCAGCGGGCGCGCCTCCTCGTGCTCGGTGCCGGCGAGGATGTAGGGCGCCTCCTCGAAGAGGTTGTCGCGCAGGTTCATGATGAGCAGCTTGGGCGACAACGGCTTCCCGGTGTTCCACGCCGGGCACTGCGACTGGCAGCGGCCGCACTCGGTGCACGTGGCGAAGTCGAGCATGCCCTTCCACGTGAAGTCGCCGATCTTGCCGCGGCCGAACGTGTCGTCTTCGCCCGGGTCTTCGAAGTCGATCGCGACGCCGCCGGACTCCATCGGCAGCAGCGGGCCGAGCGCGTCCGGCAGCCGCTTCGCCGAGACGTTGATCGGCGCGACGAAGATGTGCAGGTGCTTGGAGTAGAGCACGATCGACAGGAAGACGAGCATCACGCCGATGTGCAGCAGCAGGCCGACGGTCTCCAGCACCTCCGTCGTCGAATGCCCGAGCGGTTCCAGCAGGTTCCCGACGCCGAGGGAGACGTAGGCGCCGTTGTCGTACGGGAAGTTGCCGGACGCCGAGGAGGCACCGCGGAAGAAGAACATCGTCCACACGACGTTGAAGATCATGACGAGGATCAGCCAGGCGCCGCCGGTGTGCGAGCCGTAGAAGCGCGACGCGCGGTCCTTGCGGGCGGGGGCGTTGCGGATCCGGATGATCGTGAACACGCCGAGCGAGACGGCCACCGCGACCGCGATGAAGTCCTGGAGGAAGCCGAGCACCGCCCAGTGCCCGATCCACGGGATCGCGAACTTCTCGTCGAACAGGGCGCCGTAAGCCTCGAGGTAGACCGAGGCCAGGATGACGAAGCCCCAGAAGGTGAAGAAGTGCGCGGCGCCGGGCACCGACCACTTCAGCAGCTTGCGCTGGCCGAACACCTCGCGCACCTGCGCGAGGAGGCGGGCGCCCAGCTCGTTCGACCGCTTGGCGTCGGGCTGGCCCGCCTTGATCAGCTGGTACAGGAAGGCCACGCGCTTCCCGGCGACGGCGAGGCCGACGACGGTCATGAGCAGGCCGAGGATGAGACGAACGAGCACGAGTCCTCCGCGTCGTGATGGAAGGACCGGCTCAGTGCGAGCCGGTGTAGTACCGGCACGCTTTGCACGCGTACCGCATCTTCGCGACCCGCCAGTGTTTCCGGTACAGATCGAGGTCGGCCGACCGGCGGACGCCGAGGCGCTGATAGCGCCCCGGCCGCCGCCGTCCGGTTTCGTACTGCTCGGTCGCGCGGCCGAGGTGGGCGCGCCGCAGCACGCACCCCCGCGTCCCGCAGCGGCCGAGCGCGCCGCGGCAGAAACGGTGCAACAGCACGAGGTCGCCGGTCACTTCTTCGACGACGCCGTAGCCGGGGTGGTCGCCCGGCCCGGTGAGCCGCACCGGCAGCCCGCAGTACGCGCAGGTGAGCGTGCACGAGAGGCAGCCGGTGAGGTGCCGGATCCGCAGTTCGCGCCGGTCTTCGGAGCCGGGTCCACGGACGCGCGACGCCATAGAGCCTCCCGGAACGACTGTGATCGGCACCACTGTCTGCTACTGGAGGGTAATGAGGAGATCACTTCGTGCGACAGGACCATTCGGCCCAGTTGTGCTGCGCTGTACGGCGTAAAGGATGACCTTACTGTCCGTAGAACGGACGCTTCACACCGCGGATCGTACGTTCGGCCCTGCTGCGGCGTACGTGTCCCGCGCCACAATCCGGGCATGAGCTTCCACCCGGTCCCCTACCGCCCCGCCCGGCTGCCCGACGACGAAGCCCTTGCCAGGGCCGCCGCGCTGCGGCAGCGGATGGAGGCCCGGCGTTCGGTCCGGATGTTCTCCGCCGACCCGGTACCCGAGCGAGCGGTGCTGGACGCGATCGCGGTCGCGTCCACCGCGCCGAGCGGGGCGCACCAGCAGCCGTGGACGTTCGTCCTCGTCACCGATCCCGAGGTGCGCCGCCGGCTGCGCGAAGCCGCCGAAGAGGAGGAGCGCATCTCCTACGGCGGCCGGCTCGGCGAGGCGTGGCTCGACGCGCTGCGCCCGCTCGGCACGGACGCGGTGAAGCCGCACCTGACCGACGCGCCGTACCTGATCGTCGTGTTCCAGCAACGGTTCGCCCTCGACGAGGACGGCGGCGTCCGCAAGCACTACTACGTCGACGAGTCGGTGGGCATCGCGGTCGGCATGCTGCTGACGGCGTTGCAGGTGGCCGGGCTGGCGGCGCTGACCCACACACCGTCGCCGATGCGCTTCCTGGGCGAGCTGCTCGGCCGCCCCCGCAACGAAAAGGCGTTCGCGGTGATCCCGGTCGGCTACCCGGCCGACGACTGCGTGGTGCCGGACCTGCGGCGAAAGTCCCTCGACGAAGTGCTCGTGCGGATCTAGAGCGTGGGGAGCTCGGTGAACGCCGGGCCCGAAAAGCGGTCCGCGCCGCGCTCTCGCCACCAGTCCGCCTGCTCCGCGTTCTCCACGCCCGCGACGCCGACCTGGGCGCCCGCCCGGTGCGCCGCTTCGATCAGCGCCGTCAGCGAAGGCTCGACCAGCGGGTGCGTGCGGCGGGCCACCAACGCCGGTGCCAGGCGGACCGTGCGGGCCGGGAACTCCGTCAGGCAGGTGACGTCGCCGACGCCGTGCAGTTCCGCCAGGACGCCGATTTCGGCCAGCACCTTGAGGTTGTCGGCCGCGTCGCCGGATTCGGCGAGCAGTGCCGCGGCCGGGAAGCCGGGGCGGATGGCGGCCGGTGCCAGTCCGGTCGACTCCAGGACGCCGCGGACCTCGCCGACCAGTTCCGGGTCGGCCGCCTGCTGCGGTGTGAGTTCGACGGTCAGCGGCAGTTCGCTCCCGGACCCGAGCAGCCGCTCGGCCGCCGTGCGCAGGAGCCACGTGCCCAGCGGCAGGGCCAGCCCGGTCTCCGTCGCCAGCCGCACGCACGTTTCGTGGGCCAGCTGCCCTTCGGACGGGTGGTTCCACTGCAGCCGCGCCTCGACGCCCTGCACGGCACCGCCGGCCGCGGACACCAGTGGCCGGTAGCAGACCTCGACGTCGCCGTTCTCCCACGCGCCCGCCATCCCCGCGGCCAGGCCGAAGTCGTGCCGGTCGCGGCGGTCCAGCTCCCGGTCGAACAGGCCCCACTGGCTGCCCGCGCGCTGCACGCGGCGCAGCGTCAGGTCCGACGCGCGCAGCAGCTCCACCGGCGTGATGTCGCGCGGCGGCCGGTGGACGACGCCGATCGCGGCCGACACCGCCACCCCGCGCTGCCCGTCGACGTACTCCGGCTCCGCGAGTTCGTGGGTGACGCGGCGGACCAGCGTCAGCACGCCCGGCGTCCCCGCCGCGTTCTGCACCAGCACGCCGAATTCGTCGCCGCCGAGCCGGGCGACGAGCGCCTTCTCCTCGTCGAAGATCGTCTTGAGCTTCGCCGCGACCCCGCGCAGCACGCGGTCGCCGAGCTCCTGGCCGAGCCCGCCGTTGATCTGGGAGAAGCCGTCGAGGTCGAGGTGGAACAGCGTGACCCCGCGGGACTGGTCGGCGTCGCGGAGCAGGGTTTCCAGGCGGGTGCTGAAGAACTGGCGGTTCGGCAGCCCGGTCAGGACGTCGTGCAGGGCCTGGTGGGACAGCCGCCGCTGCAGCAGCGAGACCTCGGTGTCGTCGTCGACGATGGTGATCAGCTGCCGGGGCGCGCCGACGGCGTCGCGGATCACCGACGCCGCGAACGTGGCCCACATCGGCTCGCCGTCCTTGCCGACCAGCCGCCGCCCGGTGCGCAGCCGGTGCAGCTTGCCCGCCACCAGTTCGCGGTAGCCGTCCCGCAGCTGCTCGACGTCTTCGGGGTGCACCAGGTCGAACAGGCTCAGCGCGCCGATCTCGGCCGGCGTGCGGTTGAGCGTCTTGGCCAGCGCCGCGTTGGCCCGCAGCACGCGGCCGTCCAGTTCGGTGAGGGCGACGCCGCTGGCCGAGCCGGCGAACACCTCCTCGAACTGCGCGCGCGTGATGACCTGCTTCTGCCGCGTCTCCTGCTCCACCTTCAGCAGCGCGCGGCTCAGGCCTTCCTGGCGCTTCTGGATGTCCTCGCGCAGCATCTCGCCGTAGCCCGAGCTGAGCGCGCCGAGCACCAGCACGACCCGCTCGGCGAGCCCTTCGACGTGGTGCAGTTCCGGCTCGCGCAGCAGCGCCTTGCCGAGCACTTCGAGGCTGCGGCGCAGGCTGTCGGTGCCGACGCACCGCAGCTCGACGAGCTTGCCGCCCGCGGTCGCGGCCGCGTCGAGGTCCGGCGGATCGCTGACGACGGCGTCGAAGACCGTCGCGACCAGGACACCCAGTTCGCGCTCGATCTCCTCCGGCGTGTGCGGCAGGTACGCCGTGGTGCTGATCAGATAGCCCCATTTGCGCGCGAGAGTGCCGAGCCGCCGCGCCGCTCGTTCGGCGGACGGCTTCTTCCGCGGGTGTTCGCCACGGGGTCGGGGAGCAGTCACGTCAGCCTGTCCTGGGTTCCACGCACGCACTCCGGTCGGTCAGCCGATTTATCTTGGCCCGAAATGGCGTCCGGCGCACGAAACAGCATTCATCCAATCGAGTGATAACCCTGCGGAGCGATCCCCAGGTCGCCCTGCAGCCACGATCGGGTGGCATCCCGATAATCCGCCGCGTTTTCGTGCAACGCAACGGAATGACCCGCGCCCGGGAGGACGTACATCGACAGCTTCGACGGGTCGGCGTAATACGGCGCCTCCTGCGCCCGCACCACATCCGTATGGGTGCAGTCACGCACCGCGAGCAGGCCGCAGAAAAGGACGTCCTTTTCCCCCACCACCTGCAAAACCGGTACGGAAATTCCCTTCGTCGCCGGCAGCACGATCCCGAACACCGCGACGGTGCCCATCCCGGGCACCGAAACCTGGTCCTTGGTGGCTTCGTCCGCCGCGATGACGGCCGGGTCGGCGTCCCCGGCCGCGTAGAACAGCCCGGCTCGCGCGCCCGGCCTCGTCGTGAAGTACAACGGATCGCTGCCGAGCTTGCCGAGCTGACCGTCGAGCAGGGCCGGCTGCAGGCCGAGTGCCGCGCCGAGCGCGAGCACCGGCAGGGCCGGCAGGTGCGTGATGCCGGTGAGGACGACGCCGTCGACGTCGTGGTAGGTCGACGCCTCCACGGCGACGACGCCGGACCCCACCGAGTGGCCGACGATGACCACCTTCGCGAACGGCGTCCCGCCCACGCGCCCGGCGCGCAGGTGCCCGACGACATCGTGCATCGACTCGGCCGCGGCCCACACCGAAAGCGGCAGGCTCAGCGGGTGGCTGCTGCGCCCGGCGCCGAGCTGGTCCGCGGCGAACGTCGCGTAGCCGTGGGCGGCCATGTCCCGCTGGTAGGAGTACCGCTGCGGTTCGTAGGGCAGGTCCCAGTACGCGCTGTTGTACGTCCCGCCGTGCACGAGCAGCTGGACGGTGTCCGGCGCCTCGCCGGCGGGCAGGCACAGCCGGCCGTGCAGGGTCGCGGGCGCGCCCGGCACCAGCGGCGGCAGGCCCGGGCCGGAGACCGGCAGATCCGTGTCGGTGCAGGAGATCGCGGCGGCCTCCGCCGGCACCGCGGCGGTCAGCGAGGCGAGCAGGACCCCGCAGGCGAACAACGCGGACGTCAGCTTGCTGATCCGACCAAAAGCAGGCCGCCCCGCGGGCGGCACGTGACCGTTGCTACGCAAGTCATTCGGCCGTGACTGTGGTCGGATTTGAAACAAACGGCACCGAAATCGGCAGTCTCACGCCGTACTCCTCCGGGTGGGGCGGGCTGTTCGGACCCGAGAACACTACACCCGGTAGTGGAACGGGTACCGTCAGGTCCGCGGCACCAGCGTCATCGGCAGGCGGTTCGGCTGCATCGTCGCCTTGAGCTGCGCGTACACCTTCTTGCCCGGCACCGGCACCAGGCGCCAGCGCGCCCCGATCGTCGCGGCGACGATGCCGATCTCCGTCGGCGCGAACACGTGCCCAGGGCACAGCCGGGCCCCCGCACCGAACGGGATGTACGCGCCCTTCGGCAGTTCCGCGGTGTGCCCCGGCGTCCAGCGGTCCGGGTCGAACCGGTCCGGGTCCGGGAACCACCGCGGGTCCCGGTGCAGCGTGTGCTGGCTGACCGCGACCTCGGTGCCCGCCGGGATCCGGACGCCGCCGAGCTCGACGTCTTCGCGGGCGCGGCGCATGAGGATCAGCGGCGGGGTGCGGCGGACGATCTCGTTGACGATCTGGTGCGTGTAGACCAGGTCCGGGAGGTCTTCGAAGCGGGCGGCGCGGCCGCCGAGGACTTCGTCGACTTCGGCGTGGAAGCGGCGCTCGACGTCCGGGTGCTGCCCGAGCTCGTGGAAGAACCAGGCCAGCGCGACGGCGGTGGTTTCCGCGCCGGTGGTGAGGATCGTGATGACCTCGTCGTGCACCTGGCGGTCGGACATGCCCTCGCCGGTGTCCTCGTCGCGGGCCAGCAGCAGCATCGAGAGCAGGTCGCCGTGGTCCGCGCCCTGTTCCCGCGCGGCGACGACGGTTTCGCCGATGACGTCCCGCAGGCGGGCGGCCGCGGCGTCGAACCTGCGGTTCGGCGGGATGGGCAGGCGCTCCACGAACTTCGGCGAGAACGCCCGGATCAGCACGTACTTGAGCATCACCGGGATCGAGCGCTGGATTTCCGACAGCGCGTCGTCGCCGAGCGCGGTCGAGAACAGCGTCTGCCCGGCGATGGTCAGCACGAGGTCCTGCATGCGCTGGTCGAACTCGACGACTTCGCCGGGCTGCCAGGAGCTCGTGAGCTCGTCGGCCAGCTTGGTCATCGTGTTCTCGGCGTAGCCCGCGATCCGGGCGCGGCCGAACGCGGGCATGACGAGGCGGCGCTGGCGGCGGTTCAGCTCCCCGTTGGAGGTGGCCAGCCCGTCGCCGAAGAGCGGGCGCATCTTGTCGAAGACCAAGCCCTTGTCGAACTTGTCGGCGTCGGTGGCGAGCACCTGCCAGGCCAGCTCGGGCGTGGTGACCACGTGGACCGGCAGCGGGCCCAGGTGGAGTTTGACGACTTCTCCGTGCGCAGGCAGGGAAGTGAAGAGTTTCAGCGGGTCGCGCAGCAGGGGCACGGTGTGCCCGAGCACGGGCCAGCGGCCGGGCACGTTCGTCATGGCCTCGTCTCCTCGTGACCGCGTCACCTTAGCGGGAGACGCGGGCCGGGAGCACGGCCGAGGGGCTAGACTCCGGCGCTCGGAGAGTCCGCGAGGGTGGGAGGTCCCGTGACCGGGGAACTGAGCTGGGTACCGCCGGAGATCGACACCTCGGTGCCGAACCCGGCCCGGGTGTACGACTTCTGGCTCGACGGCGACCACAACTTCGCCGCGGACCGCGCCCTCGGCGAGCAGATCCTCCGGATCATGCCGGGCGTCCGCGACGCGGCCCGCCTCAACCGGGCGTTCCTCCGCCGCGCGGCGCGCTACCTGGTCGGCCAGGGCGTACGCCAGTTCCTCGACATCGGCTCCGGCATCCCGACGGTGGGCAACCTGCACGAGATCGTCCAGCAGGCCGACCCGTCGTGCCGCGTGGTGTACGTCGACCGGGAGGCCGTCGCGGTCGCCCACAGCGAGTTGCTGCTGCAGGACAACGACAACTGCCTGGTCCTCCAGGCGGATCTGCGCGACGTCAACGACATCTTCGACGGCGCGGGCAAGCTGCTGGACCTCGACGAGCCGGTCGGCCTGTTCATGTTGCTGCTGCTGCACTTCGTCCCCGACTCGTGGGACCCGGTGAGCATCCTGGCCCGCTACCGCGACCGGCTCGCCCCGGGCAGCTTCCTGGCCGTCACGCACGTCGCGGCGGACTCGGAGTCCCAGCGCCTCGACGAAGCGGTCGAGGTGTACAAGAGCAACCAGGACCAGCAGAACCAGCCGGTCCCCCGCACCCACGACGAGGTCCTCGCCTTCTTCGACGGCTTCGAGGTGGTGGACCCGGGCGTGGTCGGCTGCGCGATGTGGAAGCCGGAGGGTGCCGGCGACATGTCCGACGACCCGGCGATCAACGCCCTGCCGTACGCCGGGGTGGGCCGGAAACCCTGATCACCGCAGGGAGAACGTCGCCAGGTTCACCGGGCCGTCGAACGTGAGGTAGACGTCGTGGCGGCCGGTCACCCCGGCCAGTGCCGCCGTCACCGTCGTGTAGGCGTACCGGTCCCCCGTGGACGGCACCGGTGCCGTGCCGAGGATCCGGCCGGTCGGCGAATCGAGGCGGACCGTGACGCGGGAAGACTCCACTGTGGACACCGATGCCGAGAACCGCGCCGGGGCGTTCAAGGCGGCGTCGCGGTACACCACCCAGCTCCCCGCCACGGCCGCCACCGAAGTGCCGGCCGTCTTGGCCGTGTCCGTCAGCGTGGTCCCCGAGTAGTCGTCGAAGTTCTCCGCTGGGGTCGGCCGGCTCAGGTCACGGGGCCGCGGCTGCTCCCCCGGCACGAACACCCGCTGCGCCGGGGAAAGGTCGACGGCGTTGCGGCCCACCGAGAACTCGCGCACCCCGGCCGCCACCACGGACCGTCCGCGAGAGGCGTCCCAGGCCGCCAGGTCCGCCACCGGGACCTCGAACCGGACCGTGCGGGTCTGGTGCGGGGAAAGCGTCACGCGCTCGAAGTCCCGTAGCCGCTGCGCGCCGGAATCCTTCGAGTACAGCTGGACGACGTCCGTCCCCGCGCGCGCACCGGTGTTCGTCACGTCCACGCTCACGTGGACCGAGGAGCCGGCGAGTGAAGCACGCGCCGGGCCGTACCGGAAACTCGTGTAGCTCAGCCCGTACCCGAACGGGTACAACGGCTTCCCGCGGTAGTACTGGTACGTCATCCCGGTCTTCGCGATGTCGTAGTCGAGGATGCTCGGCAGCCCGGCATCCGAGGCGTACCACGTCTGCGTCAGCCGCCCGCTCGGGTCGACGTCGCCGAAGAGCACGTCGGCCACCGCGTGGCCGGTTTCCTGGCCGGCGTGGCTCGTCCACACGATGCCCGGCACGGACAGCGTGTCCCAGCCGGTCGTCGGGTAGCTGTTCTCCACCACGACCACGGTGTGCGGGTTGACCTTCGCGACCGCCTCGATCAGCGCGCGCTGGGCCGGGGCGAGTTCGGTGCTCGTCCGGTCGTTCGCTTCGCGGCCGTTGATGAACGGCATGCTGCCCACCACGACGACGGCCGTGTCCGCGCCGCGGGCCGCCTCGACCGCCGACGAGATGCCGCTGCGCAGCACGTCGCGGCCGAACTTCGTGGCGTGCGCGGCGTCCGGGGCGGCGATCGTCAGGATCCCGTCGGCGCCGACGACGGCGAACCGGTTCGGGCCGAACCACGGCTCGGTCACCTCGTTGCCCGCGTATTCCAGCACGTAGCTGCCGTCGGGCTGCGGGTCGAGCTTCAGCTGCTGCGGCACGAACCAGCCCGACGGCTGGGCGGCGTCGTTCACCAGCGCGCCACCCGAGTAGCTCAGGAACTTGCCGTTCGCGGCGGCACGCAGGGTGTTCTTGCCCGCGCCCCAGTCGTAGACGTCGAAGGACTCCGCGGTGCCCGCGACCGTCCCGCCCGCGGTCACCTTGCCCGCCGTCGCGGGCGCCGTCAGGTACCGGCCCGTGGCGAGGTCCTTCAGCGCGATCCGGTCGACGCCTTCGGACGAGGCGACCGGGGCGCCGGGCCGCTCGGCGATGCCCTGCTTCGGCGTCACGCGGTACGGCATCGCGCCGCTGTACCAGTCTTCGTACAGCGTGTCCGACAGCGGGCCGACGACCGCGACCTGGCCGGCGTCGCTCAGCGGCAGCGCGGTGCCGGTGTTGCGCAGCAGGACGACCTGTTCGCCGGCGGCCTTGCGCGCGAGCGCCTGGTGTGACGGCGAGTTGATCACCGCGGGGGTGATCTTCGCGTACGGGTTGCGGCCCGGCGGGTCGAACTCGCCGAGGCGGAACCGCAGCGAAAGCAGGTGGCGGTCGGCCTTCTCGACGTCGGCCATGGTCAGCAGCCCGCGGTCCAGCGCTTCGTCGACCGCGGCGACGGTGATCGAGCCGTTGGTGTCGTTGTCGGTGAAGCTGTCGAGACCCGCCTTGAGCGCAGCCGCGGCCGCTTCGGCCTTGGTGGGGTAGTACTTCTCGGAGTTGACCAGGTTGGACGGTGCGCCGGCGTCGCTGACGACGGCGATGTCCTGGGGCGCCCACTTCCGCAGTACGCCGCCGAGGTCCGGGCTGACCGTGTTCGGGCGCCCGTTGACCAGGTTGTACGACGGCATGACGGCGTTGGCCGCCCCGGCGGCCAGGGGGATCTTGAACGCCTGCTCGTCGTAGTCGTGCCGGATCTTCGGCGGCACCGAAGAATTGCTGGTGTCGCGGCTGACCTCGTTGTTGTAGGCCAGGTAGTGCTTCAACGTCGGGGCGGCCTGCAGGTAGCGCGGGTCGTCACCCTGGATGCCGCGGCCGTACGCGGTCGCGAGCTCGCCGGTCAGGTGCGGGTCTTCGGAGTAGCCCTCTTCGTTGCGACCCCAGCGCGGGTCGCGCAGCAGGTTGACCACCGGCGCCCACAGGTTGAGGCCCCACAGCGTCGGGTTGCGCGCGTTGAAGCCGCGCGCCTCCTGCCCGACCGCCGAGCCGACCTGCTCGACCAGCGCCGGGTCCCACGTCGAAGCGAGGCCGATCGCCTGCGGGAACACGGTCCCGTCCGCTTTGACGACCGCGCCGTTGTCGTCGTAGTCCGTCGACCACGCCACGCCGTGCAGGGCTTCGGTGCCGGTCTTGAACACGCCGATGCCGAGCCGCGGGATCGCGGGCTGGTACTGGTGCAGCAGCGAGATCTTCTCGTCCGCGGTCAGCCGGGACAGCAGGTCGCCGATCCGCGCGGCCACCGGCAGCGCCGGGTCGCGGAACGGGAGCGGGGGTGCCGCGAGCGCCGGCGACGGGGCCAGCAGGAGGGTCGCGGTCACCACCGGGACGAGGGCGCGGCGGAACGGGGACGGGCGCACGGACGGCCTCCGGTTTCGTCGAATCGATTCGACGGCGCGGCGCGGAACATTCGCGTCGAGGGTGGGGATGCGGACGACTATTACAGCCGGGCCAACGGGAGGTCAAGAGTTGCTGGGTGCGCTCCCAGCGTCGCCTTGTGACCGGGCGGAACTGCGCTCTGAGCTGGGGGAAGAACCGTCATCAGCGGCGTTCGACAATTTCGACGAACACCGCCGCCGTCGAATGGGAATCGAATTGCCGGGAATCGCGAATCACGCTTGTGTTTCCGCCGGGTGTCACTTACCTTCATGCCATCGTCGATGCGCTTCGACAATGATCTCCCGCCCCGTCCCCAGGAGGCCGCCCGTGGTCACGATCAACGACGTCGCCTCCGCGGCCGGGGTGGCCCCCAGCACGGTGTCGTACGTGATCAGCGGCAAGCGCTCGATCTCGCCGAAGACCCGGCGGCTGGTCGAGGACAGCATCCGCAAGCTCGGCTACCACCCGCACGCCGGGGCGCGGGCGCTCGCCAGCAGCAAGACGAACGTACTCGCGCTGGTCGTCCCGCTGCGCACCGACCTCAACGTCGCCGTGGTGATGGAGTTCGTCGCCTCGGCGGTCACCGCGGCCCGCGCGCACGACCACGACCTGCTGCTGCTCACCAAGGACGAGGGTCCCGCCGCGCTGCAGCGGGTGGCGTCCTCGGCGATCGCCGACGCGCTGATGGTGATGGACGTCGAAGCCGCCGACCCGCGGGTGCCGATGCTGCTCGCGCTCGACCTGCCGGTGGTGCTCATCGGCGTGCCCGACCACCCGGCCGGGCTGAGCTGCGTCGACCTCGACTTCACCGCCGCCGCCTCGGCGTGCGTCGCGCACCTGGCCGACCTCGGGCACCGCTCGATCGGGCTGATCGGCCCCTCCCCCGCCGTCTACCGGCGCGGGACCAGCTACGCGACCCGGTTCCTGCGCGGGTTCGACGACGCGGCGAAGACGCGTGACGTGCGGGCGGCGAACCGGCCGTGCGCCCACTCCTACGAAGCGGTGAGCGCCTGCCTGGACGACCTGCTCACCGCCGACCCGGACCTGACCGGCCTGGTCGTGCACAACGAAGCCGTCCTGCCCGGCCTGCTGGCGGACCTGCGCCACCGCGGCCTGCGCGTGCCCGAGGACATCTCGGTCATCGCCGTCTGCCCGGACAGCATGGCCGAGCAGCACGCCGTCGCGCTGACCAACGTCGCCATCCCGGCCGAGGAGGTCGGCACCCAGGCGGTCGAGATGACCATGCGCCGGCTCGCCGGCCACGCCACCCCGGAGGTCCGGCTGCTCGGGCCTCGCCTCACCCGGCGCGAAAGCACCGCCGCGCCCCGCGTCTGACCGGTTCTGCTCCACCGAAGGAGAATCGCCATGTCGTCAGTCCGTCGCGCCCTCATGCTGACCGCCGGTGCCCTGCTCCTGGCCGCGTGCAGCCCGAGCGCCCCGGCCGGCAGTCCGGCCGGGGCCCAGCCCGCCGGCTCGATCACCGAACTCGACTACTACGCCGACGAGCAGGGATCGGCGGCGTGGCAGAAGATCCTCGACACGTGCGCGGCCCAGACCGGGGTCAAGATCGAACGGCAGAAGGTGCCGACCAGCCAGATGCTGCCGAAGGTCCTGCAGGGCGCGAGCTCGAAGACGCTGCCGGACCTGCTGTTCACCGACAACCCGACGCTGCAGCAGGTCGCCGCGACCGGCGCGCTGACGCCGCTGAGCGACTACGGCATCACGACCGACGGCTACTACGAGAGCATCGTCAAGGCCGGGACCTACCAGGGCAAGGTGTACGGCGTGGCCCCCGGCGTCAACGGGCTGGCGCTGATCTACAACAAGGACCTGCTCGCCGCCGCGGGCGTCCAGCCGCCGAAGACCTGGGACGAGCTCAAGGCCGCCGCGGCCAAGCTGACCAAGGACGGCAAGTACGGGCTCGCCTTCTCCGCCATCCCGTCCGAAGAGGGCACCTGGCAGTTCCTGCCGTTCTTCTGGAGCAACGGCGCCGAACTGTCCCAAGTGGACTCGGAGCCGGCGGTGAAAGCGCTTCAGTACGTCACCGACCTGGTGAACTCCGGGTCGGCGTCGAAGTCCGTGGTGACGTGGAACCAGAACGACGTCGCCGACCAGTTCGTCGCGGGCAACGCGGCGATGATGGTCAACGGGTCGTGGAACCTCGCCCGGCTCGATGAACAGCAGGCGCTGCACTACGGCGTCGTGCCGATCCCGGTGCCGGAGGCGGGCGCCAAGCCGGTGGTCGCCCTCGGCGGCGAGGTCGGCGCCGTCCCGGTCACGAGCGGGCCCACCCAGCAGGCCGCGGGCAAGGTGCTCTCCTGCGTCCTCTCGGAGCCGACCATGCTCGAGTGGAGCAAGGCGCACGCGTACATCCCGTCGAAGACGGCCACCGCGGCCAAGTTCGGCGCGGAGCAGCCCGCCATGCAGGCGTTCGTCGACGAGGTCGGCACCGCCCGCTCCCGCACCGCCGAACTCGGCGAGAAGTACCCGAAGGTCTCGCAGGCACTGGCCGACGCCCTCCAGGTGGCCCTCACCGGCAAGCTGCCCGCCGACCAGGCCCTCAAGGCCGCGCAACAGGCGAGCGGGTCGTGACCCTGGTCGCCCCGGCGGTCACGGCGTCCCCGCGCGCCGGCCGGAAACCCCGGCGGGAGAACCGGTTCGCCGCGTGGCTGTTCCTGCTCCCCGCGCTCGCCTACGTCGTCGTGTTCTTCGGCTACCCGCTGGCCGCGAACGTCGTGATGAGCACGCAGGACTACACGGTGAAGTCCTTCTACACCGGCGAAGCGCCGTTCGTCGGCCTCGCCAACTACGCGGCCGTGTTCGGCAACCCGCTGTTCTCGACGGCGGTGCTGAACACGGTCCTGTTCACCGCCGGGTCGCTGGTCTTCCAGTTCGGCATCGGCCTGGCGCTCGCGGTGTTCTTCAGCGGCCGTTTCCTCGGCAGCGCGCTGCTGCGGTCGCTGCTCTTGCTGCCGTGGCTGCTGCCCCTGGTGGTCAGCGGCGCGATCTGGCGGTGGATGTTCGACCAGGACCACGGCGTGCTCAACGCGGCGCTGCGGCTCGTGGGTTTCGACGCGGTGCCGTGGCTGAGCAGCACGGGCTGGGCGCTGCCGGCGGTGATCCTCACCAACATCTGGATCGGCATCCCGTTCAACCTGGTCATCCTGCACGGCGGCCTGCGCGCGATCCCCGCGTCGCTCTACGAAGCCGCGGCGCTGGACGGCGCGGGCGCGTGGCAGCGGTTCCGGCACCTGACCTGGCCGCTGCTGCGGCCGGTCACCGGGATCGTGCTCATGCTCGGGCTGGTCTACACGATCAAGGTGTTCGACGTGATCATGGTCGTCACCGGCGGCGGGCCGGCCAACGCGACCCAGACGCTCACGACGTGGTCCTACCGGCTGAGCTTCGGGGACTTCGCGTTCGGCCAGGGCGCCGCGGTCGGCAACGTCCTCATCCTGGTGGCGACGCTGTTCGGGCTGCTCTACCTGCGCTCGGCGAAGGCGACGCTGGCCGAGGCGGCGGCGTGAAAGCCCGGACGGTGGCCGGCGTCCTGATCGTCGCGGTGCTGCTGTTCCCG
This sequence comes from Amycolatopsis solani, assembly GCF_033441515.1. Lineage (NCBI taxonomy): Bacteria > Bacillati > Actinomycetota > Actinomycetes > Pseudonocardiales > Pseudonocardiaceae > Amycolatopsis > Amycolatopsis solani. The sequence continues at coordinate 1,462,529 of NZ_JAWQJT010000002.1, forward strand.
CTGTACTGGATGGTCAACGCGTCCCTGCAGCCCAGCGGCGCGCTGCTGCGCCCGGACCCGGCGTTCTTCCCGGCCGGGGGCACCCTGGACGGCTACCGGAAGGCCCTCGCGTCGCAGGGGCCGAACCTCCTCTCCAGCGTGGTCGTCGCGCTCGGCACGGTGCTCGTGTCGCTGGTGGTCGCGGCACCCGCGTCGTACGCGCTGGCCCAGCTCAAGGTCCGCGGCGGGCCGGCGCTGGTGTTCGTGCTGCTCATCGTGCAGCTGATCCCCGGTATCGTGATGGCCAACGCGCTCTACACCGTGTTCGGCAACCTGGGGCTGATCGACAGCTACCTCGGGCTGGTGCTCGCGGACTCGACCGCGACCATCCCGTTCGCCGTGCTCCTGTTGCGGGCCTTCATGATCTCGGTTCCGCGAGAACTCACCGATGCGTCCAGAGTGGACGGAGCCGGGTACTGGCGGACCTTCCGGTCGATCATCCTGCCCGTCAGCCGCAACGCCCTCGTCACCGCCGGGCTGTTCTCGTTCCTGTTCGCCTGGGCCGATTTCCTCTTCGCCGTCACCCTCACCACCGGCCGGTCGTTCGAGCCCATCACCGTGGGGATCTACCGGTTCGTCGGCAACCAGTCCGCCGACTGGAACGGGATCATGGCCACCGCCGTGCTCGCCGCGATCCCCGCGGCGGTCCTGCTCGTCGTCGCCCAGCGGTACGTCGTCGCCGGGCTGACCAGCGGCGCCGTCAAAGACTAAGGAGTGCGCTTGATCGCCACGACCGAAGACGGCCGCTCGCTGGAAGTCCGCGTGCGGCACGAGGTGCTGCGCGTCGAGCCGTGGGGCGACGGGAGCCTGCGCGTGCGCGCCGGGCGCCACCGGATCCTCGACGACGTGCCGGGCGCGCTGCTGCCCGCGAAGCCGTCCGCCGCGACGGCCTCGGCCGACGGCCGCTCCGGCCGGGTGGTCAACGGCGCGCTCACCGCGCTCGTGGCGATCGCCGACACCGACACCGGGATCGACGCGCAGCTGCGGTTCGTCCGCACGGACACCGGCGAGGAGCTGCTTTCCGAGCAGCGCGCGCACTTCTGGTGGCCCGGCGCGCGGCTGTTCATGCCGTCCCGCAACGGGTACGGCCGGCTCGAACAGCGGTTCACCGCCTACGACGACGAGCGCGTCTACGGTCTCGGCCAGCACACGCACGGGCGGCTCGACCAGAAGGGCCTCGTGCTCGATCTGGTGCAGCGCAACGCCGAGGTGTCGGTGCCGTTCCTGCTGTCCAGCCGCGGCTACGGGTTCCTGTGGAACAGCCCGGCCGTCGGGCGGGTCGAGCTGGCCGCCAACGGCACCCGCTGGGTCGCCGACGACGCCCGCCAGCTCGACTACTGGATCACCACCGGTGACGGCCCGCGCCAGATCCTGAGCCACTACGCCGACGCGACCGGGCACGCGCCGATGCTGCCCGGGTGGGCGGCCGGGTTCTGGCAGTCGAAACTCCGCTACGGCACCCAGGAGGAACTCCTGGGCGTGGCACGCGAGTACCACGCGCGGGGGCTGCCGCTGTCGGTGATCGTCGCGGACTTCTTCCATTGGACGCACCTCGGCGACTGGCGGTTCGACCCGGCCGAGTGGCCGGACCCGGCCGGGATGATCCGCGAGCTGGACGAACTCGGCGTCAAGCTGATGGTGTCGGTGTGGCCGTCGGTGAGCCCGCTGTCGGAGAACTACCGGGAGCTGCACGAACAAGGCCTGCTGGTCGCCGCCGAGAGCGGGGTGCCGGCGCACGCGCCCTGGAAGGACAAGGGGTTCGACGCCGAGCTGCCGGTCGCCTTCTACGACGCGACCAACCCGGCGGCGCGGCGGTTCGTCTGGGCGAAGGTCAAGGAGAACTACTACGACCTCGGCGTGCGCGCGTGGTGGCTGGACGGCGACGAGCCGGAGATCCAGCCCGGCCACCCGCACAACCTCGGCTTCCACGCCGGTCCGGGCGCGGAGGTCTTCAACCTCTACCCGCAGGCGAACGCGCAGGCGTTCCACGACGGCATCCGTGCCGAGGGCGACGACGAGGTGGTGCTGCTGTCCCGCTCGGCGTGGGCGGGCAGCCAGCGGTTCGGGGCCGCGCTCTGGTCGGGCGACGTCGCGGCGACTTGGGCGTCGCTGCGGGCGCAAGTGCGGGCGGGGCTGAACGTGGCGCTGGCCGGGATCCCCTGGTGGACCACGGACATCGGCGGCTTCCACGGCGGCGACCCGGCGTCGCCGGAGTACCGGGAGCTGATGGTGCGCTGGTTCCAGTACGGCGTGTGCTGCCCGCTGTTCCGCCTGCACGGCTTCCGCGACCCGCGCCCGCCGTTCGGTCCGGCGATGACCGGCGGGCCCAACGAGGTCTGGTCCTACGGCGACGCGGCTTACGCGGCGATCACGGCGTCCCTGCGGCTGCGGGAACGGCTGCGGCCGTACCTGATGGCCCAGATGCGGGTGGCGCACGAGCAGGGCATCCCGCCGATGCGGCCGCTGTTCGTCGACTTCCCCGCCGACCCGGCGTGCTGGACGGCCGAGGACTCCTTCCTGCTGGGCCCGGACCTGCTGGTCGCGCCGGTGCTCGAGCCCGGGGCCACCGCGCGGGAGGTGTACCTGCCCGACGGTGCCGGGTGGACGGACGCCGTGACCGGAAACCGTTACGCAGGCGGGATTTCCGTCGATGCACCCGCTCCCCCGGACCGGATCCCGCTGTTCCTGCGCGACGACGCCCAGCTGCCGATCCTCGGGTGATTCAGGGCCGCACGGCGTCCGCGACGAGGTCCAGCAGCCGCCCGATCCGCTCCGGCTCGTGCCCGGTCGAGAGGAAGGCGCCCAGCAGCAGGAAGGTCACGTCCTCGGGGTCGGCGCCGGCGCGCAGGGTGCCCGCCTCGGCGCCGGCTTCGAGGATCGCGCCGATCGCCGCCGCGATGCGCCGCCGGGTCTCGGCCGTGACGATGCGCCCGGTCCCCAGGCTGACGCGGAGGGTGTCGGCCATGCTCAGCTTGGTGGCGAAGAAGGCGGCGTAGCGGTCCATCCACGCGCGCAGCGCCACCGCGGGCGGGTGCTGCTCGAGCAGGGCCGGAGCGCTGGCGGTGACGTCGTCGAGCTCGGCCGCGTAGACGGCTTCGACGAGCGCCTCGCGGGTCGGGAAGTGCCGGTAGAGCGTCCCGATGCCGACGCCGGCCTCGCGGGCGATGGTCTCGAGCGCGACGGCGCCGTCGGTGGCGAACGCGGCGCGCGCGACCTCGACGAGCTTGTCGCGGTTGCGGCGCGCGTCGGCGCGCACCGGGCGCCCGGTTTCGGACGAAGGCAAAGCGGAGGTCCCTCCGTTTGTGCTACGGTCGGTTTAGCGGAGGCTCCTCCGCTTCACCATCATCGCACGAAAGCGGGACAACCATGACTTCCAGTCAGCTCGCCGGCCGCACCGTCTCCCGCGTCGGGTTCGGCGCGATGCAGCTCGAACGCCTCCACGAGGACCGCGCCGCGGCCGTCGCCCTGCTGCGCCGGGCCCTGGACCTGGGCGTCGACCACATCGACACGGCCGAGTTCTACGGCGACGGCTTCGTCAACGACGTCATCCGCGAAGCCGCCGGCGACGACGTCCTGGTGGCCACCAAGGTCGGCGCCACCCCCGACTCCGGCGGCCCGATCCCGCTCCGCCTCGCGCAGCGGCCCGAGGAGCTGCGGGCGAGCGTCGAGGACAACCTCCGCAGCCTCGGCACCGACCGGCTCGCACTGGTCAACCTGCGCCGCGCGGAACTCCGCCCGGGCCTGCTGGCCGAGGGCGACCAGCTGGTCGACGTCGACGACCAGCTGGCGGTGCTGACGGAGCTGCGCGACGAAGGCAAGATCGGCGCGATCGGGCTCAGCAGCGTCGGCCTCGACACGTTCCGCCGTGCCCTGCCGGCCGGCATCGCGTGCGTGCAGAACGCCTACAGCCTGGTCACCCGCGACGACGAGGAGATGCTGGCGCTGTGCCTCGCGCAGGACATCGCGTGGGTCCCGTTCTTCCCGCTGGGCGGGGCGTTCCCGGGCGTGCCGAAGGTGACGGACGAGCCCGCGGTCCAGGCCGCGGCGTCCGCCTTGGGGGTGACGCCGGCGCAGGTCGGGCTGGCGTGGCTGCTGCACCACGCGCCGAACGTCCACCTGATCCCGGGCACGGCGAGCGCGGCGCACCTGGAGGCGAACATCGCGGCGGGTTCGGTGGCCCTGGACGCGAAGACGCTGGCGGCGCTGGACGCGGTGCCGTCCCGCTCGATGGACGTCTCCCTCGCCTGACGACCGCCCCCGCCCGGGTGCCGGCAAAGGGGTGGGCGCGGCCGCCCGGGGGTCGCCGAGGTCGCGAATGACTCATTCGGGACCTCGGTGGTCCCCAATGAGTCATTCGCGACGCTCGGCTCAGGTCCGGGAGGGGCGGGATCGGACTCGCCCACCAAGCGGCCGGCGGATGCGCCCCAATGTGGCATTGGGTGCGCTGGACGCACCGAACGCCACATTGGGTGCGTCCAGCGCACCGAACGCCACATTGGGTGCGTCCGGGCCCGGAACACCAGACCCAGTGGCCACATCGATCGCAGCTGCCCGCCCCGCTCCGGGCCCTGGCGGCGTCAGCGCACGAGGGCGTCGTGGCCCAGGAGGTCGCCGAAGACCGAGACCGCGCGGTCGACCGCGTCGTCGTCGACGCCCGCGTGGGTGACCGCGCGGATGCGGTCGTGGCCCAGTTCCTCCACCCGGATGCCGCGGCGCCGGGCCGCCTCGATCAGGGTGCGGGTCGTGTAGCGGTCGTCGCGGACCTTGAAGAACACCATGTTCGTCAGCGGCGGGCCCGGGTCCAGCCGGACGCCCGGGATGCGGGACAGGCCGCGGGCCAGGCGCGCCGCGCGGGCGTGGTCGTCGGCCAGGCGCTCGGTCATCTCCGTCAGGGCCACGATGCCGCAGGCGGCGATCATGCCGGCCTGGCGCATGCCGCCGCCGAGCATCTTGCGCATGCGGCGGGCCGCCGCGATCGTCACGCGGTCGCCGACCAGTACCGAGCCGATCGGCGCGCACAGGCCCTTCGACAGGCAGATCTGCACGGTGTCGGCGTGCTTGGCCACCTCCGCCGCGCTGACGCCGAGCGCGACCGCCGCGTTGAACAGGCGGGCGCCGTCGAGGTGCAGGGCGACGCCGTGGGAGCGGATCAGCCGGGACACCTCGCTCAAGTAGTCCAGCTGCAGGGGCAGCCCGCCGCAGCGGTTCTGCGGGGTCTCCAGGCTGAGCACCGCGGGCGGCGCGATCTGCGGGTCGCTGCGGTCGACCGCGCACGCCTCGGCGATCGCCGCCGGGTCGATCGTGCCGTCGGGCAGGTTCGGCAGCGGGTCGTAGACGATGCCGCCGCACAGCGACGCGCCGCCGGCTTCGTAGACGTACACGTCGGATTCGTGCCCGACGATCGCCTTGCCGCCCCGCGGGCAGTGCGCCAGCAGCGCGGTCAGGTTGGCCATCGTGCCGCTCGGCATCAGGCAGCCGGCCTGCTTGCCGAGCAGTTCGGCGGAGAGCTGCTCCAGCCGGTCCACGGTCGGGTCCTCGCCGTAGACGTCGTCGCCGAGCGGGGCGCGCGCGGCGGCTTCGAGCATCGTGGGCGTGGGCAGGGTGAAGGTGTCGCTGCGGAGTTCGACGTGCGCGCCCTGCGCGGCGGTGGTTTCCGGGCGCAGCGTCGCGAGGTCGTCGGCGAAAGTGGTCACAACAGGCTCCTTGCGGGTCAGCGGGTGAGGGTTCGGACGGCGTCGTCGAGGCCGATTTCGGCCTGGCTCCAGCGCCAGCGGCGTTCGTCGGCCGCGGCGCGGATCCGGGCGAACGCGGTTTCGGCTTCGGTGACGGCGGCGAGCACGGACTCGCGGGCCGGGCCGCCGCCGTAGGCCGCGTGCTGCGCGACTTCGGCCGGGTCGAGCGCGGCCAGGACGTGCGGCGGCTGCCCGGCGAGCCGGACGCGGGCGACCTCGTGCAGCGGCCGGTTCCCGGCCAGCGCCTCCTTGGCGATCGCGCCGACGTCGTGGTGGGCCTGCCGGAACGGGACGCCGGCGGCGACCAGCCGTTCGGCGAGGTGGGTGGCCGCGGTCTGGCCGTCGGCCGCGCGTTCGGCCATCCGCTCCGGCACCGGCTCGGCGCCCTCGACGACCAGCCGGAGCAGCACGACGGCGTCGGTCGCCGCTTCGAGCGCCGCCCACGCCGGGGCGACGGCTTCGGTGCCGACCGCGATGGCGTTGGTGAAGCGGGCGGTGGCCATGGCGCCCGCCGACGCGGTGAACGCGCCGAGCGGCGCCAGCGCCCGGCCCTGGACGTGCTCCAGCAGGAAGGGGTTGCGCTTCTGAGGCATCATCGAGCTCGACCCGACGACGTCGTCGGCGAGCCGCAGCAGCCCGGCCTCGGCGCTGGTCCACGCCTGCAGGTCGTGCGAGACGCGGCAGAGGAGCACGCCGAGCACGGTGGCCGCGGACAGCTGGCGCAGCACCAGATCCCGCGAAGCGACGGCGTGCAGGGAATTCGCCAGCGGCGCGGCGAACCCGAGCAGCGCGGTGGTGCGGTGCTGGTCGACCGGCAGCGACGTGCCGCCGACCGCGCCCGCGCCGAGCGGGTTCTGGTCCAGCTCCGCCCCGGCCTGCCAGACGCCTTCGACGTCCCGGACCAGCGCGCTCGCCACGCCCGCCAGGTAGTGGCCGTAGGTGATCGGGACGGCGGGCTGGTGGTGGGTGTAGGCGGGCATGGTGACGCCGGCCCAGCGCCGGGCCCGCTCCAGCAGCGCGCGGCCGAGTGCGTCGGACTCGGCGAGCAGCCGCTCGTGCGGCTCGCGCAGCCGGAGCCGGACGACGGTGGCGTTGAGGTCGTTGCGGGACCGTCCACTGTGGAGGACTCCGCCGACGTCGGCGCCGAGTGTGTCGATCAGGTGGGACTCGTAGGCGAGGTAGCGGCCGCGCGGCGCGGGGACGTCGTGCAGTGGTGCGAAGCGTTGCCTGCGCAGGCTTTCGATGCCGCGGAGGAGCTCGCCGGCCCGGGCGCGGTCGACGATGCCGCGTTCGGCGAGCATGACGACGTGGGCGCGGTCGACCTGGCTGATCAGCCCGAGTTCCGCGGCGACGGGGTCGGGCGCCGGGGCGGTGTCGCGGTCGAAGAGGATTTCGCGGGCCGCGGCGGAGATGGGGCTGGTGAGCCGGCCGGTCCCGCCTGGGGCGATGGTCATCGAGGTGCTCCTTCCGGGGTGTCCGGGTGGGGTGCGGTGGCTCGCCCGGATGACGTGAATGACTCATTCCTGTCGTCGGACGACAGGAATGAGTCATTCACGTCGTGGGCGGGGCGGGCGGCGGCGGTCTGGGCGACCGTCGTTATGAGGAACCGCAGGGTCATCGGCGGGCTCCGTCCGGGATCAGGGCGGCACGCAGCCGGTCCAGCCCCGCCGCCGCGGCCGCGCGGGCGCCGCGGGGGCGGTCCGAAACCGCGAGGACGTACCCCGCGCGGTCGCGGTAGTCCCGGGCCGGGCGGACGAGAGTGCCGTCCGGGCGGGACAGCCGGGCGTCCACCACAGCCGGCACCGCGGACGCCTTCGCGACCGCGTCCCCGGCCGCCAGCACCGAGGTGGCACTCGCCGTGAGGAAACGCAGCGACGCGCACGCGCGCCGGGTGGGACGCAACGAAGGCGGCAGCCCCAGCACGGCGGAAACCTGCGCCGCCACCAGGTCGACGCCGGTCGCCGCGCGGACCAGTTCCGGGATCATGCCGCCCGCCGGGCGCGGGTTGACCTCCATCAGCCGCGGGCCGTCCGGGGTCAGCCGGATCTCGACGTGGGCCGCGCCGAAGCCGAGGCCCAGCGCGGTCACCGCCGACCGGGCCGTGTCGATCAGCGCCGTCTCGTCCGACGGGGGCAGCGACGCCGGGACGTCGTGGCCGACTTCGACGAAGTACGGCGCCGGGCCGAGGTGCTTGCGCACCACCGCCACCACGACGTCGCCGAACAGCTCCACCGAGTACTCCGGCCCGCTCGCGTACGGCTCCACGAGCACCTGCGGCGGCACCGGCAGGCCGCGTTCGTTGTGCGTCACCGAAAGCAGCGCCGCCGCCTGGGAAGCGACCGCTTCCGGCGTCTCGCACCGCAGCACGCCGACGCTGCCCGAGCCTTCGGCCGGCTTGAGCACGACCGGGAACTCGGCCGCGGCCGCCACCGCCTCCTCCACCGACATCGCGACCGTGCACGGCGCCGCGAGCACCGCCCGCTGGTGCGCCTTGTTCCGGCAGTCCGCCACGGCGACCGGGTCGGGCCCGGGCAGGCCGAGCTTCGCCGCGATCCGCGCCGCCACCGGGATGAAGTACTCCGAACTGGTCGTCACGCCCGCGGGTTCGCCGATGTCCTCGGCCAGCACCGCGCACGCGTCCGCGGTGTCGCAGCGGACGACGCGGACGCCGTCCTCGGCCGCGTACGGGTAGTGCGCGGGGTCGGCCGCGGCCAGCACCGGCTCGAACCCGAGCGAACGGGCCTGCCGGGCGAACAGCCGCCCGGTGCCGGTCGTGTTGCTCTCGACGAGCAGCAGCGTGCGCATCACGACGCGTCGGCGAGCGAACGCCGGCCCCAGTTCAGCCACGTCCACGAGCCGCCGGGCTCGTTGGGCGCGACCACTTCGTACGGCTCGGCCGCCCCCGCGTGCGCCAGTCCCTGCGCGCGCAGCCACTCGTCGGAGTAGACGGTGTCCTGGTAGCGGTAGCCCTCGTCGGGCAGCAGCGCGACGACCGTGGCGTCCGGGTTCCGGCGGGCGAACCAGTCCGCGACCTTGAACGCCGCGCCGCTGGTCGGTCCCATGAAGAGGCAGTGGCGCGCGTACAGCTCGCGCGTCGCGGCGAACGCCTCGGCCGCGCCGATCCAGTGCACCTGGTCGTAGCCGGTGTGCTCGACGTTGGGCGGCACCAGGCTGTTGCCGAGCCCGCGCAGCACGCGCGGTCCGTCGGGCTGGCCGAAGATGGCGCTGCGCTGGGTGTCGACGCCGATGAGCGTCAGCTCCGGGACGAGCATCCGCAGGAACGAACTCGTGCCGGACGTCGAGCCGCCCGAGCCGACCGCGCCGACGAGGCAGTCCGGCACGCCGATCGTCTCGGCCAGCTGCTCGGCCACCAGCGCGTACGACCGCGGGTTGTCGGGATTGCTGTACTGGCCGGGAACCCAGTGGTTCGGGTACTCCGCGCGCAGCTCCTCGAGCCGGTCCAGCCGCGCGCGCTGGTAGCCGCCGACCGGGCTGGGCTCCGGGCAGATCTCGACGCGGGCGCCGAGGTGCTCGAGGCGGCGCTTGAGCGGCGCGTCGATCGCCGGGTCACCGACGATCGTGAGCGGGTAGCCGCGTAGCCGGCAGACCATGGCGAGGCCGAGGCCGAAGGTGCCCGACGACGTCTCGAGCACGGTCGTGCCCGGGCCGACTTCGCCGCGCTCCTCGGCGCGGTCGAGCATGAACCGGGCGGGCAGCAGCTTCATCAGGCCGAAGGCGGCGACGTGGAAGTTGGGCCGGACGCGGATGATCCGGGGCAGCTCGGTCGCCTCCACGACGGACCGGCTGACGGGGGCGGCAAGGGTCATCGGACTCACCTCTCGGTTTCGAACTGCCAGGTTTCGGTCACGTCGAGCCGCGCCGCGGCGAACTCCAGCCGCGCCGGGGTTTCGGCGTCGGTCGCGTCGAAGATCAGGCCGGCGACATCGCCGCTGTGGGCGACCTGCACGCCGGCGGCCCCGGCGGCACGGGCGACGGCGAGGATGCCGTCCAGTCCGGGGACGGGCAGGTGCCGCTGGTTGAGCAGGGTGCTGGCGGTGGCGACGCGGCCGAGCAGGCCCGCGTCCCGGTCGGCCACGGCCCGGCGCAGCAGGCCGCGCAGCGGGCGGAACGCCTCGATCTCCCACGACGTGTAGCGCGCGGGCGTCAGTTCCAGGGTGTCGACGCCGCGGCCGCCCGGGCTGGTGCCGAAGCCCAGCACGGCCAGCGGCATCAGCTCGCCGAGGTCCTCGATCGGCTCGCCTTCGCGGTGGGCGAAGACCACCGCGCGGCCGCCGTACATGAGCGAGTCGGACGCGGTCTCGGCTTCGACGGCCAGCGCACCGACCTCGGCGGGCGGGAGCCGGCGGCCGGTCGCGGCGAGGACCGCGCCGATCGCCGAGGTCACGTCCGCGGTCGAGGAGCCGAAGCCGCGGCACAGCGGGATGTCGCTGGTGATGTCGAGCAGGCCGCCCGGCACCGGGTGGCCGAGCCGGGCCAGCGTCAGGTCGGCGGCGCGGCGGGCCTTGGTGCGCCACGCCGGCCGCACGGTCGTGCCGCTGTCTTCGGTGGGCAGGAAGGTGGCGCGGGTGCTGTAGAGCGGGCACGGCAGGGTGACCAGGCCGCGGCGCAGCCGGCCGCCGGCGACGAACACCCCTTGCAGGATCTCGCCGTGGTGGGCGTCGACCCGGAAGCTCCCCGCGCGGGGGTCGGTGACGGTGGCGGGGGCCGGTGCGGCGACCGCGAGGTCTTCGGTCATGGCGTTCTCCTTCACTCGTCGGCGGTCACGGCGAGCCCGGCCAGCACGGCCCGGGCCAGCTCCGCCACGTGCGGCGGTTCGACCATGTCCCAGTGGTGTCCCGGCACCGGTGTCACCGTGAGCTCGCCGCGCGTGCGGGCGCGCCAGCTCTCCGGCCGCACCTCCGGGCGGCCCTTCACCGGGTGGGTGCCGGTGGAGGTGATGAGGTGGATCCCGGTGTCGACGACGGCCCGGCAGCGGTAGGCCTCGACCGCGTCCTTGCCGGCGAGGTAGACGCGGGCCATCTGCTCGACGACGGCGTTGCCCGCGACTTCCGAGACCATGCCGCGGTCGCGGGCCTCGGCGAGCATCTCGTCGAGGGTGTCGACGGCTCCCGGCGCCAGCTTCAGCACCGCTTCGCCGAACCACGCGAGGGGGTCACTGGTGTCGACGTCCGGGAGCGGGTTGCCGTAGTCGTCGACGCCGAGGACGGTCGCGTCGATGACGCACAGGTGCTCGACCGCGCGGCCCGCCTTTTCCAGCTGGGCCGCCATTTCGAACGCCACCGAGCCGCCCTGCGACCAGCCGGCGAGCCGGATCGGGCGGTCGCCGACCACCGGCAGCAGGTCGGCGACGAACGCCGCGGCCAGCTCTTCGATGGTGTGCACCGGGTCCTCGCCGGGCGCGAACCCGGGTGCCTGCAGGCCGAACACCGGCAGCGCCGGGTCCAGTTCGGCCACGAGCTGCAGGTACGGGAACGGGCTCCCGGCGGTCGGCGGCAGCAGGAACAGCGGGGCGACACCCGCGCGGCCCGGTGAGAGCGGCACGACCAGTCCCCCGCCGCTGCCGCCGGCGCGGATGAGGTCGGCCAGCGCCCGGACCGTCGGCGCGCGGAACACCTCGGCCAGCCCGACGGTCGCGCCCAGCTCGGCCTGGATCCGGTCGACCAGCACGACCGCCAGCAGCGAGTGCCCGCCGACGTCGAAGAAGCCGTCGGTGACGCCGACGCGGCGGCCGAGCAGGTCCTCCCACAGTTTGGCCAGCGCCATCTCCAGTTCGTCGCGCGGGAGCACGCCGGACGTCGAGACCGGCGCGGCGTCCGGCGCGGGCAGCCCGACCCGGTCCACCTTGCCGTTGGACGTCAGCGGCAGAGTGGCCAAAGTGGTCAGGGTCGACGGGACCATGTACTCCGGCAGCCGCTCCGACAGGTGCGCGCGGAGCTCGTCGACGTCCACAGTGGACGGAGCGACGTACCCGGCGAGGGCGCCGTCGCGGACCACCGCGACCGCTTCGGTGACGCCGGGGCCGCCGACCAGCGCCGCTTCGATCTCGCCCAGCTCGATCCGGTAGCCGCGCACCTTGACCTGGTGGTCGGTGCGGCCGACGAACTCCAGGCGCCCGTCCGGCAGGTAGCGGGCGAGGTCGCCGCTGCGGTAGAGGCGGCCGGGGCCGAACGGGTTGGCCACGTACTTCGCCGCGGTCAGGCCGGAGTTTCCGGCGAACCCGCGGGCGACTCCCGCGCCGCCGGCGTACAGCTCGCCGGTGACGCCGACCGGGACCGGCCGCAGGTGCTCGTCGAGGAGGTAGACCTCGGTGTTCCAGATCGGCCGCCCGACCGAGATCGGCGTGGTCACGCACTCGGCGGCGGGCAGCAGGTTGATCACGTTCGCCACGGAAGTCTCGGTGTGGCCGTACTCGTTGGCCACCACGACGTCGGGGGCGTTCTCCCGCCAGAACTCCAGGGCTTCCGCGGTGAGCTGCTCGCCGCCGACGACCAGGTGCGCGGCCGCCGCGGCGGCCTCCGGTGCGAGGCAGCGGCGCAGCGGTTCGAGGTGGGCCGGGGTGAGCTTGACGAAGCTGAACTTCCGGCCACTGGACAGGACGTCGGCGAGCCCGGCGACCGGGTGTTCGTCCTCGGGCACCAGCGTCACCGTCGTGCCGCACAGCAGCGGCAGGAACAACCCGGTGACGGTGAGGTCGAAGGCGAGCGACGAGTGCACGGGGGCGCCGTCGCCCTCGTCGGCGCGGTAGGCCTGGCGGCACCAGTCCAGGTAGTGCAGCACCCCGCGGTGGCTGATCATCACGCCCTTGGGGCGGCCGGTCGAGCCCGAGGTGTAGATGACGTAGGCGAGGTTTTCCGGGTCGACGACCGGGTCGGTCCACGGCACCGGGTCGTCGGCGACCGGCTCGTCGGCGAGGAGCTCGACCTCGCCGAGGTTCTCCCCGGCGTACCGGCGGGTGGTGACGAGCACGCGGGCGCCGGCCTGGCGGAGCATGTACTCCTTGCGGTCCTGCGGGTACGCGGGATCCAGCGGGATGTAGTGGCCGCCCGTCTTGAGGATGGCCAGCAGCACCGGCAGCAGCAGCGGGCCGCGCTCGCAGAGCACGCCGACCGGGGTCTCGACGCCGACGCCGTGGGCGCGCAGCCGCTGGGCCAGCCGGGTCGCGCGGGCGTCCAGCTCGGCGTAGGTCAGCTCGGTCCGTCCACACCGGACGGCGATCGCGTCCGGGGTGGACACCGCCTGCGCGGCGATCCGGCCGTGCACAGTGCCGCGCAGGTAGGGCTCGGCGGTGTCGTTCCACTTCCCCAGCAGCAGTTCCCGCTCGTCCGCGCCGAGGATGTCCACTTCGGACAGCCGCGCGCCGGGGCGGGCGGCGAGCGCGGTGAACAGCCGGACGAAGTGCTCGCCCATCCGTGCCATCCGGACTTCGTCGAAAAGCGCGGTCGCGTACTCCAGGACACCCGCCACGGACCCGTCGGCCTGGCGGACGAACGAGATCATCAGGTCGAACTTCGCCGTCGTCGACGGGAGTTCCACGCCGGACACCCTCAGGTCACCCAGGTCCGGCGAGCCGGACGAAGAGTCGTAGACGGCGAACATGACCTGCACGACCGGGGTGTGCGCGAGGTCGCGTTCCGGCGCCAGCTCCTTGACCAGCCGCTCGAACGGCAGGTCTTCGTGGGCCTGGTCGGCCAGCCGGGCCACCCGGACGCGGTCGGCGAGCGTGGCGAAGTCCGGGTCGCCGGAGAGGTCGCCGCGGGCGACGACGGTGTTCACGAAGAACCCGACCATGTGCTCCAGCTCGGCCCGGCCGCGGCCGGCGACCGGGGTGCCGACGGCGATGTCCTCGCGGCCGGTGTGCCGCCCGAGCACGACGTACGCGGCGGCCAGCAGCGTCATGAACGGCGTCGCGCCCGTCTGCTTTCCCTGATCAAGCACCGCTTCGGCGGCGGCCGCGGGGATGGTGAAGCGGACGGAGGCACCGTGGTGGTCGCGCTGGGCCGGGCGCGGGCGGTCGGCGGGCAGTTCCAGGGTCTCCAGCCCGGCGAGCCGCTCCTTCCAGTACGCGAGGCCGGCCGTGTGGGCGTCCACCCGGGACTGTTCCCAGACGGCGAAGTCCGCATAGGACAGTTCGACCGGGGGCAGGTCCTCGCCGGCGTAGAGCTTGCGCAGGTCGGCCATCAGGATCGGCAGGGACCAGCCGTCGCAGGCGATGTGGTGCACGTTGAGGGCGAGCACGTGCCGCTCGGGTGCCTCGCGGACCAGCAGCGCCCGGAACACCGGGCCGGCGGCCAGGTCGAACGGGCGGCCGACGTACTCCGCGAGGAGCGTGTCCAGGTCGCCCTCGACGACCGGCAGGTCGACCGGCGCCGGGTCCTCGATCACCTGGCGCGGCCGGTTGTCCCGCGCGGTGTAGGTCGTGCGCAGGATCTCGTGCCGCGCCACCAGCGCGTCGAGCGAGCGCCGGAGCGCCTCGACGTCGAGGGGGCCGTCGAGCCGCAGGAGCAGCGGCACGGCGTACTCGGCGCTGTCCGGGTCGAGCCGGTCGAGGAACCACAGGCGCTGCTGCCCGGCCGAGAGCGGCAGCGGCGCGCTCCGGTCGGCCCGGCCGAACGCCCGGACCGGTGCGGTCGCGCGGCCGCGCAATCGCTTCGCGAGCACCGCGGCTCGGAGCCGCGCGGCGCGCTCGGCGTCGGCCTCCGGGCGGATGTCGAACGTGGTCATGCGCTGGCCTCCTCGGTGAGGGAGTCGAGGAGCTCCTGCTCGGACATGCCGGCGAGCTCGGCCTCGATCTCGGTGTGGACCACGGCGGCGAGCGCGGCGACCGTGGTGGTCTGGAAGAGCACGGGCAGGGAGAGGTCCACCCCGAACGCGGCCTGCAGCCGCATCCGGACCTTGGCGGCGAGCACGGAATGCCCGCCGAGGGCGAAGAAGTCGTCGCCGAGCCCGACGCGGGGCACGCCGAGCACCTCGCTCCAGATGTCGGCGATCAGCTGCTCCTCGGGGGATTCGGGCGCGACGTAGTCCGCCGTTTCCCCGTCCGGTTCGGGCAGCGCGGCCCGGTCGAGCTTGCCGCTGGCGTTGACCGGCAGCGCGTCGAGCACGACGAACGCGCTCGGCACCAGGTGCTCCGGCAGCCGCTGCCCGAGGAACGTCCGCAGGTCCGCGGCCGTCACCTCGCCGGTGACGTAGGCGACCAGGCGTTTCTGGCCCGCCGGGTCGGGTTTCGCGAGGACGACCGCCGCGGTGAGCGCCGGGTGGGCCCGCAGCGCGGACTCGACTTCGCCGAGTTCGATGCGGAACCCGCGGATCTTGACCTGGTCGTCGGTCCGGCCCAGGAACTCCAGCTCCCCGGCGCGGGTCCGGCGGACGAGGTCGCCGGTGCGGTACATCCGCCCGCCCGCCGGGTTCGCCACGAACCGGCTCGCGGTGAGCCCCGGCCGCCCGAGGTAGCCGCGGGCCAGACCCGGGCTCGCGACGTACAGCTCGCCCGCCACGCCCGGCGGCACCGGCTGGAGCCGGTCGTCCAGGACGTAGGCCCGCGTGTGCCGCAGTGCCTGGCCGATGGTGACGCCGGCGCCCACTTCTAGGGGTTCGGAGACCGTCGAGACGACGGTGGCTTCGGTCGGGCCGTACATGTTGAGCATCCGGCGCCCCGGCGCCCACTTCGCCACGAGGTCGGGCGGGCAGACGTCGCCGCCGACCACGACCGTCCGGAAGTCCGGCAGGTCCGGGTCCTCGACGGTGGCGAGCGCGGCCGGCGGGATCAGCGCGTGCGTCACCCGGCCTGCGGCGAGGACGTCCCGCAGCTGGTCGCCCAGCAGCGGACCGGGCGGGGTGACGACCAGCGCCGCGCCGGTCATCAGGGACGCGCACAGCTCGAGGATCGAGGCGTCGAAGCTCGGGGACACGTACTGCAGCACCCGGTCGCCCGGGCCGACCTGGTAGGCGGCGACGGTGTTGGCCACCAGCGTGCCCAGGCCGGCGTGGCTGACGACGACCCCCTTCGGCCGTCCGGTCGACCCCGAGGTGTAGATCACGTAGGCCGCGTTCTCCGGCCGCACTTCGACGCCGAGCGGGCTGCCGTCCCTTGTGGACTCAGGCAGCTCGTCGAGCGTCAGCACGGGGTTGGCGTCGTCGAGCATGTACCGGATACGTTCGGCGGGGTAGCCCGGGTCGATCGGGAGGAACGCGGCCCCGGTCTTGACCACCGCGAGCTGCGCGATCACCAGGTCGGCCGAGCGCGGCAGCAGCAGCGCGACGACGGTCTCCGGGGCCGCGCCGCGGTCGCGCAGCACCCGGGCCACCCGGTTGGCCGCCGCGTCGAGTTCGCCGTAGGTCAGCGAGTCCGCTCCGGCCACGACGGCCGGGGCGTCCGGGTTCCGCCGGACCTGGGCTTCGACGAGCCCGGCGAACGTGCCGCCCGGGGCGCCTTCGGCCACCGGGGTCAGCGTGGCCGCGTCGAGCATCGGGACGCGGTCGACCGGCCGCGCCGGGTCGGCGGCAAAGCCGGCCAGCAGGCGCAGGTAGCGTTCGGCGAACGCGGCGACCGTGTCCTCGTCGAACAACGCCACCGGGTACTCGAGGACCCCGCCGACTTCGCCGGAGGGCTGCTCGCGCAGCACCATCGCGAGGTCGAACTTGGCCGCGCCGGTCTCGACGCCGAGCGGCTCGCACTCGAGCCCCTCGAACTCCCAGCCGCCCGAGGACACCGTCTGCAGCGCGAACATCAGCTGGATCAGGGGGTTCCGGCTCGGGTCGCGGTCGGGCCGCAGCTCGGCGACGACCCGGTCGATCGGGACTTCCTGGTGGCTGAACGAGTTCAACGCCGTCTCGCGCACCCGGCCCAGCAGCTCGGTGAAGCCGGGCGAGCCGGTGAGGTCCGCGCGCAGGGCGAGGGTGTTGACGAACTGGCCGATCAGCCGCTCGGTGTCGGGGTGGTCCCGGCCGGCGACCGGGCTGCCGATCGCGAACTCCCGCAGCCCGGTGTGCCGCGAGACGAGCACCTGGAACCCGGCGAGCAGCGTCATGAACAGGCTCGCCCGCGCTTCCGCGCCGACCTCGCCGAGCCGCACCGCCAGCTCCGCGGGCACGGTGAACGCGTACCGCGCGCCCCGGGGGTCGCGCACCGGCGGCCGCGGCCGGTCCGCCGGCAGCTGGACGACCTGGGGCACGCCCGCGAGCTGCGTCCGCCAGAACTCGACGTCGGCCTCGGTGGGCTGGGACCAGGCCGCGACGTCGGCGTACTGCACCGGCAGCGGGGGCAGCTCGGCGCCCGCGTAGAGGTCGCGCAGCTCCTCGGCGAGGAGGCCTTCGGACCAGCCGTCCAGCACGATGTGGTGCGCCGAGAGGACCAGGACGTGGTCGTCCCCGGCCAGCCGCCCGAGGGCCGCGGCGAAGACCGGCCCGGTGGCGAGGTCGATGCCGCGCACCCGGAGGAACGGCGTGATCTCGGCGATCTCGGTGACCGGCAGCGGGACCGGACCGGCCGGGTCGACGACCTGGCGGGGCTCGCCGTCGACCTCGACGAACCGGGTTCGCAGGACCTCGTGCCGTTCGACCAGCTTGGTCAGCGCGGCCGCCAGTGCGTCGACGTCCAGCGGGCCGCGGAGGCGGACCGCGTTGGGCACCAGGTACTCCGCGCTGGATGGCGCCATCCGGTCGGCCAGCCACATGCCGGTCTGGACGCCGGCCAGTGGTGCCGGGCCGCCCGCCCGCTTCGGGATGGCTTCGAACGCGCGCTTGGTGGCGCGGGCGACGGCGGCGGCGAGCTCCGCGACCGTGGGCGAGTCGAAGATCAGCCGGATCGGGATGTCCGCCGAGAGCCGCTTGCGCAGTTCGGCGACCACCCGCACGCCCAGCAGGGAGTGCCCGCCGAGGTCGAAGAAGTTGTCGTCCGCGCCGACCCGCTCGACCCCGAGCACGCTGCCGAGCACCGCCGCCACGAGTTCCGCCACCGGTCCTTCCGGGGCGCGGTACTCGGCCCCGGCCGCGGCCGGCGCGGGCAGCGCCTTGCGGTCGATCTTGCCGCTCGTGGTGGTCGGGAACTCGGGCAGCACGCTCAACGCCGTCGGCACGAGGTAGACGGGCAGCCGCTCGCGCAGCTGTTCGCGGATTTCGCCCTCGGTGAGCGTGACGCCGGCCTGCGGGGTGACGTACCCGGCGAGCCGCTTGTCGCCCGGCACCGGCTGCCACACCGTGACCGCGGCTTCGCGCACGCCGGGCAGTTCCAGCAGGACCTGCTCGACCTCGCCGGGCTCGACGCGGATGCCGCGGATCTTGACCTGCGAGTCCTGCCGGCCGAGGAAGGTCAGCGCGCCGTCGGGGGTGCGCAGGCCGCGGTCGCCGGTGCGGTAGAGCCGCTCGCCGGGCACGAACGGGCTGGCGAGGAACGCCGACGCCGTCTTGCGCGCATCACCCAGGTATCCCCGGGCCAGGCCGACGCCGCCGATGAACAGGTCACCGGGGACGCCGACCGGAACCGGCCGCAGGTGCTCGTCGAGGACGTGGATCTGGTTGTTGGCGATCGGCGAGCCGACGCTCACCGAGCCCGCACCGTCCACATCGGACCGGAGGCACTCGCGCATGGTCGAGTCGATCGACACCTCGGTGGCGCCCCACTGGTTGTGCAGGGTCGCGTGCCCGCCCATGCGGTCGAAGAACAGCTTGAGCAGTTCCGGCTGGAGCGCCTCGCCACTGGTGATGACGTTGCGGACCGCCTGCAGCGCGGCCTGGTCGGCCGGGGTCAGCTGCTCCAGGAACAGCGTCAGCATGCTCGGCACGAACTGCAGGTTGACCACCCGGTGCCGGATCGCGCCGGCCAGGATCGCGGCCGGGTCGCGGTGCAGGCCCGGCGGGATCAACGCGACCCGGCCGCCGACGAGGAGCGGCCACAGGCATTCGACGGCGGCGTCGTCGAACACCAGGGTCGTCTTCTGCAGGACGGCCTCGCCCGGCTGGAGCCGGTAGGTGTCCTGGTGCCAGCGCAGCCGGTTGACCCAGCCGCGGTGGGTGCTGGCGACGCCCTTCGGCTTCCCGGTGGAGCCTGAGGTGTAGTAGATCGACACCAGGTTGTCCGGGTGGGTGGTGTCGGTCAGGCCGGGCGCTTCACCGTCCAAAGCGGACACTTCCAGGAAGGTGACCTCGCTGCTCGACGGCGTCGAGGCGCCCGCGTTGACCAGGCAGACCGGGGAGTGCGCGTCGCCGAGGATGCCGAGCACCCGCGGTTCGGGCGCGTCGGTCTCGATCGGGACGAACGCACCACCCGCTTTGAGGATCGCGACCAGGCCGACGATCAGGGCGATCGATCGGTCCATCCGCAGGCCCACCGGGACGTCCGGGCCGACGCCGTGCGCGGCCAGCCGCGCGGCGAGCACGCCCGCCCGGCGTTCCAGCTCGGCGTAGTCGATGCTCTCGTCGAGGTACTCGACGGCGGTCGCGTCCGGGGTCTTCCGCGCTTGTTCGGTGATGAGGTGGTGCAGACAGGCGGACTCGTCGTAAGCGACTTCGGTGTCGTTCACGCCGTGGACGAGGTGGTCCCGCTCGGCCTCGCCCAGCAGGTCGAGCTCGCCGACCGGGGTGCCCGGCGCGTCGGCGATGCGGGTGAGCAGCGTGGTGAAGTGGCCGGCCAGCCGCTCGATCGTGGTGGCGTCGAACAACGCGGTCGGGTACTCGAAGATGCCGCTCAGCGCGCCGTCGGCGTCCTGGGCGAGCGCGAGTTCGAGGTCGAACTTGCTCACCCGGGTGTCGACGGCCAGCTTCTCGACGGCCAGTCCGGGCAGCGCCCAGCCGGCCTCTTCGTTGTTCTGCAGGGCGAACACGATCTGCACCAGCGGGGTGCGGGTGAGGTCGCGCTGCGGGCGCAGCAGCTCGACGATCCGGTCGAACGGGACGTCGTCGTGGTCGAACGCGGCGAGCGTGCTCGTGCGGACCCGGCGCAGCAGCTCCGTGAACGCCGGGTCGCCGGTCAGGTCCGCACGCAGCGGCACGGTGTTGACGAAGTGCCCGATGAGCGGCTCGGTCTGCGGGTGGGCACGGCCGGACACCGGGGTGCCGATCGCGAAGTCCCGCATGGCGGTGTACCGGCCGATCAGGACCTCGAAGGCGGCGAGCACGGTCATGAACAAGCTCGCGCCGTGCTCGGCCCCGAGTGCGGCCAGCTTGCGCACCACGGGCGCCGGGATGTGGACCGGGGTCTTGGCACCGGCGATGTCCCTGGTCAGCGGGCGCGGCCGGTCGGCGGGCAGCTCGGCGACGTGCGGCATGCCGTCGAGGGCCTGACGCCAGAAGGCGAGCCCGGCTTCGTCGGACGCGCTCGCCTGCCACGCGGCGACGTCACCGAACTGCACCGGCAGCGCCGCGGGCTTCAGCCCGGCGTAGTGGTCGCGCAGTTCGGCGGCCAGGACGCCCATGGACCACCCGTCGGCGACGATGTGGTGCAGGAGCAGCACGAGCACGTGGTCAGCGCCCGGGGGTCGTGAGTGTTGAGTCGGGTTAGAACCCGACTCAGCACTCACGACCGCCAGCGCGGCGCGGAAGACGGGGCCGTGCTCGAGGTCGAGCGGGGTGTCCACCTCGGAGCGGACGAACGCCTCGACGTCGGTCACCTCGGTGACCGGCAGCGGCACGGGCCGCACCGGGTCGACGACCTGCACAGGCTCGCCGTCCAGCTCCACGAACCGGCTGCGCAGCACCTCGTGCCGCGCCACCAGCGCGGACAGCGCGGTACCCAGCGCCGGCACGTCGAGGTCGCCGCCGATCCGCAGGGCCAGCGGGACGAGGTACTCGGCCGATCCCGGGGCGAGCCGTTCGGCGAACCAGAGTCCGCGCTGCACCGGCGAAAGCGGCGTCCGGGCAACGGGCGCCCGGACCGGGATCGGCTCGAAGTCCACCGTGGACGCGGCCGGCACGAGCCGGGCCAGCGCCGCGATCGTGGGCGCTTCGAACAGGGCACGGACGCTCAGCCGGACTCCGAACTCGGTGCGCATCCGGCCGGTCACCTTGGCCGCCAGCAGCGAATGGCCGCCGAGGGCGAAGAAGTTGTCCTCCACGCCCGGCTCCGGGATCCCGAGGACGTCGCCCCAGATCGCGGAAAGGGCCGTCTCCACCGGGGTGCGCGGAGCGACGTGCCCGGCGACGACCCGCTGTGGCGCCGGCAACGCGGCCCGGTCGAGCTTGCCGTTCGCGGTCCGCGGCAGCTCGGCCAGCGGCGTGATCACCGACGGCACCAGGTACTCCGGCAGCCGCGCGGCGGCGAACTCCGCGACCGCGGCCGGGTCGGCGGTGCCGACGACGTAGGCGGCCAGCAGCCCGTCGCGGACCACGACCGCGGCCTGCGTGACGCCGTCGTGCGCGGCCAGCACGGCCTGCACTTCGCCGGGCTCGACGCGGAAGCCGCGGATCTTGACCTGGTCGTCCGCGCGGCCGGCGTACTCGAGGACACCGGCCTTCCAGCGCGCGAGGTCACCCGTGCGGTACATCCGCTCCCCCGGGACGAACGGCGAGGCGAGGAACCGCTCCGCGGTGAGCCCGGGCTGGCCGAGGTAGCCGTGGGCGGTGCCGACGCCGGAGAGGTACAGCTCGCCGACGACCCCGGCGGGCACCGGCCGCAGCCGGGTGTCGAGGACGTAGGCGTGCTTGCCGGTCAGCGGCCGCCCGATGGGCACCGGCCCGGCCACCGCCGTGACGGCGTGGAAGGTGCTGAAGCCCATGGTCTCGGCCGGGCCGTAGCCGTTGATGACCGCGACGTGCGGGTACTCCCGCAGCACCTTCGCCAGGTGCGCGGGCGACGCCGCCTCGCCGCCGGTCATCGCGCGGCGGACCGTCGCGAACACCGCCGGGTGCTCGTCGACCAGGAAGTTGAACAGGCTGGCGGAGACGTCCAGGACCGTGACGCCGTGCGCCAGGACGAGCTCCTCGATCAGCGCGGGCTCGGGCCGCTGGCCGGGCTGGAGCACGACCGTGCCGCCGGCCAGCAGCGAGCCGAGCAGCTGCGTGCCGAACGCGTCCCACGACACCGGCGCGCACTGCAGCCAGACGTCGTCCGGGCCGAACCCGGCGTAGTCCTGGCCGGTCAGCGTGCCGACGACCGCGCGGTGCGGGGCCGCGACCGCCTTCGGGACGCCGGTGGAGCCGGACGTGAACATGACCACGGCCAGGTCGTCCGGGCTGCCGGGCAGGCCGAGGACACCGCCGTCCCGGACCGCGATCGCGGCCGCGTCTTCGACGACGTCGATCCGCTTCCACGGCAGGTCGCGACCGTCGGTGAGGACGACCGCGGCCGACGTCCGACGCAAGGCACCGACCAGGCGTTCGGCCGGGAAGTCCGTGTCGAGCACGGTGTAGGCGGCGCCGGCCTTGAGCACGGCCAGCAGCGCGACGGCCAGCCGCGGCGAGCGTCCGATGTGGACGCCGACCAGGTCGCCGCGCCGGACGCCCTCGGCGACCAGGTGCCGGGCGAGCCGGTTGGCCTCGGTGTCGAGCTGCCCGTAGGTGAGCGGCGAACCTTCGAAGACCAGTGCGGTCGCCTCCGGCGCCCACTGCGCCTGGCGCTCGACCAGTTCGTGCAACCGCATCGCGGGCGCGGTGACCTCCGTCGTGCCCTGCGCGACCAGCGCCGCCCGCTCGCCGGCGGCGAGCAGGTCGAGGTCCAGGACGGACACGTCCGGGGTCTCGACGGCGGCGGTGAGGAACCGCGCGAACCGCTCCGCGATCGAGGCGGCCGTGGCCGCGTCGAACAGGTCGGCGGCGTACTCCAGCTGGCCGGTCAGCCCGGCCGGGCTGCCATCCGCCGCGTGGTTCTCCTCGATGCCCGCGGTCAGGTCGAACTTGGCGACGTCCCGGCGGACCGCGACGCCTTCGGTGGCCAGCCCGGGCAGGCTGAGCTGAGCGGTGGCGTTGTTCTGCAGCACCAGCATCACCTGGAACAGCGGGTGCCGGGCCGCCGACCGGGCCGGGTTCAGCTCCTCGACGACCCGCTCGAACGGGACGTCGGCGTGCGCGAGCGCGGCCAGCCCGGCGTCGCGGACCCGGGCCAGGAGCTGCCGGAACGTCGGCTGCCCGGAGACGTCGGTGCGCAGGACGAGGGTGTTGACGAAGAACCCGGCGAGGTCGTCCAGCGCGGTGTCGCCGCGGCCGGCGACCGCGGTGCCGAGCGGGACGTCGTCGCCCGCGCCGAGCCGCGCCAGCAGCGCCGCGAACCCGGCCTGGAGCGCCATGAACAGCGTCGCACCATCGCGGCGGGCCAGCTCGGCCAGTCCCTTGTGGACATCGGCCCCAAGCGCGAACTCCACCGAGCCGCCGCGGTGGCTCGCCACGGCCGGGCGGACCCGGTCGGCGGGCAGGGCCAGTTCTTCGGGTGCGCCGGCGAGGGCATCACGCCAGAACGCGAGCTGGCCCGCGATCTCCGGCTCGTCGAGGACTTCGCGCTGCCACAGCGTGTAGTCCGCGTACTGCACCGGCAGCGGCGCCCAGCCCGGGGCCTCGCCGTCGAGGCGGGCCGCGTAGGCGGTGGCCAGGTCGTTCCACAGCGGCGCCGCTGACCAGCCGTCGGACGCGATGTGGTGCAGCACCAGCAGCAGCACGTGGTCGTCGGCGCCGACCTCGACCAGGTGGGCCCGGATCGGCAGCTCGGTGCGCAGGTCGAAGACGTGCGCGGCGGCCTCCGCGAGGACGTCGTCCAATCCGTCCTCAGTGGACCGGGTGAACGTCCACGGCACTTCGAACGCGGTCAGGATCTCCTGCCACGGCTCGCCGTCCTGGGCCGGGAACACCGTCCGCAGCGACTCGTGCCGCTCGACGACGTCGGCCAGTGCCGCTCGCAGGGCGGCCACGTCGAGGGCACCGCGCAGGCGCAGGGCCCGCGGCACGTCGTAGCCCGCGTTGGCCTCCTCGGCCTGGTCGACGAACCACAGCCGCTGCTGCGCGAACGACAGCGGCAGCCGCTCCGGCCGCTCCCGGCGGGCCACCGGCGGCCGCGCCGGAGCCGCGTCGCCGAGGACCTCGGCCAGCCCGGCGACGGCCGGGGTGCGGAACAGGTCGCGGATGCCGAGTTCGACACCGAGCACCGCGCGGACGCGGCCGATCAGCCGGGCCGCCAGCAGCGAATGCCCGCCCAAGTCGAAGAAGCCGTCGTCCAGACCGACCTCGGCCAGGCCGAGCACCTCGGCGAACAGTCCGCAAAGGACGTTCTCGGTGACGGTCCGCGGCCGCCGCCGGGACGCCGCCGCGAAGTCAGGGGCGGGCAGCGCACGGCGGTCCAGCTTGCCGTTCGCGGTGCGGGGCAGCTCCGGCAGCGGCACGATCGCCGACGGCACCAGGTAGTCCGGCAGCCGCTCGGCCAGGTACGCCCGCAGCGCGGCCGGCTCGGCGGCGCCGACGACGTACCCGATCAGGCGCCCGTCGCGGACGACGACCGCGGCCTGCTCGACGCCGTCGTACCGGGCCAGCACCGCGCGCACCTCGCCGGGCTCGACGCGGAAGCCGCGCACCTTGACCTGGTCGTCGGCGCGGCCGACGTACTCCAGCACGCCGTCGGCGCGCCAGCGGACCAGGTCGCCGGTGCGGTACATCCGCTCCCCCGGGACGAACGGCGACGCCACGAACCGCTCGGCCGTCACGGCGGGCAGGCCGCGGTAGCCGTCGGCGAGGCCGTGGCCCGCGAGGTAGAGCTCACCCGTGACGCCGGGTGCGGCCAGGGCGAGCTGCGCGTCGAGGACGTAGGCGCGCTTGCTGGCGACCGGGCGGCCGATCGGGATCGCCATGCCGCCGAGGTCGGCGGCGGTGATCGGGTGGAACGTCGTGTAGCCCATGCTCTCGGCCGGGCCGTAGCCGTTGATCAACTCGACGTCCGGGTACTCGCGCAGCGCCTTCGTGACGTGCTCGACCGAAGCCGGCTCGCCGCCGGTCATCGCGCGGCGCAGCACCGTGAAGACCTGGGGTTCGGAGTCCAGGAGGTAGTTGAACAAGCTCGCCGATGCGTGCAGGACGGTGACGCCGTGCTCGGCGATGAGCGACGCGATCCGCTCGGGCTCCGGGTTCTGGCCGGGCTGCAGGACCGTGCGGCCGCCGTAGAGCAGTGCGCCGAACAGCTGGAGCGCGAAGCCGTCCCACGACACCGGTGCGCACTGCAGCCACACCTGGTCGGCGTCGAAGGTGGCGTAGTCCTGGCCCATCGTGGCGACGACCCCGCGGTGCGAAGTCGCGACGCCCTTGGGGACGCCGGTCGAGCCGGAGGTGAACATGACGCAGGCCAGGTCGGCCGGGGTCAGCTCGACTCCGGGGTTCGTCGTGTCCGGGTGGCCCGGCAGGGCCTTCAGCACCCGCTTGACGCCCGCCTGCTCGGTGACCGCGGCCAGGCGTTCGGCCGGGTAACTCGGGTCGAGGAGGGTGTAGGCGGCACCGGACTTGAGCACGCCGAGCACCGCGATCGCGAAGTCGAAGCCGCGCTCGATCAGGACCCCGACGACCTCGCCGCGGCGGACGCCGTCGTCGAGGAGGTGGTGGGCGACCTGGTTGGCGCGGGCGTTGAGCTCGCCGTAGGTCAGCGACTCGCCCTCGAAGAGGATCGCCACGGCACCGGGGTCCTGCCGTTCGACGATCGTGTGCAGGCAGTCCACCGGCGCGGCACTCACCCGGACCGCGTTCCCCGCGGCCGAAACGAGGGCGCGTTCGTCGGCGGTGAGCACGTCGTACGCCGTCACCGGCTTCGCGGGTGCGTCGGCGATCTGCTCCAGCAGCCGCACGAACGCCGTCGCCAGCCGCTCGGCGGTGGCGGCGTCGAACAGCGCGGTCGCGTACTCGAAGGCACCGGTGATCCCGCCGTCGCGGTGTTCCTCCAGCGCGGCGGTGAGGTCGAACTTGGCGACCGCGCGGGCCACCTCGTACGGCTCGCACTCCACTCCCGGCAGCACCGGCGCCGGGGTGTCCTGCTGCAGCACCAGCATCACCTGGAACAGCGGGTGCCGGGCGGCCGAGCGGGCCGGGTTCAGCTCTTCGACCAGGCGCTCGAACGGGACGTCGTCGTGCTCGAACGCGCTCAGGTCGGCCTCGCGGACCCGGTCCACCAGCTCGGTGAACGCCGGAGTACCGCTGAGGTCGGTGCGCAGCACGACGGTGTTGACGAAGAAGCCGACGAGACCGTCGAGGGCCGGGTCGGGCCGCCCGGCGACCGGGGTGCCGATCGGGATGTCGTCGCCGGCGCCGAACCGCGCCAGCAGCGTGGCGAGCGCGGCCTGCAGCACCATGAACAGCGTCGCGCGCTGCCCGGCCGCCAGCTCCAGCAGCCGGGCGTGCAGGCCGGCCGGGATCGTGATCGCGGCGGAGCCGCCGGTGTGGTCGGCGGTGGCGGGCCGGACGCGGTCGTAGGGCAGCGCCAGTTCCTCGGGCAGCCCGGCGAGCGCGTTCGCCCAGTAGGCGACGTCGGTTTCGAGTTCCCGTTGCCACAGCGCGTAATCCGCGTACTGCACCGGCAGCGGAGTCCACTTCGGAGCTTCACCGCCGAGCCGGGCCGCGTACGCCTCGGCGAGGTCGCCGAGCAGGACCGGGATCGACCAGCCGTCGCCGGCGATGTGGTGGGTCAGCACCAGCAGCACGTGCTCGTCGCCTTCGCCGAACAGCCACGACCGCACCGGCGGCGCGGCGGCCAGGTCGAACGGCGTCCGCGCGGCCTCGGCGACCGAGCCGGTCGCCACCTCGAACGGGACCTCGAAGGAGTCCAGGACCACCTGGTACGGGCCGGTTTCGTCTTCGGCGTAGTACGTGCGCAGGGCTTCGTGCCGACCGGCCACATCGGACAGTGCCGCGGCCAGCGCCGCGGTGTCGACGTCGCCACGCAGCCGCAGGGCGATCGGCATGTGGTACGCGGTGTCCTCGCGGTCCATCCGGGCCAGGAACCACAGCCGCTCCTGACCGGGCGCCAGCGGCAGCCGGTCCGGCCGCTCGCGCCGCGTCACGGCCGGGCGGGCCGCGACGGCGTCACCGAGGCTTTCGGCCAGCCCGGCCACGGTCGGGTTGGCGAACAGCGCCCGCACGGTGACGTCGAGGCCGAGCACCGCCCGGATCCGCCCGGTCAGCCGGGTGGCGAGCAGCGAATGCCCGCCCAGGTCGAAGAACCCGTCGTCGATGCCGACCGCGGGCACGCCCAGTACCTCGCCGAACAGCTCGCACAGCGCGTGCTCGGTCGCGGTCCGCGGCACCCGGCCCGCGCCGGTCTCGACCTCGGGCGCGGGCAGCGCCTTGCGGTCGAGTTTGCCGTTCGGCGTCCGGGGAAGCTCGTCCAGCGCCACGATTGCCGAGGGCACCATGTACCCCGGCAGCGCGGCGGCCAGGTGGCGGCGCAGCTCCTCGGCCTCGACCGGGGACGCGGGCACGACGTAGGCGACCAGGCGCTTGTCGCCGGGCCGGTCCTCGCGGACGACGACCGCGCGCAGCGCGACCGCCGGGTGCGCGGCCAGCACGGCCTCGATCTCGCCCAGCTCGATGCGGAACCCGCGGATCTTGACCTGGTGGTCGACGCGGCCGAGGAAGCGGAGCTCGCCGTCGCGGCGGCGGGCGGCCAGGTCGCCGGTGCGATACATCCGCTCGCCTTCGGCGAACGGGTTCGCGACGAACCGGTCGGCGGTCAGGCCGGGCCGGCCGAGGTAGCCGCGCACGACGCCGTCGCCGGCGAGGTACAGCTCGCCCGGCACGCCCGGCGGCACCGGCCGCAGCGCCCGGTCCAGCACGTAGACCTGCGTGTTGGCGATCGGCGTGCCGATGGTCGGCGCGCCTTCGCCGACGCGGGCGGTGGTCGACCAGATCGTCGTCTCGGTCGGGCCGTACATGTTGGTCACCGACGCGGCCCGGGCCCGCAGCGCGACCGCGAGGTCGTCGGGCAGGGCCTCGCCGCCGACGAGGACGTGCACGCCGGAGAGGTCGACGGGCTCGGCCAGGAGGGCGTGGAACAGGCTCGGCGTGGCCTGCAGGAGCGTGACGCGGTCCTCGGCCAGCGCGGCCAGGGCGCGGGAGTCGCGCACGTCGTCGCGGCTCGCGAGGACGACGGTCGCCCCGGCCAGCAGCGGCGCGAAGATCTCCAAGCCGGCGATGTCGAAGCCGACGGTCGTGACGGCCAGCAGCCGGTCGCCCGCGGTGATGCCGAACCGGTCCACCATGTCCAGGAGGAAGTTCAGCAGCGGGCGGCGCGGGACGACGACGCCCTTGGGGCGGCCGGTCGAGCCGGACGTGAAGATCACGTACGCCGGGCTGTCCGGCGACGCGGTGTGCGCGAGGTTCCCGCCGTCCCCGTCGAAGACGAGCTCGTCCGGGGTCAGGACGAGGGCCGGATCGGCGTCCTCCAGCATCATCGCGATGCGGTCGGCCGGGTAGTCCAGGTCGAGCGCGAGGTAGCCGGCCCCGGTCTTGAGCACCGCGAGCATGGCGACGATCAGCTTTTCGTCGCGGGGCAGGGCGAGGGCGACGTACCGTTCGGGCCCGGCCCCGCGACCGGCCAGGTGACGGGCGAGCCGGTTGGCCCGGGTGTTCAGCTCGGCGTAGGACAGGGTCGTGGCGCCGAACTCCAGCGCGGGCGCGTCCGGGGTGCGGGCGGCCTGGGCTTCGAACAGCTCGATCACCGAGGTGTCCGGGACCGGGACCGCCGTGCCGGCGTTGGCGGCGTCGATCGCCGCGGCTTCCGCGGGGGCCAGCAGGTCCACTGTGGACAGCGGGGCCGCGGGGTCCGCGACCGCCGCCGTCAGCAGCCGGACGAACCGGTCGGTGAGGTCCGCCGCGGTCCCGGGCTCCAGGAGGTCGGTCGCGTACTCGAGGTAGCCGCCGATGCCCGCGGGAAGCCCGTCGGCGCCGGTGGTTTCCTCCAGGTTCAGGGTGAGGTCGAACTTCGCGGTGGCCGTGGCGACCGGCACGTCCGCCGTGGTCAGGCCGGGCAGGGCCAGGTTGGCCGCGACGTTGTTCTGCAGCGCCAGCATCACCTGGAACAGCGGGTGCCGCGCGGTCGAGCGGGCCGGGTTGAGCCGCTCGACGATCCGCTCGAACGGGACGTCGGCGTGGTCGAACGCGGTCAGGGCGCGCTCGCGGACCCGGTGCACGAGCTCGGTGAAGCTCGGGTCGCCGGCGAGGTCGGTCCGCAGCACGAGCGTCTGCACGAAGAAGCCGACGAGGTCGTCGAGCGCGGCGTCCGGCCGGCCCGCCGACGGCGTGCCGATCGCGATGTCGTCCCCGGCGCCGAGACGGGACAGCAGGGCGGCGAACCCGGCCTGCAGCACCATGAACAGCGTCGCGTGCTCGCCGCGGGCCAGCTCCAGGAGCCGGGCGTGCAGGTCCGCGTCCAGTGCGACCGGCAACGTCGCACCGCGGTGCGTGGCGACCGGCGGGCGCGGGTGGTCGAAGGGCAGGTTGATCTCGTCGGGCAACCCGGCCAGTACCTCGGCCCAGTGCTCGAGCGAGTCGGCGGTGAGGTCCTGCTGCCACAGCGCGTAGTCCGCGTACTGCACCAGCAGCGGAGTCCACTTCGGACCTTCACCCTCGGCGCGGGCGGCGTAGGCAGTGGAGAGGTCGCGCAGCAGCGGGGCGAACGACCAGCCGTCGCTCGCGATGTGGTGGGTGACGACGAGCAGGACGTGGTCGTCGCCTTCGCGCACCAGCGCGGCGCGGATCGGCAGGTCGGCGGCGAGGTCGAACGTGCGGGACGCGAACTCGGCGACGTCCACCGGGCTTTCGGTCCACGGCAGCTCGGCGAGCGGGCGGACCTCCTGGCGGGGCACGCCGCCGGTGTGCGGGAACACCGTCCGGAGGGCCTCGTGGCGCTCGACGACGTCGGCGAACGCCTGCCGCAGCGCGGCCACGTCGAGCGGGCCGGTCAGCCGCAGCGCGCGGGGCACGTTGTAGGTGGCGCCGGCCTGGTCCAGCTGCTCGACGAACCACAGGCTGCGCTGGGCTGCCGACAGCGGCAGGACCTCGGGCCGCGGCCGGGCCACGACGGCCGGGCGGGCTTCCTTGGCGCTGTCCAGAACCGCGGCGAGGGCGGCGACGGTCGGCGCGCGGAAGACGTCCGCCACCCCGATCCGGGCGCCGAGCACCGCGCCGATCCGCGCGACCAGCCGGGCCGCGAGCAGGGAATGCCCGCCGAGCGCGAAGAACCCGTCGTCGACCCCGACGTCGGCGGCACCGAGCACGTCGGCGAAGAGTCCACGGAGGACCTCTTCGCGCGGGGTGCGCGGGGCGCGGCTCGTGCTCGTGCGCTCCGGCGCGGGCAGCGCGCGGTGGTCGAGCTTGCCGTTGGCCGTCAGGGGCAGCGCGTCGAGCAGCACGAACGCCGAGGGAACGAGGTGTTCGGGCAGCCGTTCGGCGAGGTACGCGCGGAAGTCGGCCGGCTCGCCCACGACGTAGGCGACCAGGAGCTTCTGCCCCGGCCGGTCCTCGCGGACGACGACGGCGGACTCGGTGACGGCCGGGTGCGTCCCCAGCGCGGTCCGGATCTCGCCCGGCTCGACGCGGAACCCGCGGATCTTGACCTGGTCGTCGGCCCGCCCGACGTACGCCAGGACGCCGTCGGCGCGGCGGCGCACCAGGTCGCCGGTGCGGTACATCCGCTCCCCCGCCGCGAAGGGGTTCGCGACGAACCGGACGGCGGAGAGGTCCGGGCGGCCCGCGTAGCCGTCGGCGATCCCGCCGCCGGCGGCGTACAGCTCGCCGACGACCCCGGGGGCGACCGGGCGCAACCGCTCGTCCAGCACGTACGCGCGCTTGCCGTGCAGCGGCACCCCGATCGGGATCGGCGCGCCGGTGAGGTCGGCGGCCGTGACGCGGTGGGAGCTCACGAAGATCATGTTCTCGACCGGGCCGTAGGCGTTGGTGAAGGCCACGTCCGGGAAGGTCTCGACGGCCCGCGTGAGGTGCGCGACCGACGCCGCTTCCCCGCCGGTGTAGACCTCGCGGAGGTGCTCGAACACGCCCGGGTACTCGTCGAGAAGGAAGTTGAACAGGCTGGCGGAGAAGAACGCCGTCGTGACGCGGTGGCGCGCGACCAGCTCGGCGATCAGCGCGGGCTCGGGCTTCGGGCCCGGCTGCAGCACGCAGGCGGCGCCGGTGAGCAGGGCGCCGAACAGCTCGAACGCGAAGGCGTCCCAGGAGACGGGCGCGGTCTGCAGCCAGACGTCCCCGCCGTAGCCCTGGCCGAGGATCGTGGTGGCGACGGCTTCGTGCGAAGCGACGACACCCTTCGGGGTGCCGGTGGAGCCGGAGGTGAACATGACGCAGGCGGGGCCGGCCGGGGACACCGCGCGGCCCGGGGCGGTCGTCGTGGGCGTCACGAACGACAGGTCGTCGAGCACGAACGGCGCGTCGACCTGCTCGGCCAGCAGCTGCCGGCGCTCGGCGGGGAACGAGGGGTCGAGGAGCGTGTAGCCGCAGCCGGCCTTGAGCACGCCGAGGATGGCGGCGACCAGGTCCGGGCCGCGGTCGAGGCAGATCGCGACGATCCGCCCGGCCGGGACGCCGGTCAGGAGCGCGGCGACGCCGTTGGCGCGGGCGTCCAGCTCGGCGTAGGTGACGGCCTGGTCCTCGAACAGCAGCGCGGTGCGGTCCGGGGTGCGGCGGGCGTGGGCTTCGACGGTTTCGTGCAGCGTGACAGCCGGCTGAGCGGGCTCGCGCAGGCCGCCCGTCGTGGCGAGGACGTGTTCGGCGGCGTCGAGGACGTCGAGGTCGCCGAGCCGGGTGTCGGGGTTCTCCGCCACTTCGCCCAGGACGCGCAGCAGGCGTCCGGCCAGCGCGGCGGCCGTCTCGCGGTCGAACAGGTCGCTCGCGTACTCCAGGAGGCCGGTCAGCGCGCCGTCGCGCTCCTCGAAGATCGCGGCCAGATCGAACTTCGCGTAGCCGATGTCGACGCGTTCGCCGGCGGCGCGGACACCGTCGAGGGCCAGCTCGGCGGCAAGGTTGTTCTGCAGCACCAGGAGGACCTGGAACAGCGGGTGGCGCCCGAGCGAGCGGGCCGGGTTCAGCTCCTCGACCACCCGCTCGAACGGCACCTCGGCGTGCTCGAACGCGGCCAGGCACGTCTCGCGGGCCCGCTCGAGCAGCTCCCGGAACGTCGGGTCGCCGCCGGTGGCGGTGCGCAGGACGACGGTGTTGACGAAGAACCCGACGAGGTCGTCGAGGGCGGCGTCGGTGCGCCCGGCCACCGGCGAGCCGACCGGGACGTCGTCGCCGGCGCCGAGCCGGGTCAGCAGCGCGGCGAACGCGGCCTGCAGCACCATGAACAGGGTCGCGCCTTCGGCCGTGGCGAGGGCCGCGAGCTTCCGGTGAATGCCGGCGGGCACGTCCATGGCGACGACGCCGCCGCGGTGGCTCGCGACGGCCGGGCGGGGCCGGTCGGTGGGCAGGGGCAGCTCTTCGGGTGCTCCGGCGAGCGCGTCACGCCAGTAGGCGAGGTCGCGCTCGACGGGCAGTTCGCGTTGCCACAGCGTGTAGTCCGCGTACTGGACCGGCAGCTCGCTCCACTGTGGAGTGTTTCCGGCAACGCGAGCGGCGTAGGCGGTCGACAGGTCGCGCAGCAGTGGGGCGAATGACCAGCCGTCGCTCGCGATGTGGTGCACCACCAGCAGCAACACCGCTTCGCCCGCGCCCAAGGTGAAGAGCGTGGCGCGGATCGGCAGTTGGCGGGCGAGGTCGAACGCGGCCTCGGTGGCAGCGGTCAGGTCCCGGTTCAGGGTGTCCTCTGTGGACGTCTCGACGGTCCAGGGGACTTCGCCGCCGGGCAGGATCCGCTGCACCGGCTCGTCGCCGTCGCGGGTGAAGACCGTGCGGAGGGCTTCGTGGCGTCCGACGA
The DNA here is from genome assembly GCF_033441515.1 of Amycolatopsis solani. Classification (NCBI taxonomy): domain Bacteria; kingdom Bacillati; phylum Actinomycetota; class Actinomycetes; order Pseudonocardiales; family Pseudonocardiaceae; genus Amycolatopsis; species Amycolatopsis solani. The sequence goes on from NZ_JAWQJT010000002.1 coordinate 1,495,133, forward strand.
CGTCATCCAGCGCGGCCCGGAGCACGTCGGCGTCGACCGGGCCGGTGAGGCGGACGGCCTGCGGGACGTGGTAGCTCGCGTTCCAGGTGTCGGCCTGGTCGAGGAACCACAGCCGGCGCTGGGCGAACGAGAGCGGCATCGGCTCGGGCCGCCGCCGCGGGGTCAGCGGCACGCGGGCCGGGGCAGCACTGTCGAGGAGCTCGGCGAGGGCGGCCGGGGTCGGCGCGCGGAAGACGTCGCCGATCGCCGCTTCGAGGCCGAGGGTGGCGCGGATGCCGGAGACGAGCTTCGCGGCAAGGAGGGAGTGGCCGCCGAGGGCGAGGAAGCCGTCGTCGATGCCGACGCCGTCGACGCCGAGGATCTCGGAGAACAGCGTGCACAGCGCGGCTTCCCGCGGGGTGCGCGGGGCGCGGCCGGTGCGGGCGGCGGCCCAGTCGGGGGCGGGCAGTGCCTTGCGGTCGAGCTTGCCGCTCGGGGTCAGCGGCAGTTCTTCGAGGACGACGAACGCGGCCGGGACCATGTACTCCGGCAGGTTCTCCGCGAGGGCGGCACGCAGGGCGTCGAGGTCCGGGGTGCCGTCGGGGACGAGGTACCCGACCAGGCGCTGGTCGCCCGCGCGGTCTTCGCGGGCCAGCACGCACGAGCCGCCGACACCGGGCTGGCGGTCGAGGACGGCCTCGATCTCGCCGAGTTCGACGCGCAGGCCGCGGATCTTGACCTGGTGGTCGGTGCGGCCGAGGTAGTGCAGCGCCCCGGTTTCGTCCCAGCGGGCGAGGTCGCCGGTGCGGTAAAGCCGCTCCCCCGGCTCGAACGGGCTGGCCACGAACCGCTCGGCCGTCAGGCCCGGCCGGCCGTGGTAGCCGCGGGCCAGCTGGATCCCGGCGAGGTACAGCTCGCCCGCCTCGCCGGGCACGACCGGCTGGAGGCGCGCGTCGAGGACGTACGTGCGGGTGTTCCACACCGGACGTCCGATGGGGACGGTCGCTTCACCGGGTGCGCAGGCCCAGTACGTGACGTCGACCGAGGCTTCGGTGGGGCCGTAGAGGTTGTGCAGCTCGACGCCGGGCAGGGTGGCGAAGAAGCGGGCCTGCAGCTCGGCGGGCAGGGCTTCGCCACTGCAGAGGACGCGGCGCAGGCCGGTGCAGGTCGCGGCCGCGGGGTCGAGCAGGAAGGCCTGCAGCATCGACGGGACGAAGTGGACGGTCGTGATCCGCTCGGTGCGGATCAGTTCGGCCAGGTAGGCGGGATCGCGGTGGCCGCCGGGGCGCGCGACGACGAGCGTGGCGCCGGTCAGCAGCGGCCAGAAGAACTCCCACACGGAGACGTCGAAGCTGGACGGCGTCTTCTGCAGCACGCGGTCTTCGGGGGTGAGGCCGTACTGGGCCTGGGTCCAGGCGAGGCGGTTGACGATGCCTTCGTGCGGCACGAGCACGCCCTTGGGGCGGCCGGTCGAGCCGGACGTGTAGATGGCGTACGAGAGGTCCTTCGTGGATGCTTCCGCTTCGGTTTCCGGCCCGGTCGTCAGGTCGAGCTCGTCGAGGAGGATGGTCCCGGCGGTGAAGAGTCCACTGTGGTGGGTCTGCGTGAGGACGACCGGCGCGGCGCTGTCGGCGACCATGTAGGCGAGGCGGTCGGCCGGGTAGTCCGGGTCGAGCGGGACGTAGGCGCCGCCGGCCTTGAGCACCCCCAGCAGGGCGATCACCAGCTCAAGGGACCGGTCGGCGCAGACGCCGGTGAGGACGCCGGGGCCCACGCCCCGCTCGACCAGGAGATTCGCGAGCCGTCCGGCTCGTTCGTGGAGTTCGCGGTAGGTGAGGGTCTCACCCTCGAACACCAGCGCCGTCGCGTCCGGGGTGCGGGCCGCCTGCTCGGTGAGCAGCCGGGTGAGCGTGCGGCCCGCCTCCGGGACGTCGGTGGTGGTGTCGTTCCAGGCCGCCAGCAGCTGCCGGGCGTCGTGGTTCACGGTGATCAGCTCCAGTTCGTTCACTGCCGGCGGGGAAGGTTCAGCGCATCGCGGCGACGAGGCTCGCCGGGCGCAGGTCGGTCCAGTTCTGCTCGACGTACTCCAGGCACGCGGCGCGGGTGTCCTCGCCGTGCACGGTCCGCCAGCCCGCCGGGACGTCCACAGTGGACGGCCAGAGCGAGTGCTGGTTCTCGGCATTGACCAGGACCAGGAAGGTGCCGTTCTCGTCTTCGAAGGGGTTGCTCATGATTTCTTCTCCTCTGTGAGGGCGGCCCGGCCGAGTGCCGGGGTGGCGACGAGCAGGGCGAGCGCGACGAGCGCGACCGCGGCGTGGGCGAGCATGGTGAGCGGGACGCCGAGCGCCTCGACCATGACGCCGATCAGCAGGTTCCCGACCGGCGTGGCGGCCAGGGTGAACAGCGCGAGGATCGACATCACGCGCCCGCGCATCTCCGGCGTGGCCCATCGCTGGGCGAGGCTGACGAGCACGAGCGCCGTCAGGCCGGCGACGAGCCCGAGCGCGAAGAAGGCGGCGATGCCGACGGCCGTCGACCCGGTGGCGAGCAGCGCGAGACACCCGGCCTGCGCGGCGAGCCCAGCGGTGGCGAGCCGCCCGGCCTTCTCGCGCGGCGGCCACTTGACCGACACGACGAAGGCGAGCGACGCGCCGAGCGTCATGGCGGTGAGCAGCCAGCCCGCTCCCTGGCTCCCGCCCAGCAGGACGAGCCCGAGGTTGATCGGCCCGGCCCCGCTGAGTTCGAGCAGCCCGGTGACGATCATGGCGGTCCGCAGGGCAGGCCGTTTCGCGACGTAGCGGCAGCCTTCGCCGACGTCCTTCGCGAGCTGCCGGACCTTGACCCGCTCCCGCGGTTCTTTGCTGGTCAGCGTCTTGGTGTTCCCGGCGGCGACGGCGGAGACGAGGAAGCTGACCCCGTTGACGACGGCGACGGTGACGAGCCCCCCGAGCCCGGCCAGCCACGACCCGAGTGCCCCACCCCCGGCCTGCCCCCCACGCACGGCGGCGAGGTAGACGGCGTTGCCCCGCACCAGGTGCTCGGGCGGGAGCAGGTTAGGCCGCAGCGCGTCGGAGGCGGGGATGAAGAAGGCACTGGCGACGGCCATGACGACGATCAGCCCGGCGAGGAGCGGAACGGAGGGCCCGGCCACGAGCACGGCGGCGGCCCCACCGAGCATGGCCCCGGCCCGCAAGAGATCGGTGGTGATCAGCACCCGCCGCGGCCCGGTCCGATCGGCGACGGCGCCGCCGACCAGGAGGGTGAGGACTTTGGGGAGGGACCCGAGGGCGAGGACCAGGCCGGCGAGCGCGGGCCCGGCGGTGCCGACGAGCGTGACGGAGAGGGCGATGAGCCAGACCGCGTCCCCGAAGGAGGACAGGCCCATGGCGAAGACGAGACCGAGGAAGGGCGCGGGCAGCGCGCGAGGCTTGACGGCGGTGCTCGGTTCGAGAGTGGCCGACCGGGTCTCGGCCGCGGCGGCGGGCAGCGCTTTGCCCGCGCGGCTCGCTTCCGGGCCGGGCGCCACGCCCGCCGCATCGCGAGGCTCGGTCACCGCACCCGGCTCGGCCACGCCCGCACCCGATCCGGCCACCGCGACACCCGGCCTGGCCACCACACCCCGCCCGACCACAGCATCCGGCCCAGCCGCCGCACCGCGAAGCTCGCTCACCGCGACACCCGGCCTGGCCACCACACCCCGCCCGACCGCAGCATCCGGCCCAGCCGCCGCACCGCGCGGCTCGGCCACGGCGCTCATCCCGGCCGCCACCACACCCGGCTCCGCCGCAGCCGCGCGGGGCTCCTCGACGGCAGTCACGACACACCCCCGACCGCGGCGACCCCGGGTCGTGAGTGATGAGTCGGGTTAGAACCCGACTCATCACTCACGACCGGCCGCGCCGGACCTGCCGAGCCGCGCGTCATGACAGCACCTGCTCGCGGACCGGGACGGACGTGCCCGGGAACCAGACGTCCTCCGGGGTCAGCGCGTCCGGCTGGTACTGCCCCAACGCGCTCAGCAGCAGCCGCAGCTCCAAGGCCAGCGCCTCCGCGAACCGCACCAGCCCGGACTCCGGATCCGTGTCGACCGCCAGCAGCGCCGCCCGGCCGAGGCCCGCCGCGCGGGCGCCCAGCGCCAGGACCTTCGCCACCCGGGTGCCTTCCCACATCCGGCCCGACGCCAGCAGGCACCCGGCCGGTGCGCCGATGCGGGACAGGCACTCACCCAGCGGGAGCCCGACCGGGCCGAACGACAACGGCGTCCAGCCCGAACCACCCTCCGCGCCGTCGACCGTCACCGCGTCCGCGCCGGCCTCCCACGCCACCGAAGCCGCCGAAGCGACGTCGCGGCCTGGCGGGAGCTTCACCCACACCCCGGCGCGCGGAAAGTTGTTGCGCATCAGGCGGATCTGCTGCCGCAGGATCTCCGGCGTGAACGTCCCGGGCGAACTGCTCCGCAGCACCGAAGACCCCAGCGTCAGGTCCACCGCATAAAGAGAAGCGAGCGAAGCAGCGTCAGAAGGCGAAACCAGCGTCATCCCACCCAGCCCGGGCTTCGCGCCCTGCCCCACCTTCAGCTCGAACGCCAGCCGCCCGGACTCGAGCAGCGAAGCCGCCGACGGGTCGGAATACACCAGGTTCCAGACCTCCGCGTCGGCGTCCTCCGTGCTCTGCTGCACGACGACGCCGCCGAGGCCGTCCGGGACCGCGTCGCCGTACGCGCGCAGGCGCTCCAGCAACGTGCCCGCCGACGGACCGCCGGCCCGGCCGTGGCCGTGCACCGGGACGACGTTCTCGCCGATCACCATCGGGATCCCGAGCCGGCCGGCCTGCGCCGAAGCCGCCGCGCCGAGCCCCGCGCCCGCCACCTGCGTCGAACCGAACGCCGACAGGTACACCGGCAGCGAGGACGCGAACCCGCCGATCGACGTCGACAGCGAGACGTCGCCGTACAGCGGCTCGCGGCCCAGCTCGATCAGCTTCTCCAGCCGCCGCGGCACGAACACCGGCGGGACCAGCCGCGCCGACTCCAAGAGATCCGCGGAATCGGACGAAGACCCGCCGAACAAGGAAGTCCCATACGAAGTAGCCGAAGGGAACACCGCCGCGGCCCCGGATCGGGCCCGCTCCCGGACGAGATCCTCGGGGAACCCCGAAGCCTGCAACGCGGTCACGGCGAGACCACCCCCGGCAGCTTCGGGAACGCGGTCGCCTGCCACACCGCGTCCAGCCCGGCGACGTACCGCGTGAACCGCTGCACGCCCAGCCCGAACCCGGCGCTCGCCGGGATCCCGGCCCGGACCAGGTCGAGGTACCACGCGTACTTCGCCGGGTTCTCGCCCGTCTCGCGCATCCGCGTGACGATCCGGCCGTAGTCGTGCTCGCGCTCGCTGCCGGAACACAGCTCGCCGTACCCCTCGGGCGCGATCAGGTCGAAGTTGCGCAGCACCCCCGGCGTGGAAACGCTTTCCCGGTCGTAGAACCCGCGCGAGCCCTTCGGGTAGTCGACGAGGAAGAACGGCCGCGCGTGCTTCTCCGACAGGATCGCCTCGCCCGCCCAGTCGATCTCGGCGTCCGCGCTCTGCGGGTGCCCGAGCTCGCGCAGCGTCTCGACGGCGGTCGCGTGCGACAGCCTGCCGAACGCGCCGCCGAGCAGATCGGTGAACGCGCCCGAGTCGCGGCCCAGCGCTTCCAGCACGTCGCCCGCGTCCTCGACGACCCGGCGCACCACGTGCGCCACCAGGTCCTGCAGCAGGTCGAGCACGTCGTCGCGGGACGCCCCCGCGACCTCGACGTCGAGCTGGTGGAACTCGGCCAGGTGCCGGCTCGTGTTCGCCGTCTCCAGCGGCTCGAGCCGGACGTTCGGCGCGACGTAGAAGATCTTCGAAAAGCCCAGCAGCGACGCCTGCTTGTACAGGATCGCGCTGGTCATCAGCTTGTAGCGGTGACCGTAGAAGTCGACGTCCACCTGCTTCGCGCCGCGGCCGCCCGGATCGGTGACCGGGCCGATCACCGGGGGCAGCAGCTCGGTGAAGCCGCGGGCGCCGAGGAACGCGCGTGCCTCGGCGAGCAGCTTGTGCTGGAGGCCCAGCACGTGCCGCGTGGTCTCGGAGGTCAGGTGCGTGCGCGGGTCCGGCGGATCGGTGTACTCCATGGCGTTCTCACTCCCAGCTGGTCGGGCGGTTCAGGACAGGACCGGGTCGAGCCGTCGGCGGTGGTAGGACAGGTCGGCGAGCAGCCGGGTCGCGCTGACCCGGTCGTGGCCGCGGCGGCCGCCCAGCGCGGGCGGCAGCGGCATCCGGCCGGTGTGCCACCACTGGAGGCGGCCTTCGTCGTCGAGCACGCACCGGGTTTCGCCGCCGTTGTCGGGGTGCAGGCAGTACGGGACGTCGAGCAGGCCGCGCTCGAACGCCGCCGGCAGCGCCTCGGTCAGCGTCGGGGCGAGCGAGCGCACCTCGTCGACGAGCAGCCGCGCCTGGGCGTAGACCTCGGTCTCGCCCGGCGGCGCGCCCGGCGCGGGCTGCTCCAGCGCGGTCGCGTGCGCCAGCCGGAGCGCCGAGACGTTCTCTTCGACGGTCGGGATCCGGTGCGCTTCCGCGGTGGTCTTGACGATCAGCCGCTCGGTGCCGGTGCGCACGGCCAGCCGCACGCTCTCGGCGACCAGCTCCCGCGCCCCGGCCGCGGACTCGGGGAACAGCCCCATGTAGGTGTAGAGCACGATGTGGTGGTCCACAGTGGACAGTTCCTCGGCGCACAGCCGCCGCATCGCCCACAGCGCTTCGGCGTCCTGCTCGGGGCTCGTCTGCTGCGCGTAGCTGGCCGACACGCTGCGCACGCCGTGCTCGGCGAAGAACAGGCACTCCAGCACCGACAACGCGACGAGCAGGCCCGGCGGGCACAGCTGGCCGAGCATGCAGCCGCCGAAGCTCTCCAGGTGGCAGTCCACGGCCTGCCCGGCCAGCAGCGACGCCGAGCGCGACCACGACTTCGCCGCCGTCCGCAGCGGCACGCTGCTGTAGGGCAGGCAGTAGGACACCGGCCCGCCTTCGGAAGCGTCGAGACCGGATTCGAGCATCACGGCGAAGATGTCTTCGGGCTGCGCCGAGCCGTGCCGGACCTGGACGGGGAAGCCGGGCAGGTCCGCGACCAGCTCGGCGGTGACGGCCGGGCCCAGCGCCACCAGCGGGTAGCCGTTGAGCGGGACCCCGGACTGGATCGACATCGCGGCGAGGTCGTGCTGCCCGGTGCGGGTGTAGCTGTCGAGCGTCACGGTGCCGACGGCCGGGACGCCGGCCCCGGCCACCGCGTGCAGCCCGCGGCGCATCGCGGCCGGGTCGGAGAACCCCATCCGCGGCTGGACGACGAGCGTCCGGCGGCGGCGGTGCTCGGCCACGAACGCGCTGAACACCGACCGGGCAGCGGTCACCGCAAGGTCCGGATGTTCGCGGCGACGAACTCGCGGAAGGACTCGATCGCCTGGCCGGAATCGCCGGCGCCGACGTGGAAGACCGCGTCGTAGCCCAGCGCCAGCAGCTCGGCCTCCAGCGCGCTGTTCGCGTCGCCGTGGACGCCGAGCTTGCCGCCGATCACGGCGGGCAGGCCGGCCAGGACGGCGTCGGCGCGCAGCGCGGAGATCACCCGGGCGCCGTCGACGTGGCCGTGGCCGTTGATGGTGCTGATCACCAGGCAGTCCGGCCGCTCGGCGCGGCACGCTTCCAGCAGCCGGCCGACCGGGACGCAGGCGCCGAGGTTGACCACCTCGTGGCCCATTTCCTCCATGATCAGCTGGAGGGCGACGAGGTTCCACATGTGCGAGTCGGACTGGACGCTGGACAGGACGAACTTCAGCGCAGGTTCCGCGGACACGGCGGGCCGGTCCGGGGTCTGCTCGATCTGGAAGGTGGTCATCGTGCGTCGCTCCCTGTGCGTTCGGGGAACGTCCGCGGTGCGGGCCGCGAACTTCTCACGACGAATCGTCATCGGCCGGAGCCCGGCGCACATGGGTGCGGCGGCCCCGCATTCCCGCGCCGGCCGCCCACCCCGGTCCGCCTCGCGCGCGGGCGTCGCGGCCCCGCGCGCGAGCGCGGAGTCCGGTGCGCTCCAGGTGCCCCGCATGGGGGATCCCGCCCTCGCCGCGCCCCTCGAACCCCCGGCCGGCCCGCCCGCCGGACGGCCCAACCGCCACGTCCGTCCGGCCTAATCCCCCACTGCGCGACCAGGCGTTTCCCCGCCGGACCCCCCATGAACCCCCAGAACGCCCCCATGCCGGGCGGGAATGCGGGCGTAGCACCCCCATGTAACCGGCGTCACCCGCTGGCATGCTCGATCCCGTGATTCCCCCGCAGCCGAACCCGGCGACCACGACGCTCCCGCCCACCTGGTGGGCGGCCGGGCTGACCCCGCACGAGCGGCGCCCCGACGGCACCCGCCCCGCGTGGGTGGACTTCGCCGAGGCCGCACTTTCACGTGAAAGTGCCGACCTGGGAGCCGCACTTTCACGTGAAAGCGGCGCTTGGCGCGAGGCGTTCGCCGCGGTGTTCCGTCCCTTCACCGACGCGGCCCGTGCCGCGATCGCGGCTGCCGCAGCGGGCTCGCCCGCCGTCGACGCCGCGCCGGTCGCGGACGGCTGCGCCGCGCAGCTCGGCCACCAGCTGGCCGGCCTCGCCGCCCGCACCCTGGTGCTGGAGCTCGGCCGGGCGCGGCACAAGGGGATCCTCGAAGGCGAGACGCCGGAAGCGCGCTTCGCCGACTTCGTCCGCCGGACCGGCACCCCCGCGGGGCTGACCGACCTGCTGCACCGCTACCCGGTGCTCGCCCGGCTCGCCGCGCAGGCGTCGCTGCACGCCATCGCGGCCACCACCGAGCTGCTGGCCCGGTTCGACGCCGACCGCGTGGCCCTCACGGCGTTCACCGGCACCGACCCGGGGCCGCTCGTCGAGGTCAGCGGCGGCACCGGGGACGCGCACCAGCGCGGCCGCTCGGTCCGCGAACTGCGGTTCGCCGGCGGCGCGCGGGTCGTCTACAAGCCGCGCCCGCTCGACCTGCACACGGCGTTCACCGCGCTGGTCGGCTGGCTCAACCCGCGCGTGCCCGGTCTCGAACTGGCGTCCGTCGACGTCCTGGCCCGGCCCGGCTACGGCTGGCTGCGGTTCGTCGAGCACCGGCCGTGCGCGGACCTCACCGAGGTGGACCGCTTCTACCGCCGCCAGGGCGTGCTGCTCGCCCTGCTGCACGCCCTCGACGGGACCGACGTGCACTTCGAGAACATCATCGCGGCCGGCGACCAGCCGGTGCTGATCGACATCGAGACGCTGTTCCAGCCTGTGCTCCCGGCCGAAAGCACCGAAACCGACCCGGCCGCCGAGCTGCTCGCCCGCTCGGTGCACCGGACCATGCTGCTGCCGCAGATGATCGTCGGCGAGCACGGCGCGGTGGACATCTCCGGGCTGGGCGGCGGCCGCGCGGCGGCCCCGGCGCTGGAGCGCGTCGACTGGCTCGACGCCGGCACCGACCGCATGCGGCTGGTCCGGGTGCCCGGCGGTGTCGGCACCGGCGTCAACCGGCCCACCCTCGGCGGCATCGACATCGAGCCCGCCGAGCACGGCGCCGCGCTGCTGGCCGGGTTCCGCGCCGGGTACGACGCCATCGCCGCCGGCGCGACCGAGTTCGCCGCGCTGCTGGAAAGCTGCGCCGGCGCCGGGATCCGCGTCCTGGTCCGCCCCACCAGCTTCTACACCCGGCTGCTCGACGAAACCACGCACCCGTCGCTGCTGGCCGACGCGGCCGCGCGGGACGAAGCGTTCGGGCTGCTGCACGACGACAGCACCGACGACGTCCGCCGCGCGCTGGTGGCCGCGGAGCTGACCGACCTGTGGGCCGGCGACGTCCCGATGTTCACCGGCGAGCCCGGCTCCGCCGACGTCTGGGACGCCGAAGGCAACCGGCTGGCCGGCCTGCTCGGCACGACGCCGCTGGCGACGGTGCGGGCGAAGGTCGCCGGCATGACCACCATCGACCGCCGCGACCAGGAGTGGCTGATCACCGCCGCGCTGGCCACCCGGCCCGACGCCGAGACGCACACGGGCTGCGGGGTCAGCGACGGCATCCTCCCGAGCAAGACCCCCGAGCCCGCGCACCTGCTTTCGGCCGCGTGCGGCGTCGCCGACGCCATCATCGCCCGCGCCTCGACCTCCGGCGGGCGCGTCAACTGGGTCGGGCTGGAACTCGTCGACGAGAAGTACTGGACCGTGCTGCCGATGGGCGGCGGGCTCGGCGAGGGCTACCCCGGCGTGGCGCTGTTCCTCGCCCAGCTCGCCGAGCTGACCGGCATCGACCGCTACCGGGACCTGGCCGGGAAGGCGCTTTCCGGCCTGCCGTCGCTGGTTTCCGCGCTCGAAGCCGACCCGGACCTCGCCGAGGCGGCCGGGCCGGGCGGCCTGCTCGGGCTGGGCGGCGTCGCCTACGCCGCGGCCCGCCTCGCGCGGCTGCTCGACCGGCCGGACCTGCTGGACCTCTGCGCCCGCACGGTCGCGGTGATGCCGGCCCCGACGCCGCGGACGTCACCGCGGTTCACCACCGGGCTGGCCGGCGGCCTGGTTGCGCTGCGCTCGGTCGCCACGCAGACCGGCCTCGAACCCGCCACCGCGCTCGCCGGCGCCTACGCCGCCGAGCTCGCAAGCCGGTCCATCGACCCCGATCTGGCCGACCCCGGGTTCGCGCACGGCGCGGCCGGCGTCGACTGGGCCCTGTCCGGGCACCCGCGCGAGACCGCGACCCTGCCGCCCGCGAAGGCCGCGACCGGGCACGGCTGGTGCTCCGGCCTGGCCGGCCAGGTGCTCGCCTACGCCGGCGACCCCGACGTGCTCGGCGGCCTCGACGAGCAGGTCCGGCGCCTCGCCGCCCAGGAACCGCTGCGCGACCTTTCCCTGTGCCACGGCGAAACCGGCATCACCGACGTCCTCGGCGTGCTGGCCGAGACCGGCCACGCCGGCGCGGAAGCCGCGCTCGCCACCCGGACCGGCCTGCTGCTCACCGCCGTCGAACAGGACGGCGCGCGCTGCGGCACCCCGGACGGCGTGCCCTCCCCCGGCCTGCTGACCGGCCTGGCCGGCATCGGCTACGGCCTGCTGCGCCTCGGCTTCGGCCCCCGCGTCCCGTCCGCCCTGCTCCTGCAAGCCCCGACCCGCTGATCCGCCCCACCTTCACGAGGAGAGAACCACCGATGCGCGAAACCACGACCGAGACCGCCGAAGCCACCGTCGGCGCCCTGGTGCTCCCGCGGGCGAACCACGCCGGCTCGCGCAACCAGGCGCTCGCGGGCACCCGGCCCCGGCTGTCCGGCGTCACGCTCGACACCTTCGGTTCGCCGACCGTCGTCACCAACGGCACCTTCGCCCTCTGATCCCCTCCCCGTCCCCCGCACCCGAAAGCGATCCCCCATGACCGAGCCCGAGTTCCCCGAGAACCCCGTCGGCGACCTGACCCTCCCCGTCTCCGCCCGCACCGGCGCCCGCAACCGCGCGCTGTCCGGCCAGGCCCCGCGGCTGAGCCAGAACAGCCTGAGCACCCTCGACATCACGCCGGTCTTCACCGTCGCCTTCGCCGAATAGCTTCCGTTTCACCCCGCACGACTACCGAGAGTGGAGCCACCTGCATGACCGAGCACGACTTCGCCGGCCTGGACAACCCGATCGGCGACTTGACCCTCCCGGCGTCCGCCCGGACGGGCGCGCGCAACCACGCCCTGTCCGGCAAGGCGGCGCGGGTCAGCCAGAACTCGCTGACGACGATGGACATCACGGTCGTCACGGGCGCTTTCCCCGGATAGTGAGACGATCACCGCGTCGGTAATTCGACCTACGCCCGGAGGACGCCCGTCCGGTTATAGTGACCGCGATGGGCATCCGATCGACGCGCCTGATCGGGCGCGACAGGGAGCTCGGCGCGCTGTCCCAGGCCCTGGAGAAGGCCCGCACCGACCACGGTGGGGCCTTCTTCCTCGTCGGTGAAGGCGGGATCGGGAAGTCCCGGCTCGCCGCCGACGTCGCCGCGCGGGCACTGGCGACCGGGCTCCCCGTGCTGCGCGGACGAGCCAGCTCGATCGGGCCGATGGTGCCGTTCCGGCCGCTGGCCGAAGCCCTGCTTTCGCACTTCCGCGGCGGCCACCCGCCCGCGGCGCCCGAACTCGACCCGCTCGTGCCGGTGCTGGCCCGGCTCGTGCCCGACTGGTACCGCGGCGACCGCCCGCACGACAACGGCAACCTCCTCGTCCTCGCCGAGGCGGTGTTCCGGCTGCTGTCGGTGGCGGGGCGCGAAAGCGGCTGCCTGATCGTCCTGGAAGACCTGCACAACGCCGACGCCGAAACCCTGTTCATCGTCGAGTACCTCGTCGACAACCTGGCGTCGAGCCGGGTGATGCTGATCGGCACCCTGCGCAACGAACCGGGCGAGGCGCTCCGGCTGGCGACCGCGGCGGCGCAGCGCTCGGCCAGCCACACCTTCGAACTGACCCGGCTCGACGCCGCGAGCACCCGCGAGTTCGCCGCCGCCTGCCTGGAGACCGAGCCGGCCGCGGTGCCCGCCGCCGTCGCGAACCTGTTGTGGCAGAACAGCGAGGGCGTGCCCTTCGTCGTCGAAGAGCTGCTGCACGGCATGGTCAGCGACGGCCTGCTCGTCGGCGGCGCGAACGGCTGGCAGGTCGTCGGCGAACTGCAGGCCCGCGTGCCGGAGGCGCTGATCAGCAGCATCGCCGCGCGCGTCGACGCACTCGGCGCGGACGGCGAGACGCTGCTGTCGGTGGCCGCCGTGCTGGGCAGGCGGTTCCCGCTGTCGGTGGTGCAGGCGGTCACCGACATGGACGACCGCATGCTGCACAACCACATCAGCGCGAGCGTCGCCGCGCACCTGGTCACCACCGACGAGACCACGCCCGGCTGGTACGCCTTCCGCCACCCGCTCACCGCGGAGGCGCTGCTGGCGCGGCTCGTGCCGTCGACCAAGGCGAACCTGGCTCGCCGGGCCGCCGACGCCGTCGAGCTGCTGCACCCGGGCCTGCCCGGTGAGCTGTGCGCGCTGGCCGCGGCGCTGCGGCTGACCGCGCTGGACCACCCCGGCGCCGGGCGGCTGTTCGCCGAAGCCGGCCGCCGCGCGCTCGACGGCGGCGCCGCCGACTCGGCGGTGACCATGCTGACCCGCGCCGTCGACCTGATGGCCACGGCGAGCCCCGACGACCGCGCCGACGCGCTCGAGTCCCTGCTGCACGCGCTCGGGCAGACCGGCCAGTTCGACCGCGCGGTCGGGTTTTCCGCCCGGTTCGCCGAGATCGGCCGCCTGGAGCGGGCGGTCGACCTGCACGTCCAGCTGGCGTGGGCGGCCTACATCGGCGGGCGGCACGACGAGTGCCTCAACCAGATCGAGCAGGCCCGCGCCCCGCTCGGCGGCGAGATGACCGAAGAGCAGAAGGCGGGCCTCGACGCCGTCGAAGCGACGCTGTGGCTGGACATCCCGGGCCCGGCGCACACCGAACGCGCCCGGCAGCTCGCCGAACAGGCGTGGCAGGTGGCCGAGCGCGTGGGCGTGCCGTTCGTGTCGTGCCAGGCGTTGCAGGTGCTCGGGATGGTGGCGCTGGAAACGGATCTGGCGGAGGCCGAGCGCTACCTGCAGCTGGCGCGGCGGCTGGCCGAACGCCACCAGCTGACGCACCTGCGCACCCAGGTGCTGGTCCGCCTCGGCGGGCACCGGATGCTGGCCGAGGGCGACGTCCGCACGTTCGACCTCGCCCGCGCCGAAGCCCAGCGCACCGGCGCGATCACGCTGACCTGCGCGGTCGACGCGAGCCGCGCGGTGCACGCGGTGATGCGCGGAGAGTTCGCGCAGGCCGATCGCATTCTCGACGAAAACCTCGCGGTGCTGGGCCGGCTCCGGCTGGTGGCGCTGCTGCAGTACACGCACATGACGCGCGCGATGGTGGCCGCGCACCAGGCGGACCGGCCGCGGATGGAAGCCGCGCTCGACGACTTCCGCGCCGAGGGCGGCAACAGCGCGCAGGAGATGGTGCTGAGCGTCGGGCTGGCGCAGGTGTTCTGCTCGCTGCTGGAGGAGGACGCCGAACGCGCCCGCCGCGAACTCGCGCAGGTGCTGGCTCTGGAGGAGCGCCAGCCGAGCCGCTTCCACCTGGCGGGCCAGCACGGCCTCCGGCTGCTGTTCGAGGCGCTCGACGGCACGGCCCCGCCGGAACGGCCCCCGGCCGCGGTGAGCGGCATGCGCTGGAACCGCCAGTTCGTCCTGCTGGGCGACGCGGTCCGCCACGGCCGCGCCGGCTCCCCGGAGCTGGCCGACGAAGCGGTGGCGGCGGCGATCGAGGCCGCGTCCCCGTTCCCGGTGAGCAGGCACCTCGGCCTGCGCATGGTGGCGGAGTCCGCCGCGGCCGACGGCTGGGGCGACCCGGTGACGTGGCTCAAGGAGGCCGAGGAGTACTTCCACCAGGCGGATGTGACGGCGGTGGCGAGCGCGTGCCGCGGGCTGCTGCGCAAGACCGGCGTCGCGGTCGGCCAGCGCCGCACGGGTTCGGACCGCCTGCCGGCGGGCCTGCGCTCGGCGGGGGTGACGGTCCGCGAGTACGAGGTGCTGCAGCTGCTGGCGGACAACATGGGCAACAAGGACATCGCCCGGCGGCTGCACATCTCGCCGCGGACGGTGGAGAAGCACGTGGCCAGCCTGATGGCGAAGTCGAACCTGCAGAACCGCAGCGCGTTGACCGAGTACGCCCGCAACACCCCGCACTGACGCGCCCGCGCCCCGGCCCGAACGTAGTGAATGACTCATTCCTGTCGTCCGGCGACAGGAATGAGTCATTCACGGCGTTCAGGTGCCGATCGGGATCTCCGCCCAGACCGTCTTGCCGCCGTCGGCGCGGTGGAAGTGGCCCCGGCGGCGGCTGCACGCGGCGACCAAGGCCAGCCCGGTGCCGACCGGCGCCACGTCGGGCGCGGCCGGGTCGAACCACGCCGTCGCGCCGCCCGAGTCCTCGATGCCGATCCACACCGCCGAATCCGCGCACGTCAGCAGTGCGCGCACCGGGCCCGTCGCGTGGCTGACGGCGTTCGCGGCCAGCTCCCCCGCGATCAGCACGACGTCCGCCGCGACGTCGTCCGGTACCTCGCCGGCCGCGGCCAGGCGTTCGCGCACCCAGGCGCGGACCTCGCGGACCTGGGCGGGCTCCCGGTCGAAAGCGAACTTGTCCAGCAGCATGCTTTCCCTCCCCTGGCCGGGAAAACGATTCCCCGTTCGAGGGGTTTCGCACACCCTTCCGGGCCGGAATCGCCCGAACGGACTAGATTGGACTCGTGAGTCCAGTCACCAGGAAGCTGACCGCCAAGGGCGCCGCGACGCGGCAGCGGATCGTCGAGGGCGCGGCACAGGAGATCCGGGAACGCGGCGTCGCCGTCACGACGCTCGACGACGTCCGGGCGCGGACGGGCACGAGCAAGAGCCAGCTCTTCCACTACTTCCCCGACGGCAAGGAAGAACTGCTGCTGGCGGTGGCCGAGTTCGAAGCGGCCCAGGTCATCGAGGTCCAGCAGCCGCAACTGGGCGTGCTGACGTCGTGGGCGGCGTGGCGGCGGTGGCGGGACACGGTCGTCTCGCACTACACCCAGCGCGGGCAGCACTGCCCGCTCAACGTGCTCATTTCCCAGCTGGGCCGGGCGACCCCGGGCGCGCAGAAAGTCGTCGGCGGGATGCTGGAGCGGTGGCGGCGGGAAATCGCGGCCGGCATCCGGCACCTGCAGGCGGCCGGCGAGGTCGCCGCGGGCCTGGACGCCGAACGCACCGCGGCCGCCCTGCTGGCCGGGATCCAGGGTGGGGTGCTGGTGATGCTGTCGACCGGCCGCATCGATCACCTCGAAGCGGCGCTCGACGTCGGGATCGAGAACCTGCGGGCGAGCGGGAACCGGTGAGCCCGGTTCCCGCTCCCGGGCGTCAGGCGTTCTTGATCGCGGAGATCTCGAACTCGAGGGTGACCTTGTCGCTCACCAGCACGCCACCGGTCTCGAGGGCGGCGTTCCAGGTGATGCCGTAGTCCTTGCGGCTGATCGTGGTGGAGCCCTCGAAGCCGATCCGGTCGTTGCCGAACGGGTCCTTCGCGGAGCCCTCGAACTCGAACGGGATGGTCACCGAACGGGTGACGTCCTTGATCGTCAGGTCGCCCGTGACCTCGAAGGAGGTCTCGCCGGTCTGCTTGATCTCGGTGGTGGTGAAGGTGATGGTCGGGTACTCGTCCATCGACAGGAAGTCGTTGCTCTTCAGGTGCCCGTCGCGGTCCGCGTTGCGGGTGTCGATGCTGTGCGCCTGGATGGTCACCTGGGCGGACGACTTCTCCGGGGCGTCGCCGTCGATCGTGGCGGTGCCGGTGAACTCGTTGAAGCTGCCGCGCACCTTGGTCACCATGGCGTGACGGGCGACGAACCCGATCCGCGAGTGGGCGGCGTCGAGGGTGTACTCGCCGGTCAGCTGGGGGTAGGAGGTCGCGCTGGTCATCGCTGTTCTTCTCTCGTAGTAGTGGTCGTCCCCAGTGATTGAGGGTTCAACGACACTGTACTCAGCTTTGCTGGTTGCGCAAGCAAGCTTTAGGTAGAGTCGCCGATATGGGTGATCTGAGGGAGCTCGACAGCGAGGAAGCCGCGTTCTGGCGGTCGCTGATCCGCGTGACAACCGTACTGCCGCGCGCGCTGGAGGACCATTTCCTGCCGGAGACCGGCCTCACGGTCAGCGACTACGGCGTCCTCGTCGCGCTGTCGGAAGCACCGGATCACCTGCTCCGCATCTCCGCGCTGGCGGCGACGACCGCGTTGTCGCTCAGCCGGATCAGCCGGGTGGTCGACGACCTCACCCGCCGCGGGCTGATCGAGAAGCGGCGCTGCCCGGAAGACGGGCGGGCGTCCAACGCCGTGCTGACCGGCGCCGGATTGGCCAGACTGGAGGCGGCCTACCCGAGCCACCTGGCCCGCGTCCGGGCTTCGGTGTTCGACCACCTGAGCGCCGAAGAGATCCGGACCGCCGGACCGGTGCTGGCCCGGCTGGCCGCGGCGCTCGACGCCGCTCCCCCGACCGACGAGGAGCAAAGGACGCGATGAGCGACAAGGGCGAATACCAGCGGGACCTGAACTACCTCCCGGACCGCATCACCGCCGACGGCCGCGACGGCTGGCCGGTGGAGCCGGGTCGCTACCGGCTGATCGTCGCGCGCGCGTGCCCGTGGGCGAACCGCGCGGTGATCGTCCGGCGGCTGCTGGGCCTGGAACCGGTGCTGTCCATGGGCATCGCCGGGCCGGTGCACGACGAGCGCAGCTGGAGCTTCGACCTCGACCCCGGTGGCCGCGACCCGGTGCTCGGCATCGAGCGGCTGCAGGAGGCGTTCTTCAAGCGCGACCCGGAGTACCCGCGCGGGATCACCGTGCCGGCGTTCGTCGACGTCCCGAGCGGGAAGGTCGTCACCAACGACTTCGCGCAGATGACCCTCGACATGTCGACCGAGTGGACGGCGTACCACCGAGACGGCGCGCCCGAGTTGTACCCTGAGAAGCTGCGCGACGAGATCGACGACGTCGCGCAGAAGGTGTTCACCGACGTGAACAACGCGGTGTACCAGTGCGGGTTCGCCCGGTCCCAGGAGGCGTACGAGCACTCCTACCGCAAGCTGTTCGCCCGGCTGGACTGGCTTTCGGAGCGGCTCGCGGACCAGCGTTACCTGGTGGGCGAGACGATCACCGAAGCCGACGTCCGCCTGTTCACCACGCTCGTCCGGTTCGACGCGGTGTACCACGGCCACTTCAAGTGCAACCGGCAGAAGCTCACCGAGCTGCCGGTCCTGTGGGCCTACACGCGGGACCTGTTCCAGACGCCCGGGTTCGGCGACACGATCGACTTCCCGCAGATCAAGGAGCACTACTACGTGGTGCACCGGACCGTGAACCCGACGGGGATCGTCCCGCTCGGCCCGGACGTCTCAGGCTGGCTGACCCCGCACGACCGCGAGCAGCTCGGCGGCCGGCCGTTCGGCGACGGCACCCCGCCGGGCCCGCCACCCGCCGCCGAGCGGGTGCCCGCGCTGTAGGTCCCGGGCTACGGTGATCGCCATGGAACGCCTGCGCGATCGCCGCATCCTGGTCACCGGCGCCGGTTCCGGCATCGGACGGGCCACCACGCTCCGCCTGCTGGAGGAGGGCGCGCGGGTCGTCGCCACCGACGTCAAAGGCCACGACGACCTGCCCGCCACCGCGGTGCTGACGATGGACGTCGCCGACGAGGCCGCGGTGACCGCCGGGGTTGCCTCGGCGATCGACGTCCTGGGCGGCCTCGACGTCCTGGTCAACGCGGCGGGCATCCTGCTGGCGTCGCACACGCACGAGACGTCGCTGGCGCTGTGGAACCGGGTGCTGGCGGTGAACCTGACGGGCACGTTCCTGGTGACCCGCGCGGCCCTGCCCGCCCTGCTGGCTTCGGAGAAGGGCGTGGTGGTGAACTTCAGCTCGACGTCGGCTTCGTTCGCCCACCCGTACATGGCGGCGTACTGCGCGAGCAAGGGCGGGATCCAGGCGTTCACGCATTCGCTCGCCTTGGAGTACGGCAAGCAAGGCCTGCGCGCGGTCAGCGTCGCCCCGGGCAGCGTGAAGAGCGGCATCACGGACTCGGCGGCGAGCTGGCTCCCCCAGGACGTCGACTTCACCCTGTTCGGCCGGCTGCTGCCGCTGTTGCCGACCGGCCTGACGACGGAGGTCGGCAACGCGGTGGCCCGCCCGGAGGCGGTGGCGGGAGTGGTGGCGATGCTGGCTTCGGACGACGGCGAGTTCATCACGGGCACGGAGATCCGCGTGGACGGCGGAACGCACACCTGAGCCCGGCGGCGTAACGCGGATCGCTCCCCACCCGACTCTGGGCATGCCCGGAGAACGGTCACCGCAGTCGCCTCGAGGTACGCCGATGACGCCATCGCCGCCTTGTCCGAGGTTTGCGCACACGCAGCTTCGCGATGGTAGTCGCAGCACCAGCCGCCGCGGTCATGCACTGCAGCAGCTGCAAAGCGAAATCGAGGTAAGTGGGCACCGTCGGACTCCGTTCTCCGAAAGCTGGGGTGCAACCACGTTCGCCCACCGACGCCGCCCAGCCGCCGAACGGCGATACCGAGGTGCGAAACCGCAGTTCAGGGCCAGTGGCCGGGAACCATCGCCGCGATATCGCCCCGGGAGCGCTCATGCCTGAACGAGACACTTGGGCCCAGAACATGATCAACCTGGGCATCGATCTGCGCGAGCTGCGCATCTCCGCTCGCTTGACCCAAGAAGAGCTGGCCAAGCGCCTCGGCGGCCGACAGCAGGGCTGGGTTTCGGAAGTCGAGAACGGGAGCCGGCGTGGCCGGCCGATCACCTGGGACGACGTGTCGAACTGGCTCAAGGCTTGCGGAGTGGACGCCGCTCTGCGCGAGGAATGGCGGCTCCGCTACACACCCATCGAGATGGCCTCCGATCTGCGAAACCGCAAAGGAGCCGGGAAAAGAGGCCAAGCCGGCGAAGAACGTGCGGCCCTCCCCTCGGAGACGACCCGGATCACGGATGAGGTCCGGAAATTCAAAGCACTCTTCTGGGAGGAGTTCGATGCAGCCAGGGAGCAGGCACGCCGGCTGAAGGGCCGCGAGGAGCAGCTGACCTCCGAGCTGGCCGAAATCACGGGCAAGATCGACGACCTCAAGCTGCAATGCCACCAGGCCGAGCAGCAGATCGCCACGGACGGCCGGAGGGAGCAGCACTTGCGTCAAAGGATCCGCGGGCTCAGGGAGCAACTGCGGTCGGACGACGAGACCATCCACGTCCTGGAGAAAGAGATCCAGTTCACGCGTGAACAGCGGCGCATCGCCGAGGAGACCTCGCTGCGGATGGGCCGACGGACCGCCGAAGTCGCGCTGCGCTCCCGAGCTGCCTCGGATCTCCTGTCAGTGCTGCTCGAAGCCACCTGGGCGGATCGGCGCGAGGAGCCGGAAACGAAGACGGCAGCGGACGCCGACCGGAAGAAGTCCGTTCCCGAGATCCGGAAACTGGAGCCCGTGACCACCCGGTGGCCTGGCGAAGTGGGACGGCCAAGGACGCTGGTCTCGACGTTGTCGATCATCGCCCTGGCCATCCTGCTCGTCGTCAGCCTCGTCGCGCTGATCTTCTGACGTTCGGCTCAGGCGGCCGCCGGCTCCTCCTGCTTCCGCTCCGGCGCGGCCATCACCCTGGCGTTCAGCACCACCGCGCCCAGCACCGGGAGCAATCCCGCCAGCGTCCAGCCCAGCGTGGTCGCCTCGGCGAACCACCCGATCAGCGCCGGACCGATCAGCCCGCCCGCGTAGGTGAACGTGGTGAACCGGGACAGGAACGTCGCCGCGTCCGCTCCTTCGCCGGCGCGGCCGACCGCGCTGAAGATCAGTGGCAGCAGGACCGAGCCGCCGAGGCCGAGGATCGCGAAGCCCGCGACGCCGGCCACCCACGACGGGACCATTACCACGATCGCGAGCCCGGAGGCCGCCACCGCGCCGCCGATGCGGAACAGCGCCGGGGCGCCGTAGCGTTCGGTCAGCCGGTCGCCGACGAGGCGGCCCGCGGCTTGGCAGGCGGAGAACGCCGTGAAGCCCAGTGCCGCCGCGGCGAGCGTCGCGCCGCGGGAGTCGTGGAGGAAGACGCCGCTCCAGCTGATCACCATGGCCTCGAGGATCATCGCGGTGAACCCCATCGCCCCGAACACACACACCCGCCGCGTCCAGCCGGTGCGCCGGCTCACCCGCGCCCGGCCGCCATCGGCCGCCGCTCCGGCCCGGTCGGCCGAGGCCGGGAGCAGTCCGGTGGTGGCCGCCAGGCCGGCGACGACGAGCACGGCGCCGACCCACACGTAGTGCTCCGCCACCGGGCTGCCCGCCTTGGTGAAACCGGCGCCGGCCAGCGAAGCCGCGACGGCGCTGATGCTCCAGGCCGCGTGGCAGCCGTTCATGACCGACCGCTTGCGCACCTGTTCGACCAGCACCGCGTGGGCGTTCATGGCGACGTCCAGCGTGCCGTGCACCACGCCCATCAGCAGTACCGCGGCGCCGAGCTGGACGGCGTCGCCGGCGAAACCGATCCCGGCCAGCACGAACGGCGACGCGGCCACGGCCGGCCGGATCACGCGGGCGCTGCCGAACCGGGCCACGAGCGGGCCGACGAACTGCATCGTCACCAGCGCCGCCAGGCCGAACAGCGTCAGGATCGCCCCGAGCCGTCCGTCGCTGAGGCCGTGGTCGAGCTTCAGCGACGGCACGCGGCTGATGAACGTGGAGAACAGCGTGCCGTTGAAGAAGAACACGGCCACCACGGCCCACCGGGCCCGCGCCGCCGCGACGCCCTCAGTCATGCACGCCACCGAAGCCGGCGGGCACGACGACTTCGCGGCCGATGCGCCGGGCTTCGGCCAGCAGCTCGTCCTGCCAGCGGTCCCACAGCCCGGCCATCCGGGACGTGATGATCACGGTGTCCACGCTCTGCTCCGCCAACGGCGTGCGCAGGCCCATGGTGTGGTGCCCGACGTGCCGTCCGGACGCGGTCGCCCGCGCCACCAGCGAGGCGTCGAAGTCCAGCACGATCGCGGGCGGCATCGACGGCGGGATGTCCGCGCCCGCACCGAGAATCGCGATCTTCGCGCCCGGCGGGACGTGGCGCACGGCCTCGGCCAGCTCGGCCGCCACGTCCCTGTCGCGCACCCGCTCCTGCCACGTCACCAGGCCGCGGTAGTCCTCTTCGTAGCTCCAGAACAGGTGCTTGATGGCCAGCGCCAGCCCGATCTCGACGACGGGTTCCCGGTGCTGCGCCAGGAAGTGGAGCATGTTCCGGGCGAGCTGCTCCCACAGGTCGAACTGCTCGCGCTCGTGCGGCAGGTCGACCACCCAGGCGTCCTCGGCGACGTGGAAGCGCACGCCGTGGCGGGACAGCCGGAACGCGAGCTCGGTGTCCTCCCCGCCCCAGCCGTGGAACTCCTCGTCGAAACCGCCGACCGCGCGGAAGTCCTCGGTGCGGACCGAACAGTTGATGGTGAAGAAAAGCCGCCACGGCAACAGGTCGGCCCCGGAAACCACGTTCTGCAGCTGCGGGTGCCGGACGTCCTGGAACTCCGGATCGTCGGCATAGCGCGCGACGGTGGCTTCCGGCCCCAGCCGCTGCACGGCGTCGGTGATCCAGGACATGTCCTTCTCCGGCCGGTACCCGTACGCGTACCCGATGACGGCCCGGCGCACGTCGTCGTCACCGTGCGCCTCGAGGTGGCGGAGCAGGAGGTCCGGCCCGAACAGCGGTCCGGTGTCCAGGAAGACCAGGATGGGAGCGTCGGCCAGCCGCGCGCCGGCGTTGCGGGCGGTGCCGGCGCGGAACCCGAGGTCCTCCTGGAAGTGGTACTTCACCCGCAGCCGGTCCGCGAAGGACTCCACGACTTCCCGGGTGGCGTCGGACGACCCGTCGTCCGCGACGATCACCTCGAAATCCCCGGCCGGGAGCCGCTGCCGCGTCAGGTGCTCGAGTGAAGTCCGCAGCATCTCGCACCGGTTGTACGTGGGAATGACCACCGACACCCGCGGGCGATCCCCGTCCGAACCCATCGTCCCTAACCTCCCAGTCGAAGCCACCGGCGAACGACTCGACGCCCGCCCGCGGCGCGCGGGACGAGCGGAGCCGGACAGGACGCGGCGCACGATCACTCGGCCGCATGGCGAGCGTGGCACCGGTGGCCGCACCGGGCGTCTTCAAGAATGCGCTTTCCGGGAGCGCGCTCAGATTTCGCGGCGGCGGCGCCGGTCGACGGCGCCGTCGAGGAGGGGACGCAGTTCCTCGACCACCGTCTCGAGCGGCGCGATGTCCCGGTGCGCCCTGGCCAGGACGATCGCGCCCTCCAGCGTGCTGAGCATCAGGACCGCGAGCGCCGCGCTGCGCGACGGCGGCACGCCGAGCTGTTCGAGCGCCGTGGCGACCGGGCGCTGCCAGCCGTCGAAGGCCTTGCCGACGGCTTCGCGCAGGGTGTCGCTGGTGGCCGCGGTGTCGGCGACGGTCGCGACCAGCGGGCAGCCCGCGTCGAAGCCGTCGTCGGTGAACTGGTCGCGCCACTGGCCCGCCATCGCCGCGAAGAGCTTGCCGGGGGTCGGGTCCTCGATCTTGGCGACGACGCGAGCCACCCGCCGGGCAGCGTAGTCGCCCGCCCACGCGACGGCCTCGGCCATCAGCTGGTCCTTACCGCCGGGGAAGTAGTGCTGCAGGGATCCCCGCGGGGCTTCGGCGTGGACGGCCACGTCCCGCATGCCGGTCGCCCCGACACCGTGGATCCGCACCAGTTGCGCGGCGCTGAGCACCATCCGCTCGCGCGGCGTCCTCGTCATCGACTGCCTCCTTCATGACATCCGTCATGATAGCCCAGTCGGGGACGACCAGCGTGAAGTCGCGCTCGCCCCGTTCGTACGACGGCACCGGCTTGAAGCCCTGCCGGGACAGAAGTGCTTCGGCACCGGTGTTCCCGGCTTGGACGGTGGCCCGCACGGTCCAGCCCGGCCACCGCCCGGAGGCCCACAGCCAGCGGCTCAACGCGCTGCCGATCCCCTGGCGCTGCCACGCGTCGGCGACCAGGATGCCGATTTCGGCGGTGCCGGGGGTTTCCGAGACGAAGTTGAGCAGGCCGACGGGGTTGGCGGCGCGGTACGCGAGCAATGCGACGCCGTGTGGCGGGCCCGCGAGCAGGAAGCGGTGGTAGCGCCGGAAGACCTCAGCCGGCTCGGCGGGACCGCCCATGATGAAGCGGCGCCGGAGACTGGCGGGCGAGCAGGCCGCGACCAGCTTGCCGACGCAATCGCGATCGGCGTCTCTGGCTTCGCGGATCTCTATGACGGTTGTCATAATTCCATGAGAGCACATTGTGGGCGGCGGCACACTATGATGGGTGTCATAAGGCGCCGCTGGAACCCACTATGACGGGAGACATAGCGCCTGCGCGGGCGAGCGGCGGACGGTTCCCGGCGCGTTGTCGGCGGCCCGGCCGAATCGGCGGCACTCGGCGAGGCGGCTGAGTGAGGCGGGCTGCACGCCGAGGGAGGGGTGGCACGGCGGCGGGCCGCAGTGCGGCAGTCAGCCTGATGGAAGGGCAGCGGGACGGTGGGCAGCGAGCCGGCGGAGCGGGACGGCAGGGCTGCACGCCGGCAGGGCTGCACGCTGGCGGGGTGGCACGGCGGCGGGCCGCAGGGGCGACGGTCAGCGTGGCGGTGGGACGGCGGGCAACGGTGCGGCACAGTTGCGGACGGCGGGCGCGGCGGTGGGAGGGCGGGCAACGCTGTGGCACAGCGGCGGGGCGGGGCGGCGGGGCGGCGGGATGAGAGTGGCAGGGCGGCCGGGCCCCCGGTTCGACGGATCGGCCCCCGGGTACGTTGCCGTGGCCGCGCTCCCCCACCGCGAAAGGCGTCCCCCGATGCAGCTCTACGCCGAACGGCCGATCCGCCGCACCGCTCAGCTCGTCGCCGACCTGCTCGCCCTGCTGCTCGTCGTCTTCGCGGTGTGGCTGGCGACATCGGTGTACGACCAGGTGATGAAGCTGCGCGCCCCGGGCGACGGCCTCGTCAACGCGGGCACGGGCCTGCGCGGCACCTTCGACGGCGCCGCGGACTCCGCAGGCGGCATCCCCTTGGTCGGCGACGCGCTGGCAAACGCCCTGCACGGCGGTTCGAACGTCGGCAACCAGCTCGCCGACGCCGGCCGCTGGCAGATCGAAGGCGTGGAAAACCTCGCCTGGTGGCTGGCGGCGATCATCGTCGTGCTGCCGGTGCTGACGCTGCTCGTGACCTGGCTCCCGCTGCGGTGGCGCTTCGCCCGCCGCGCGACAGCCGCCGCGCAGCTGCGGGCGCTCGGGGATGAAGGGCTTGACCTGCTCGCCTTAAGGGCGCTCGCCACGCAACCGTTGCGGCGCCTGGCTTCCGGGACCAAGCCGGCGACGGGGTGGCGGGAGCGCGACCGGGACGTCATCGAGGAACTCGCGGGCCGCGAACTCGCCCGCCACGGCCTGGTCTCCTGACCCGGGCCCGGCACGGCGTCAGCGCGGGCCCTGCCGCCGTCCGACCGAACGGCCGAGGAAGAAGCCCAGGAGCAACCCCACGACCAAGCCGATCGCGATGAAGAAGATCACCGTTGCCGCGGCGATCTTGCCCACCGTGCCGAGGAAGCCCTTGGCTTCGAACTCCCCGACCGCGACCATCGTCTGCGCGAGAACGTAGTGCGTCATGATCACCAGGGTGGCACCGCCCACCGTCCCGCGCACGGCGAAGGTCCCCCCACCGCGGCTCAGGACGCGGGTGGGGGGACCTCCGTTCTCCGCCGCGCGGACTCAGCCGACGGAGGGGCCCATTCCGAGGGACTGCGGGGTGCTCGCGTCCGGCGAAGGCTGGTGCAGGCCTTCGTCCAGCGGCCCGAACTCGGTCATCAGCGCCGGGCTGCCACCCCACGGGGTCTGCTCCTCGGCGATCAGGGAGTTCGTCGTGAGCAGCAGCCCGGCCACCGAAGCGCCGTTCTGCACCGCCGACCGGCAGACCCGCAGCGGGTCCACCACCCCCATCTCGACCATGTTGCCGTAGCGGTCGTGCAGGGCGTCGAACCCTTCGTCGTCGCCGAGCTCCCGGGTGCGCGCGACGATCTCGTGGGCCGGGTGGCCCGCGTTGTGCGCGATGAGGAACGCCGGCTCGGCCAGCGCCCGCCGGACGATCTCGACGCCGATCGCCTGATCACCCGAAAGGCCCAGGTTCTCCAGTGCCCTCTCGGAATGCAGCAGCGCCGCTCCCCCGCCGGCCACGATGCCTTCGGCCATCGCCGCGCGGGTCGCCGAGAGCGCGTCCTCGACGCGGTGCTGCAGCTCCTTCAGCTCCGCCGGGGTCGCCGCGCCGACGTGCACCACCGCGACTTTCCCGGTCAGGGCGCCGATGCGCTCGGTCAGGACGTCTTCGTCGACGCCGAACTGCGCGCGCTCCAGCTCCGCGCGCAGCTGGCCGACCCGGAAGTCGACCGCCTCCGCAGCACCCGCGCCGCCGACGATCGTCGTGCGGTTCTCGGTGACGCGGACCTGCTTCGCCCGGCCCAGGTGCTCCAGGGTCATCGTCTCCATGGTGAACCCGGACTGTCGCGAAAGGACCGCGCCGCCGACGATGGCGGCCAGGTCCTCCAGCTTGTGCAGCCGCCGGTCGCCGAAGCCGGGGGCGCGGATCGCCACCGACTGGAACGTGCCGTTCATGTGGTTGTGCACCAGCATGGACAGCGCCGTGCCTTCGACCGTCTCGCCGATCACCACGAGGGGCCGCGGCGCGCGCATCACCTTGTCCAGCAACGGCATCAGCTGCTGCACCTTGGTGATCTTCTCCGCGCACATCAGGATGTAGGGGTCGTCGAGCACCGCCTCCAGCCGGCCCGGGTCGGTGACCAGGTACGGCGAGAGGTAGCCGTTGTCGAACTCGAACCCCTCGACGAAGTCCACGCCCATGCCGATCGACGGCGACTCCTCGACCGTCACCACCCCGCCGTCGCCGACGGTGTGCAGTGCCTTCGCGATCACCGCGCCGACGGCGTCGTCGTCGTTGGCCGAGATCGCCGCGACCCGCGCGTAGTCCTGTTCGGACACCACCGGGTGCGCCTGCTTCTCCAGGTGCGCCACCAGCAGCCCGACGGCGTGGTCGATGCCGCGCTTGACGAGCACCGGGTTGCCGCCGCTCGCGATCGCCCGCATGCCTTCGTGCACGATGGCCTGGGCGAGCACGGTGGCGGTGGTGGTGCCGTCGCCGACGACGTCGTTGGTCTTGATCGCCGCTTCCTTGACCAGCTGCGCGCCCATGTTCTCGAACTGGTTCTTCAGGTGGATCTCGCGCGCGATGGTGACGCCGTCGTTGGTGACCACCGGCGAGCCGGTGATCTTCTCGATGATCACGTTGCGGCCTTTGGGGCCGAGGGTGGACTTGACCGCTTCCGCCAGCTTGTCGACGCCCGCCAGCAGCAGGTCGCGGGCGTCCGAGCCGAACCGCAGTTCCTTCGCCATGTGCCTGCTCCTAGGGGGTGAGGATGGCCCGGCCGCGCACGCGCCCGGCGTCGAGGTCGGCCAGCGCGTCGAGCGCCGCGTCCAGGGGGTACTTCTTGGTGTGCAGCGTGACCTTCCCGGCCTGGGCCAGCACCATCAGCTCCGCGAGGTCGTTGTAGGTGCCCACGAGGTTGCCGATGATGTTGCGCTCGGTGGAGATGATGTCGATCGTCGGGATCTCGATGTTCGAGCCGTAGCCGATGACGAAGTGCGACCCGGCGCGCCGGGTCATCGCGAACGCGTCCTGCTGGGCGCCCTGCTCGGCGACGAAGTCGAGCACGACCTCCGCGCCGTCCCCGCCCGTCAGGTCGAGCACCGCCTCGACCTGCTTGCCGTCGGCCAGCACGGTTTCGTCGGCGCCCAGGGTGGCCGCCAGCTCCAGCGCGTCGGCGTTGCGGTCGACCACGATCACGCGGGCGGCCGTCAACGCGCGAAGCGACTGGATGCCGATGTGCCCGAGCCCGCCGGCGCCGTTGACGACGCAGGTGGTGCCCGGGTACAGGTGCGCGGCCGCCTTGCGCACCGCGTGGTAGGCGGTGATGCCCGCGTCGGCCAGCGCGGCCACATCGGACGGTTGCGTCGCCGGATCGAGCTTGATGCACGCCCGCGCCGACGTCAGCAGGTATTCGGCCATCCCGCCGTCGGTGTTGATGCCGGGGAAGCTCCCGTTCGGACAGTGCATGTCGTCGCCGGCGCGGCAGGCGTGGCACAGCCCGCACGTGGGCGTCGGGTGCAGGATGACCGTGTCGCCGACCTCCACATTGGACACCGCGGGACCGACCTCGTGCACCCAGCCGGCGTTCTCGTGGCCGATCGTGTACGGCAGCGCGACACCGGACTTCTCGGCCCACTGCTCTTCGATGATGTGCAGGTCGGTGCGGCACACGCCGGCGCCGCCGATCTTGACCACGACGTCGAAGGGTCCGGTCGCGCGCGGCTCCGGGACGTCTTCTATCACCGGGTGCTGGTGGTACTTCTGCAGCCGCACGGCCTTCATCCCGTGCCCTCCTCGTCTTCGGTCAGCGAGTACCGCGCGCGCAACATGCCGCGGCACACGCCGGAATTGGCCTCCATGCTCGTGCGGGTCAGCCGTGCGAAGGCGAGATACCGCTTCGCGTCGGCCGGGGTCGTGCCGGTAGCCGGGTCGAGCAGCAGCGGGTCGCCGTCCTCGGCGGGCAGGCCGAGCTCGCGGCGGCGGGCCCGGAGCCGGTCCAGATCCGGGCTCGGCGGGACGTCACCGAGGGTCAGCGACCGCGGGTCGCGGCCCAGGGACCGGCACACGCGGTCGGTGCCGGCCAGCACCGCCTTGCGGACGAAGTCGTACCGCAGCGTGTCGAGCTCGTCGACGGCCTCGCCCTCGAACGAAGCGACGAACCCCTGCCGGGCCGCC
The DNA here is from genome assembly GCF_033441515.1 of Amycolatopsis solani. NCBI lineage: Bacteria > Bacillati > Actinomycetota > Actinomycetes > Pseudonocardiales > Pseudonocardiaceae > Amycolatopsis > Amycolatopsis solani. The sequence goes on from NZ_JAWQJT010000002.1 coordinate 1,523,640, forward strand.
ACCCCGCGGTTGATGACGTCGGACGCGAAGTGGTCGTCGAGCCGGATGTCGAGCCCGGTCAGGCCCGGCACCCCGGCCACGGCGTCGTAGGCGTCCGCCACCATCAGGAACGCGAAGTTGGGCGCGCAGAAGTACGTCGGCAGCCGCAGCCGGATGACGGCGTGCCCGTCGTCGTCCACCTCGCAGCGGGCGACGAACCCGAGGTCGGTGAGGGGTTCGTCCAGTTCGGGATCGCGGACGGTGCCCAGCGCCGCCCACACGGCGGCGCGGGCACCGAGCACCAGGGTGGTCATGAGTTCGGCACGCCGACCGGCTCGACCGATTCCGGGTCCTTGAGCCGCAATTCCGCCGGCACGTCGATGTCGTAGAGCCGCGCGGCGTTCAGCCCGAGGATCTTCTTCTTCTGGTCGACGGTCAGCGGCGGGAAGTCCGACAGCTCCTCGTCGGCCGGCATGTTCCAGTCGACGAAGCCCTCGACCTGCCACTTGGGTTCCCAGATCGCGTAGTCCGCGCCGAAGATCAGCTTGTCCTCGCCGAGCCAGAACATCAGCTCGCCCATGACCTTCGCGAAGAACTTCGGCCGGGCGTGCATCAGGCCGCCGACGACCACGGCCAGCCCCGCGTAGACGTTGCGCTCCTGCGTGGCCATGAAGCAGAAGTCCTCGATGCGCGGCAAGCCGACGTGTTCGACGATGAAGTTGAGGCCCTGGAAGTCCGTCGCCACGTGGTCCACATCGGACACGTCGAACGCGTCCTTGTCGAGCGGCCAGATCGTCGGTCCCTTGTGGATGTGGATGTTCTTGACGCCCAGTTCCTCGCACTTCTCGAGGTACTTCGCCGCTTCCGGGTCCTTGAGGCTCCAGCCCCGCGAGTCGCCGCGCCACTCGGCGGTGTAGAGCTTGACGCCCTTGCAGCCGTAGCGCTTGACGCGTTCCTCGAGCGCCTTCAGGCCTTCGTCGCCTTCACGCGGGTCGAAGGTGGTGTTCACGAGGAACTTGCCGGGGTGCTTCGCGGCGAGTGCGGCGTCGGCTTCGGTGGTGTTGAAGCCGTTCTTGTACCACTGCCGCAGGTTCGTCGGCTGGAAGATGGCGGTGTCGACGTGCCCGACCTCGAACAGGTCGTGCATCATCAGCTCTTCCGAGTACTTCTGGAACCGGTCGATCGGCCAGTGCGTCTCCTTCGGGCCGAGGCCCTGGTAGGCGTGGAAGCACTCGATCCAGCCCTTGGCGTATTCCTCCTGGCCCTTGACCCAGTTGTCCGGGCTCGCGTCCCAGAAGTGGGTGTGGGCGTCCACCACGAAGTATTTTTCGCCGTCTTTTTCGTACATGGTTGATCCTCCTGAGCGGATCGAGTGCTTCCTTGCCGGACTACTGAACGGGCTTGAGGTCGAAGTCGAGGTACTCGGCCGCGTCCTCGGGGTTGGCGAACATGATCGTGCGGTCGTCTTCGTGGATCATCCGCCCGTAGTGGGTGGACATGCTCTCCTCGAACTCCGCCGCGTTGAACCAGCCCTCCTCTTCGCCGGCGGCCTCGTCGACCTCGGCGTAGACGACGTCCATGCGGCCGACCGCGTCGACCCGGATCATCGACGGCAGCGGGGTGATCGTGACGTTGTCCTTGGTGCCCATCACGTCCGCGATGATCGCGCCGACCTGGTTGTTCATCAGGGTGAAACCGCACATGTTGGACGCGGTGTTGTTCGTCTTGAACGGGCTTTCCGCCGTCTTGAAGATGGTCACTGGCCCAGCTCCTCCGGTGCTTTGAGGCCCAATTCGGACAGGATTCCGGCGAACCGGCTCTTCACGCGGTCGAGGCCGTCCTCGAACCGGATCGGCTTGGCGTCGGGCTGCGACCACAGCGGCTGCAGCGCGCGGGCGGCGGCGATGCTCCGCGGCACCCAGTCCTCGAGCCACTTCTGCAGCAGCGCCTTGTTGTGGTCGGCGAACTCCTTGTCGTTGATCAGCAGGTGGAACAACGGCTTCGTGTAGCGGAGGTCGCGTTCGGAGAAGTCGAACTCCTCGGCGCCGATCAGCGTCGGGGTGACGAAGTCGCCGTTGGCCGGCGCGGCCTGCTGCACCAGGTTGCTGCGGAACAGCTCGCCGACGAGGGGCTCGAAGACGACGTTCGCGGCGAAGATCGCCTCGCCCCAGTCCCAGATCCCGGTCAGCTGCTCCGCGGTCTCGCGCACGCCCTGCCACGCCGGGTCTTCGTTCCAGGTGGACAGGTGGGCCGTGCCGTCGAAGCCCTCGACCTCTTCGGTGAGGGTCAGGTTGTACAGCGCCAGGTCCTGCGCCGCGCGGATCCGGTGCATGCTGTTCACCGAGATCGCGTTGTTGTGCATGTTCGTCGGCGCCCGGCGGTTGGCATTGGCGAACAAGTACAGGCCGAGGCCGTGGTCGACGTGCATCCAGGCGCCGATGTGCTTGGCGACGAACTCGACCCAGTTGCGGTTCCACTGCTCGAACGCCTTGGCCTGGCGCGCGGCGTCGATGTTCTGGTTGAGCTGGCGCACGACGTTGGCGTTGTAACGGTAGAGGGTGAGTTCCCACTCCTCGTTGGGGTCGCGGAACTCGTGCCAGCCGTGGGCCGGCCAGTCGTAGCCCTTGCCGCCGGAGCCGGGACTGCGTTCGGGCACCGGGCGGTCCGATCCCCACGCCTTCAGCGCGGTCCACTCCAGCGGGTACCCGGCCTTGCCGTCGGCGAAGGCGTAGAGCCAGCCCTGGGACAGGTAGTGCCGCGGGTCGGGCTGGACCTCGACGGTGACGTCCTCGTAGTGGCTCTGCTTGCGCTTGGCCGGGGTGAAGTAGTTGTACTGGCGGGCGGTGGAGTCCGGGAAGACCTTGGCGCCCGCTTCGGCGTCGGTGAACGTCGGTTTCGGCACGCTGCGTTCGGAGGTGGCTGTCATGGGTTCCTTACCCTTCGCCCGTGGTGGTGAACTTGTCGTAGAAGACGCGCTTGTCGGCGACGCCGAGCGCGGGCAGCAGTTCCAGCGCGGCTTCCACCATCGGCGGCGGCCCGCAGACGTAGGCGTCGGCGCCCTTCAGGTCGAGGCCGGCCCGGCGCAGGACGTCGGTGATCAGGCCGGTCTCGCCGTCCCAGCCGTCGTCGCCCGGCTCGGAAAGTGCTGGGACGTAACGGAAGTGCGGCAGTTTCTCTTCGAGCTCCCGCAGCTCGGCCTCGAAGCAGAGGTCGTGGCGGCGGCGGGCGCCGTAGTAGAAGACCGCCTTCCGGTCGAGGCCGCGCTCGGCCATGGACCGCAGCAGCGCCAGGATGGGCGCCATGCCGGCCCCGCCGCCGACGAACACGAGGTCCGCGCCCGGGTTGTCCCGGAGGGTGAACACCCCGAACGGGCCGGTCACCCGGAGCCGGTCGCCGACCGCGACATCGGTGTCGAGGAACCGGGAGAACAGCCCGTCGGGGTAGATCTTGATGACGAACTCCAGCAGCCCGTCGCGCGCCGAGGTGTTGGCCATCGAGAACGAGCGCGTCTCCTCGGTGCCCGGAACCGCGAAGTCCAGGTACTGGCCGGGGAAGAACTTGAGTTCCTCGCCGAGCCGGACCACCAGGTGCCGCAGGTCGTGCGTGACGTGCTCGTTCGACACGACCTCGACGGTCGCCTCCTGGATCGGCAGCCCGGACTGGATCATCTCCTCGTCGTAGTTGAGCAGCTCGATGGTCAGGTCTTCGTAGGCGTGAGCCCGGCACAGCAGCGTGAAGCCTTCCTCCTTTTCGTAGTCGGGGAGCGCGAAGGTCGAGTACCGGTCGTGTTCGACGTCGTCGCCGTCGAGGATGAACGACTTGCAGGCCGCGCACTGCCCTTCCTTGCAGCCGTGCATGAGCATGACGCCCTGCTCGGCGGCGGCGCGCAGGATCGTGGTGTCCTCGGCGACGTCGATCTCGATCCCGACCGGCTCGAACCGGACGCGGTGCTTCTCTGCCATCCCAGCCCCGTCTCGCTCGGTGCGGGGTCGTGAGTGTTGAGTCGGGTTCTAACCCGACTCAACACTCACGACCGGTTCGTGTCAGGCCGTCTGGGGGGCCGGGCGCCCGGCCGGGCCTTGGCGGTTGTAGTCGGCCACGAAGGCGGCGCGCTGCTCGTCGGTCATCTGGTTCAGCAGCACGTTCGGCGACTGCACCTCGGGCATCCGGCGCAGGTGGTCGAGCGTCCACATCTTCTTCGGGTCGAGGTTCAGGTGCGGCTGCGCGACCATGGTCTTGCCGTCGTCGCGCACGAAGCCCATGTCGGAGACGACGTCGGCCCAGTTCCAGCCGTGGTAGAGCGTCTCCCACTCGCGGGCGCCGACCAGCTGGCCCATGTTCGGGGTGTTGCGGCCCTGGTAGGTGGGCCGGAACGCCTCGGCGTCGGTCCAGCGGCACGTCTCCGAGCAGTACGTCCGGTGCTGGCCGTCGACCTCGTCGACCACCATGTCCTCGCGGATGAGGCACGGCACCATGCACGTCCAGCAGCGGTGCGGGTACACGTAGTCGACGTCTTCGGCGACGATCGGGTGGTGCCCGTTCGGCGTCGCGAGCCGGGCGTAGTTCTCCCACCACTTGCCGTACTTGTCGTACCAGCCCGGGTACTTGTACTCGAACCACTCGAAGTCCTCGTCGGTCATCGGGTCGATGCGCCAGTAGTTGGCGAGCCACCCGGTGGCGAAGAACTGCGCGACTTCGTGGACGTAACCCTTGTTCCAGATCCGGTTCCACGCTTCTTCGATGAGGTCGTGCGGGATGACGAGCCCGTACTTCTCGAGCGGGACCAGGTAGCTGCGGTAGTAGTCGTCGTAGATCCAGCGGCGCCACATTTCCGCGTAGCTTTCGCGGTCCTTGCGGCGATCCTTGGTGCCGTATTCGATGAACGTGCCGATCGCGGCGTCGACGACGGCGTGGTTGTTCCACCACGCGTACCGCAGGTCGCGTTCGAGCAGCTGGTGGTTGCTCTCGTCCGACAACGCCATCAGCAGCGTCGCGTAGCCGTTGCTGATGTGGCGCGACTCGTCGGACTGCACCGAGTGGAACACCGTCGGCAGCAGGTAGTCGCCGTTCGCGGCCGCTTCGGCGGGCATGGCGACGAACAGCGTGTTCGTGAACGCCGTTTCGGCGACGATGGTCAGGTAGATGCTCGCCGCGGTGATGGCGTCACCGGTGATGAAGCCCTCGGCGAACTGGCGGCCGATGGTGCCGCAGTAGTCGTTCTGGAAGTTGCGCAGGCTCGAGTTGAACCCGGCCGGGTCGATGTAGTTCTGCATGTACAGGCGCTTGAGGTTCTGCTGGATCGTCGAGTGGCGGACCTCGTCGATCATCTGGATCGCCTGCCCGTTGTGCAGTTCCGGGTTCGGGACCGTGCGGAACAGCAGCGGCATCGCCCGCGCGGCCGAGATCTCCGGCAGCGGGATGATCGACAGGAACAGCTTCTGCCATTCCAGCCAGCGTTCCTGGACCTGGCGGAACATGTTGCCGCGGATCGCGCCGTCCTCGGCGCCGTAGACCCGGTGGTCCTTTTCCTCCTGCATCGGGAAGTACGAGCGGAGGACCTGCTTCAACGGGTCCTTCTTCTTGGCCTTCCGGAAGGTGTAGTCGGTGCCGTAGTGCGAAACCGGGGTGTGGTACGCCGGTTCCCACGACAGTTCCTGGATCTTCTGGTGGGCTTTCGCCACACTCTGGCGACTCATGGATCACTCCTTATCTCCTGAGCTCGCCGCCCAGGGCGTCCTGCGGTGACCATTGAACGGGCGACCCGCGGGTGACGCGGGTCTCAATCTGAGACAGAACCGCTGCTCAGGGCGTTTCGTCCGCGCCGAGCACCCGGGCGCGGAGTGCGGCGAGCTCCTCGTGGACGCCGGCCTGCACGCGCGCGTCGCCCTCGACGGTCGGGACGATGCCGAGCGCGCGCAGCAGCGCGGCGGCGGGTTCGCCGGGGTGGCCCTCCGCGCCGAGGGTCGGGTGCAGGCCCGCTTCGGCCAGGTGGGTGAAAACCAGGTTGACGATCGTCCAGGGGTTGTACGTCTCGGCGGCCATCCCCCCATGTCACCGCCGTGGCGCGGGCGGGAACGTCTCAATTTGAGACACCGCCGCGGGCGGGAGGCGCTTAGGCTGGACGGGCGGCACAACGGGTGTGCCCGCACCCACGTGGGCCGCGGGAAGCTGGAGGTCACGTGGACGAGAACGCGCCCGGAACCCTGCTCGCCGACGACGAGCTCGCCCGCACCCGGGTGCGTTTCCTGACCGCCGAACCGGTGTCCGCCGGCGTCGTGCGGCAGACGATCCTGGCCTCCTGGCGGCGTTCACGGGAGTTCCGCGTCGAGGCCGACCGGATCGACCCGCTCTACCTCGGCGACCAGAACCTCGACATCCCGCTGATGCGCGGCGCCGAGCCGGTGCTGCACAAGCTCGGCGAGCAGTTCGACGGCCAGCCCATCAGCCTCATCCTCACCGACCCGGCCGGCGTCGTGCTCACCCAGCGGACCGGCGACGCCGACCTGCGGCGGCACCTCGAACGCGTCGAGCTCGTGCCCGGGTTCAGCTACGGCGAGCAGTCCGTCGGGACCAACGGCATCGGCACCGCGCTCGAGGACGGCCGCGCGACCACGGTGTTCGGCCACGAGCACTACGCCGAGCACCTGGAGAACCTCGCGTGCGCGGGCGTGCCGATCCACCACCCGATCTCCGGCAAGAAGGTCGGCGCGGTCGACCTCACCTGCTGGCACAAGGACGCGGGCGGGCTCCTCATCGCGCTGGCCCGCTCGACCGCCGAGCAGATCCGCCAGGCCCTGCTGCGGCACAGCGACCTGCGCGAAATGATCCTGTTCCAGGCCTACCTGCAGACGTGCCGCCGGTGGACGGGCATCGTGCTGGCGTTCAACGACGACATCGTGATGATGAACGACCGCGCCCGGCAGCTGCTCGACCCGGCCGACCAGTCGGTGCTGCTCGGCCACGCCACGGAGGCGCTGGCCGAGGGACGGCGGACGCCGGCGACGCTGTCGCTGTCCAGCGGCCTGCGGGTCCGGGTGTTCTGCCGCCGCGTCCCGGGCCAGCGCGCGACCGACGTCGCGGGCGGCGTGCTGTCGGTGAAGCTGATCGAGGCCGAAGAGACCTTGGCGGCGGCGACGCCGATGCTGCCGATGTACCTGCCGGGCGTGGTCGGCTCGGCCCCGCTGTGGCTGCGCTGCGGGCACGAGCTGGACGCCGGCCACCAGCGCGGCGAGTGGGTCGCGCTGGAGGGCGAGGCGGGCACCGGCAAGCTGACCCTGACGAAGGGCCTGCACCAGCGGCACCACCCGGCGGCCCGCCTGGTCACCGTCGACGCGGCCGGCCCGCTGGACGGCGAGGCCCTGCTGCGCGAGCACGCCGACGCCCCGATCCGCACCCTGGTGATCCGCCACGCCGACCAGCTGACGGCCCCGGCGGCGAGCGCGCTGGCGGCGTTGCTGCGCCGGCTGCGCGAAGGTCCCGCCGCGCCCTGGGTCGTGCTCACGCTGGTCCCCGAGGCCGAGACCGAGCCGGCGCTGGCCGAGCTGCTCAAGGCGTTCCCGCGGACGGTCCGGGTGCCGCCGCTGCGCCACCACGTCGAGGACCTGGCGGAGCTGGTCCCCCTGGTCCTGAGCAAGCTCGGCTACGGCGGCCGCCTCACCTGCTCGGCCGCGGCCCTGCACCTGCTGATGCGCGCGGAGTGGCCGGGCAACACCGGCCAGCTGTACGCGGTGCTGCGCAAGGTCGCCCAGCGCCGCCGCGCGGGCACCATCCGCCCCGGCGACCTCCCGGCGGAGTTCCACGCGGTGGCCCGCCGCCCGCTCAACCGCTTCGAGTCGATCGAGCGGGATGCGATCGTGCGGTGCCTGGAGGACGCGGACGGCAACAAGGTCCGGGCGGCGAAGCTGCTCGGCATTTCACGGGCGACGATCTACCGCAAGATCCACGAATACGGCATCGTCCCCCCGACGCGCTGAGCCCACCAGCTCGCCGAACTGCGGCCGCGCGGGGAGTGCCATCCTGGACGGCATGCCGACCCGCTGGACGTGCCCGCGCTGCGACCGCGAGTTCGCCCGCGCCCGCCAGGGCCACACCTGCGTCCCCGGCTGCACGGTCGAGGAGACCTTCGCCGGGAAGGCGCCGTGGCAGCGCGCGGTCTACGACGCCGTCCTCGAGCACCTGCACGCCCTCGGTGACGTCCACGAGGACGCCGTCAAGGTCGGCGTGTTCCTCAAGCGCGACCGCAAGCTCGCCGAACTGCGGCCGCGGTCCAAGGACGTCCTCGTGTACCTGTGGCTGCCGCACCCGGTGGAGACCGCGCGGATCGCGCCCGCGCGGTGGGCGACCGGACCGCGGGTGGGGCACCAGTTCAAGCTGAGCGAAGTGTCCGATGTGGACGACGAGGTCCGCGGCTGGCTGACGCTGGCCTACGAAACGTCCTGACCCGAGACCGGCGCCAGGAGCAGGCCGGTGATCGCGTCGATCAGGCCCGTGCCGGCGTCGTCCCAGCTCGCCCTCGGCGTCGCCGTGCCCTCCGCCAGCGCGCGTTCGCGCTCGGCCGTCATGTGGATCATCAGCTGGCGGGCCATGTCGCCGCGCTCGGCGCGGACGTCCGGGGGCAGGCCGTCCAGGCAGCGGTTCAGGCCCTCGACCGCCCGGGCCAGCGCCGGTGAGGACAGCGATTCCTCGGCGATGATCGCCCGCAGCGCCGGGTCGGTCATCACCTGAGCGCTGAACCGCGCGAACCACGTCGGCGCGCCCAGCTCCCGCAGGTGGCTCGTGCTCGGGCGGACGAGGCAGGCCACCCAGTCGCGGAGCTCGCCGTCGCCGCCGATCGCCTCGACCAGTTCCGCGCGCAGCCGCTCCATGGGCTCCGCGTGCTTGCGGACGATCGCGCGGACCAGGTCGACCTTCGTGCCGAAGTGGTAGTTCACCGCCGCGTTGTTGCCCTGCCCGGCCGCCTCGCTGATGTGCCGGTTGGACACCACATGCACCCCGTGCTCGGCGAAGAGCCGTTCCGCCGTGACGAGGATGCTTTCCCGCGTCGCACTCGCGCGGTCCGCCTTCACGTTCATCCAACCCACCCTGATCGTTCCCCCTGTCACTTTACGGAGCGGGCCGCGCTGGCGAGAATCCGGCGGAGCCTGGCCGGACAGCCACTGGCCCGGCGGACCGCCGGTTCCTAGCGTTGCCCACCGTGATCGAGATCCTCGCGCCGATCCTGATCGGCCTCCTCTACGCCGGGCTCAACTCGTTCGTCCCCGAAGCGCACCGGCGGCGGTTCAACGCCGTGGTCGTCGGCGGCGCGGGGGCCGCCTACCTCTCCGGCGGCGCGCTCGGGCCGTGGGAGCTCGCGTTCTGCGCCGTCATGACGTACGTCGCCTTCCGCGGGCTCGACTCGTGGACGTTCATCGGCATCGGCTGGCTGCTGCACACCGGCTGGGACGTCGTGCACCACCTCAGGGGCCAGCCGATCCTGCCGTTCGCGCACGACTCGTCGTTCGGCTGCGCGCTCTGCGACCCGGTCATCGCGATCTGGTGCTTCACCGGCGGCCGGCCGGTCCCGGGTTGGCGCACCGCCGTCAGGGGTACTCCGGCGTCATGAGCGCCGACGTCGAACGCGCCGCCCACGCCTACTGCCCCCGGTGCCACCCCGACCCGCGGCCCGGGGACGTGCTCACCGCGCTGTGCGGCGCCCGCCACCCCTACTACGGCCGCCGCGACCGGCCGGTCAACACCTGTCCCGCCTGCGTGGCGCTCGCTTCGGCGAACGTCTACGCGTGCGGTCACCCGGGCGCCTGATCCGGCGCCGCGGAAAGAGGAAATCGGGAGTTCCGGAACCAGCGGGCGAACCGACCACCTACGCTGACCGGCATGAAGAGGGTGGGGATCGCCACGGCGACCGCGGCGATCGCCGCGCTCGTGCTGGCGCTCGTCCTCGGTCTGCTGGGCGGCACACCGACCGGCGCCGGGGACAACGGGGACGGTTACCGGCTGTTCTGCGGGCCCGGCTTGACGCCGGCCACGCCGGACCACAAGGCGAGCTGGCTGGGCGGCGTGGTGCTCGACTTCGGGCGCGGTACGCCGTGCCCGGACCCGCAGCCGTCGAGCGCGGCGGTGCTCTTCGAGAGCGTCGCGGGCGGGGACGGCTCGTTCAGCCTGGTCAAGCTGGGCTGGCTGTACGTGCTGCTGGTCTTCCTGGTCACGCTGCCGGCGGCGTGGGCGGTGCAGGCGCGCGGCACCCGGCGCCTGCTGTTCCTGCTGCCGCCGCTGCTACCCCTGCTCGAACCGTCCTTCGCGCGGCTGTTCATCTCGACCTTCGCCGAGCCCGCGGGGCTGTTCGGCGCGTACACGCTGCTGTGCGGGCTGGCCGTCATCGCCGCGACCAAGGCCGAGGACGGCTTCGCGCGGCTGGCGGCACTCGGCCTCGTCGCCGCCGGCGGGGTCGTGGGCGGCTTGGCGAAGATCGGCTTCCTGCCGCTGTTCGTGCTCGCGGTGCTCGTGTGCGCGGTGACCGCGGCCCGCCCGGGCCTCGGCCGCTGGTGGTCCGGCCGGATCGTCGGGCCGGTGCTCGCGGTGCTGCTGGTGCTGGAGCTGATCGCGCCGATCCGCGCGAACCTCGCCTGGCAGGACCGCAACTACGCCGACGTCAACGCGGTCAACGTGGTCTACACGCTCGGCCTGGTCGAGTTCCCGGGTTCGGCGGCCGCGCTCGGCCTGCCGGCGGAGGCGCAGCAGAGCGCGGGCCACGCGTACTACCCGGACGGCCCGGAGGCGCTGGCCGGCGCGGACGTGCTGCTGGAGGAGCCGGCGACGGTCAAGCACAAGGTCTGGGACCTGCTGCTGACGCACCCCGGCGCACTGGCGTCCGCGATCGGCACCGGCCTGCAGGCCACGCTCGGGCGCAGCCTCCCCTACCTGCCGGACGACCCGTGGACGGCGGAGACCCGTCCCCCGGACAACTCGGCCCCGGTGAGCGGCGACATGGGCGGCGACGCGACGACGTTCCAGGCGTGGCTCGACAGCATGGGCCTGTGGTGGTGGCCGGTCCTGCTCGTTCTCCTGGGCCTGGCCGCGGCGGTGGTGGCCCTGCGGCGCGGCCGTCCGCCGACCACTCGCTACGGCGTGGTGGCGGGCGTGGCGGTGGCGAGCGCGCTCGGCATCGTGACGATGTCGGTGGTCGGCGACGGCTACTTCGAGATCGCCAAGCACGTCTGGCTGGCGGCGTACCTGCTGGACGTCGCGGCGCTCTCGCTGTGCGTGGTGGCGGCGCCGGTGGTGTTCCGGTGGGGCAAGGCGCGGTGGGACCGGCGCCGGGCGGGCGCGACGCCGCCGGAGCCGGACCGCGAGCCCGACCCGGCACCGGTCGCCTGACGCCGTCCCCAAGCGCCCCAATGTGGCGTTCGGTGCGTCCAACGCACCCAATGTGGCGTTCGGTGCGTCAGACGCACCCAATGCCACATTGGGGCGCATTCCCGGCCGCCGGCGAAACCGGGGGCGCGCGACGCTAACCCAGCGACGTCAGCGGCACCGCGAACACCGACCGTCCGCACGTCTGGCCCTGCGCCTTGCAGTCCGCCGTCGACCACTCGGACTGGGACCAGACCAGGCCCGTCGCCCAGTCGTACGTCAGTGCCTCCGGGTGGACCGCCCAGCAGGCCGTCGTGGTGCCGCAGGTCGCCGACGTGCTCGCCGTCGTCGTCTGGGCCCAGAGCTGGCCGTTGAGGGTCGCCGAACTGTGGGCCACGTACCACTTGCCGTCGTGGGACAGCACGCCCTGCATGTTGCCGACGGAGCTGCGGAACGCCTCCGACGCGGTCCCGGTCAGCAGGTAGTCCGTGCCCATCGGGAAGCGGTAGAGGCGGCCGTGCAGGGACTGGTCGGAGAAGTACTCCGTCGTTACCACCGACGCCGGTGACGTGCTGCGGTCCAGCGACAGCGACGAGAAGCACGGCACGCCCGTGTCCGACGACATGCTGCACGTGCCGCCTGCGTAGGAGTAGTAGCCGATCTGCATCATCGCGTACTTGTACGTGTAGGCCGCGTACCCGCCGGACGTCTTGCCGATCGCGTTCGACGTCGTGTCGCTCAGCTGCAGGATGTGCTTCGTGCTGAACACGCGGATCGCGGTCGACGTGTTGCCCACCGCGGTCACGTAGATCTTGTCGCCGTACCAGGCCATCCCGCCCATGTGCGCCTGCGCCGACGAGAAGCTGCTGCCGGTGCTGTTCGGCACGGCCAGGTACATCATCCGGTGGGCGGCCGACGCGGGGTCGTCGTAGTTGATCGCCTGGATCCGCGCGTCGTTGTAGCGGCCGAGGTCGGTGGTGCCGTGCCAGCCGGACAGGATGATCTTGTCCGCGCCCCACAGGCCGTCGTCGTCGGCGTCGCCGGACGTCGTGATGCCCTGCGGCACCCAGCTCGTGCTGCCGGCCCGCTCGCTGTCCCAGCACAACGACTTCGTGGCCACCGGCGCCTTGGGCAGCGCGGCCTTCTCCGCGCTCGTGCAGCCGGTCATCGCGTAGCTGGTGTCGTTGACGACGGTGTTGAGGCTGACGTTCGGCAGCGCGGCGTCCAGCGCGGTGAGCGCGGCGGCGGGGGTCGCGTGCCAGACCAGGTTCTGCTTGGTCGTCGTGGTCAGCGGATCGCTGTAGGCGGCGCTCGCCGTCCCGGGCAGCGCCAGTGCGCCGGCCACCACGGCCAGCACGAGGACGATCGCTTTCGGAGTTCGCATGGGCGCCAGTGCGCCACACGCGGGTCCAAAATCCGTACAACGCCCGTACTACTCGGCCAGGGACAGCACCGTCCGCGCCTGCTCGACCATGGCGACGTCGAGGAAGCTCCCGTCGGGCAGCGCGACCGCGCCCACCCCCGCCGCCGTCGCGCCGGCGACCCGGGCGATGACCTCGCGGGCCCGCGAAACCTCTTCGCGGGTCGGCAGGAACGCGGTCCGGATCGTCGCCAGCTGCACCGGGTGGATCGCCGTCCGGCCGCGGAAGCCCAGCGCGCGGCCCGCCCGGCACGACGCCGCGAGCCCGTCGAGGTCCCGGACGTTCGGGTACGCGGACATCGCGGGCGGCGCGAGCCGTGCGGCCCGGGCCGCGACGATCACCCGGCTGCGCGCCCACGTCAGCCCGGCGTCGTCGGCCACGCCGAGGTCCGAACGCAGGTCGGCCTCGCCGAGCCCGATCGACGCCACCCGCGGCGCCGCCGTCGCGATCTCCAGCGCCCGCTCCACGCCGAGGGCGGACTCGATCAGCGGGTGCAGGTCCCGGTCCGGGAGCGCCGCGGCGACGGCCCGGATTTCCTCCGGCGCCTCGACCTTCGGCAGCCGCACGCCCACCGGAGACGGCAGGCCGGCCACCGCCGCGAGGTCGGCCTCGTGCCACGGCGTGCTCGGGTGGTTGACGCGCACCTGCACCGGCCTGGCCACCGACGCGAGCAGCTCCAGAACGTGCGAACGGGCTTCGTCCTTGCGGGCCGGGGCGACGGCGTCCTCGAGGTCGACGAGCACGACGTCGGCCGCCGACGCCAGGGCCTTGCCGACCCGGTCCGGCCGGTCCGCGGGTGCGTAGAGAAACGTGAGCGGCGGGGTCACACCGCACCCCGGTCCCGCAGCTCGGCCACCCGCTCCGGCGCGAACCCGAGCTCGTCCAGGACGGCGTCGGTGTCGGCGCCGTGCGGGCGCCCGGTGAACCCGATGACGCCGTCGTGGCCCGACAGCCGGAACAGCGGGCCCTGCATGAGCATCGGCCCCAGCTCCGGGTCGTCGATCTCGTGGATCGTGCCGAGCGCCTGGAACTGCGGGTCGGCGACGACGTCGGCGGCGTCGTAGATCGGCGCCACCGCGGCCTGCGCCGCTTCGAACGCCTCGACGACTTCGGCGCGCGTGCGCTGCCCGATCCACTTGCCGACGGCCTCGTCGAGTTCGTCGGCGTGCCGGGCCCGCTCGGCCCCGCTGGCGAACCACGGCTCGTCGGCCAGGTCGGGGCGGCCGACCAGCCGGACCACGCGCTCGGCGATCGACTGGGCCGAAGTGGACACCGCGACCCACTGGCCGTCGGCGGTGCGGTAGGTGTTGCGCGGCGCGTTGTTGATCGAGCGGTTGCCGGTGCGCGGCTGGACGGTGCGCAGCTGGTCCCAGCGCGTGATCTGCGGGCCGAGCATGGCGAGCATCGGCTCGATGATCGCGGTGTCCACGACCTGCCCGCGCCCGGTGTTCGCGCGCGCGGCGAGCGCGACCATGATCGCGTACGCCGTGGCCAGGGACGCGACGCCGTCCGCGAGCCCGAACGGCGGCAGCGTCGGCGGGCCGTCCGGCTCCCCGGTGGTCGCCGCGAACCCGCTCATCGCCTCGGCGAGGGTGCCGAAGCCGGGCCGGCTGCGGTACGGGCCGGTCTGCCCGAAGCCGGTGACGCGGGCGAGGACGAGCTCCGGGTTCCAGCTCGCCAGCTCGTCGTACCCGAGCTGCCAGCGTTCCAGGGTGCCCGGGCGGAAGTTCTCGATCACGACGTCGGCGGTGGTGACCAGCGCGAGGAAGACCTCGCGGCCGCCTTCGCTGCCGAGGTCGGCGGTGATCGTGCGCTTGTTGCGGCCCAGCGTCTTCCACCAGAGGTTGACGCCGTCCTTCGCGACGCCGTGCGAGCGCGACGGGTCCGGTTTGCGCGGGTGCTCCACCTTGATCACCTCGGCACCCATGTCACCCAGGTGCATCGCGGCCATCGGCCCGGCGAAGAGCGTGGACGCGTCGACGACGCGCAGCCCGGCGAGGGCTCCGGCGGCGGGGTCGCGGGAGACGGTCACGACGGCACCTCCCAGGCGCACCGGAAGCCGACGGTCGCGCTCCGGGCGAGACCGAGGCCGGGCAAGAGCAGTTTCACGGTGTAATCCGGCGCGTGCCGGCCGCCTTCGACGTACCACTCTGAGCCTTCGGCCACGTAGTCGCTGCCGCCCTTCACCATCACGAACCGGGTGCGGCCGTCGGAGTGCTCGCTCTCGGTCCAGTTCCACACGGCCGGGGTGCCGCGGCACAGCTCCGCCCCCGCCAGCTGCCATTCGTCCTCGGTCGGCAGCCGGCCACCCCGCCACGCGCAGTACGCGCGGGCGTCGTCGAGGTCGACGTGGGTGACGGGTGCGTCCGGGGCACCGCGACGCTCAGGTCCCGGCTCGTGGCCGGTGGCGGCCAGGAACTGCGCGTACTGCGCGTGGGTCACTTCGGTGCGCCCGACCGCGACGGCCGTCGTCAGTTCGCCTTCGCGCTGCAGGGTGCGGGCGTCGTGCAGGCGCGGCGGGAGGGGCTTCCATTCGTCCACGTAGGGCGCGCCCTGGTACATACCCGTTTCACGGGCGCGGTACCGGACGGTCAGCACGTACGGTCCGGACGGCACGACGACGGCGTCCGCCTCGGGCGCCCCAGTCGTCCGGGGTGGGCTCACGCGCTTCGCGACCCGGTGCGGGAACCGGGCGTCCGGGTCGTGCGGCAACGGCGGGAGTTCCGGCCGCCACCCGTCGGTCGTGGCGCCGATCCCGCGGGCCGGGACCCCGCCGAGGAGGTCGGTGCCGGGCAGCGGGCCGTGGTAGTCGGTCTCGCCGCGGTTGACGAGCGTCCACAGTGTCCGGTTGCCGAGTTCCCACTTCGACGCGTAGACGCCGGCCGCTTCGGCCTCGGGCGGCAGCTCGGCCAGCGGCGTCCATTCGCCGTCGAGGAGGAGGTCCTTCGCCAGGCGCTGCAGGGTGACCATCCGGCGGACGGTCGACGCGTCGCGGGCGGACCAGCCGACCCAGACGCCGAAGACGACCTCCCAAACCATCACGCCGGCGCCGTTGAGCCACGCCGACTGCAGTTCTTCGCTGTGGTCGCGGTGCCAGCGGCGGACGTGGTGCTGCATGTGGCGCCGCTCGTACCAGTGGGCGCGCAGGACACCGGGCACGGGCGAGTCGGCGAAGAACTGGGCCCACGACGCCGCGTGGTCCTCGATCCGCTCGACGGCGAGCTTCGATTCGCCCTCGAGAACGATGCCGGGCCGGGCGGCTTCGAGCCGCTCGACGAAGTCCGGCTCGGCCTTCTTCAGCGTGTCGAGGAAGACGCCGTCCGCCTTGAGGTCGGCGACGAGCGCGGCGAGTTCGGTCAGGTCGTCCGCGCCGCGGCGGGTGCCGACGTCCCAGGGGTTGTAGTCGACGAAGACGTGCAGGCCTTCGTCGTGCAGGGTTGCGATCAGGCCGGCGAGCCCGGGGACGTCGCGGTAGAAGTCCCACTGGTTGCGGTCGTCGAGGCCGATCACCGGGTAGGCGTGCCAGAGGACGACGGCGTCGAGCCCGCCGAAGCGCGCGCGGGCGTCGGCGAGGAAGCGCTCGGGCGTGAAGCGGCGGTCTTCGAAGGAGTACAGCAGTTCGTCCCAGAGCCACACCTGGGCGACCGTGTGGCAGGACGCCGCCCAGGCCGCTTGCGGGCGGTCGTAGGCGGCGCCGGTGTAGCCGTGGCGCGCGCGGGCGTCCTCGCGCCAGGCGTGGAGCTTCGCGCGCCACGTGGGCCGGTCGGCCGGGTCCGCGGGTGCGGCGAAGATCTTGGCTTCGTCCAATGCGGACAGCGGGCCGCGCACCTCGGTGGGCCGGTCGATCGGCCGCGGGACGAGCGGGTCGAACGTGAAGGTCATCGTGCCTTTCCTCCGAGCGCCGCCACTTCCGCGGCGGTGGGGACGGCGGCCTGGGCGCCGGGCCGGGTGACGGCCAGCGCGGCGGCCGCGCCCGCTCGCCGGGCGGCTTCGAGGACGTCGTGGCCGTGGGCCAGTGCCGCCGCGAGGACGCCGCAGAAGGTGTCGCCCGCGCCGGTGGTGTCGACGACGTCGACCGGGACGCCGGGGATCCGCACGGGTTCTTCGTCCCGGCGGAGCACCACGCAGCCGTCGCCGCCGAGGGTGACGACGACGGCGGGCACGCGCCGGAGCAGCTTCTCGGGCTCGCCCGCGAGGTCGGCCGCTTCGTGCTCGTTGACGACGAGCAGGTCGACGACCTCCCACAGCGAATCGGGCAGTTCCCGTGACGGCGCCGCGTTGAGGATGACGAGCGCACCGGGCCGCTGGGCCGCGGCGGCGGCCGCGACCACGTCGAGCGGGATCTCGAGTTGCGCCAGCACGACGACGGCTTCGGCGATCCGCTCGGCCTGCGCGGCACCGATCTTGACGTGGTCGTTGGCTCCGGGCGCCACGACGATGGCGTTCTCGCCGTCCGGGGCGACGGTGATGAAGGCGGTCCCGGTGGGTGCTTCGGCGCGTTCGACGAGGTCGGTGCGCACGCCGGCGCCGCCGAGGGACACGAGGAGCAGGTCGGCGCCTTCGTCCTCGCCGAGCGCGCCGACGAAGGTGGTCTCGGCCCCGCCGGCCAGCGCGGCGGCGACGGCCTGGTTGGCGCCCTTGCCCCCGGGACTGCGGCGGAGGTGGTTCCCGAGGATGGTCTCCCCGGCCTTCGGCGGCCGGGGCACGTCGACGGCGAGGTCCACATTGGCCGAACCCACGACCACGACCCGCCCGGTCATCGGCCGGCTCCCGCGAGGGCCGCCGTGCGGGCCGCGAGGTCCGCGATCCGGCGTTCCCCGCCGGGCAGTGACGTGGCGATCCGGCCGTCCAGGGGCTTGCTCCAGTACTCCCCGACCCCGCTCAGCGCACCCACCACTCCCCCGACCGTCGCGGCCGCCGAGTCGGTGTCCCAGCCCGCCGTCACCGCGATCGCCACGCTCGGCCCGAACTCGCCGCCGCCCTTCGCGAGGGCGTACGCGATCGTCGCTGCGTTGTTGAGCACGTGCACCCAATGCAGGTGCCCGTAAGCCTCGTACAGCCGGTCGAGTCCA
The DNA here is from genome assembly GCF_033441515.1 of Amycolatopsis solani. Taxonomy (NCBI): domain Bacteria; kingdom Bacillati; phylum Actinomycetota; class Actinomycetes; order Pseudonocardiales; family Pseudonocardiaceae; genus Amycolatopsis; species Amycolatopsis solani. The sequence goes on from NZ_JAWQJT010000002.1 coordinate 1,541,458, forward strand.
CTTCGGACATCGCCGTCCCCGGCCGCCGAACGTCCGAAGTGGACGGCCTTCGCCAGGTCGCTCGACGCCGGGATCGCCGCCATCGCCGCGTCCAGGACCTCGTCGACCGTGTCGCACACCATCGCGGCCGCGGCCAGGCCCGCGACCCACATCGCGCCGTACACGCCGTTGCGCGTGTGGCTCAGGCGGGCGTCCACCGCCGCCATCCGGGCCGCACCCGGCACGTCGCCCGGGCTGATCCAGCCGAAGACGTCCGCGCGGATCAGCGCGCCGATCCACTCCCGGAACGGGTTGTGGTGGGTCGCGGTGTCCTCGCGCGCGTCGAGCAGGTTCCGGTACGCCGCGCGCTCGGCGGTGAAGACCCGCCCGGCGGGCAGGTTGTCCAGCCACAGCTGGGCGACGTCGCCGGTGGTGAACCCCCGGCCGTGCTCTTCCACCAGTGACAGCGCCAGCATCGGGTAGTTGAGGTCGTCGTCCTCGGGCATCCCGTCGATGTTCTCCTCCAGCGACGTCGGCGCCGACCGGCGGTTCCACGGCCACCGCGCCGCGACGTCGCCGGGCAGCCCCACCGCGGTGAACCACCGGTCGAGGGGCCACCGGCCGGTGGCCCGGAGGATCTCCTCGATCCCCTCGCGCGGGATCTTCTCCACCGGCTTGCCGAGCAGGCAGCCCGCCGCCCGGCCGGTCCACGCGTCGAGTTCGCGGCCGCGGGACCCGCGGGGCAGGGCGGGCGCCGCGGGCAGGACGAGCTCCGGTTCAGACACCGGGGCGTCCAGCGAGTCCAGCAGTTCCCGTGCCAGCGGCCGCAGCCCGGGCGCCGCCGGGCCCGCGCCGCTCACCGCGGGCACCGGATCGCCGCCCGCCGCGATCCACCGCGCCCGCGCCGCGGAGACGTCCTTGCCCTCCGCGGCGGACTGGACCAGCTCGTGCGGGAGCAGGTCCTCGGGCCGGGCCCAGGTCAGCCTCACGCCGTCGCCTCCAGGAACGCGGCGCGCGCGGCGGCCCGCTCGCGGTCGGCCTTCAGGATGTCCACCGCCGCCGAAGCCAGCAGGTGCCCGGTCTCACGCAGGTCCATCCGGCTCGCATCGCCGATCTCGTCGACCCACTCCGCGGGGACCACGGCCGTCCCGCCGAGACCCGCGCAGATCGCCGCCGCCATCACGGCGATCGAGTCGGCGTCGCGGCCGTAGTTCACCGCCGCCAGCACCGCGCCGCGGAAGTCGCCCTTGTGCGCCAGCACGAACGCCAGCGCGGCGGGCAGCTCCTCGATCGACTTCGTCCGCGACGGCCGGCGTGCGTCCATCGACATCTCCCGGTAGCGCGGCCCGACCGAGTCGAACGGCGCGACGGTCTCGCGGACGAGAGCCGCCAGCGCACGTTCTTCCCCGTCGGTGCCCGGGGGGACGGACCGGTCACCGAAGGTCTCCACGACCGCGCGCACCGCCGCCGCGGTCCCGTCGTGGGCCACGTCCAGCGCGGCCGCCACGACGTCGTCGAGCGTCGCGCCCGGGGCGACGGCGGCCGCCACCATCGCGGCCAGCACGCCCGCCGCCTCGCGGCCGTAGCTGGACTGGTGCGCGCCGGTCAGGTCGATCGCCTCGGCGTACGCGGCCCGCGGATCACCCGCGTTGACCACGCCCACCGGGGCGACGTACATCGCCGCGCCGCAGTTGACCACGTTGCCCACGCCCGCTTCGCGCGGGTCGACGTGTCCGTAGTGGAGCCTCGCGACGATCCACTTCTCCGCGAGGAAGACCCGCTGCAGCAGCAGCGCGGTCGACTCCAGCTCCGGTACCCAGCGCGGCTCGCCGATCATGAGCGGCACCAGGTCTTCGGCCATCGCGTACGCGTCGAGGTGTGCACGGCGCTTCGCGTACACCTCGACGAGCGCCCGCGTCATGAGGGTGTCGTCGGTGACGTGCCCGTCGCCCTTGTGGTAAGGCGCGATCGGGCGGGCCGTCCGCCAATCCGGGTACCACGGCCCGACGACACCGGTCACCCGGCCGCCGTGCCGTTCTTCGATCTGCTCGGGTGTCCACCCTTCGGTGGCGCCGCCGAGGGCGTCCCCGACGGCCGCACCGGTGATCACCGCGACGGCCCGGTCTTCCAGCCAGGTCACCAATCCGCTCCTGTCACTTGCTGACGTTCTTCCAGCCGTCCTCGAGCTGCTTCGCGAGGCCGGCCGCGTCGATCTTCTGGGCGAGGAACTGCTGGTAGGCCGGCGTCGCGACGGTGTCCTTCCACTGCGCGTACTTCCCGGCGAACAGGTAGGGCGCCGAGGTCAGGTGCTCACCGGAGGCCAGGATCGCGTCCCAGCCGTTCTTCCCGGCGAGCTTGGTGGCCAGTGCCTGGCGCGCCGACGTCGTCGGCGGGATCAGGGCGTCGGCTTCGTTGATCGCGGCCAGGTTTTCGGTCCCGGTGAAGAAGTCCACGAACTCCGCGGCCTCCTTGACGTGCGCCGAGTCCTTGTTCACCGACAGCGTCTGCGGGTTCGCGGCCTGCGCGGGCCCGGCCGAGCCGGCCAGCGGCGGCAGGACCACCCAGTCGAAGCCCTTCGGCGCGTCCTTGGCGATGTTGGCCGCCTGGTAGGACCCCTGCACGGTCATCGCGATCTGCCCCGCGTAGAACGGCGCCAGCGCCTTCGTGCCGGACTGCGTCAGCGTGACGGGCAGGATCGATTTGTCCTGGTGCGCCATCGCGTCGACGAGCTGCGGCAGCGCCTGCTCCCCCGGCCCGGCCGTCAGCTTGGCGTCGTTGCCGGTGCCCTCGAAGTACTTGCCGCCGAACCCGGGCGCCAGCGCGACGAACGCCGCCGTCGGGCTCGACAGGCCCCAGCCGAGGCCGAACTTGCCGTCCTTGGTGGCCGCCTTGGCGATCTCGCGCAGCTGGTCCCACGTCATCGAGGCACCGGTCGGGATCGTGACGCCGGCCTGCTGCAGCTGGGTCTTGTTCGCGAAGACCACATAGGACTGCAGCTCGGTCGGCTGGGCGATCACCTTGCCGTCGACCGTGACCGAGTCGAGGACGCCCTTCGGGATGTCCGCGCGCTTCTCCGCCGAGAGGTACGGCGTGAGGTCGGCGAGGAAGCCGTCCGTGGCGAAGGGCGCGATGCCGGCCGCCTCGTAGTGCACGATGTCCGGCGCCGAACCGGCGTTGAACTGGGTGATCAGCTTGTCGTAGACGCCGTCCCAGCCCGCCGGCACGATCTTGACCTGCACGTCCGGGTGCGCCTTGTTCCAGTCGCCGACGATCTTCTGCGTCGCGGCGATGGCGGCGGGCTGGTCGGACAGGGACTGGAAGGTGAGGGAGACCGGACCGTCCCCGCCGTCGCCGCTGCCCCCGCCACCGCAGGCGGTGAGCAGCAGTCCGACGGCCGTCAGTGCGCCGGCGACCAGTGTGCGTCGTGTCTTCATCGACCGACCTTTCGAGCGTTTCTTTTGAGGGGCAGAGCTTTGGGGGGACTGGGGGTTCATCCCTTCACCGCCCCGGCCATCAGGCCGCCGGTGAGCTTCTTCCGCAGGATGCCGAAGAAGACGATGCTGGGGATGGCCGCGAGCACGGCGCCCGCGGCGAGCGGGCCGAGGGCGACTTTGCCCTCCCCGCCGACGAACATGGTGAGGGTGATGGGCAGGGTGTAGTTCTCCGGCGACTGCAGCAGCACCAGTGCGAAGAAGAATTCGTTCCACGACGAGACGAAGCTGAACATCGCGGTCGCGACCACGCCGGGCGCGAGCAGCGGGAAGACGATCGTGCGCAGCACGGTCAGCCGGCTCGCGCCGTCCACCGCCCCGGCTTCCTCGAGTTCCACCGGGATCGCGGCGACGTAGCCCTGCAGCATCCACAGCGCGAACGGCAGCATGTACGTCGTGTGCACGAGCGTCAGGCCGGCGAGGTTGTCGGCCAGGCCCAGCGTCCGCAGGATGAGGAACAGCGGCAGGATGATCAGCACCACCGGGAACACCTGGCTGACCAGGATCCACCCGACGCCGGCCGCGCGCACCTTGCCCTTGAGCCGCGCGAGGACGTAGGCCGCGGGCACGGCGATGAGGACCGACAGCGCGGTCGAGGCCAGCGCGACGATCAGGCTGTTGGCCGCGGACCGGATCAGGCCCTGCTTGTCGAGCGCCTCGGAGTAGTTGTCCCAGTGCCATTCGCTCGGCAGCAGGCTCACCGTCAGGGAGTTCAGCTCGCCCGACGACTTCACCGACGCGGAGACGAGCCACAGCACGGGAAAGCCGAGGAACAGGATGTAGAGCGCGAGGGCGAAGTACTGCGCCGGGCGCACGAGGACGCGCATGGTCACCGCCCCTTCGCGGCACGGTCGTCGCGGAACTGCGACCGCAGGTAGACGGCGAGGATCAGGACCACCACGACGACGAGCACGAGGCCCATCGCGGCGGCGCGGCCGATTTCGCGGTTCTTGAAGGCTTCCAGGTAGATGAACAGCACCGGCACCATCGTCTTCCCGCCCGGGCCGCCCGCGGTGAGGACGTAGACCAGCGAGAACGAGTTGAAGTTCCAGATGAAGTTCAGCGACGTGATCGAGGTGACGATCGGGCGCAGGCTGGGCCACGTCACCGCGGTGAACCGCCGCCACGCACCCGCCCCGTCGACCGATGCGGCCTCGTGCAGTTCGGCCGGGATCTGCTGCAGGCCGGCCAGGAGCGTCACCGTGGTCTGCGGCATGCCGACCCAGACGCCGACGACGATCACCGCGGGCAGCGCGGTCGAGAAGTCGCCGAGCCAGTTGACGTCGTCGGGCAGGCCGACGCCGCCGAGGAAGGCGTTGAGCGGGCCGCCGTTGGCGGAGTAGATCATCTGCCACATGATCGCCACGACGACCGGCGGCATCGCCCACGGGATGAGCGCCAGGACCCGCGTCAGGCCCTGCAGTTTCAGCCCGGAGTTCAGCAGCAGCGCCAGTCCCATCGCGGCGGCCAGCTGGAGCAGCGTCACCCCGACGGTCCAGATCAGGCCGATCCGCAGCGAGTCCCAGAACAGGTCGTTGCCGGCGAGCCGGACGAAGTTGTCGACGCCGGCGAAGCCGTAGTCGGGGTGGCGCACCAGGCGCGCGTCGGTGAAGGCGAGGAAGATGCCGACGACCAGCGGGGCGACGCTGAGCACGAGGATCGGGATCAGCGACGGCAGCACCAGCGCGATCGCCTCGCGCCGCCGGGTGCGGGCCAGGACGGGCTTCTTCTTCCCGGCCGAGGGCGCCGGGCGGGTCAAGGTCGCGGTCATTGCGCACCTCCCGTCGATTCACGGACCCGCAGCTGCGGGCCGACGGTGATCTGCTGCGCGTCGTGGTCCGGGTAGTCGGCGAGCTGCAGCATGATCCGGGCGGCGGCGCGCCCGCGTTCGGTCGAGCCGAGGGACACGCTGGTCAGGCTCGGCTGGAAGACCCGGCCGAGCTCGGTGTCGTCCATGCCGGTGATCGCGACGTCGCCGGGTACGGAAAGGCCTTTCTCACGGACCGCGCGGATCGCGCCGATGGCGAGCAGGTCGTTGGCCGCGACGAGCGCGTCAAGGCTCTGGCGAGCGAGCAGCGTCCGGGCGGCTTCGAGCCCGGCGGTGACGGTGAAGTCGGCGGCGATCTCCTGGTCCACCCGCTCGAAGGCGGTCGTCTCGGTGGCGGCGTCGAAGCCGCGCTGGCGGGACGCGCCCGGCGTGGTGTCGAGCGGCCCGTTGAGGAACCCGACCCGGCGGCGGCCGATGGCGTGCAGGTGGGCCACGGCAGCGCCGATCCCGCCGGCGGAGTCGGTGGAGACCGAGCTGATCCCCCGGTCGTCCAGTGCCCGCCCGATCACCACGACCGGAACGGGGGCCTGCTGGATCTCGCGGATGAGCCGGTCGTCGGTCCGCAGCGGGCTGACGATCATGCCGTCGACGAAGCCGCTGTTGAGGCTGCGGACGAGCTCGGTGGTCGAGGTCGCGGTGTCACCGGTGGTCATCACGACGACGCGGTAGCCGTGCGGTTCGAGGACTTCGTGGATGGCCCGCATCATCTCGACGTAGACGGGGTTGCCGATGTCCGCGACGGCGAAGGCGACCTGGAAGGTCTTCTTCAGCCGCAGCGACCGCCCGATCGCGTCCGCGCTGTAGCCGAGCTCGGCGGCCGCGGCGCGGACCCGCTCGACCATCGCCGGGCTCGCGCCCGTCCCGTGCAGCGCCCGGGAGGTCGAGGCCAGTGACACCCCGGCGCGCTCGGCCACCTGCAGCAGCGTGGCGCGTGTTGACGTCATCGTCGCTTCCTCGGGTCAGGTGCTGGAAACGTTTCCAACTTCGGTTACCGGTGTTGGAAACGTTTCCAATCGGATTAATCCCGATACTGACACCCGTTCGGCGGTCGTGTCAACACAGCACGGAGCGCGCCCGCCCGGTCACCTGGATGTAGTGAATGACTCATTCAGGTCGTCGGACGACAGGAATGAGTCATTCACTACATCGGGGCCGGGCCGCTCAGCCGACGACGTCGATCTCGAACGGCTCCGCGGCGCTGTACTCGAGGTCCGCCCACAGCGCGCCCGGCAGCGAGAACCGGCGGTGGGAGGTGAGGCGGTCGTCGTAGTCCGGGTCGGACTTCGGGTTGTGGCCGACGCCGACCTTGTCCGAGCCCCACGCGAAGATGTTGCCGACCCACATCGGCTTCGCCACGCCGTCGCGGTTGATGCGCGGGCGGACGATGACCGCGGCGCCGAGGCTGCCGGAGAGGGTGAGCCGGACCGTGTTGGAGCCGGCGTTGGGCGGGGTGACGGTGATGCGTTCCATGAACTCCACTCCGGTTTCGGTGGCAAGGGGTGCCGGTGACGGTGCGTCGACGCCGGGCCAGAAGTCGGCCACGACGGAGATGTCGATGCCGGGCTCGACGTCGAGCAGGTACTGCGCGGCGATCGCGCCCGGCGGGATTTCGCGCCGCCCGGTGGCCGTCGCGATCCAGTACAGCGGCGGCTCGACTCCCTGGTCGGCGAACGCGGCCTTGACCTTCGGCCACGTCGACCGGTTGCAGTAGACGACCGGGTGCGCGAACCCCGACCGGCGCCGCATCGCCGCCCAGCCGGGCGCTTCCTCGGGCCGCGCGTCGCCGGGTTCGACGTCGAGGACGTGACCGTCGTTCGTGGACGCCTTCTTGACGATCTCCACCTTCAGCGCGTCCGGGAAGAGCGCCCAGTCGTCGTCGGTCCACGGCGCGAGCTTGATCCGGTCGATGTACCCGGCCACCATCACCGGCCGCCGGTCCTTCTTCAGGATGTTGCGCGCGGTGAGCGCGTCGTACATGGTGCGCATCGGCTGCCTCGAAACTCGGCTCGGTGGACAACTGCCCCTCCACCATCGCCGAGCTCCGGGCGCCGCCACCACGGCGAAGAGGGCGCCCCTTGGGGCAGCCTCGCCGTACCTATCGAACGATCGGCGCGGAATTCGTTGCACCGCAACCGGTTTCGCTACTCTTCCCGCAACTGTTCCAGACTGGCGGTCCGCCACAGCACCGGCAGTGTCGCGGCGGTCACCACCAGCACGGCGGCGGCCGCGGTCGCCGTCAGCACGCCGATCATCGCCAGGTCGGCCGCCATCGGGCGGTGCACCACCATGGTGAGCAGCAGCCAGTCGAGCCCGAGCCCGGCGAGCACGGCGACGACGACCGCCACCGCCACCGGGATCGCCAGCTGCCACACCAAGGACCGCGCGAGCACGCCGCGTCCGACGCCGTTCGCCATCAGCGCGGCGAGACTGCGCCTGCGTTCGCGGAGCTGTTCCCACGCCGCGATCAGCAGGCTGCCCGCGGCGAGCAGCAGCACCAGGACCGAGCCCACCGACAGCACCCGCGTGAGGAAAGCGTAGGTACCGTCCCGTTCGGTCCCCAGCGAGGCGACGATCCCCTTCCAGCCCACGATGTTGCGCACCTGCTCCACCACATCGGGTCCGGCGGCGGGGATCCGCGCGTTGGAGCTCAGCCCGATGCTCGTCGCGGTGCGCAGCGCGCCCGGCGTGACGCGCAGTCCCGGTGTTTCGCCGGAGTGCACGTGGTAGCGGTCCGCCGGGACCGTCCACTGTGGAGGGCCGGTCCCGGCGAACCGGACCTGGTCACCCGGACCGGGCGCCCCGGGGCCCGTCGCGTAGACGTCGCCGTCGCGGCAGCCCGCGATCGCGAGCTCGGCGCACGTCTCCACGACGATCGAGGACCGCTCCCCCGCCGCGGTCCGCACCAGTCCCCGGGTTTCCACCGGGACACCGGCCAGCCCGGGCAGGGCGTGCAGGGCGGCGGTGAACGCGTCGACGTCGGCGAGGCTCGTGACGAACGCCGTGGCCATCACCCGGACGTCACCCACCGGCGGCTCGTCGCGCTCCACGCGTGCGTAGACCCCTTGCAGCGCAATGGATCCGGCCAGCACGACGGCGATACCGCCGACCAGGCGCGCCGCCGTCGCGCTGTCGAGCTGGAGCCGCCGCACGGCCAGCAGCCAGGCGGGCGAACCGCCGTGGAGCACGCCCGCGACGCGCTCGACGAGCCACGGCAGCACGAGCGGCACGGCCGTGAGGACGAGCACGACGCCGGCGATCACGGCGGGGTCGAGCGCGTCTCCGGTCCCGGCCCGCACGGCCAGCAGCACCCCGCCGGCGACCGCGGGTACCAAGCGCCACCACAGTTTCCGCCGCAGCCGCGTCCCGCGCCGGACGACTCCGAGCGGCTCGACGACGACCCGCCGCAGCGCGAAGACGGCCGCCGCGCAGGCCAGCAGCGGCAACGCCAGCAGCGCGGGGACGCCGAGCCGCCAGTCGGGCACGACGTCGGCGGCGAAGATGCCGCCGCGGAAGGCGGACACGGTGATCAGCGGGACGAGCAAGCGCACGAGCAGGAACAGCACCCCGCCGACGACGAGCCCGGCGAACGACCCGAGCAGCGCTTCACCGGCGGCGATCCGGCGCACCTGGCCGCGGTCCGCACCGACCAGCCGCAGCGCGGCCAGCCGCCGGTCGCGCGAGGCGGCGGCGAGCCGGGTGCTGGTGACGACGAAGACGAACACCGGCACGAGGCAGGTCGTCGCCCCGACCACGACCAGGAGCAGCTGGAGCGGATCGAGCCCCCGCCGCAGTGGTTCGCCGCCGAACCCGCTGACGAGCTCGGCGCCGGGCTGCGTGGCGACGGCCGCGGAGCCGACGTAGAAGTACAGCTCGTTCGGCCCGGTCAGCCCGGCGTCGCCGATGGTGCCGATCACCCGCTCCGGAAAGCGCGGCCGCAGCAGCTCCCCGTCCGGCGACCGCAGGAGGCCGGCGAGCGCGGGCGAAAGCACGGCCTCACCGGGCCCGGGCAGCCGTCCGACCCCGGGTGCGGCCGGCAGCCGCGGCCCGGTCGGCTGCACGACGTGGCCTTGGAGGCCCCGCCCGCGGAACTCGTCGTTCCGATCGACGGCGTAGACGGGATCCACCCCGTCGACGGCCGCGGCGACGGCCATCCGCCCGGCGGAGCGATCGGAACGAGCCCCGAGCATGTGCGGCAGCGAGGTGGCGGCGAGCAGCACGACAACGCCGAGCCCCACCCCGGCGGCGGTGAGGGCGAGACGCGCCCACGCGGTCCGCACCCCACCACCGCCGAGCGCGAGCCGCATCCCGAGCCCGAAGTCGGCGACCCAGCGGCGGATCATCGAGTCACCGCCGGCTGCCGGAGCCCGTGGCCGACCTCGATCGGCCTCGGCCGGACCCCGGTTGCCCACGGGGGCCGCCCGCCGCCGGCCCGGCGGCGGCCTGCCTCGGGTGGCCCGGGCACCCACCAGCGCCGCGCGTCGGCCACCCCACGCCAGCTCACCCCGGACCGCTCCACCACATCCGCCGCCCCACGACGACGGCCCACCTCAAGCACGCCCGGCCGGACCCCGCGCACCCACCGAGACCACCCGTCGGCCACCCCACGCCGGCCCGCCGCGAGCGCCGTCATCGGGTCGCCTCCAGCTGACGGGTGCGGCCGTCGCGGACGACTACCTCGCGGTCCGAGTACGCCGCCACCCGCGCCTCGTGCGTCACCAAGACCACCGCCGCGGCGCGGTCGCGGGCTGCGGTCGTCAACAGCTGCATCACCTGCTCGCCGTTGAGGGAATCCAGGGCTCCCGTCGGCTCGTCGGCGAACACCACGCGCGGGGTGGTCACCAGGGCGCGGGCCACCGCGACGCGCTGGCCCTGGCCGCCGGACACCTCGCCCGGGCGCTTCCGCTCGATGCCCGTCAGGTCGAGCTCCGCCAGCATCGCGCGGGCCCGCTCCGCCGCGACCCGGCCGCGGACGCCGTTCAGCCGCAGCGGCAGGGCCACGTTCTCCAGGCACGTCAGCTCCGGCACCAGCTGCCCGAACTGGAACACGAAGCCGAAGTCGGTGCGCCGCAACGCCGAGCGTGCCCGGTCGGTCAGGCCGGCCAGGTCGGCGCCGTCGTAGCGGACCGTGCCGCCGTCCGGCCGGACGATCCCGGCCAGGCAGTGCAACAGCGTCGACTTGCCCGCCCCCGACGGCCCCATCAGCGCCACGACCTCCCCCGCGTGCACCCGCAGGCTCGCCCCGGCCAGCGCGTCGGTCGGCCCGTAGGCCTTCCGGACGTCCGCCGCTTCCAGCACCACGGCGCTCACGCGATCTCCTTCGCCAGCTGGTCGAGCCGGGCCGCGGTCAGTTCCAGCCAGCGGAGGTCGGCCTCCAGGTGGAACAGCGCGTGGTCGCAGATCAGCTGGTCGACGAGGTCGCCCGCGGTCTTGCGGCGGGTCAGCTCGCGCATGGCGTCGAGGTGCGCCGACCGCTGGACGTCGAGGACCTCGGCGGCCGGCCGCCCGGACAGCAGCGCGAGCACCACCTTCGTGTACAGCGTGTTCTGCAGGTACGCGTCGGGCTTCTCCGGCGTCCCGAGCCAGGCACCGACGTCGGCGACCCCCGCGTCGGTGATCGCGTAGCGCTTCCGCTCGGGGCCGCCGTCGACCTCGACGCCGTCGGCCTCGACGAGCCCCTGCTTCAGCAGCCGCGCGAGGGTCGAATAGACCTGGCCGTAGTGCACCCGGCGGTCGTGCCCGAACCGGTCGTCGTACGCGCGTTTCAGGTCGTAGCCGTGCCGGGGGCCGCCCTCGAGCAGCCCGAGCAAGGTGAGTCCGATCGACATGCCGGCGACTGTACACGGTGTGTATAGCTAGAGTTTATACACCCCGTTCATAGTGATCACCGCTCCTCGATCGCCGCCGCCAGCACCGCCCGCAGCGGCGTCGCCGGGCGGCCCAGGAGCTCCTCCAGAGCCGGTCCGGTGACGGCGAATTCGCCACGGCGGGCCGCGTGGAACATGCCGAGCAGCAGGGTCGCCCGGGCCTCGGGAACGCCGTGCCCGGTCAAGCCGGCCACCCACTCGCCGTCCTCCGCCACGACCCGCCGGACCGGACGGCCGGTGAGCTCCGTGAGCAGGCCTGCGACGTCTTCGAGGTCGAGGGCGACGGGCGCGGTCAGCGGCGGCGTCGGCCCGTCGAACCGGCCCTCGGCGGCCAGGATGACCGCCGCCGCCTCGGCGAGGTCGGCGTGGGCGGTCCACGACACCGGCCCGTCGGCGGGCGCGACGAGTTCACCGGTCCGCAGCGCCTCCCCCAGCAGCAGCGGGACGGTGGCGGCGTAGAAACCGTTGCGCAGCGCGGTGAACGGCAGGCCCGCCGCCGCGAGATGACGCTCGGTCGCCGCGTGGTCGGGCATCGGCGCGAAAAGCGAATCCGCGGCGGCCGCCTGGTGACTCGTGTAGAGCACGCGCTTCACCCCCGCCTCGCGCGCGGCGTCGATCGCCGCGGCGTGGTACGCGAGAGCGGTTTCCCCGGTCGAGTCCGCCGAGACGACCAGCACCTGCGCCGCACCCTCGAACGCCCCGGCCAGCGACGCCGGATCCGCGAAGTCGCCGCGGCGCACGCGGACACCCCGCTCGGCAAGCCCGGCAGCCCGCGCGGGCTCGCGGACGCTCACGCCGATTTCGCCGGCCGGAACCCGGTCGAGGAGGTGGCCGACGATCTGCGAGCCGAGCTTGCCGGTACCCCCGGTGATGACGATCATGGTGCTCCCCTTCGTTAACGTTGTTAGTAACTACGTTAGCACCATCGCTAGCAGTCGTGCGTTACCATCGAAACCATGAGCCGCACGGAAACCCGCGAGAAGATCGTCGAGACGGCCGCGCGGCTGCTCCAGGAGCACGGGGCCGCCGCCGTGACGGTCCGCGCCGTCGCCCAGGCGGCCGGCCTGCAGGCGCCCGCGCTCTACCGGTTCTTCGAGGACAAGGACGCCCTGCTCGACGCCGTCGCCGAGTACGTCTTCACCACCTACGTCGCCGCGAAGTCGGACACCGCGGGCACCGGCGACCCGGTGGCCGACCTGCGGGCGGGCTGGGACGCCCACATCGGCTTCGGGCTCGCGAACGCGGCCCTCTTCGGCCTGCTCGTCGTCCCCGGCCGCGTCTCCCCCGCGGCGGAGGCGGGCCTGGCGGTCCTGCGCGGCCGGATCCACCGCGTCGCGGAGACCGGACGGCTCCGCGTCCCCGAGCCGCTCGCCGTCGAACTGGTCCACGCGGCCGGCACCGGCACGGTGCTCACCCTGCTGGCCGCGCCCCCGGCGAGCCGCGACCTCGGCCTCGCCGACGCGATGTGGGAGGCGGTCACCCACCGGATCCTGACCGGCGACCCCGCACCGGACGCCGGTCCCGCGCCGCTCACCGACGCCGAACGCGCGCTGCTGGCCGAATGGCTGGCCCGTCCCCGCCGGTGAGTGATTCCCCGCCAAGGGGTTTGCGCGATTCGTGGACACTTTCGTCTGCGGTGTAACAACTATCGGACTCCACGCGCCATAGGGGACAGCGTTCGCGCTTGCCCGGTCCCCGCCGCACGAGGAGTTCGTGATGGGTTCTCGAAGATCAAGACGCGCCTGGGCGCTCGGCGTCGTCGTCCCGCTCGCCCTCGGCTTGGCCGTGGCCACCGCGCCACCGGCCGCCGCCGTCCCCGCCGGGTTCACCGACACCGTCGCCATCGGCGGGCTGAGCTCGCCGACCGCCGCGGCGTTCGCCCCCGACGGGCGCGTGTTCATCGCCGAGAAGAGCGGCCTGCTCAAGGTGTTCGACTCGCTCGCCGACCCGACGGCCACCGTGTTCGCCGACCTCCGCACCCCGACCCAGGACTTCTGGGACCGGGGCCTGCTGGGGCTCGCGGTCGACCCCGCGTTCCCCGCCCGGCCCTACGTCTACGTCTCCTACACGCTCGACGCCGAGCCGGGCGGCACCGCACCGCGCTGGGGCGACACCTGCCCCACCCCGCCGGGCGCGACCGACCGGGGCTGCGTCGTCACCGGCCGCGTCTCGCAGCTGACCATGGGCCCGGACGGCACGGCGGTCAGCGAGAAACCGCTGGTCACCGGCTGGTGCCAGCAGTTCCCGAGCCATTCGATCAGCTCGCTGGCCTTCGGCCCGGACGGCGCCCTGTACGCGGGCGGCGGCGACGGCGCCAGCTTCAACTTCGCCGACTACGGCCAGGTCGGGAACCCCTGCGCCGATCCGCCGTCGCCGGCCGGCACGAACCTCTCCCCGCCCGCCGCGGAGGGCGGCGCGCTGCGGTCGCAGTCCCCGCGCCGGGCGGCCGGGCAGCCGGTACTGCTCAACGGCACGATCCTGCGCATCGACCCCGACACCGGCGCCGGGCTCCCCGGCAACCCGTTCGCGGGCAGCGCCGACGCCAACGCCCGCCGGATCATCGCTTACGGCGCCCGCAACCAGTTCCGGTTCGGGTTCCGGCCCGGCACGAGCGAGTTGTGGGCCGGCGACGTCGGCTGGAACACCTGGGAAGAGATCAACCGCGTCGCGAGCGTCGGCGACGGCGTGGCCGAGAACTTCGGCTGGCCCTGCTTCGAGGGCAACGCCCGGCAGGCCGGTTACGACGGCGCGAACCTCGACCGCTGCGAATCGCTCTACTCCGCGGGCGGCCAGACCGCGCCGTACTACAACTACAACCACAACGCCAAGGTCGTGGCGACCGACCCGTGCCCGACCGGCGGCTCCTCGATCAGCGGCATCGCCTTCGAGTCCGGCAGCACCTATCCGGCCGAGTACGCCGGCGCGCTGTTCTTCGCCGATTCCTCCCGCGGCTGCATCTGGGCGATGCAGACGTCCGGCGGCCAGCCGAGCCCGAGCCGGCTGGTGCCGTTCGTGACCGGCGTCAACGTGCCCGTGCAGGTGCTCACCGGCCCGGGTGGCGACCTCTTCTACGTCGCGCTCGGCGCCGGCGAACTCCACCGGGTCGGCTACCCCGGCGGCACCAACCGGCCACCGGTCGCCGCGGCCACGGCGACGCCCTCCAGCGGGCCCGCGCCGCTCACCGTCCAGTTCGACGGCACCGGGTCCACCGATCCCGACGCCGGCGACACCCTGTCCTACGCGTGGGACCTCGACGCCGACGGCGCGTACGACGACTCCACGGCGCCCCGGCCCACCTGGACCTACGCCGCCGCGGCGGCGGTCGACGCGGGGCTGCGGCTGACCGACTCACGCGGCGCGTCGGCGACCACGACGGTCCGGGTGACCGTCGGGAACCCGGCCGGGCTCGACCCGGTGCCGGTCATCGACGCACCCGACCCCGCGTTCACCTGGTCGGTCGGCCAGAGCGTGCCGTTCGCCGGCCGCGCGATCGACGCGCAGGACGGCCAGCTGCCGCCGTCGGCACTGTCCTGGCGGCTCGCGATCCGGCACTGCGCGGCCAACGGCACCTGCCACACCCACAACGTCCAGGACTTCCCGGGCGTGGCTTCGGGCTCGTTCGTCGCGCCCGACCACGAGTACCCGTCGTACCTGCAGCTGACGCTGACCGCGACGGACTCGACCGGCCGCACCGGGTCCAAGACGATCGACCTGCAGCCCAAGACGGTGACGCTGAACTTCACGTCGAGCCCCAGCCAGGCGATGCTCACCGTCGGCGGGACGCAGCAGCGGACCCCGTTCTCCCGCACGGTGATCGCCGGGTCGGTCAACTCGATCAGCGCGAACAGCCCGCAGAACCTGCCGCCGGCCAACCTCAAGTACGCCTTCACCAGCTGGGCGCACGGCGGGGCCCGGACGCAGAACGTCGTCGCGCCGCCGACGCCGGCGACGTACCGGGCGAACTTCCGGCTCTGCTGGCTGCTCCAGCCCTGCTGAGCGGGTGGCCCGGCCCCTCGCGCGGGGGCTGGGTCAGCCCTCGGGCACCTTCGTCTTCTCCGCCTTCTTCGACTCTTTCGCCGCCTGCTTCGATTCCTTGGCGGCCTGCTTCGACTCCTGCTTCGCCTCTTTTTCGGCCTGCTTGGACTCTTTCGCCGCTTGCTTGTCGTTCGTGGCCGTCCCGCCGGTGCCGGTGGTCTCGACCGGATCCTCGCCCGCGGCCGCTTCCCCGGACGTCGCCGGCGTGGGCGGCGCGGACGTGAGCTGCGCTTCCGGCGTGGACCGCGAGTCGCCGCCGGCCGGGACGCCCGCCGCGGACCGGCCCGGAACCGGTTGCACCGTCGAGCCTTCCGCGCCGGGAGCCGCGGGCGGCGCGAGGTCGGACGTGCTCGCGCCGATGGTCACGGTCGTGACCAGCGCCGCGCCCGCCGCGGCCACCTTCGCCGCGGTGGCCCACGACAACGCGGACGTGCCCGCCCCCGACGAGGCGATCGATCCGGTGGCGGACAACCACTGCGACACGACCGGGACGCCCAGGATGAGCGGGGCGATCGCCCCGGGCAGCTCCTCGTTGAGCAGCCGGAGGCCGCCGGCGAGTTCCCGGCAGTCCGGGCAGCGGTCGAGGTGGGCGGTGATCCGGTGGGCCTTGTGGTCCCCGATCCCGTCGCGCACGTACCGGGCCAGCTGCCCGGAGACGGCCTTGCAGTTCCGCCGCCGCGCGGCCGGCACGTGCTGGTCCAGGTAGGCCTGGCGCAGACCCTCGCGGGCGCGGTAGGCCAGCGCGGCGACGCCGTTCGGCGTCATCCCGATGTCGGCGGCGATCCGCGCGGGCGATTCGCCGTCGATTTCGGTCCGCCACAGGACAGTTCGCCACCGTTCGGGCAGGCTCGCGAACGCATCCGCGGCGACGCTCGCGTGCAGCCGGCTGGCCACCGGCTCGTCGCTGCCCCCGCCCGGCAGGACGTCCGGCACCTCCGCGACGAGCGAAACCGCCGAGTCACGCCGCCGCCAGCTGATCATCGTGTTCCGGATGGTGGTCAGCAGGTACGGCCGGAAATCCTCGTCCGGACCGTCCCCGGAGCGCAGAATCCGCAGTACGCGGGTGAATCCTTCCGCGATCAGGTCGTCGCGCTCGGCCTCGCCGGCCGCGATCGCGGCCGCCACCCGGCGCGCGGCACCGAGGTGCCGGTCGTACAACCGGCCGTACGCGGCGATGTCCCCGCCGCGCACGGCCTCGATCAATGCCGCGTCGCTCGGGCCGTCCACCGTCCCGGCCGTCGCCGGCGCCACCTCGGTCACCACTCCCCCTCGCCCGTGCGCTTGCACGTGCAGAACGTTCCGCGAATAGTCGCGCAACGAGTGACACCCGCGCAAGGTTGCGGCGCCGGAAGGACTTTCCGGATTTCTTCGGATCCGGGTGGCCGGCACCGTCGATCCGCCGGTTCCCGAGCCGGCGCTACCGGCCGGTAGAAACGGCGAGCGTCCGATGTGGACAGTGACGGGCCCGCCCCGGCGACCGGGGACGGGCCCGCCACCGGAGGAGTCAGTTCGTGTCGAGCGCGAGCGCGAGGTCGGCGATCGGCAGCGGGAGCTGACCGACGTTCGCCGCCTCGCCGTTCAGCAGGTTCACGCTGTACAACGCGGCTTGGCCGAGCGGCGAAAGCAGCGTCGCGAACGCCGTCACCGACGCCGCTTTGCCGTTGACGAGGTCGCTGAAGATGTCGAAGCCCGCGTTGGGACCGGCCTCGACGGTCAGCGCCCCGGTCGGGGCCAGCGTGCCGTTGTTGGCGGGCGACTGGATGACGACCTGGTCCGTGGTCGTGTTGATGCCGAAGAGCGTCGTGGCGCTGTCGGGGTTGAGGTCGTTGTTCGTGTACGCCGAGGCCGTGACGCCGCGGGCGGGCCCGGTCGACGGCGGGGTGGTGAGGATCGCGTCCTCGATCGTGGTGCCGTCGTTGAGGTTGTGGCGCAGGTTCTGGCCGTTGTCGCTGACCACCCGGAGCCGGTCGGCGGCCGGGTTGAAGTCGACGCCGAAGTTGGTGCCGTAGAGCGGGACGGTGAGCTGGGAAACCTTCGTGACCACGACGTCGGCGGTCACCGGCGGCATGGTGATGGTGTAGATGCCGCCCTTGGTGCCGACCCCGTACAGCAGGCCGTTCTGGACGCGGAAGTCGATCCCGATCAGGGCCGTGTCGCCGACGAGCCCGGTGACCACCCGGACCCAGTCGAGCACCTGGGGCCGGTCGGTGGTGAACGTGGCCATCAGCGTGCCGTCGCTCGAGATGCCGTACGCCCGCAGGCCCGTGGCCTGCGCCGCGCTGCTGCCCGCCGTGGCGACGCTGATCCCGGTGGCGGCCGCCAGTACCGCGGCCGCGGCGGCGAACCCCTTCTTGAGCCGTGCCTTCATCGTGCTCTTCCCCTCCGTGTGCGTTCCGTGGGCGTCGGACGCTATTCGGACGAACTGGACAGGCATTGGACGCCGGCTGGACTGGGCGCATCGGCGTCTTGCGGCCCCCGCCGGCGCGCAGCACATTGGGGTGACACGGAAAACGAGGGGGTAGCCATGCGAGCACTGGTCCTCGCGGCGGCGTTGGTCGCCGCCGTCCCGGCCCCTTCGGCCGCCGCGGCCGAACGGACGTGCTGGACCACGGAACCGGTGACGCTCGGCGTCGAGGGGGCCTGGGCGTACACGTACGAGGTTTCGTGGTGCGCCGAGGGAACGGAGATCACCACGGTCGACCCGGCGGTCACGCACCAGGTGCTGAACCCGGTGTGCCGCTGGGTCGGCAGCATCGAGGAGTCGGTGACCAAGACCCCGGACGGCGCGGCCCGCCAGGCGTTCAACCTGAGCGAGTTCTCCTGCCCGGCCGACATCGGGGCCAAGGGCGTGAACCCGTGGGTGATCATCCTCCTGCACGCGGACGGGACGTACGCGGTGACCGACACGGGCATCCACCTGTAGCGAGCGGGGAGGTGCGGGACCGCCCAGGTCCCCGAACCACGGCGCCGTGACCCCGGCGGCAACTCCCGCCACCGGCCCCCCGGCCACGGCGCCGTGCCCCGCCCTGCCCTGCGTCGCACTGTCCGGCCCTGCCCTGCCTCGCACTGTCCGGCCCTGCCCCGCCCTGCACTGTCCGGCCCTGCACTGTCCGGCCCTGCCCTGCCCTGCCCTGCCGGCACTGTCCGGCCCCGGCCCAAGCGCCCCAATGTGGCATTGGGTGCGTCAGACGCACCCAATGTGGCGTTCGGTGCGTCTGACGCACCGAACGCCACATTGGGGCGCTGGCGCGGTGACAACAACGGGAGCGTCGCGGGACGAGTGTGGCCGCTCAGCCGAGGCGGGACAGGAGCTCGCGGGTGCGGGTCTCCCCCAGCCCGTGCCCGGTCTCCCGGTGCACCGCCAGCGCCCGTCGCGCGCAATCCGCGGCGGCGCCGCTTTCCCCGCGTGCCAGCAGGACCCCGGCCAACGCGGTCAGCGCCTGTCCCTGCAACGCCCGGTAACCCGCGCGCTCCGCCAGCACCAACGCCTCTCGCGCCGGTCCCGGATCCCCAGCCGCGGACGCGAGGCCGATCAAGGCGTCCACTTCCGGATAACGGTCGCCCGTCTCCCGGATCAGGTCCAGCGCCTGGCCGTACCGGCGGACGGCTTCCGGCCGGCCGCCGAACCGGGCCAGCACGGCCGCCAACGCGGCCAGCGCCTCCGCTTCCGTCCGCGGATCCCCCGCCTCGCGGGCCAGTGCCAGTCCGGCACGAGCGTCGTCGAGGGCTTCCTCGCGGTGGCCGAGATCGGCGTGAGCCAGGGCCAGCCTGCTGAGCGTTTCCGCTTCGCCGCCCCGGTTTCCCGCCTCGCGCTGCAGTTCCAGCGACCGGCCGAGCAGCTCGACCACCTCCGCCGGACGGCCGCGGGCGCGCTGGACCTGCCCGAGGTTGGCCAGGTTGATCGCTTCGCCGTAGCTCGACCCGATCCGGCGGTACCGGCGTAGCGCCTGCCCGTAGTGGTCGGCGGCTTCCGCGAGCCTGCCCATCTCCCAGTGGACGAGCCCGAGGTTGCCGAACGCGACGGCCTCCCCCGCCGGCTGGCCGATCCGCCTGCTCAGCGCGAGGCCGCGGCCGAACCGGGACGCGGCGGCCGTCAGCCGGCCGGACTGCCAGTAGACGCACCCCAGGTTCCCGAGCACGGCCGCCTGCGCCTCCGCCCAGTCCGCCTGCCGCGCGAGCAGCAGCGCGGCCGTGTACAGCCGGACCGCCTGGCGGTAGCGGCCCTGGCGGAAGTGCAGGTCGGCCAGGCTGAGCCGGCCCGCCGCCCGCGCGCGGGGTTCGCCGTCGGCGTCGGCGGCGCTCAGGCCCGCTTCAGCCGCCGCGAGCCACTCGGCGCGGCGCATGCACATCCAGAAGTAGCCGCGCAGCGCGTCGGCGAGCTGCCACGCCACCCGCCGGGGGCCGTGGCGCGCGGCGGACTGGACGGCCGCGACGAGGTTGCCGCGTTCGGTGTCCAGCCAGTTCGACGCCTCGGCCAGCTCGGTGAACGTCCGGCCGCCGGGCCCGGGCAGCCGCAGCATGTGCGGGTAGAGCACCCGCGCCGCGCCGTCCACCGCGCCGAGGTACCAGGCGTACAACCCGTTCAGCGCGCGTTCGCGGTCCGCCGCGGGCTCGAACCGCCCGGCCAGCTCGGCGGCGTACCGGCGCAGCAGGTCGTGGAAGCGGTACCGGCCCGGCGCGTGCGGTTCGACCAGGTGCGCGCCCGCCAGCCGGTCCAGCAGCGCGGCCGCCTCCGCCGGGTCGAGGCCGGCCAGCGCGGCGACGGCCTCGGCGCCGATGTCCGCGCCGGGCACCAGGCTCAGCAATCGGAACAGCCGCTGCGCACCGGCGGGCAGCGCGGCGTGGGACAGGTCGAACGCGGTCCGCACCGCCGTCTGCTCGTCGCCCTGCACCGCCAACGCCGCGAGGAGATTGCCCTCCCGCAGTTCCGCGACGTAATCCTCGATGCCGGAGCCGGGCCGGTCGGCGAGATTGGCCGCGGCGATCCGCAAGGCGAGCGGGAGGTGCACGCACAGCTTGGCGAATTCGACGGCCGCCTCCGGTTCGGCGCGGACGCGGTCGTGGCCCAGCACCCCGGCCAGCAGCTCGACGGCGTCGTCGGGACTCAGCACGTCGAGGGTGAGCCGGCGCGCGCCGTGCACGGCGACCAGCCCGGTCAGGCGATCGCGCCCGGTCACCACGACGAGGCAGCCGGGCCCGGCCGGCAGCAGCGGCCGGACCTGCGCGGGGTCGGCCGCGTTGTCCAGCAGGACCAGGATCTTCCGGTCGGTCGTCAACGTCCGGTACAGCGCCGCCGCGGTCTCGACGTCGGCGGGCACCCGGTCCGACGGAATCCCCAGCGCGGACAGGAACTGCGTGAGGATTTCGATCGCCGGCGCCGGCGGGACCGGGGCGTGGCCGCGCAGGTTCGCGTACAGCTGCCCGTCCGGGAACCGGTCCCGGACGCGGTGCGCCCAGTGCACGGCCAGTGCGGTCTTGCCGACGCCCGCGGTGCCGGAGACGGCCGCGATCGGGCCCGGCAGATCGTCCAAAAGGGACAGTTCGGCGGTCCGGCCGGCGAACCCGCTGGGTTCGGCGGGCAGCTGCTTCGGGATCCGCTGCGCCGTCCGGGGTTCGGCGGGCACCGCGACGGCGTCGTCGCGCAGCAGGGCGGTGTGCGCGGCCAGCAGTTCCGGGCCCGGGTCGATCCCGAGCTCCTCGACGAGCCTGCCCCGCACCGCGCGGTAGTGCCGGAACGCCTCGCCCCGCTGGCCGAGCGCGTGGTGGGCGCGGATCAGCAGGGCCTGCGCGGCTTCGTCGAGCGGCTGTTCGGCGGCGGCTTCGGCGATGCCGGGCAGCACTTCCGCCGCGGCACCGCCGTCGATCATCGCGCCGGCGTAGCGGGAAAACGCTTCCCGGCGCTCGGCGACCAGGGAAACGACCTTCGGATGCGCGGCCAGCGGCGGCAGATCGGCCAGCGGACGGCCGCGCCACAACCGCAGCGCCTCGCCGAGGGAGGCCACGAGCCGGGCCGTGTCGGCGTCACGCTGCGCGCCGGCCGCCTCGGCCAGCAGTTCGCGGAACCGCCACAGGTCGACGTCGACCGCGTCCCGCCGCACGGCGTAGCCCCCGCCGACGTGCGGCAGCACCCCGCTGCCCGCCCGCGGCGCGCGCCCGGGTTCCAGCAGCCGCCGCAGGTGCTTGACGTGCGTCTGGACGACGTTCACCGCGCTCGGCGGCGGCCGGTCGCCCCACAGGGTGTCCACGAGTTCCCGCCGCGCCACGGCGTCCCCGCCGGCGAGGGCGAGCAACCCGAGCACCGCCCGCCGCCCGGGCGGCCCGAGGTCGAGCTCGACCCCGTCGCGCCATGCCCGCAACGAACCCAGCACCTGGACGCGCACCGACCTCGTCGCCACCCTGGTCCCCACCTATCGGCTGCTGCAAGGGAAGTTAGCGGGCGCGGCCACCGGCGGACAAGGAAGTGGCTCCGCTCGGGCTAAGCCGGCCCGCGGCCGTTGTTGCCCAAAACTGGAACGTGTTCTAGTCTGACGCCGTTGGAAGGGAGCCCGATGGACGAGCAGGCGATGCGGTACCCGAACCACCTCGGCCACCTGGTCGTGTCCGCCCTCAAGCGCCACCGGGACAAGCCCGTGATGGTGCTCGGCGACACCACGCTGACCGGGGGCCGGACCGCCGAACAGGTCAGCCAGTACGCCCAGGCCTTCGAAGCGCTCGGCGCCGGCACCGGCGCGCCCGTCGCGCTGCTGTCGCTGAACCGGCCCGAAGTCCTGCTCGTCATCGCCTCCGGGCAGGTGCAGGGCTCGCGGCGGACCGCGCTGCACCCGCTGGGCTCACTCGACGACCACGCCTACATCCTCGGCGACGCCGGCATCACCACACTGATCATCGACCCGGTGCCCGCCTTCGTCGAGCGCGCGCTCGGCCTCCTGGACAAGGTGCCCGGGCTGACGCAGGTGCTCACCATCGGGCCGGTGCCCGACGCGCTGTCGCACGTCGGCAAGGACCTGACCGCGGCCGCCGCCGGCTTCGAGCCGAAGCCGCTCGTCCCGGTCGAACTGCCGCCGGACCAGGTCGTTTCCATCACCTACACCGGCGGGACCACCGGGAAACCCAAGGGCGTCATGGGTACCGCGCGGGCGATGACCACGATGACCCAGATCCAGCTCTCCGAGTGGGAATGGCCCGAAGCGCCGAAGTTCCTCATCTGCACGCCGCTTTCCCACGCCGGCGCGGCGTTCTTCGCGCCGACGCTGCTCAAGGGTGGCTCCCTGGTCGTGCTGCCGAAGTTCGACGTCGCCGAAGTGCTGCGCGTCATCGAGCAGGAGCGCATCACCGCGACCATGCTGGTGCCGACCATGCTCTACGCGCTGATGGACCACCCCGACTCGCGCACCCGCGACCTCTCGTCGCTGCAGACGGTCTACTACGGGGCGGCGTCGATCAACCCGGTGCGGCTGCGCGAGGCGATCGACCGGTTCGGGCCGATCTTCGCCCAGTACTACGGCCAGTCCGAAGCCCCGATGGCGATCAGCTACCTCGCCAAGGGCGACCACGACGACGCGCGGCTGGCGTCCTGCGGGCGGCCGTCGGCCTTCCTGCGCACAGCGCTGCTCGGCCCGGACGGCGACCCGGTGGCCCCCGGCGACCCCGGCGAGATCTGCGTGGCCGGCCCACTGCTCGCCGGCGGCTACTGGAACCTGCCGGAGGTCACCGCCGAGACCTTCCGCGACGGCTGGCTGCACACCGGCGACGTCGCCCGCGAGGACGAAGACGGGTTCTGGTTCATCGTCGACCGGGTCAAGGACATGATCGTGACCGGCGGGTTCAACGTCTTCCCCCGCGAGGTGGAGGACGTCGTCGCCGAGCACCCCGCGGTCGCGCAGGTCGGCGTGATCGGCACCCCGGACGAGAAGTGGGGCGAGGCCGTGACGGCGGTCGTCGTGCTGCGCGAGGCCGCCGACGAGGCGGCGATCGAGCGCCTCACCGGCGAGATCCAGGCGGCGGTGCGGGAGCGCAAGGGCCCGGTGCACGTCCCGAAGCAGGTGATCGTCGCCGCGTCCCTGCCGATGACGGGGCTGGGGAAGCCGGACAAGAAGGCGCTGCGGGCCCAGTACGAACGACACGGCGCCGCCGTGTAGGGCGTTATACGGCAGGCCCGCGCCGCACTTCGGCCGTGATCCCTCCTGCGCTATGCTGGTACTCAACTAATTTACTAGGTGAGGTACCGCATGAGCAGCTTCCGCAAGGCCGTCGAGGCCCGCGACCCCGACGCCATGGCCGCGACGCTCGCGGAGAACGTCGTGTTCCGCAGCCCGGTGGCCTTCAAGCCCTACCCCGGCAAGGCGATCACGGCCGCGATCCTGCGCGGCGTCCTGCGCGTCTTCGAAGACTTCCGGTACGTGCGCGAGCTGAGCGGCGGCGAAGGCCGCGACCACGCCCTCGTCTTCGAGGCCCGGATCGGCGACGTGCGGGTCGAGGGCTGCGACTTCCTGCACCTGGACGCCGACGGCCTGATCGACGAGTTCACCGTGATGGTCCGCCCGCTGTCGGCGGCCCAGGCGCTGGCCGAAGCGATGGCGGCGCAGTTCGGGCAGATCCAGCGGGAAGCACTCAACTAAGTGAGCATGGCACTGCGCCACGCGCTGATGGCGGCGCTGCTCGAAGGCGAGGCGTCGGGCTACGACCTGGCGAAGGGCTTCGACGCCTCGGTCGCGAACTTCTGGGCGGCCACCCCGCAGCAGCTCTACCGCGAACTCGACCGCATGGCGGCGGACGGCCTGGTCTCGGCGCGAGTCGTCCACCAGGAGCGGCGGCCGGACAAGCGCTTGTTTTCCCTGACGGAGGAGGGCTACCGGTCCCTGCACGAGTTCACGGCACGCCCGCCCCGGCCGGGGGTGATCCGCGACGAGCTGATGGTGCAGGTCCAGGCACTCGACGTGGGTGACGAGGCCGCGGTGCGCACCGCGCTCGAGGAGCGGATGGCGCGCGCGGAGGCGAAGATCGCCCGGTACGAGCGGCTGCGCGCACGCCTGCTGGACGGCCGCTTCGAGGACGACTACCTGGCCGAGGCGGCGCGGATCGGCCCGTACTTGACGCTGATGCGCGGCCTGGCGTTCGAGCACGAGAACCTCCGCTGGTGCGACCAGTCCCTGAAGATCCTGCAGCGCCGGGCAGCCGAGCGCGCGGGGCCCGAGCAGGTTGCGGCCGACCAGCCGGGCCCGAGCGCGCGTGAGCGGGGGTAGCAAGCGTGGGCCAGCGCCGCGCGCCGCAAGGCGGTCGGCGCTCGGGGCGAGCGCCCCAATGTGGCGTTCGGTGCGTCCAGCGCACCCAATGTGGCGTTCGGTGCGTCCAGCGCACCCAATGTGGCGTTCGGTGCGTCCAGCGCACCCAATGTGGCGTTCGGTGCGTCTGACGCACCCAATGCCACATTGGGGCGCATCCCCGGCCGTCAACGAAACCCGAACGGGCGGCCGGGGTGTGACCCGTCAGCTCACGCCGGCGTCGTGGGCCAGGATCGCGACCTGGGTGCGGTTCGCCGCCTCCAGCTTGGCCATGATGCGTCCGATGTGGACTTTCACCGTCGACTCGCTCACCACCAGAGCCTTCGCGATCTCCGCGTTGCTCAGGCCGCGTCCGATGTGGACGGCCACGTCGTGCTCGCGCGGCGTCAGCACCGACAGGCGGGC
The DNA here is from genome assembly GCF_033441515.1 of Amycolatopsis solani. NCBI lineage: Bacteria > Bacillati > Actinomycetota > Actinomycetes > Pseudonocardiales > Pseudonocardiaceae > Amycolatopsis > Amycolatopsis solani. The sequence continues at coordinate 1,566,341 of NZ_JAWQJT010000002.1, forward strand.
GCGGGCCCGGGTGCGGCCGCCGCCCGAGGCGAAGTCCGTCAGCAGACGCTTGGTGATCTTCGGGGACAACATCGCCTCGCCGCGCGCTGCCACGCGGACCGCGGTCACCAGTTCGCGGGGTGGGGTGTCCTTGAGCAGGAAGCCCGCCGCGCCGTGGCGCAACGCCGTGTAGACGTACTCGTCGACGTCGAACGTCGTCAGCACCACCACCGCCGGGGCCGCCGGGTGGCCGGCCAGGCGCTTGACCACCTCGAGGCCGCCGACCTTCGGCATCTGGACGTCGGTGAGCACGACATCCGGCCGGTAGCGGTCGGTCAGCTCGACCGCGCGCGAGCCGTCGGTGTCCTCCGCGACCACTTCGAGGTCGTCGGCCGACTCGAGGATCATCCGGATGCCGCTGCGGACCAGTTCCTCGTCCTCCAGCAGCACGACCTTGACCGTCACTCCGTCTCCCCTCCGACCGGGAACCCGGCCAGCACCCGGAACCGGCCGTCGCCGGTCGGGCCCGTGCGCAGGTCGCCGCCCGCCAGTTCCACCCGTTCGCGCATGCCCACCAGGCCGTAGCCGGACCCCGGGACGGCGCTGCCGTGCGGGGTCAGCCGGTTGGTCACCTCCACCGCGAGGCAGTCGCCGGTGACGTCCAGCCGGACCTCGACCGCCGCGTGCGGGGCGTGCTTGCCCGCGTTGGTCAGTGCTTCCTGGACGACCCGGTAGACGGCGCGGCCGACCTGGTCCGGCACCGCCGGCAACGGGTCCGGCAGCGCCAGCTCGACCCGCGCACCGGTCGCGGTGACCTCTTCCACCAGGTCTTCCAGCGACGCGAGGACCCCGGCACCGGGCGCTTCCACGGCGTCGTCGCGCAGCACGCGCAGGATGCCCCGCAGCTCGTCGAGCGCGGTCGCGCTGGTGGCCCGGATCGTCTCGGCGGCCTGTTCGGTCTTCTCGTCCGGGGCCCGCAGCGACAGCGCGCCCGCCTGCAGCGCGACCGCCGTCACGCGGTGGGCGACGACGTCGTGCATCTCCCGTGCGATCCGCCGCCGTTCGGCGAAGACCGCCTGGTCGGCCAGCAGCGTCCGGGTGCGCTCGGCCTCGTCGGCCCGCTCGCGCAGCACCGCCAGCAGCGCGGCCCGCTGGTGCATCCACAGCCCGGCCAGCACCGGGCCGAGCACGAAGAAGCCCAGCACGGTCACCACCAGGGTGAAGCTCGCCGGCGCCCGCAGCACCGGCACGACGTTCCCGGCGATCCCGGCGACGACGACCGCCAGCCCGGTCACGACGCTCACGCCGTACCGGACCGCGACCGAGTACTGCGCCACCATCAGCGGCAGCAGCGTCACCCCGGCGGGCATGCACGCCACCGCGACCAGCAGCACCAGGAACGGCCAGCGGCGCCGGACCAGCAGCGCGAGCCCCGAGACGATCACCGCCGGGACGTAGAGCGCCGGGTGCGGGTCACGCGGGTCGCCGCCGGCCAGGGTCACCGCGATGACCGCCGCCGCCACCGCGACGTCGAGCGCGAGCAGGACGGCACGCCCGTCCCACCACGTCAGCGCTCGCCTCATCGTGCCCAGGCTAGGGCGCGCCCGCTCAGCCGTCACGGCGAGGCAGGGTGAACGTCACCGCCGCGAGCCCGGCGACGACCAGCACCGCGAACACGGTGGTCCCGGACAGCGCGGACAACGCCGTGCCGGTGAACGGCAGCGCGGTCACCGGCACCCGCGCGAGCACGGCCAGCGTCGTCTCGCCGGCGAACACCCACACCGCGAACGCCCCGATCGCCAGGCCGGTGTGCCGCAGCAGCCCGCCGAGTGCGACCCCGGCGAGTCCGGAAAGGACGGTCAGCAGCAGCACCCCGCCCACCGCCCTGCCTGCCGCCCCCGCGCCGGCAGGCAGGGCGCCCCCGCCGGTGAGCACCCCGGCGGCGGTCAGCACCACCATCAGCACCCCGCCGAGCACCCCGAGCCCGGCGACGACCAGCGCCCGCGCCGCGACGATCCGCGCCGGCGAGCGCAGCACGAGCCGCGTGGTGGCCCAGGTGCCGTGCTGGTGGTCGAGCCCGAACGCGGCCACCCCCGCCGCGGCGACCAGCAGCGCGCCCACCCGGTCGGCGAGGCCGAGCGCCGAGGTGAACGCGTCCAGGCTGCCCAGGTCGCGCTTGAGTCCCCAGTACAGCCCGGACGCGAACTGCACGGCCCCGGCGCCCGCGAGCAGCAGCCACGTCGACCGCAGCGAACGGACCCGGAACCATTCGTAGGCCAGGGCGTGCTTCACGACGCCACCCCCGCCGAGCCCCCGGCGCCCCACGGCCCCACCGCACCCTGGCAACGAATTGCCACGGCGCCGACCGACCCAGACGCCGGCTGGCAGCCACCAAGCGACCCCCTCACGACGCCACCCCCGCCGAGCCCCCGAGCGCCCCACGACTCCGGCGCCCCCATCACGACCGCACCCCGGCAACGACCGGCCACGGCGCCGACCGACCCAGACGACGGCCGGCGACCACCGAACGACCCCCTCACGTCGCCACCCCCCGGTGCCGGACGGCGGCCGCGGTCGCGGCCAGGAAGGCGTCCTCCAAGCCGCTCCGCCGGACGAACAGCTCCCGAACCGCGACCCCGGCCCGCGCGGCGACCGCGGCCACCCGCCCGGTGTCGGCCGTCTCCACGACCAGTTCGCTCGCCGCCTCCTGGCGGACGCGCAGGCCGTCGCGGGCCAGTGCCACCAGCAGCACGCTCGGGTGCTCGACGCGCACCACGACGTCGGCGCGGGCGTGCTCGCGGACGAAGTCGTCCAGTGGCCCGGCCGAGACGAGGCGCCCGGCGCCGATGACGATCAGGTCGTCGGCGAGCAGAGACATCTCCGCGAGCAGGTGCGACGACGCGAGGATCGTGCGGCCCTCCCCCGCCAGCCGGCGCAGCAGGTCGCGGATCCACCGCACGCCCTCGGGGTCGAGGCCGGTGGCCGGCTCGTCGAGGATCAGGTACTCCGGGTCGCCGAGCAGCGCGGTGGCCAGGCCGAGCCGCTGCTTCATGCCGAGGCTGAACCGGCCGGCGGGCCGGTTCGCGACGGACTCGAGCCCGACGGCCGCCAGGACCTCCCGCACCCGCCGCGCCGGCAGGCCGCCGCCCGCGGCGACCATCCTCAGGTGCGCGGCGGCGGTCCGCGCCGGGTGCACCGCCGCGGCGTCGGTGAGCACGCCGACCGTCCGCAGTGGACCGGGGACGTGCGCGTAGTCCCGCCCGCCGAACGTGGTCCGGCCCGCGCCGCGGGTGAGCCCGAGCATCAGCCGGATGGTCGTCGACTTGCCGGCGCCGTTCGGGCCGAGGAAACCGGTGACGACACCGGGCCGCACCCGGAACGACAGCCCCGAGACACCGGTGCCGCCGCGGTAGGTCTTGGTGAGCCCCTCCGCGACGATCATCGGCGGACGGGGAGGTAGGCGTCGCGGCGGCCGACCGCGAACCACAGCAGGCTGCCCAGGAAAGGCGCGCAAAAGGCGAAAATCACCCAGACGAGTTTCATGCCGCCGGTCAACCGCGAGCCCAGGATGCTGATGAGCGCCGACAGGAACAGAACGACGAAGGCCAGCACGACAGCGGCGGTGAGGCCGAGCAGGAGCCACGACCAGGTTTGTTCGTGGCCTTGGACCAGGTCGGCGGAGTGCATCGGTTCTCCTTGCGGAAGAGGGGAAAGGCGATGCGTCCATGATCGCTCGTTCCGCACCCGCGCACATCGGGAGTCCGGCGGACCCGGGGTCGGCAGAAAGTACTACTCCGCCCCACGCGCTTGTACGGCTCTTGTACGCCCGCCGCCGACCATCGGCCGCACAAAGCGCTCTGGAGGACACGTGAGAACCACACTCAAGGCCGCGGTCGCCACCATCGGGCTGGCCACCGCGCTCACCGGGCTCGCCGCCCCGGCCGCGCAGGCCGCCTCGGCCTACCCGGTCACGACCACAGTGGACGGCCGGACCGTCAAAGATCCCGGCGTGGCAGTGGGTTCGCAGCGCATCGCGAACATGTACCCGGCGGGCACGTCGGTCACCCTGGCCTGCCAGGACACCGGCCCGGCCTACGGCGGCAGCAGCATCTGGGACCTGACCACCGACGGCCTGTGGGTGCCCGACGCCTACGTCAAGACCGGCTCGACGTCGATGGTCGCGCCGCAGTGCACCACCCCGCACGCCTTCCCGGCCAAGGCGGATCTCAACGGCCGCGCGCAAAAGGGAGACGCCGCCGACGCGACGGGCAGCGTCGCGGACAAGTACCCCACCGGCGCTTCGGTGCCGGTGGTGTGCCAGGCCACCGCCTCGGACGAGATCTGGGACTTCACCGCCGACAACCTGTGGGTGCCCGACGCCTACGTCAAGACCGGCACCGAAGGCTTCGTCAGCGGCGTGCCGCGCTGCGACACCGACGGCCTCAAGCCGGGCGGCTCGACGTCGCCGGCGGACCCGCGGGCCGACAGCGCGATCGCGTTCGCCAAGGCGCGGCTGGGGCACACCGACTGGAACAACCAGTGCGAGCTGTTCGTCGAACGCGCCTTCGGCACGAGCGGCCGGTTCGCCACCGCCACGGCGCACTACCAGTGGCAGAAGAACAACGGTCGGATCCACACCGGTTCGGTCGCCCCGGCCGGCACCGCCGTGTTCTTCACCAGCACCACCAGCGCCGGGCACATCATGCTCGCGCTCGGCGGCGGGGTCGCGATCAGCACCGGCCCGTCGGTGTACCAGACGAACGCGTACGCGCAGCGTTCCGACTACCTCGGCTGGGCTTACGTCCCGTCGGGCTGGTGAACGGATACCGCCCATCCGGCGAAGACCGTTGCTCTTCCACCCACCCGGGACGACCATGAACCGGGCATCGATCCGACCTACTGGGGGTCACATGAGAATGCGCCACCGATTGACCAAGGCCGCGCTCGCCACCGGCGTGCTCGCGGGCCTGCTCGCCGCTCCGGCGGCCGCGCAAGCCGCCGCCGGGCCGACCACCCTGACCGCCGGCCAGTACACGCTGGCGGCGGACTACCACCAGTTCGACACCGTGAACACCGCGCTCGCCTCGACGCTGGGCACGGCGGCCGTGCACACCGTGATGGAGAACGCGAACCACGACCGCACGGCCCTGCCGTCGTCGTTCTCGGTGTCGGGCCTGTCCGGCGGTTTCCGCTTCGACAGCGGCGACAACTCCGACTGCGCGAACTACCCGCAGGGCATCACGACCAGCCGGGACGCGGTCGGCACCGCCAACGGCGGCAACTACGACGGCCACCAGCTCGTGCTGGTCAGCTGGTACACGAAGGACGGCTGCGACGGCGCCCAGCAGCGCAGCCGGATCACCCTGGTCGACTGGGACGCCACCTACCCGAACGCCTACCGCAAGGTCCTGCTGGTCGAGCCGACCGGCACCGCGGCGGCGCCGGACTTCAAGGACATCCCGATCCACGCGGGCGGCGTCTCCTGGTACGGCGACTACCTCTACGTCGCCGACACCGGGAAGGGCATGCGCGTGTTCGACATGCGCAAAATCCTCAAGACGAACACCGGGGGCACCGCCGACCAGATCGGGCACCAGAGCGGCAGCACGTACTACGCGCACAACTACGCCTACGTCCTGCCGCAGGTCGGGTCGATCGCGTCGAAGACGACGTCGGGCACGAACCTCGCGTGGTCGTCGATCTCCCTCGACCGGGTCAGCAAGTCGATCGTCATGACCGAGTACACCTGCTCGTCGGGCTGCACGGACTACCCGAACCGGGCGCCGCGGGCGATCCGGTACCCGTTCGGCTCCACCGGGGTGTTCGCCGCCACGACGACGGCGAGCCAGGCGTTGCAGCTGCCGTGGTACAAGCTCAACGGCGTCGCGTCCCACAACGGCCGCTGGTGGTTCAACTCCTCCGGTCAGAAGCAGCTCTACTACTGGAAGCCGGGCGCGAGCTCGTCGACGTTCGCCTGGGTGGGCAGCGGCGAGAGCATCTCGTACTGGGAGGACGACACCGCCGCCGACCTGCTGTGGTCGCTGCAGGAAGGGGCGGGCAGCCGCAACGTCTTCGCGGTCACCCAGGCCACCTACGGCGGTGGCTGAGGTAGCCTGACCACATCGGACGATTCGGACAGCACAGCGACCCGAGGCGGTACCGCCGCCTCGGGTTGCTGCTTGCCGTCCTCCTGTTCTTCGGCGGCGCCCCGGCCGTCCAGCCGTGGTCCCCTACGCCCGACGGCCCGGCGGTGGCCACGGCGTCGTCGCACGACCTCATCTCGGTCCGCCCCGCCGTCCCGCGCGGGCCCGCCACCACCCCGGTCCCGTGGGCGATCGCCCCGGTGTCGCCGGACACCGCGCCCGCCCCGAAGCCGGGGCGAGCCGAGCACCCCGGCGAGGTCCTCCGCGCGGTCGTGGTCCCGGCTTCGCGGTCCACCCGCGCTCCCCCCGCCTTCGCGAGCTGAACCGTTCCACGGCGCCCGTTCCCGGCGCCGTGTTCCCTGCTGCGCGAAGGACTCCCATGCGTTCCGTTGTCGTGTTGACCCTGCTCGCCGCCACCGTCGCGGCGGCCGCCGTCCTGCTGGGGAAGATGTTCCGGGCCGACGAGCCGCTGCTCGGCGGGCTCGGCATCTGCGTGCTGGTCGGGCCCGGCGCCCTGCTGGCGTTCCTCTACGTGGGCCTGGCCGCCTAGCCGGGCAACCCGGCCGGGGTCCGGTAGCCTGTGTTCACCATCCGAACACCGGTACCGGACTTTCCGCGGAGGCTCCCGTGACCAAACCGACGCGGTCCACGGACACCCGCGCCGACCAGGCGGACATCCAGGCCGTGAGCCGGGTCAGCCAGATCCTGTCCCTCTTCGATCCGGCGACCCCCGAGGTCACCGCGGCCGAGGTCGCCGAGCGCCTCGGCCTCAACCGCACGACGGCGTACCGCTACTGCACTTCCCTGGTCGCGGCCGGGCTCCTGGAGCGCAGCAACGAAGGCGGCTACGCGCCGGGCGGCCTGTTGCTGCAGCTGGGCGCGTTCGCGATCGGCCACCGCCGGGTGGTGAACCTGGCCCCGCGGCACATGCAGGCACTTTCGCGCGCCACGCAGACGAGCGTGGTGCTGAGCCTGTGGGGGCTCACCGGTCCGGTGGTGTCCCGGGTCGAAGAGAACGTGTCGACGATCGTGGTGGTGTCCGTGCGCGTCGGCAGCCACCTGCCGCTGGACACCGCGCAGAGCAAGGTTTTCCTGGCCTACCACGCCGACCAGCTGTCGATGGAACGGCTGATCGGCACCCTGTCCGGCACCGCGCGCGACGAGCTGCGCGCCGACGTCGACCGGGTGCGCGCGGTCGGGCACTGCTCGGCGATGAGCACGCCGGGGATAGTGGCCGTGGCGGCGCCGGTCTTCGACGAATACGGGATCTGCGCGACGATCGCCATCGTGGGCCCGGACAACACGCTGGCGATGGGCGACGACACGCCCGAGCTGCGCGTGGTGGTCGACACCGCGCGGGAACTCACCGCCGAGCTGGGCGGGCACTACCGCCCGGACGACATCCAGCGCGCGGTGTAGGGCAACCACGCCGGCGCGGGTGGCGGCGGCACGTCCGCGTACTCCCGCGTCCCGGCCAGCGCGCTGCCGACGAAGTCCGCGCCCACCCCGGCAACGCCGTCGACCAGCTCGCGGAGCACAGCGGGGCCGCCGATCCACAGCGCCGTCACGACTTCGACCGCGCGCGCACCGGCGGCGAGGAAGCGCAGGACGTCCGCGGCCGTGCGGGCGCCGTTCGTGCCGATCAGCGGCACGTCGAGCCGCTGGAACGCCTTGCCCACCCAGTAAAGGCTCATCGGCAGGCAGCCGGGCGAACTCCACGCGCCCCACGACCCCAGCACCGCGCCGCCGTCGAGGTCGGGCAGGAAACCCGGGTAGCGGCCGACCAGCCCGACCGCGTCCGCGCCCGCCGACCGGGCCGCGCGGGCCAGCGCGACGACGTCGGACGCCTGGCCCGGCAGCTTCACGAAGAGAGGGACGCCGACGGCGGCCCGGACGGTCCGGACCGCGTCGGCCACACCGTCCACTTCGGTCAGCTGCCGCACCGCGCGCGCCTCGCGCCCGTGCGGTGCGCCGACGTTCAGCTCGACCGCCGGGACGATCGAAGCCAGCGCGTGCCCGATCCGCGCGGCCGCGGCCGGGTCGCCCAGGGTGATGCTGCCGAGCACCGGGCAGTCCCGGGGAGCGCCGTGGGCGACCGCCGCGGCCAGGGTGGCGAGCCAGTCGTCCAGGTCCACCTGCGCGAGCCCGGAGCGGTTGAGCAGCCCGTCACCGGGCCCGGCTTCCCCCGGCGGCCGCACTTCGCCGCCAGGGGCCACGAAGGCGTAGCCGGCGATGTCCAGCTGGCGCCGGGCGGCGGCGCTTTCGTTGACCGACTTGGCCACCACCGCCCCGGCGCCCGCGTCGACGCACGCGGTGATCCCGTCGAGGGTCATGGTCAGCTCGGAGGAGCCGACCCACACCGGGTTGGCGGTGGCCAGGCCCGCGACGTCCACCCGATCCACTCAGGACAGTTTCGGGATCGTGCTGTCGTCGGCCATGTCGACGTCCTTGGTCTCCGGGCCGAGGAAGCCGCCCAGGCTGATCAGCAGGCCGGCGAGCACGATCAGCACGCCCGGCGCGAGGTGCGCGGGCATGAAGCCGTCGAACTGCTGCAGGTAGAACTGGTAGAACGCGGGCGCGATGAGCGCGAGGCTGTAGCCGACGCCGTAGCCGGTCGACCGGATGCTCGCCGGGAACCGCTCGGTCAGGTAGGCCGCGATCGGGCCGAAGGTGCCGACGGTGAACACCCCGATGAGCACGCCGAAGCCGAGCGCCGCGCCGAAGCCGCCGTTCGACGCCATCAGGAGCGTGTAGGACCCCGCGCCGAGCACGACCATCGAGAAGCCGTAGCCGATGTAGAACCGGCGGCGGCCGATGCGCTGGGACAGCATGCCGAACAGCGGGTAGGAAAGCGCCGCGGACGCGTTGATCACCAGCATCGTCAGCGTGACCTCTTTGCTGGACAGTTCGAGGTGTGCCTTCAGCTGCGCCGGCGTCACGGCCGCTTCCATGTTGGTCGCGAGCCAGGTGCCGGTCATCAGGATGAAGACCTGGCCCAGCGCCCGCGGGTACTTCCGCAGCAGCCGGACGAACGGGAGCTTGTGCTTCTCCCCGGTCAGCTGGGCCGGGGGCTCGTGGACCTGCTTGAGGTAGTAGCGGAACAGCACCGCGGCCAGCAGCGCGCCGACGAAGAACGGGATGCGCCAGCCCCACTGCACGTACGCGCTGTGCAGGCCGGCGGCGGGCAGCAGCTGCAGCATCAGCAGCGTGATGGCGGCGATCACCGCGTACGCGGCAGGTGAGGTCGAGGTGATGATCGAGGCGTAGAGCCCACGTTTGTGCTTCGGGCTCCACTCCATCGCCAGCGGCACCGCGGTCGTGTACTCGCCGCCGAGGAAGATCCCGTCGACGAAGCGCAGGGCGATCAGCAGGCCGACCGACCACACCCCGATCGTCTCGTGGCCGGGCAGGCACGCGGTCAGCAGCGTGATGGTGCCGAAGCCGCCCACCGCGACCAGCGTCGTGCGCTTGCGCCCGACCGTGTCGGCGAAGTGGCCGAAGATGATCGCGCCGAGCGGGCGGCCGATCAGCGTCGAGGCGAACACCAGCGACGCGAGCAGCGCCGTCGTGCTCGCACTGATGTTCGCCGCCTGGAAGTACGCGGTCGCCGGCGCCAGCACGACGATCGGCAGGTAGATGTCGAACTGGTCGACGAAGTAGGCGAGCGTCCCGCCGCGCACCGCGGCGCGCACCTTGGCGGGGTCCGGGCCGTGCGGGGAACCGGGTCGCGCGGCCGTCTCCGCGGCGCTGGGCGGTGTGGACATCATCGTCCTCCGTTTTCGAACCTAGTGTTCACGAAGCGAACGTGAGTCACTCTAAATACCGCCAACCGTGAACACAAGAGCGGTCACAGGGTTGACAGCCGGTCTTATAGTGAACTTTGACTTCATAATGCGAACGAGAGGCACGCTGATGAGCCCCGCCATCGCCGCCGTCCTGGACGGCCTGGTCGACATGCACGTCCACTCCGGCCCCAGCCCCTTCCCGCGGCGCTTCGACCACGTCGAAGCCGCGCAGGACGGCGCCCGGATCGGGATGCGCGCCATGGTCGCGAAGTCCCACCACCACAACACCCAGATGGACATCCTCGCGATGAAGGGCCGGCTCGAAGGCGTCAAGGCGCAGGCGTTCGGCGGGATCGCGCTGAACAGCACCGTCGGCGGCCTCAACGTCCACGCCGTGCGGATGACCCTGCGCATGGGCGGCAAGGTCGTCTGGTTCCCGACCATCTCCTCCGGCCGGCACATCGACTGCCACCCCGAGGACGGTGCCTTCCCGACCACCACCGTCCCGCTGACGCTGGAGCGCATCGACATCGTCGACGGCGAAGGCGCGCTCAAGCCCGAGGCGCTCGAGATCCTCGACGAGATCAAGGAGCAGCAGGCCGTCCTCAACGGCGGCCACATGTACCCCGAGTACATCAAGACGCTGTTCCAGGAGGCGCACGAGCGCGGCATGAAGCGGATGGTCGTCAGCCACCCCGACTTCGTGATCGGCGCCGACCCCGCCGTGTGCCGCGAGCTGATCGAGCTCGGCGCGTTCATCGAGCACGAGGTCGGCATGTACGACCCCGAAGGCACCCAGAAGTGGGACCCGAAGAACCTGCTGACCTGGATCGAGGCGCTCGGCCCGGAGCACACCGTGCTGGCGTCGGACTTCGGCCAGAAGGCCAACCCGAAGCCGGTCGACGCGTGGCTGCGCGTCAGCGAAGCGCTGCTCGACCTCGGCCTGCCGGAGAAGGACCTGCGGCGGATGGTCCGCGACAACCCGGCCTACCTGCTGAACCTCGACGCCTGAAAGGACGCGCTCGTGTACGAAAAGGACGATCCCCGCGCGGGCCTGGCCACCGCGGCCCGGCCCGACAGCGGCGCCGCGATCACCGCCGCGCAGTACCTCGACCTGCGCGAAACCCCGGTCGTGCGGGCCCAGAACGTCATCCTGATCCACACCGACGCCCACGACGGCGACGACCTCGACAACGGGACCCTCGAAGGCGAGCTGGCGATCGTCGTCACCGGCGCCTCCCCCGCGTTCACCGTGCTCACCGCCGACGGCGCGACCAAAGTGGACTCGCCGGGACTGGTCGTCGTCCCGCCCGGGGCGTCGCGGATCAGCGTGCACGGCGACGGCCCGCTCGTCCGCCTGGTCGAAGCAACCGAACCAGCGTGGCGGGATCGCGTCGCCAACGCCGATGCCTACGCGCAAGCCCACCCGCGCGTCACGCTGCTGGAGCGCTGGCCGGCGCCCGCCGAAGAGCGCGTCCGCTTCTACCCGCTGTCCGAGGTACCCGACGACCCGAAGCGGTTCGGCCGGATCTTCCGGACGCGGTCGTTCATGGTGAACTTCCTGCCGCTGCAGGACGGCCCGCGCGACCCGCGCAAGCTCTCGCCGCACCACCACGACGACTTCGAGCAGCTTTCCCTGGCCGTGCAAGGGGAATACGTGCACCACATCCGCACGCCGTGGCTGCCCGACAGCACCACCTGGCGCGAGGACGAGCACGTGCGGATCGGCAGCCCGTCGGTGACGGTGATCCCGCCGCCGACCGTGCACACGTCCGCGGCGAGCGACCCGGGCGTGAACCAGCTGATCGACATCTTCAGCCCGCCGCGGGTGGACTTCTCGGAGAAACCGGGTTGGGTCCTCAACGCCGACGATTATCCGATGCCGTGAGCGCGCGTACGGGCGGCGGGTTGTTCACCCGCTCGCATACCCCCGTGGGTACGTGGCTGAAGATCGCCTCGACCGAGCCGGCCGAGATCATGGCGTTCGCCGGGTTCGACTTCGTGGTCGTCGACCTGGAACACGCGCCGCTGGACCTGGTGACGGCGTACCGGCTGATCAACACCGCCGCGGCGCTGGGCATGACGCCGATCGTGCGGGTGCCGGACAAGACGCCGTCGACGATCCAGAAGATCCTCGACGCGGGTGCGATGGGCATCCTCGTCCCGCACGTCGACACGGTCGAAGAGGCGGCCGCGGTCGGGCGCGCGTGCCGGTTCCCGCCGCACGGCGTCCGCGGCGCGGGCGGCACCAGCCGCGCCGGGGCGTGGGGACTTCGCGCGAACCCCGAATACCTGGCGACCGGCAACGACGACGTCCTCTGCATCCCGCAGCTGGAAAGCGTCGAGGCGATCAAGGCCGCGCCGGAGATGCTGGCATTGGACACCGTGGACGCCGTGTTCGTCGGCGCGGCGGACCTGTCGATGTCGATGGGATCGACGCCCGCGTCGCCGGACGTGCTCGACCTGATCGCCTCGGCCATCGCGGCCGCGCACGACGCCGGGAAGAAGTGCGGGCTGGCGTTCGGCGGGGTCCCGGACAAGGCCGCTCAGGCGGTGCGGGACGGCTGCGACTTCGTCCTGCTCAGCAACGACACCACGATGCTGGCCGAAGCCGCGCGCGGGCTCGTCACCGCGTTCCGGGACGCGACTTCATGACGTTGTCCCTGCCGCGCACGGCGTTGTCGATCGCCGAACTGGACGACCTCGGCCACGACGGGGTCGTGCGGTTCGTGCGGACGCTCGAGGACTACGGGCACCGGATGGTGTGGATCCCCGAAGTCACCGGGCGCGAGGCGTTCACGACAGCTTCGCTCGTCCTGGCGTCGACGTCGAGCCTGATCGTCGGCAACGGCGTCGCCCGGGCGCTGGAGCGCGTCCCGAAGTCCGCGGGGTCGGCGGCGCGGGACTTGGCCGCCGGCTACCCCGGGCGGTACGTGCTGGGGCTCGGGGTCAGTGGCGCGGTCCGCGAACGCGGGGTCGGACCGCTGCCGTTCCTGCGTGACTACCTCGACGGCGTCGACAAGGTGGCGTCCGGGGTGCCGCGGGTCCTCGGGGCGTACTCGGCCGGGATCACCCGGCTCGCGGCCGAGCGGGCCGACGGGCTGATCACGTTCCTGGTCACGCCCGAGCACACCCGCTGGGCGCGCGAGACGATCGGGGACCTGTTCCTGTCCGTCGTCCAGTGGGCGGTCGTGGGCCGCTCGCGCGCCGAGGCCCGCGAAGCCGCGCGGCAGCGGCTGGCCTACTACCTGACCCTCCCCCACCAGATCGCGAAGCTGACCCGGCTGGGGTTCACCGAGGCCGACCTCGCGCCGCCGGGATCCGACCGGCTCGTCGACGCGCTCGTCGCCTGCGGCACGCCGTCGCAGGTGCGCGAGGCGGTCCAGGCCCAGTACGACGCGGGCGCCACGCAGGTCGCGCTGACCCTCGTGGGCCCGCTCGACGACGTCAAGCTCGACGCCTACCGCGCACTCGCCGAAGAGGAGATCTGATGCGCCCGGCCGAGAAAGTCATCATCACCACCGCCATCACCGGCTCGGTGAACATCCCTTCGCAGAGCCCGTACCTGCCGTTGTCCGCCGACGAAGTGGCCGACGCGGCTTTGGAGGCCATCGAAGCCGGGTCCGCCGTCGTGCACCTGCACGCCCGCGAACCGGACGGGCGGCCCACTGCGGACCCGGCGGTCTTCGAGAAGATCGTCGGGCGGATCACCGCGCAGACCGACGCCGTCGTCAACATCACCACCGGCGGGGCGTCGTCGATGACGATGGACGAACGGCTCGCGGCGGCGCGGCAGCTGAAGCCGGAGCTCGCGTCGATGAACATGGGGTCGATGAACTTCGTCTACTCCGGCATCGCGGACAAGGTGACGGAGTGGAAGCACGACTGGGAAAAGCCCTACGTGCGCAACACTTACTCCCACCCGTTCGTGAACACCTTCGACCGGATCGAGGACACGCTGCGGACGCTCGGCGAAGCCGGCACGCGGTTCGAGTACGAGTGCTACGACATCGGGCACCTGTACTCGCTGGCGTACTTCGCGGAACTGGGCCTGGCGAAACCGCCGCTGCTGATCCAAGGCGTGTTCGGGGTGCTCGGCGGGATCGGTGCGGACCACGCGAACCTGGAGCACATGGTGCGGATCGCCGACAAGCTCTTCGGCGACGACTACCAGTTCTCGGCCTTCGCGGCCGGGCGCGACCAGCTGGCGTTCGGCACGCACAGCGCGTGGCTCGGCGGGCACGTGCGGGTCGGGCTGGAGGACAGCCTGTGGATCGGCAAGGGGAAGCTCGCGCGGAGCAACGCCGAGCAGGTCCGCAAGATCCGGGCCGTGGTGGAGGATCTCGGCAAACCGATCGCGACCCCGGCGGACGCCCGGGCGATGCTGGCACTGCGAGGAGGAGCGGCATGAGCCTGCTGACGGGGAAGGTGGTCCTGGTCGTCGGGGCCAGTTCGGGCATCGGCGCGGACGCGGCGCGGGTGTTCGCCGAGGACGGGGCCTCGGTGATGCTCGTGGCGCGGAACGAAGAACCGCTGGCGAAACTGGCGGCGGAGCTCGCGGACTTCGACGTCGCGTACACGACGGGTGACGTGTCTTCGGCGGCCGATGTGGACGCGTTCGTCGCGGCGACGGTGTCCCGCTTCGGCCGCCTGGACGGCGCGTTCAACAACGCGGCGATGGGCGGCAGTGGCCGGCTCGACGCCGTGACGGAGGCGGACTTCGACCGGATCATGGCGGTGAACGTCAAGGGCACGTGGCTGTGCCTGCGCGCGGAGATCGGCGTGATGGAGGCGCAGGGGTCGGGGGCGATCGTGAACGTGAGCAGCATCGGCGGCCTGCGCGGCAGCCCGGGCATGGGTGCCTACCAGGCGACGAAGCACGCGGTGATCGGCCTGACCCGCACCGCGGCCCACGACTTCGGACCGCTCGGCATCCGGGTCAACGTGATCGCCCCGGGCCCGACGGAAACCCCGATGCTGGCCGAACTCCGCCGCACCATCCCGGGCGGCGTCGAAGCCCGCATCGCGGCAACACCCTTGCGCAAGGCCGGCACGGGCGCGGAAGTCGGCTCGACGGCGGCGTTCCTGCTGAGCGACCGGGCCAGCCACCTGAGCGGCGTGGTCGTCCCGGTCGACGGCGGCTTCACGGCCTGAGCTTCACCGCAGGTCGGGGATCAGCTCGCCGATCAGGCGGATGCTCTTCAGCACCTTGTCGTGCGGGATGCCGCCGATCTGCTGGAGGCACATCATCCGGTCGATGCCCAGCTCCGCGTACGCGCGCAGCTTCTTGCGGCACGTCTCCGGGCTGCCCACGATCAGCGAGTCCTGTGCGCTCAGCACTTCGAAGACCTCGTCGTCGGCGACCTGCTCGCCCTGCAGGATGCGGGCGATCAGCAGGTTCGCCGCCGACGGGGTGTTCGCCGCCTCGCCGCGGAGGAAATCACCCGTCAGGCCGCCGCCGTCCGCGGCGGAGAGGAGCTGCTCGTTGCGGGCGTTGGCGCGGACGAACTCCGTCGCCGCCTCGAAGAACGTCAACGCCGTCACCGTGTACCAGGCGGCGGCCGCCGCGGCGCCGTTGCGCATCGCTTCTTCGTCGGTGTCCGCGCAGTGGACGAACGTGAAGAAGCCGACCTGGTCGTTGACGAACGCGCCGACCGGGTCCGTGCACGCCGCGGCCGCCGCGCGGTAGAGGCCGACCAGGCGGCCCGCGCGTTCCAGCGACTCCCACATCGTCGTGCCCAGCACGCCCACCCCGCGCCGGCCCGCCTCCTCGAACGACGCCGGGCTCGCCGCCGCCTGCCAGATCGGCGGGTGCGGCCGCTGCACCGGCTTCGGCCCGATCGGCACGTCGTCGATCCGGTAGTCGTCGCTGCGGTGGGAGAAGCGCTCCGCCGTCCACATCTTCGGCACCATCTCGAACGCCTGCTGCGTCTGGGCGCGCGCCTCGGCCGGCTCGATCCCGAACAGGCGCCACTCCGGGATCGTCGAGCGGGTCAGGCCCAGCTCGACCCGGCCGCCGGAGAGGTGGTCGAGTGTCGCCGCGCGTTCGGCGACGCGGATCGGGTGGTTGAACCGGCCCGGCGCGAGCACGGCGGCGTGCCCGAGCCGGATCCGGCTGGTGCGCTGGGACAGCGCGGCCAGCATCAGCTCCGGCGCCGAGGAGAGGCTGAACTCCCCCGCGCCGTGGTGCTCGACCTGCCACCAGCAGCCGTACCCGAGCTCGTCGGCGAGGACGGCCTGTTCGATCGCCTGCCGGAACCGCAGCTGCTCGTGCCCTTCCGGCCACGGGCGCGGGTTCTGGATTTCGTTGAACAGGTCGAGCTGCATCCGCGGCCTCCGCTCGTCGGGTCACCGAGAAGTCAGTCCCCGAGAGCGACCACGCCGTTACGGAAGTCGCACGTTCGGCGCAGCGATCACCCCGGCCCGAGATCGGCCGACAGCCAGTGCTCCGGCCGCAGGAACACCGTGACGTGCTCGCCCAGCTCCTTCCGTTCGTAGGCCACGAACTCCTCGGCCGCACCCGGCGGCAGGTACCGCGACGCCATCTCCAGCGACCGTTCGTCGGTGTCCGGCTCCGTCCTGGTCACCGGTCCCTCGACCGAGACGTACCGGACCGTCGGCGACGTCCGCTGCGCCAGCAGGCTGAACCGGCCCGCCGCGAGGATCGCCTTCGTCTTCCGCGCGCCGGCGCCTGTGCGCACCCACAGTTCGCCGCCCGGCGTGTACTGGTACCAGATGGGCACCACGAGCGGTGCCCGGTCGGGCCGCTCGACCACCGACAGCGCTCCGACGTGCGGTTCCGCCAGAAACTCCTCGCGTTCCTCCTGGGTCAGCACCATGACCGCGAAGCTACCCGCGGGGTCCGACAAAAACGTACGCTGGCGCGACGGGTCCCACGATCGAGGCGGTGACCATGGCCGTCCAGCCGAGCGGGCCGCGCCGGGCCGAAGTGCTCGCCGCCCTGTCGCTCGCCATCGACCTCGGGCTCGGCCAGCCGATGGAGCACATGCTGCGGTCCGCGCTGCTCGCGACCCGGCTGGCCGACCGGCTCGGCCTCGGCGAAGAGCGGCGCGCGACGACCTTCTACGCCACCCTCGTCGCCTGGATCGGCTGCCACGCCGACTCCCACGAGCTGGCCGGCTGGTTCGGCGACGACATCGCCTTCCGCGCCGCCACCTACCGGGTGAACTGGACCGGCCTGCCGTTCCTGCGGCTGCTGGCCGGCCACGTCGGCCGGGACCGGGCCCCGCTCGCGCGTGGCGTGCTCGCCGCCGTGTTCCTCGCCGGCGTCCGCGGGCGGATGGCGGCGCTGATCCACTCCCACTGCACGTCCGCCGCCCGGCTGGCCGACCGGCTGGGGCTGGGCGGCGCCGTCCGCGACGCGCTCGCGTGCACGTTCGAGCGCTGGGACGGCAGCGGCCTGCCCGCCGGCGCCCGCGGCGACCAGCTGCCGATCGAGATGCGCGTGGTGCACCTCGCCGAGGTCGCCGAGGTGCACCTGCGCCGCGGCGGGCCCGACGCCGCCGTCGCGATGGCCGAAGCCCGCAGCGGCAGCCAGTTCGACCCGGCCGTGGTTGCCGCGTTCACCGCCGCGGCACCGGAAATCTTCGATGGACTCCTCGACGGCGACGTCTGGACGGCCGCCCTCGACCAGGCCCCGGACCGCGACCGGACGCTCACCGAGCCGGAGCTGGACGAGCTGCTCACCGCGATCGGTGACTTCGCCGACCTCAAGTGCCCGTTCGCCATCGGGCATTCGCGCGGCGTCGCCGGGCTCGCCGCCGAAGCCGCCCGGCGCGCGGGACTGTCCGAAGCGGATACCCGGCTCGTGCGGCGGGCCGGGCTCGTGCACGACCTGGGCCGGATGGGCGTGCCCAACAGCATCTGGGAAAAGCCCGGCCCGCTCTCGGAAGCCGAGCGGGAGCGCGTCCGGCTGCACCCCTACCTGACCGGCCGGATCCTGCGCCGCGTAAGGGGTTTGGAGGACGTCGCCGCCGTCGCCGCCGCGCACCACGAACGGCTCGACGGCTCGGGCTACCCCCTGGGTGCGGGCGGCGCCGCGCTCACGCCGTGCGCGCGGCTGCTGGCCGCCGCCGACGTCTACCACGCGCTGCGCGAGCCCCGCCCGCACCGCCCGGCGCGCGACGCGGTCGACGCCGCCGAGATCCTCCGGCAGCACGCGCGCGAAGCCCGGCTGGACGCGCGCGCCGTCGAAGCCGTGCTGCTCGCGGCCGGGCACCCCGCCCGTCGCCGTGCGTCCTTCCCGGCCGGGCTGACCGCCCGCGAAGCCGAAGTGCTGCGCCTGCTCGCCGGCGGCGGCTCGAACCGGGAGATCGCGCGGGCGCTGTCGATCAGCGAGAAGACGGTGCGCAACCACGTCGAGCACATCTACGCCAAGGCCGGCGTCACCAACCGCACCGGCGCCGGGCTCTTCGCCCTCGAGCACGGCATCACGAGCGCGTTCCCCGCCGCCGGAAGATGAGGCATCCGCCCCATGCGCCAGCGGCGGCGCCGGGGCGAGGCTGACGGCGTCGAAAGGAGCGCGCCATGCCCACCCGCGCCGTCATCAGCCTCACCACCGGGCTCGAAGACCCGGAAAAGGTCACCGTGGCCTTCCTCGTCGCCGTCGGGGCCGCCGAGCAGCACCGCGAGACCCTCATGTTCCTCACCAAGGAAGCGGTCCGGCTCGCCTTGGACGGGTTCGCCCAGGCCGTCGCCTGCGACGGCTGCCCGCCGCTGGCCGACCTGGTCAAGCGCTACGAAGCCGCCGGCGGGCGCTTCCTCGTGTGCCCGATCTGCTTCACCGCCCGTCACCTCGGCGACGACGGCCTCGTCGCCAACGCCGCGCTCGGCGGCACGGTTCCGATGTGGGAGTGGATCGGCGATGAGCCCGTCACGACCTTCAGCTACTGAACCCACGGCGGGCGAACGGTTCGCCCGCGCGCTCGCCGCCCGCGACGCCGCCGCGCTGCGCGGTGTCCTGGCCGCCCGGGTCGACTTCGCGGCGCTGACCCCGGGCCGCCACTGGACGGCGGCCGACCCGGCGGAAATCGCCGACGGCATCGTCCTGGGCCACTGGTTCGGCCCCGGCGACCGGATCGACGAGCTCTGCTCGGTGACCGGCGGCCGGGTCGCCGACCGCGAGCACGTGGCCTACCGGCTGCGGGTGCACCGCGACGGCGTTGCCCACCTCGTCGAACAACAGGCGTACTACACGGTGCGGGACGGCGGGATCGACTGGCTGCGCGTCCTGTGCTCCGGCTACCGGCCGCTGCCGGGCTGAGATCCCGATCACGTGGGCGTGGCTCACCGCGCCCACGGGACCTCCGCCTGCCATCCTGTGCCGTCAGGAAGACAGGCGGACGGAGGCACCCGTGGGCGTCATCAGCTGGATCGTGCTCGGGCTCATCGCGGGCGTGATCGCGAAGGTCCTGATGCCGGGCAAGGACCCCGGCGGCTGCATCATCACGATCCTGCTCGGGATCGGCGGTGCCTTCGTCGGCGGCTGGGTGGGCAAGACCCTGTTCCACACGGACCTCGGCACCTTCTTCGACCTGCGCACGTGGGGCCTGGCGGTCCTGGGCGCGCTGATCATCCTGGTGATCTACCGGCTGGCGTTCGGCCGCCGCGACTGACCCCGGTCAGTTGAGGCTGACGCCGTACGCGCTCAACGCCTCGCCCACCGGCTGGAAGAAGGACGTCCCGCTGCCCTTGCCGGACGTGATGCCGAGGCCGACGCTGCCCGCGAACAGGCAGCCGCCCGAGTCGCCGGGGTTGACCAGCGCGTTGGTCTGGATCAGCTGGTACACCGAGCCTTCGGCGTAGTTGACCGTCACGTTCAGGCGCTGGACCGAGCCCGACGTCAGGTGCGTCGTGCTGCCGCTCTTGCTGATCCGCTGGCCGACCGTCGCGGTGCCGGCGGAGCTGATCCGCTGCGTGGAGCCGTTCCACAGGGTGACCGCGCCGGGCGCGCTGCCGGTCGTGTTGCGGATCAGGCCGTAGTCGTTGGTCGGGAAGCTCGCGCCCTGCGACGGGCCGACGTTCCACTGCGACACCGCGCGGGTGCAGTGGCCGGCGTCGATGAGGTAGTTCTGGCCGCCGCGGTTGGTGTTGAAGCCCGCCGAGCACCGCGTGCCGCCGCCGGTGATCGCTTCGCCGTTGTAGATCGCCGTGTGCATCTCGCCGGCGACGCGCTCCACGCGGACGCGGTCGCCCAGCGCGCCGGCCGCCTTCAGCAGCGCGTCGGTGCCCTTCGCCGCGTCGGCCACGGTCAGCACGATCCGGTTGGTCGCCGGGTCGAGGCCGATCGAAGTGTGCGCGACCGCGGGCAGCGCCTGCAGGGTGTCCTGCGCGCTCGTCAGCGCGGCGCTGGAGTGCTTGACCAGCTTGGCTTGCGCCCCCGCCGCGGTGACCTGGTCGGCGGCGGCCTGGTCGAGCACGTTGACGACCGGCTTCGCGGCCGCGTCGAGGTACCCGCCGGCGGCGCGGGCCCCCAGCGCGGCGGTGACCTGCTGCACCGTGCCGACGCTCGCGGCCTGCGTGCGCAGCAGCGCGACGGCGGCGGACTCGCTGATCCCCGCTTCCGCGGCGAGGGAGGCGACCGCTTCGCGCTGCACCGACGGCGAGTAGCCGTCGATGGTGGTGGCGGTGGCGCTGACGGGCGTGAAGAACCCGATGGCCGCGGCGGCGGCCAGGAGGGTCGTGGCGGTTCTGCGCATGCCGGGAGCTCACTTTCGCGGGAAGCCGGCGAGGGGTGGCCACGCCGGCCACGGTGGGGGAACCGGTGATCCGGTGAGCTCGAGGGTGCGGCGCGGGCCGCGAGCGGCGGTACCGACTTTCGTCGGACAGGACAAAAGATAGGTATCCGGGCAAATCGGTTACGCGGTTTTCGCGGGCAGTAAGCCTGCCGGTGCGGGCGGTCACTGTGCGCGGTTCGGGCGTACGAGTGGTTCCACCGCCACGGGGCTAGCGGGCGCGTACCGTTTCAAGGACGGACATGGCGCGCTCTCCTCCCCCTCGGTGCGCGCCATGTCCACCCCACACGCCGTGGACCTCGACCCGGTCTGGTGGCTGCAACGCTGAGCACCGCGCGCAACCGCCCGCGAGCCGCGCCGCCCGGCACGCAGCCGCTACTCCGGCCGGCCCTCCCAATGCACCACACCCGGCGGCTCGACGAACTTGCGCAGGTGCTGCTCCTCGGTCCGCCCGTGCAGCGGGAACCGGAAGCTGGACCCGTCCGGCCAGGTCAGCGTGTGCCGCCGGAAGTTCACCGATGGGGCGTCCGGCTGCCGGGCCTCCCAGACGATCTCCGGCGGGGGCGCGTCGGCCGGGTCGATGTACGTCGAGCCCGTCTCCACCAGTGCCACGCAGGACGGCGAAAACGCCAGCCACGGGCCCTTCCGGGACCTCAGCCGGTCGGCCAGGGCGAGGACCTGCGCGTCCGCCGGGCCGGTGACGCGGATGTCCCGCTGGAACGGGCGGCCCGCGCCGCCGCCGTTGGCCAGGGAGAACACCGACACGACCGCGGTGCCGACGCCGCGCAGGAAGCCGCGGAAGAACTGGCTGACCTGCTCCTCGCCCTCCACCGTGCCGTCCTGGCGACGGCCGGGCACCTCGAACCCCACGTCGGGGTCGCCGAGGCGCAGCACGATCACCGGCTCGTGCCAGCGGTCGCGGACCAGTGCCTCGACGCGCTCGCGGAACCCCGGGCGGACCTGGGCGTCGTCCGCCCACTGCTCGGCGCGCGCGTTGAGCGCGGCCGCCCGCTCGGCTAGATGTCGAGGTCCTTCCGGGTCTCCTCCGGACTCCGGTCCCCGCCGATCTCGCTCTTGTCGAACCACGGCTCGTCCCCTTCGGACGTCACGGCGTCTTTGCCTTCGGCGAACGCACCCTTGGCGGCCCCGATGCCCGCCTTCACCCCGGCGCCGGCGAGCAGCGGCCCGGCGCCGACCGAGGTGCCGAACATCGTCGTGAGCACCCGGTTGCTCGGCTGGAAGCCCTGCGCGGCCGCGCCGAAGCCGAACTTGGTCTCGCCGGGCATCACCCCGACCCGCAGCTTGGTCGTGAACTTGACGACGTTCGTCGAGAACTTCGCCAGGAAGTCGATGAAGGTGTCCAGCAGCTTGCCGAACTTGCCCAGGTACCCGGTGACCTTCTTCAGCACCGTCGCGGCCTTGGCGATCGACGCCGTCATCGCGGCGGCGACCGTGCCGCCGAAGCTGATCACCGACGCGGCCAGCGCGGGCAGCCACAGCGTGATCAGCCAGGACACCAGCTCGGTGATGATCCCCTTGATCACCTCTTCGATGACCACCATGACCATCGACCACATCTGCAGCACCTCGGCGACCGAGCCGGCCGCCGAGCCGACGCCGCGGATGCCGGAGGAGAAGTCGCCGAGCGCTTCCTTCGCGGCGTTGCCCGCCTCGTCCACCCACTCGGCGAGCGCGGTGTCGCCGGTCTTCTCGAAGTCGTCGGCCAGCGCGACGAAGCCCTGCGCGATCGTCACGAAGTTCTCCGAGGCGTGCCCGATCGCCGGGCCGTCGCCGGTGACCTGGTGCAGCGCGTCCTGCAGCGGCTGGACGAGTTCGAGCAGCATGTTCAGGCCGTGGCTGACCAGCCACCCGATGGGGTCCATCGCGAAGGTGACCATGTCGCCGGCGGCGGCGCCGACGAACGCCGCCCCGTCGCCGACCAGCGCGCCACCGGCGGAGGCCAGTTCGCTCGGGTTGTCGGCCTGGAAGGCCTGCTGGGCGTGCGCGCCGATCGACTTGCCCGCCTTGTAGGCGGTGCCGGCCACCGGCACGTAGCCCGCCGCGCGGTCGAGGTTCGCGCCCATGCTCTCGTCGTACGCTTCGACGTTCAGCGCGTCGGCGATGCTCTTCTTCGGCTCCGTCATTCGCCCTGTCCCCCGACCGCGTCGATTTCCGCCTCGTAGCGCCCGAAGGCGATCTTGCCGGCGTCTTCCATGCCCTGGTACATCTCGGCGGCCTTGGTCAGCTTCGTGGTGAAGCCGTCGACGCCGTCCTTGAGGTCGGTCAGCAGCGACCGCAGCTCGGTGAGGCGATCGGTGTAGCCCTGCTTGGCGAAGAGGCCGATCAGGCCCCAGGCCTCGTTCGTGACGTCGGCGGCGTCGATCTTCGCGCCGAACTTCTCCGCTTCCCCCTCGTAGAAGGGCAGCTGCCGGGCGTAGGCGTTGATCGCGCCGATGTTCGTCTGAATTCCGTCTGGCATCGCGGTTTCCCTAGGATCGGCGGAGGATGGGGCCCTGACCGAAGTCGTCGTCCTCGTCGGCGGCGGGCCGCCGGACGGGCCGCGACGGCTGCCGCGGCTGCGGTTCCGACGCGGGCTCGGGCGCCGTGGTTCCGAACGCCTCGGTCTGGGCTTCGCGAACCTGCGCGGAGACGTCGACGCCGAACGAGTCGCCGAAGGCCTCGTCGACGATGCCGGCCTGCTGCTGCACGGCCCCGGCCACCGCCCGCCGGATGGTGTTCATGATCGTGGCGGCGAGCTGCCCCGGCTCGACCCGCGTGGCCCCGGCGGTGAGCCGCAGGTCGGTGACGGTCCCGCCGGCCCCGGCGGTCACGGTGACGGTCCCGTCCGGCGAGGTGACGGTGCTCTCGAGGCGCGCGACCCGCTCCTGCATGTCACCGACGCCGGCGAAGCGGGCCTCGGCCTGCCGCACCTTGCTGCGGAAGTTTTCGAACTGGGCGATCAGCTCGTCCATCTGGGCGGACATGTGTCTCCCTTGCGCATTACGGGGGCCGTTGTCCGCATCATGACAGATTCGCCCCGTGGCCGATCCCGTTTCGGCGGATCCGGTCGCGGTCCGTGGCGGAACGCGCGGTCACCCGCAAGCGAACTCGGCGGCCATGGCGCCGGGCATCCGCGAGCCGTTCCCGCCGACGATCACCCGAGCACGCGCGAGCCGGACCGCGCCATGCCCGCGGTCTGTCGGCGGATGTCTTCCGCGGCGTCGCCGGTCCTCAGCACGAGCTCCCACAGCTCGGCTTCGAAGACGACGTTCATCGCCGCGTCAGAGGCAGGGTGGCCGGTAGTGGTCGACGCGCAGGCCGCGGAACTCCAGCTCGTTCGGCGTCTTCCCGACGAACACCAGCCCGCGCGCCTCGCCCAGCGCCGAAGCGAACGAGTACGGCGGCGTCCCCAGCTCCGGCAGCGACGTCCACCGATCGGGTGCGAATCCGAAGAACCTGGTCACCAGCCGCCCGCCCGTGGACGGGACCGGCGTCAGCCACTTGTCGCCGCCGCTCCAGTGCGACGCCGGGCGCAGCTGCACGTACAGGTCGTCGCTCGCGCGGTAGGTCAGCCAAAAGCCCTTCGAGCGCGAAAGGTCGGCCTGGGCCTCGAACTCGTTCCCCAGCCACACCACCGCGACGTGCCACTCGGCGTCGAGGAACGACACCTTCGCCGTGTACCGGTGGTGGTCGGGGACCAGGAGGCTGCCGGTCGCCGGGACCGTGGTGCCCTCACCGCTCGCGAGCCACTGCTGGAACCGGTCGATCGACGGGGTCGCGCACTCGCGCGCGGCCCCGGCCGCCGGCGCCGGTGCGATCACCGGGAACACCAGCAGGGAAGCCACTGCCGAGAGCGTCCTGGCGAAGGGAAACCGACCGCGCATCCCGGGAAGTTAGCACAACAAGACCGCCCGGCCAGGGCGTCGAGCCGGACGGCTAGGCTCGACGTCGGCGAAAACGACCACCATCGCCGACGCCGAACGGCGGGCAAGTGCACCACGACGCGGGAGAACAACCCATGCTGGACCGAGCGGTCATCGACGCCCTCTTCCCTGCCGACCTGCCCGAACCGGGGCACTGGGAGGAGCGCTACCCCGCCCGGCAGCTGCCCGAAGGCGCGCTGGTCACGCGCTTCGGCCCGTCGCCGACCGGGTTCGTGCACATCGGCGGCATCTACACCGCCACCATCGACCAGGACGTCGCCCGCCGCTCCGGTGGCCGCTACCTGGTGCGCGTCGAGGACACCGACCAGTCGCGCGAGGTCGAAGGCGCCGCCGAGCAGTTCGAGCGCGGCTTCCGCTACTTCCACCTCGCCGCCGACGAAGACGTCGAGCGCGGCGGCGACTACGGGCCCTACCAGCAGTCCGCCCGCGAACAGATCTACCTGAGCTACGTGCGCGAACTCCTCCGCCAGGGCAAGGCGTACCTCGACTTCGCGACCAAGGACGAGCTCGCCGCCATCACGCAGCGGCAGCAGGCCACCAAGCTGCCCACCGGCTACTACGGCAGCTGGGCCATCTGGCGCGACGCCGACCCGGCCGACGTCCAGGCGAAGCTCGACGCGGGCGAGCCGTACGTCGTGCGGTTCCGCGCCCCGGACGACACCGGCGCCCGGGCCCGGTTCACCGACGCCATCCGCGGTCCGCTCGAAGCCGAGGCCAACCGCAACGACGTCGTCATCCTCAAGAGCTCCGACCAGAGCCCGCGGCTGCCGACCTACCACTTCGCGCACGCCGTCGACGACCACCTCATGCGGGTCAACCTGGTGATCCGCGGCGACGAGTGGATCTCGTCGGTGCCGGTGCACCAGCAGCTGTTCGACGCGCTCGGCTTCGAGCCGATCACCTACGCGCACATCGCGCCGCTGATGAAGCAGGAAGGCGGCAGCAAGCGCAAGCTGTCCAAGCGCAAGGACCCGGAGGCGTCCGTCGACTTCTACATCGAAGCCGGCTACCCCACCGAGGCCGTCCTCTACTACCTGCGCGGCCTCGCCAACGGCCGGCTCGCCGAGCTGCCGCTCGAGCAGGCGCTGGCCGAGCCGATCAACCTCGCCGAATGCGGCGTCGCGGGCCCGCTCGTCGACCTGGTCAAGCTCGACGACATCGCCGCCGACCACATCGCGACGCTGTCCGGCCCGGCGATCCTCGAGGCGGTCCGCACCTGGGCCGCGCAGTTCGACAAGGAGCTGCTGGCGGTCCTCGACGCCGAGCCCGAACTCGCGCTGCGGGCCCTCGCGGTCGAGCGCGACGGCGCCGAGAACCCGCGCAAGGACCTGAAGAAGTGGAGCGACTTCCGCGCTGTCTACGGGTTCTTCTTCCCGCAGCTGCACGCGGCGGTGACCGGCGCGGACGACGAGCGCATCGCCGCGCTCGGCGTCGACCCGGCGGTCGTCCAGGCGGTCGCCCGCGACTTCTCGGAGAGCTACCAGCAGCTCGACGACGGCGGCGAGTGGTTCGACCAGATCCGCGCGGTGGCGGCCAAGCACGGCTTCGCCCGCAACGCCAAGGAGTTCAAGAAGAACCCCGAGGCGTTCCCGGGTTCGATCCGCGAGGCGTCGCAGATCATCCGCATCGCGCTGTCCGGCTCCACGCGCAGCCCGGACCTCCACGCGATCAGCCAGGCGCTGGGCCGCGACGAGGTCCTCGCCCGCATCGCCCCCCTGGCGAAGTAGCGGCGCCGGCCCGGCCGGGGGTCACTCGGCCGGGTCGGGCTTCGTTTCTTCCATCATCAGCAACGCGCCCTGGCTTTCGCCGTTCGAGGTGCGCAGGGAACCGCAGAGCAGCCGGACGACCGCCGCACGGCCACGGCGGTTGATCGCGTCCAGCATCAGCTCGCCGTAGTAGGACGAGTCCGACAGCGCTTCGCGCAGGACCGGGCGCAGCTCCGCCACCGGCAGGCCGATGTCCAGGTTCAGCAGGTGGGTGCCCTCGGCCTCTTCCCGCCGCACGCCCCAGAGGTCTTCCGCGCCGCGGTTCCACGCCTTGATCCGCATCTCGGCGTCGATCACGACGATGCCGGCCCGGATCGAGGTGAGCACCGACTCCAGGAACTCGTTCACCTCGTCGAGGTCGAGGCTGCGCTCGCGCAGGGCGTCGTTGATCGTCTGCAGTTCGTCGTTGGTGGACTGCAGCTCCTCGTTCATCGTCTCCAGTTCCTCGTTGGTGGACTGGAGCTCTTCGTTCGTCGTCTCCAGTTCCTCCACCGTGGACTGGAGTTCTTCGTTGGTGGTCTCGAGTTCCTCGTTGGTCGACTGCAGTTCCTCGTACGCCGACTCGAGCTGCCGGTTCGTGTGCTCCAGCTCGGTGAGCAGCTGGCGCGCCCAGCTCACGTCGTGGAACACCACCGAAACGCCGAGCAGCGCCTTGGCCTTGTTCACCAGCGGGTTGACGTGCACCTCGTACCAGACGGTCTCGCCGGCCCGGCGCCACTCCACGTCCTTGATCCGCAGCGACCGGCGTTCGAGGCGGGCCTGCTCGACGTAGGCGCGCAGCGCCACCGGCCGGTAGGAGACGTCGAGGTCGCGCAGCGGCCGCCCGATGTCGCGTTCGGACAGTCCGAACGCGACTTCCGCCTGCGAGTTGATCAGCGCGGTCGTCTCCTCCTCGGTGACGACGATCTGGGCGACCGGGCTCGCCGAAAAGGCGTGCTCACGCAGTTCTTCGAGGCCGGAGATGTCCTGGGTGCGCCGCTGCGGGAAGCCCTGCGAGACGAAGTGGTTGAAGCTGACCGGGGCGTTGACCGCCTTGCGGAACACCCGCCGCTTGAGGTCCATCGGCTCGAAGATCCGGGTGTGCGACAGCAGCATCTCGGCCTTGCCGAGGAACAGCACCCCGCGGGAAGCGAGCGCGAAGTGGAACCGCTCGAGCACCTTCGTCTGCGTCTCGGCGTTGAAGTACATCAGCGTGTTGCGGCAGACCAGCAGGTCGATGCGGGAGATCGGCGCGTCCTGCACCAGGTCGTTGCGCCCGAAGATGACCGACCGGCGCAGGTCCTTGCGGAAGCAGTACCGGCTCCCCTGCAGCTCGAAGTACTGCTCCAGCTGGGCCTCGGTGAGCCCTTCGACCTCGGCCGGGGTGTAGGCCGCGTGCCGGGCCTGCACCAGCGCTTCGTCGTCGACGTCGGTGGCGTAGATCTTCACCCGCTGCCGGAACGCCTCGATCCCGAGCGCGTCGGCGAAGAGCATGGCCAGGCTGTAGGCCTCCTGCCCGCCCGCGCACCCGGCGCTCCACACGCGGATCGGCTCTTCGGGACTGCGCTCGGCGAGCAGCGCGGGCAGCACCTCTTCCCGCAGGTAGTCCCACGCGTCGGGGTCGCGGAAGAACCCGGTCACGTTGATCAGGATGGTGTTGAAGAGCGCGACGAACTCGTCGGCGTTGACCTGCAGCTGGTCGATGTAGTCCGTGTAGTTGTCGATCTCGACCTGGCTCATCCGGCGGCGGACCCGGCGCATCAGGCTGCTGCGCTTGTACCCGGTGAAGTCGAAGCCCCGTGACTCCTTGAGGTAGGTCAGCACGGACTCGAACTCGCCGTTGGGTTCCCTGGGCTCGCTCACGATGTGACACGCTACCCGGCGTAACTGTCACCGCTGGTACGGGGACGCTGGACGAGAACGGCCCAGACGACCTTCCCGCCCGCCCACGACCGGCTGCACCCCCAAGTGCGAGCCAGCTGCGCGACGAGTTTCAGCCCCATGCCGGGTTCGAACGGGGAAAGCCGTTCGAGCAGCACCGCCGGGCGCGGGTCCTGGTCGGCCACGGCCACCGTGCACACGCCCGCCCGGAGGTCGAGGCGCAGCCGCGGTTCCGACGTGGTGTGCTTCAGGACGTTCTCGACCAGCTCGGTGGCGATGAAGCGGGCGTCTTCGGAAAGCCCGGGGACGCCCCACTGGGCCAGCCGGCCGGTGACGAATTCGCGGGCCTGCGCCGAACTGCCTTCGGCGCGGGCGAAGGTGCGTTCGCTCCGCCGCCGCACCGGGTGGTCCAGTGCCGCCGCGGCCGCGGCCAGGTCGGCGCGGACCGGGACGTAGCGGTCGACGGCGTGGCGGCCCAGCAGCGTCCGGCGTTCCGGCTCGGCGACCACCACCGTGAACGGGATGCCCGGCCAGTCGCCGATCCGCATGGCGATCAGGGCGAACACGCTGAGCAGCGACGGGTCGCCGATCTCGAGCGCGCTGATGTCGGCCACCAAGCCGTCCGGCGCGTCCGTCGCGATCTTGAGCAGGCCGTCGCGCAGCTGGGGGTAGGAAACCCGGTCGAACTCGCCGGTGACCGTCACGACCGTCGCGGTCCCGTGGCTGCCGACCGCGAGGTGCACCGCTGAAGAAATCATGGTCCCTCCGCCGTTTCCTCGCTTCCCGCGGCCGCGCGGAGCAGGAACCGGCGCAGCGTCTCCGCGGCGGCGGCGGCTTCACGGGCGGAGGAGGCATAGCGCTCCGCCAGTCCGCCCGGCCGCCGGCCGCCGGCCTGCGCCGCCAGCTTGGCGGCCAGGGTCGCCTTCTCGTCCAGCGCGCGCAATGCCTTCTGCAGCGCGAACCGGAACTCGTCGTCCTGGGCGGTGAGGAGGGCTTCGGCCGACCACGCGTGCCCGATCCGGCAGCGGTACCGGCCCACCGGGTCGACCTCGGCGAGCGGCCCCTGGCAGTCGGGGCAGGTGTAGCCCGCGGCGATGTCCCGTTCGGCGGGTTTGAGCGCGCCCGCCCGCACCCCGGCCCGCGCGATGCGGTCCTCCAGCAGCAGGACGTCCGACGGCGGCCGGCCCCCGGACTGCTCCACCGGCATCCGGACCAGCTTGTCGAGCATCGCGCCGATTTCGGCGGCACGGGCCGTGTACGCGTTGTCCACCAGGGAAAGCGCGTTTTCCGGCATGCCGCTGTAGAGCGCGTCGGCCGGGTCCTGGACCACGGCGACACCGCCCTGGTCCACGATCGCGCGCAGGCCGGCCGCGCCGTCGTCCAGCACCCCGGAAAGCACGACGCCGATGACGCGGGACCCGCCCGTCAGCGCGGCCGACCGGAACGTGGCGTTGACCGCGGGCCGGTGGCCGTTCTCGGTCGGGCCCGCCGAAAGGACCAGGCAGCCGCTTTCGGTGAGCAGGTGCCGGTCCGGCGGCGCGACGTACACGGTGCCGGGCTCGATCACCGCGCCGTGGCTCGCGGTCCGGGCGGGCAGCTGCCCGGCGTTGTCGAGGATGCGGGCGAGCGCGCTGTGCGCCCGCGCGGCGACGTGCATGGTGACCAGCAGTGTCCCGGGGAAGTCGGCGGGCAGTCCGGCCACCACGGCGCGCAGCGCCTCGACTCCACCGGCCGAGGCACCGACCACGACGAGATCACGCCGGAAGGGCGGCACGACGTCCACCTCCTCACCTGCACTTCCACGGTAGTCGAGTCGAGCCGCTACGACGAGTAGCCCCCACCGTGCGGGCTAAACCCGCCGGGACGCGCGATGTGCCCGCCGACGTGGTCGCGGATGGCCCCGGCGATCTCCGGCAGCGGCAGCACGGTGCCGACCTGCCCGGTGAGGATCGCGGCACCTGGCATGCCGAAGTGCTGCGAGGTGGCTTCGTCCTGGGCGAAAACGGTCCCCCCGCAGCGGACGATCGCCCGGATCCCGGCCTGCGCGTCGGTCCCGCGGCCGGTCAGGACCACCGCCAGCGCGCGGGGACCGCACGTGACGGCGAGCGTCGCCAGCAGCAGGTCCGCCGACGGGCGCGCCGGCGGCAGCGCACCGGCGTCCAGCAGCCCGATCCGCCCACCCGGGGTGACCAGCAGGTGCCGCGCCGAGGGGGCGACCAGCACGGTGCCGGGCGTCAGCTCGTCGTCGTCCGCGGCTTCGGCGACCCGCAGCGCGGTGCGTCCGTCGAGGATCGCGGCCAGCTGGCTCGGCCAGCTCGGATCCAGGTGCTGCGCGACGAGCACCGCGGCCGGGAAGTCCGCCGGCAACGCGCCGAGCACCCGGGAGAAGGCGTCCAATCCGCCGGCGGAGGCGACCAGTGCGACGACCGGGACCCGCACGGGGTAGGCGGCGGTCACCGGGACCCACCGCCGTCGCCGGCCACCCGCCGCGACCGGCCGCACGCTTCTCGACGGCCGCGCATACCCCGATTTTGACACCTCCGCGCGCCGGTCACCAGCAGCCCGGAGTGTCCTCGGTGCCGGACTCCGGGCGGACGTGGCATGCTCGACGCGTGACCACCTGGATCGACGTGATCAACTTTGTGCGGACGCGGTACGAAGTCCTGGAGGAGTCGGACGGCTGGCTGCGGTTCCGGCTGCACGGCCCGAGCGACCGGACCCAGCAGGCGACGGTCCACCACCTGGCCGAGCTCGACGGCGGCTCGTGGATCGAAATCTCCTCACCCGTCGGCTGGGCCGACTCGGTCGACCTGCGGAAGCTCCTCGAGCTCGCCGGCGGTTCGGCGGTCGGCGGCGCGGCCGTGGTGGACGGCGTCGCCCTCCTCAAGCACACCGTGCCGTTGGAGGACCTCAGCATCGAGGAGGAGTTCGAGCGCCCCCTCAAGGCGGTCGTCGCCCGCGCGGACGCCTTCGAGCACGAGCTGACCGCGGCCGACGAGTTCTGACCGTCCACAGGGGACACCGGGTGCCCGTCCGGAGTGGACGGCCGTCCGCTGCCTCGCGTGCAGCGGGCCGCCCACCGTCGGGCATGCTGGTCCCCGGTATCAGGGGACGAGAGGGCGCGAAATGGGTGTTTCACCCGATTTGACCATTCCGGCGAAGGTCGACAGCCCGGTGCCGCCGAAACCACCGGCGTCCGGGATCGCCCGGTGGCTGCTGGAGCACCGCGTGGCCCCCGTCGGCCGCGCCGGCGGTGAGGACCACGGCACCCCGCAGGCGTGGTGGAAGGTCATGTGCCTCACCGGCGTCGACTACTTCTCGACGCTCTCCTACCTGCCCGGGATCGCCGCGCTCGCCGCCGGGGCGCTCTCGCCGCTGGCCACGCTGCTCATCGTCGCGCTGACCCTGCTCGGCATGCTGCCGATGTACCGCCGGGTCGCCCGGGAAAGCCCGCACGGGCAGGGGTCGGTCGCGATGCTGGAAAACCTGCTGCCGTTCTGGCGCGGGAAGCTCTTCGTGCTCACCCTGCTCGGGTTCGTGGCCACGTCGTGGATCATCACGATCACGCTGTCCTCGGCCGACGCCACCGTGCACATGCTGGAGAACCCGTACCTGCCGGGCTTCCTGCACGGCCACGCCGTCCTCATCACCGTCGTGCTGCTGCTGATCCTCGGCGGGGTGTTCCTGCTCGGCTTCAGCGAGGCCGTCGGCGTCGCCATCCCGCTCGTCGCGGTCTTCCTGGTGCTCAACGCCGTGGTCACCGGTGCCGGCGTGCTCGACCTGCTCGGCGACCCCGCGGCGCTCTCCCGCTGGAGCGACGCCCTGACCAGCGGCGGCGGCGGGTTCGGCGGCATCGTCGGCCCGGCCGTCATCGCCTTCCCGATGCTGGTGCTCGGGCTCTCCGGGTTCGAGACCGGCGTCAGCATGATGCCGCTGGTCGCCGCCGACGGGAAGACCGCGGAGGAGCGGCTGGAGTCGCGGATCCGCAACACGCGGAAGCTGCTCACCGCCGCCGCGCTCATCATGTCCGTGTTCCTCATCGCGACCAGCTTCGTCACCACCGTGCTGATCCCGGCGGACGCGTTCAAGGAGGGCGGCGAGGCCAACGGCCGCGCGATGGCCTACCTCGCCCACCACGAGCTGGGCGAGATCTTCGGGACCGTGTACGACATCAGCAGCGTGCTCATCCTGTGGTTCGCGGGTGCGTCGGCGATGGCCGGGCTGATCAACATCGTCCCGCGGTACCTGCCCTCCTACGGCATGGCGCCGGAGTGGGGCCGGGCGGTCCGGCCGGTCGTGCTCGTCTACACCGCGATCAGCGTCCTCATCACCATCGCGTTCGGCGCCGACGTCAACGCCCAGGCCGGCGCCTACGCGACCGGCATCCTCGCGATGATGGTCTCGGGCGCGGTCGCGGTCAGCATCTCGGCGATCCGCCGCCGCCAGCGCGGCGCGGCCGCGGGTTTCGTCGTCCTGACGCTCGTCCTGCTCTACGCGCTCGTCGAGAACGTCATCGAGAAGCCGGACGGGATCGCCATCTCGGCGCTGTTCATCCTCGGGATCATCGTCGTCTCGCTGGTTTCGCGGGTCACGCGGACCACGGAGCTGCGTGCCGAGCACATCGAGTTCGACGACGAGGCCCGCCGGTTCGTCGCCGACTCGCTGGCCCACGACGGCGCCCTGAACATCATCGCCAACAAGCGCCAGGGCGGCGACCTCGCCGAGTACTCCGCCAAGGAAGCCGAACAGCGCGGGATGAACCCGGTGCCGGGCGCCGCCGACATCCTGTTCCTCGAGATCGACGTCGTGGACCCGTCGGAGTTCAGCAACGTGCTGCAGGTGCGCGGCGTCGAAGTCGACGGCTACCGCATCCTGCGCGCGAACAGCCCGGCGGCGCCCAACGCGATCGCCGCGATCCTGCTGACCCTGCGCGACGTCACCGGCGTCCGGCCGCACTGCTACTTCGAGTGGTCCGAAGGCAACCCGCTCGGGCACCTGTTCCGCTACCTGCTCCTCGGCCGCGGCGACACCGCACCGGTCGTCCGCGAGATCATCCGCAGCAGCGAGCCGGACGCGGACCGCAGGCCCGGCATCCACGTGGGCGGCTGAGGATGGGTTCGTTCGACGTACCGCTGGACGGCGAACGCGTCCAGCTCGAGGCGTTCATCGAGGAGCACCGCGGCGCCATCGAAGCCGCCCTCGACGGTTTGACGGAGGAGCAGGCCCGCCGCCGGCTGGTCCCGTCGGCGACGACGGTGCTGGGACTGCTCAAGCACGTCACGTGGATGCAGCGCGTGTGGTTCGAGGAGTGCGTGGGCGGCCGGTCCCGTGCCGAGCTCGGGCTGGTCGCGAGCCCGGACGACTCCTTCCGGCTGGGTGAGGGCGACACCGTCGCGTCGGTCACCGCGGCCCACCGGGAAGCCTGCGCGACGGCCCGGGAGGTGGTCGCGGAGCTGCCCCTGGACACCGTCGTGACCGGCCACCGGACGGGCCCGCGCACGCTTCGGTGGGTGTACCTGCAGGTGCTGCGGGAGCTGGCCCAGCACTGCGGGCACGCCGACATCCTGCGCGAGCAGATCCTCGCCGCCCGACCGGTCCCGCAGGCACGCACTGAAGGGGACGTTCCTGGCATGTGATGACAGGAACGTCCCCTTCAGTGCATCAGATGCCGGCAACGTCCCCTTCAGGACGGCGGGACCGCGCCGGGAGTCAGCGGGCGGCGGGCGGGGGTCCCGCGCGCCGGACCGGGGCGCGGGCGGGGGCCGGGGCGCGGCCCGGGGCCTGGACCGGAGCGCGGCCGGCGGGTGGACGCGGTCCCCGCGCCGGCTGGCGGGCCGCCGGGCGGCCGGGGTCGCGGGCCGGGGGGCGGGGCTGGCGGACCGGGCGGGGGTCGGGCTCGGGTGGGAGCGGCCCGGGGCGGTTGGCCCACGAGTCGAACAGCAGGATCAGGCCCGCGAACACCGCGCAGCCCAGCCCCAGCAGGACGTTGACCAGGGAGCCGAGGATTCCGGCGACCAGCAGGACCGGCAGCACGGCCATCAGGCAGTACGGGTCGATGCGGCCGAATTTCCGGCGCGGCGGACCTTCGCGCGAGCTCACCGCGCGGCCCCCGGCTTCCTCCTCGACATTCTTGCAGTATGCAGCGTCTCGCCCGGCGGGGCCACCTCCCTCCGCAGGGCCGTCTCGACCTCGGCGCCGGTGAGCCGCCTCGGGCCGACGTAGTAGAGGACCGCGCCCGCCGGCAGCTCCGCGTCCCAGGCCGGGTTGACCTCCAGGTCCGTGCCGGTGCGCACGGCCAGCACCGTCGCGCCGTACGAACGCCCGAGCGCGAGGCGGCAGCGTTCGGCCGGGAGCCGCCCGAGCGACTCCGGCAACGTCACCGAGAACGTGTCGGCGCCGCCGGCGGTCATCAGCTCGGCGTAGACGTCGGTGATGCCCGGCGACGTCAGCTCCTCGGTCACCATCCGCGGCGTGTGCCACTGCACGCAGCGGATCCGCGGGTCGACGTACCGGACCAGCTCGGCGCGCTCCAGGTCCCGCAGGGTGACGACGACGTGCGCCGCCGGGGTGGCGTGGTCGACGGTGACCGCGACCGCCAGCGCCGCGTTGTCGTCGGCCACGTCGACGAGGACCGCGGCCGCGCGCGCGACGCCCGCCCTGGCCAGGACGTCGGCCGCCGTCGGGTCGCCGCGGACGAACTGCACCGGCCGGTCCGGCATCGGGTGGACGCCGACCTCCTCCCCGGCGCAGAGCACCAGCCCGCTCACCCCGTCGGCCAGCAGCTGGGCCACGATCCGCTCGGTGCGGCCGGCGGTGTACCCGATCAGCACCGTGTGCCCGCTCGCCCGCACCGCCTCCGTTCCCTGCATCCGCCGTCCCTTCGCCTGTTCCAGCACCGAAGCGAGCTTCGTGAACACCGTCGTCAGGGTGGCGATGCCGCCCACGATGACGTAGGCGCCCACGACGTGCCCGGCGACGGTCTCGGGTGAGAAGTCGCCGTACCCGACCGTGGTCGCGGTGACGACGAAGTACCACCAGTACGTGCCGGGCCGGACCAGCTCGCTGCCCGCCGGCTCGGCCAGCGCCATCAGCGGCCAGCTGGTCGCGAACACGACGAGCACCACCGCGGCCGGCAGCAGCCAGCCGCGCCCCGGGTGGACGACCCAGCGCGCGAACAGCCGCGAAAGGAAGAACGCCACCGGCCCTCCTCACTCAGCGCGACCGCGGTCCCGTCACCCGATCACACGGTGCGACCGATCACAACGGTCTTTACCCGACCGTGACGGCGGACAGAAACGGACAGAATCCCGCCGGTTCCGGGGAAATCCCGCCGTTCCGTGGTGCACTCTGACTCATGGCGAACGACGTCCGGCGGAAGATCGGTGCGGCGGTCCTGGCGGTGGCGACGGCGTGCGGAGCGCTCACCGCCGCCGCGACCGCGGCGCCCGCCGCACTCCCCTCCCTCGCATTCTCCGACCCCGGCAGCCAGGCGTTGTTCGGCACGGCCTACGACGCGGCGCTCGACAACCTGGTGCGCACCAACACGATCGGCTACGACCCGAAGTACGACAAGAGCGGCCTGCTCGACCCGTCCGTCGGCTTCGTCCGCGCGGGTGGCGGCTACGACCAGCCGTGGACGCGCGACGCGTCGATCAACAGCTGGAACGCCACCAGCCTGCTCGACCCGGCCCTGGCCCGGAACACCCTCTGGGCGGTGGCCGACAAGGACGCCGGCGGCGCGCTGCGCGTGCAGCAGGACGACCAGCAGTGGGACCAGGTCGTCTGGGCGACCGCCGCGTGGCACCACTTCCTCGTCACCGGCGACCGCGCGTTCCTCGAAAACGCCTACGCCACCGCGAAGAACACGCTGACCATCCGCGAAAACGCCACCACGGCGGGGCTCAACCGCACCTACGGGTTGTTCACCGGCGCGTCGTTCTTCAACGACGGCATCGCCGGTTACCCCGCGCCCCCGGCCGACGCCACCGAATCGGTCAGCACCGGCAGCATGCCGTGGCCCGGCGTCGCGAGCGGGATGTTCTTGAGCACCAACGAGGTCTACTACGCGGCCTACGTCAACGCCGCGAACATGGCCGGGCAGCTGGGCCGGCCCGCCGCGGAAGCCGCCGTGTACCGCGCCAAGGCGGCCGCGCTGAAGAACGCGATCAACCGGAACTTCTGGAACCCGAAGACCGGCCTCTACGACTACCAGCTCCTCGCCGACGGCACCCGCGGCGCCTACCAGGAGGGCACCGGGCTGGCGTTCGCGCTGCTCTTCGGCGTCGCGAACCCCGCGCAGGCCCGCTCGATCGTCGCCAACGCCCGCGAAATGACGTGGGGCATGCCCGACACGTACCCGAACTGGGCGCGCTACTCCGACGCGCAGCCGGGCCGCCACAACGCGATCGTCTGGCCGCTCGTCCAGGGCCTGTGGGCGAAAGCGCTGGCCGGGCAAGGCGATCAGCAGGGCTTCGCCGCCGAGACCGCGCGCCTGGCGAAGCTGGCCGGCGGCAACAGCGGCTTCTGGGAGATATACAACGGGACCACCGGCGTCGTCGACGGCGGCTACCAGCGGCTCGGCGACGACGTGAAGTTCCACTGGGGCTCCCAGCCCGACCAGACGTGGTCGGCGACCGCGTACCTCGACATGATCCACAGTGGACTGTTCGGGCTGCGCTTCACCACGCGTGGCCTGAGCTTCGCCCCCACCCTGCCCGCCGGCTGGGGCGACGTCACCCTGCGGCACCTGCGCTACCGGGCCGCGGACCTCACCGTCACCCTGCGCGGCGCGGGCACCGCGATCCGCTCGGTCACCCTCGACGGCCGTCCCGCGGCCGCGGCGCTCCCGGCCACGCTCACCGGCGCGCACGCGATCGAGATCACCCTGACCGGCGCGCCCGCGGGCGACCGCGACGGCGACGGCGTGCCCGACGCCCGGGACCTCTGCGCCGACACCGCGGGGACCGTCGCGGGCTGCCCGGACCCGGCGCACCTCGAAGCCGAGGACGCGCACAACACCGGCGGCGTCAAGACGAACGCGAACCACACCGGCTACAGCGGCCGCGCCTTCCTCGACGGGCTCTGGGCCGAGGGCGCGGCGTCGGCCTTCACGATCCACCGCACCACGACCGCGCCGGCGTCCGGCACGATCACCGTCCGGTACGCCAACGGCAACAGCGACGCCCGCACCATGACGCTGTCCGTCGACGGCCGCCCGCTGCGGCAGCTGAGCTTCCCGAAGGTCTCCGACAGCTGGGACGACTGGGGCACGGCGACCTTCGGCGACGTCCCGCTCGCCGGCCGGGATCCGGTGCTCACGCTGTCCTACGCGCCCGGCGACACCGGCCGGATCAACCTCGACTGGCTCGGCTACCGCTGACCGCGAACACCATCCCGATGTCGGCGGCCTCCTGAACGGGGTCCTGCACCGCCTCGACGGTGAACCCGCGCGAGGTGAAGACGTCACGGACGGTGTCGCGGTGCTCGCGCCACCCTTCGACCTCGACGACCGCCTGCCGCACCAAGGGCCAATGGCGGTCTTCGAGACCGCGCAGGACGTCGAGCTCGGCGCCTTCGACGTCGACCTTGAGCAGGTCGACGCACTCGATGCCGTGTTCGTCGAGCACCGCCGAGAGCGGCCGGACCCGGACGCGGTGCGTTTCGAGCTCCCGCATCACCCGGAGCTTGCGCCCGACGATGCCGCGCAGGACGGGCACGGGCACCCGGCGGAGCCCGCCCCCGAGGCCGCCGCGCCGGATCATTTCGACGACGCTGGCGGTGACGCGCCGCCGCTCGACCTCGATGGTGCTCGCGTCCCGCAGCGACGACGAAAAGATGGTCGCCGCGGGGAAGTAGCTGAAGTCGAGCTCGGCTTCGGCGGCGGCCAGGCCGTACGGCAGCGCGGTCAGCCGGTCGGCGAAGAAGTCGCGGCCGTTGCGGTCCAGGGTCGCGAACAGCGGCGGGAGCGGTTCGAAGGCGTAGATCCGCGCGTCGCCGCCGAGGCGCTCGAACACCGCGGCGGAGAAGACGCCGACGTTGGCACCGACGTCGAGGACGGTGGCGCCGGGGGCCAGCTCGATGCCGTTGGCGAAGTAGGCGCCCACCTCTTCGCGCAGGAAGGCCACCTCCCACGGGTTGATGCTGTGGAGGTCGATCGCGTCCAGGGGCACGGGCGAAGGAATATCAGCAACGGCCTCGGCGGTCCAGCCCCGGAAGGCGCTTTCCGGCCCCCGGCGTGAACCGGCGGCCGCGGGGTATCCGCCGGGCATGACCGAGTCCGAGCACGAGCCCATCAGCCCCGACGTACCCCGCACGCCCGGGACCCCGGACGTCGACCTCGACATCGAGGTGCCGCCCGCGGACCGCGAGAAGCCCGACACGCAGGACGTCGAAGAGGACGCCGGCGAGGTCGAGCCGCCGGAGTGACTACCCGGCCGGCCAGGGCCGCGCCGCGGTCAGCAGGCCGATCATGCCCGCGACCAGGCGCATCTGCTCGACGGTCCGGATGTCGGCCTCGACCAGCCGCGGCGAGCACACCAGGATCGCCAGGGCCTGCGCCCGCGAGAGCGCGACGTTGAGCCGGTTGCGCGACAGCAGGAAGTCGAGCCCGCGGGGCAGGTCCACCGCCGACGACGACGTCATCGTCGTGATCACCACCGGTGCTTCCTGGCCCTGGAACCGGTCGACCGTGCCCACCCGGACCCCGGGGAAGCCGGCCTCCTCCAGCGCGCGGGTCACCGTGCGCGCCTGCAGGTTGTAGGGCGCGACGACGACGATGTCGGCGTCGCCGAGGGGCCGGGTCGTGCCGTGGTCGGTCCACGCGCGGCCGTGCAGGTCCGCGACGATCGCCGTGACGACGGCGGCTTCCTCGACCGAGCGGGTCGTGTTGCCGGCGTGGTCCGCCTCGGCCACGTACAACCCCGCGTCGACGCCTTCGAGCGACCGGCCGGCCGCCGACGGGTGGGCGTGGAGGCGGCCCGCGTAGGACAGCTCCGACACCGGCGCGCACACGGCCGGGTGCATCCGCCGCGTCTCGTCGAGGAAGTAGCCCAGCTCGGGCGGCATGATGTCGGCCTCGCCGATGAGGTGGCCCAGCGCCGAGGCCTCCGCGCCCGCCGGGTGCGTGCCCTGCACCACCTGCGGCAGCTGCTGCGGATCGCCCAGCAGCAGCACGTTCTTGGCGCAGACGGACACCGCGAGCGCGTCGGCGAGGGCGAACTGGCCGGCCTCGTCGATGATCATGTAGTCGAAGGGCTCTTCGCGGATCGCGGCGTTGGCGAAGGTCCACGCCGTCCCGCCGACGAGGTGGCCGGTGTCGTGCTCCGCGCGCCACTTGACCAGCGCCGGGTTGCTCTTCGGCTGCTCCCACGGCGCCGCGGGGTCCGGCGTCCGCTTCGCGCGCTTGGCGCACGGCAGGTCCGGCGCGCTCTTCTTCGCCGCGCTCAGCACGTTTTCCACGGCTTTGTGGCTGTTCGAGGTGACCGCGACGGTCCGGCCCGCGCGCACCAGCCGGGCGATCAGCTTGCCCGCGAGGTAGGTCTTGCCCGCGCCCGGCGGGCCCTGCACGGCGAGCGTCGAGCCGTCCAGCTCCTCGGCCGCCTCGATCACCGTGG
Organism: Amycolatopsis solani; assembly: GCF_033441515.1. Classification (NCBI taxonomy): domain Bacteria; kingdom Bacillati; phylum Actinomycetota; class Actinomycetes; order Pseudonocardiales; family Pseudonocardiaceae; genus Amycolatopsis; species Amycolatopsis solani. Next base: position 1,606,184 of record NZ_JAWQJT010000002.1, read on the forward strand.
CGACGAGGTCCGCCGCCGGCTCGGGCAGCGCCGCGCCCCAGCGCAGCCGCGGCGGGGTCCGGCGGAGCAGATCGATCCCGGGGTGGCGCGGGAGCGCCGGCAGCGTGTCGACGGTCAGGCGGGCGAGCTCGGCGACGGCTTCGTCCTTGGGCGAGGGCCGCACCGGGCTGCCGGGCAGGACCGCGGTCGGCCGGTCGTTCGTGGTCGCGTCCGGCGGGCTGCTCTCTTCCACCGTCAGCTCGACGGCCGACGCGGCGACGACCTTCCCGTCGCGGGCGGTGTCGCCGTAACGCAGCCGCACTTCGTCGCCGGGCGCGAACGGGTGCGGCCGGTCCGGGTCGCAGGCGAGCTGCAGCGTCCGCTTCGCCGTGCGCACCCGCCCGGCCGGGGGCACCCACTCCCCCGCCTCCAGCGCCACCGGGACGGCGCAGGCGGTGTCCACTTCGAGGTCGCCGAGCGGCGCGGCCAGCTGGCGGAAGTACTCCCACCACGCCGGGTTGGTCTCGCGGCGGTGGTAGCCGACGGACGCCGCCAGCAGCGCGCGGGCCCGGTCGTCCGCGGTGAAGTCCGCGGGGTCGTCCGGCAGGCCCTCGAGCAGCGGGTCGACCAGCGCGGCCAGCTGCGCGGCCCGTTCGGCGCGCCGCTCGGCGGCGACGTCTTCCTCGGCCGCGCGCAGCAAGGCGTCCTCGGCGGACTCCTCGGGCGGCACGGGTACGTCGATCCCGGCGTCGGCGCGGACGCGGTGCAGGAACCCGAACAGCCGCAGGGCGGAGACGCAGTCGTCCTCGGTGTCCTCGGCGATCCGCCGCAGCACCTCTTCCGCGCGCTCGGGTTCGCCGGACCGGTCGAACGCCAGGTACTCCTCGTACTCGTCGACGTCCGACACGGCGGTCTTGGTGCGGGCGCCGGGCTGGTAGAGCGGCTCGAGGTGGCGGATCGAGTACGACCGCTGCGACACGCGCAGCGCCTTGCGCACAACCGCGTGCAGGTCCACGACGGCGCCGCTGCGCAGCAGGTGGTCGACGGTCTCCTCGCGGGTCCCGTGCACGGCGGCGAGCCGCTTGATCGCGGTCACCTCGTAGGGCGCGTAGTGGTAGACGTGCGACCCGGGGTGCTCGGCGACGCGCGCGGCGGCGAAGTCTACGAACTCCTCGAAGGCGCGTTTCTCCTGGGCCCGGCTGTGCGCCCAGAAGGCGGTGAAGCGCCGGTCGTCTTCCTCGGTGACCGCGCCGAAGAGGTACTCGAGCCCTTCGCCGGCGAGGGCGTGCGGATCGCCGGCCAGGTCGACGAAGACGTCCCCCGGCGCGGGAGCCGGGAGGGCGGCCAGCTCGTCCGGGTCGACGATCTCGTAGGCGATCTCGCCGGTGGCGTCCTGCCGGACTTGCAGCGCGGCCTGGGCGCGCAGGGTGGCGAACGCCGTCACGGACAGATCCCGCGGCCGGTCCCCCGGCCCGGCGGCGGCCAGCGCGTCGATCGACCCCAGTCCGGCGGCGGTCAGCTTGCGCCGCTGGTCACCGCGCATCCCGGCGACGAGCGAGAGGTCGCGGTCGGCCTCGCGGGCGGAGGCGCAGTGCCGCGCGAACGAGCAGCCCGCGCAGGCCGGGCGTTCGTCGGCCCACAGCGGGAGGGGCAGCCGCGGGGCGCGGTCGCGCAGGCGGGCCCGCAGCCGGTCGACGAGGGGCCGGAAGTCGGCGACGCGCAGCGTCCGGGTGGTGCCGTCGCTCAGCCCGAGGTGCACGTTCGGCCCGCCTGCGTCACCGAGGGCATCGGCGCACGCGGTCAGCCGCACCACGGCGGCGGGCGTCGCGTGCCGGACGGGCTGGGCGTCGTGGACCTCGTAGCGGCCGTCGGCGGTCCGGACGAGCGAGTCGACGCGGCCGGTGAAGTCGCCGTCGCGGAGGACGGCGCCGGGGATGGTGGGTGTCCCGGCGCGGATGGCTTGCCGGGTGGCTTCGGCTTCGCTGCCGGGTTCCGGCTGGGACGGCGCGGCCGGGTCGGCGGGGCGGGGCGCACCGGGCAGGCCTGCGGCCCAGGCCTGGTGGAGGAGGCTGCGGTGCTCGCATTCGAGCAGATCGGCAAGATCAGCTGGGGTGACCATCGCCGCGAAGTCTTACACGGCGGGGGCGCCCGGGTTCCCGACACGCCGTGCGGCCGGCCCGCGCCCGCGGGCGCGACCCGGCCCGCGCCTGCGGGCGGACCGCGCGCCCGCCACCGCGGCCGCGAGCCATCGCGAGTGCCCCCGACGGCACCGCGAGCCCCCGCCACTGCGATCCGGAGCGCCCCCACCGCGGGCGTCATGGCCGCCGCCACCGCGAGCGCCCCGAGCCGCACCACCACAGCCGCGGCGGTGCTCGCCGCCGCGGGCCCTCCGCATCCGCCACCGCCATCGCGAGCCCCTGCCACCGCCGGGCCCACCACCAGCGCCGCCGCCACTCCACTTCGACCGCGGGCCTCACCGCGAGCACGAGCGCGGCCGCACCCGCGAGCACCGCCGCCGTCACCTCGAGCCCCTGCCACTGCCGGGCCCACCACTAGCGCCGCCGCCACTCCACTTCGACCGCGGGCCTCACCGCGAGCACGAGCGCGGCCGCACCCGCGAGCACCGCCGCCGTCACCGCGAGCACGAGCGTCGCAAATGACTCATTCGGGACCTCCGAGGTCCCGAATGAGTCATTCGCGACCTCGCTACCCGGGCTCGGCCACCGCCGGACGGCAGGTCAGCGGCCCGGGTCGCCCAAGAGCCGGTCCAGTTCGGTGGCCGCCTCCTCGTAGCCGGCGTCGCTCACCCGCTGCAGCTCCAGCAGGTCGCCGGCCGCGACCGCGCGGCGGGTGAGCAGGCGGCCGGCGTGCGTGCTGCCCTCGTCGAGGAGCTCGCTCAGCGCGGCGACGTCGCCGCGCGCGTCGGCCAGGTCGGCCAGGCGGTCGAGGGCGCGCTCGTTGCCCTCGTCGGCCAGCGCGCGCAGGGTGGCCGGATCCAGGTTCGTCATGCCATCGAGTCTGCAACCCTGCCCCAGGGGCGGGGTCAAGCGCGGCATCATGACGGGGTGATCACCATCGGCAGGCTGGCCGCGTACGCCGGCGTCTCGATCAAGACGGTCCGCGTCTACCACGCGAAAGGCCTGCTCCCGGAGCCGGCGCGCGATGCCTCCGGGTACCGGCGTTACACGGCCGCGCACGCCGTCGACCTGCTCAAGATCCGCACCCTCGCCGAGGCGGGCGTCCCGCTTTCGCGCATCAAGGACCTCGGCGACGCGACGCCCGAGGAGGTCCGCGCGGCCCTGCATGACGTCGACCGCGAGCTGACCGCGCGGATCAAGCGCCTCCGCGAGACGCAGCGGCGGCTCCGCCGGCTCGGGTCCGGCCCGGTGCACGGGCTGCCGTCCGACGTCGCGCGGCACCTCGAGCACCTCCCGGAGCTGGGGTTTTCCGCGCGCTGGGTCGCCATGGAGACCGACCTGTGGATCCTGGTGTACGCGACGCACCCGGAGCTGGCTGCGGAGTCCTTCCGCGACCAGGCGCAGGCCCTGACCGACCCGGGCCTGCGGCAGCTGTACCTGGACTACGACCGCGCGCACGACCTGGACCCCGCGGACCCGGCGCTCGACGCCCTCGCCGACCGGATCGTCACGGCCACCCGCCGCCGCTACGGCCCCGGCCCCTTGCCTGGCCTGGACGCCCCGTCGGCGGTACCGGCGCTGATCCAGAGCGCGGTCAACGCCGAGTCCCCGGCCTGGCGACGCCTCGACGGCCTGCTCCGCGCGCGGCTGATCCCCGGGACATAACCGTGCCGCGCCCCCGCGCTCGCCCTCGGAGAGGCAGCCATGCCGAACCCCGGGGCCCGCCCAGCCGGCCAAGTCCCGCGCCACCGGGAGGTAGCCGTGCCGAACCCCGGGCCCCGCCCAGCCGGCCAAGTCCCGCGCCACCGGGAGATGGCCATGCCGAATCCCGGGCCCCGCCCGGCCGGCCAAGCCCGCGCCGACCCTGGGAGGCGGCCGTGCCGACCCCTGGGCGCGCCCCGGCCGACCCAGCCCCGCGCCCAGTGAGGTACCCATGTCGAACCCAGCGACCCCCAGGAGGTAGCCGTGTCGCATCGAGGTCGCGTTCCCGGTGCCACCGGGCCCGTGCTCGGCCGTGCCCTCAAGGTGCTCGGAGCCTTCTCGCCGGACCACCCCGCCCTCCGCCTGAGCGAAGTCGCGCGCCGCGCGGGACTACCCGCGGCCACCGCGCACCGGCTGCTGCGGGAGTTCTGCGCGTGGGGCGCGCTCGAACGGGACGAAGCCGGCGTCTACCGGGTCGGGCTGCGGCTCTGGGAGCTGGGCGCGCTCGCGCCCCGCGGCTTGGGACTCCGCGAACGCGCCCTGCCGTTCCTGGAAGACCTCTCCCAAATCACCCGCGAGAACGTCCAGCTCGCCGTCCGCGAGGGCACCGAGGTGGTGTTCATCGAGCGGATCGCCGGCTCCGGCGCGGTCCCGGTCCTCACTCGCGTCGGCGCGCGGTTCGCGCTGACCGCGACCGGGGTCGGGCTCGTGCTGCTCGCGCACGCGCCCGCCGAGGTGCAGGAAGAGGTGCTCGCTCGCCCGATCGAGCGGTACACGCCGGAAACCGTCACCGACCCGGATCGGCTGCGGCACCTGCTCGCCGACGTCCGCACCCACGGGTTCTCCATCAGCGAGCGCCAGGTGACCCTCGACAGCCTCTCGGTCGGCGCCCCGATCCACGACGCGCGGGGCCAGGTCGTCGCGGCGGTGTCGCTGGTCGTCCGCCACGGCAGCGCTTCGCCGCACGCGCTGGCCCCGCTGGTCCGGACGAGCGCGCGGGCGATCTCGCGGGCTCTCGGCTGAGCTTTCCGTCTTATGGAAACGCCCTTCGCGACGAGGGGCCCGTCCACTCAGGCTGGGGGCCCCGCCACGAGAGGACGAACTCCGATGAGCGCCATTCCCCGTGACCAGTGGTACGTCGCCGCCTACGGATCCGAGATCGGCGCGGAGTTGTTCGGCCGCACCATCTGCGGCGAGCCCGTCCTGTTCTGGCGGACCCGCGACGGCAGCGTGACGGCCGTGGCCGATCGGTGCGTGCACCGGCGGTTCCCGTTGTCGCAGCAGCCTTCCCGGCTCGTCGAGGACCAGGTCGTCTGCGGCTACCACGGCTTCACCTACGGCGCGGACGGCAAGTGCGTGGCCGTGCCGGGACAGGCGCGGGTGCCCAGGACCGCCCGGCTGGCGCGGTACCCGGTCGTGGAGCAGGACTCCTTCGTCTGGGTCTTCATCGGCGACCCGGACAAGGCCGACGCCGCCCGGATCCCGCGCGCGCCCTACCTCGACTCGCCCGGCTACACCACCGTCGCCGGGATGGAACCGCTGCGGGCGCGGTTCTCGCTGCTGGTCGACAACCTGCTGGACCTCTCCCACGAGACCTACCTCCACGGCGGCTACATCGGCACCCCGGAGGTCGCCGCGACGCCGATCACGACCGAGGTCGACGAAGAAAACGCCGTCATCTACGTCTCGCGGCACATGGACGACGCGGAATGCCCGCCCTTCTACGCCAAGTCGACCGGGTTGCAAGGCCGGATCTCACGCTGGCAGGACATCGAGTACACCCCGCCCTGCCTGTACAAGCTGCACAGCCGCATCGCGCCGGTCGGGTCCGTGCCGCGCCCGGACGGCAGCGACCCGGACGCCTTCCACGTCGAGGTCGTCTACGCGATCACGCCCGAGACCGAGCACTCGACGCACGACTTCTGGGCCGTGGCCCGGGATTTCGCGCTCGGCGACGAAGGCGTGTCGGCGTTCCTGGCCGAGAACAACCGCACGGTGGTGCTGCAGGACGTCGAAGCGCTCGACGTCCTCGAACGCGTCATCGCCACCGAACCGGCGGGCTACCAGGAGCTTTCGGTCAACATCGACACCGGCGGGCTCGCGGCCCGCCGGATGCTGCAGCGGCTGGTCTCGCCGTGAACCGGGTGCTGTGGGTCCCCGGCACCGACTGGCTGCACGCGATCTGCCACTGCGGGGCCGAACGCGAATTCGACGACCCGGTCGCGCTCTGGGACTGGCTCCTCGCCCACCCCGAAGGACATCGATGAAGCTTCTGGTGGAAACGAAGGAAGAAGTGGCCGACGGCGTCGTCCGCTTGACGCTGCGGGCCCCCGGCGGCGAGCCGCTGCCACCTTGGGAGCCCGGCGCGCACGTCGACCTCGAGCTGCCCGGCGGCGTGCGGCAGTACTCGCTGTGCGGGCGTCCCGAAGACACCTCGGCGTACCAGGTCGCGGTGCTGCGGGAGCCCGCCGGCCGCGGCGGCTCGGCGTACGTCCACGACGAGCTGCGCCCCGGACACGAGGTCGAGGTTTCGCTGCCCCGCAACCACTTCCCGCTGGTGCCCGCGGAGCGGTACCTGTTCATCGCGGGCGGCGTCGGCATCACGCCGATCCTCCCGATGCTCGCACGCGCGACCGAGTGGCAGCTCGTGTACGGCGGCCGGACGCGTTCGTCGATGGCCTTCACCGGCGACCTGGCCCGCTACGGCGACCGCGTGACGCTCCACCCGCAGGACGAGGTCGGCCTCCTGGACCTGGCCGGGTTGCCGGTCGAGCCGGGCACCGCGGTGTACTGCTGCGGCCCGGAACCGCTGCTGGCGGCGGTGGAGGCACTCGGCTTCGACGACCTGCACGTCGAGCGCTTCACCGCGAAACCGGACGACGGCGCGCGCACGGCGTTCGAGGTGGAACTCGCCGGGTCGGGGCGCGTGCTGGCGGTGCCCGCCGACCGGTCGATCCTCGACGTGGTCGGGGAAGCCGGGGTCACGGTGCTGTCGTCGTGCCGCGAAGGGACGTGCGGCACCTGCGAAACCGGCGTGCTCGGCGGGACCCCGGACCACCGCGACACCGTGCTGACCGAGGCCGAGCGGGAGGAGGGCGAGGTGATGATGCTCTGCGTGTCCCGCGCCCGCTCGCCGCGGCTGGTGCTCGACCTTTGAGTTACCGCAAGCGCAGCTTCCGCAGCGTCTTGAGCCCGGAAAGCATGCTCTCGACGTACTTTTCGTAGCCCTGCCCCGGCCGCGGGCCCATCACCTGCTTCTTCAGCACCGCCAGGTTCTGCCCGTCGGTGTACTTGAGCAGGCCCTGGTCGCCGTGGCGGGCGCCGACGCCGGAGTTCTTGACGCCGCCCGACGGGGTGCCCTTGGCCGCGTAGGCCGTCGCGAGGATGTCGTTGACGTTCACGTTGCCGGACTCGATGCGGGCCGCCAGCGCGCGGGCCGCCGGGACGTCGGCGCTCCAGACCGAGGCGTTCAGGCCGTAGTCGGTGTCGTTGGCCAGCGCGACCGCTTCGTCGACCGTGCGGTAGGTGTGCAGCGCCACCACGGGGCCGAACGTTTCCGTCACACCGCAGAGCATGTCCTTCGTGACGCCTTCGAGGATCGTCGGCTCGAAGAACGCCGGGCCGAGGTCAGGGCGCGGCTTCCCGCCGGTCAGCACCGTGGCGCCCTTGGCGACGGCGTCGTCCACATGGGACTTGACGCGCCGCATGTGGTCCACCGAGACCAGCGAGCCCATCTCCGGACCGAAGTCGTACGCCGCGCGGACGTCGAGCGCCGACGCCGCCGCCACGAACGCCGTCTTGAACTCGTCGTAGCGGGACTCCGGCAGGTAGATCCGCTCGACGTGCATGCAGATCTGGCCGGTGTTGCCGAACGCGCCGAACACCGCGCCCCGCACGGCTTCCCCGATGTCGGCGTCCGCCAGCACGATCATCGGGTTCTTGCCGCCGAGTTCGAGGCAGCAGCCGATGAGGTTGCGGCCGGCGCGCTCGCCGATCACTTTGCCGGTGGCCGTGGAGCCGGTGAACATCACGTAGTCGGCCTGGTCGATCAGCGTCGGGCCGACGTCCGGGCCTTCGCCGCAGACGACCTGGAACAGCCCTTCCGGCAGGCCGGCCTCCTCCAGCAGCCGCACGCCGTAGAGCGGGGAGAGCGCCGTCTTGTTGTCCGGCTTCAGGACGACCGCGTTGCCGGCCATCAGCGCCGGGACGGCGTCGGAAATGCCGGTGGCGAACGGGAAGTTCCACGGCGCGATGATGCCGACGACGCCCTTGGGCCGCCGGACCTCGGTCGAGGACGTCACCAGCGGCACCGGCCCGCCGCGCTTCACCGGGGCCAGCAGCTTCGCCGCCCGCTTGAGGTAGTGGCTCATCACCATCGGCGGGTCGCAGGTCTCCTCGATCGCCATCCGCCGGTTCTTGCCGCTCTCGACCTGGATGAGGTCGGCGATGTCCCGCGCGTGGTCGACGAACAGCGTGTGCGCCCGCTTGAACACGGCCAGCCGCTGCTTGACCGGCGTGGCGGCCCACTTCCGCTGGGCCTCGCGCGCGACCGCGAACGCCCGCTCGATGTCCCCGGGCGTGGACTGCGGGAGCCCGACCAGGACGTCGCCGGTGTAGACCTCGGTGAGTTTCCAGGTCGCGCCGGACCCCAGCACCCTGGCGACCAGCTGGTTCAGGAACACGTCGGTCACCGAGGCCGGGCGGGAAAGCTCGAGCGGGGCGAGGGTCATGACCGGCTCCCGAGGACGAGCTGGGCGCCCATTTCGCCGATCATGATGCAGGGCGCGTTGGTGTTGCCGCCGGTGATCGACGGCATGATCGAAGCGTCGCAGACCCGCAGGGCGTCGACCCCGCGGACCTTGAGGTCGGGCCCGACGACGGCGAGCTCGTCGACACCCATCCGGCAGGTGCCGACGCCGTGGTAGACCGACGTCGCGCGGTTGAGGATCGCGTCGCGCAGCGCCTGGCCCTTGAGGTTCTCGCCGGGGTGGATCTCCTCCTTCACGGCGCCGCCGAACGCCTTCGAGGCCATGATCTCGCGCACCATCTCCGAGCCTTCGCCGAGCACTTCGAGGTCGGCCGGGTCGGCGAGGTACTGGAAGTCGATGAGCGGTGGGGCGGTGGGGTCGGCCGAGGCGAGCCGCAGCGTGCCGCGGCTCTTCGGGTAGATCAGCGTGGTGAGGACGGTCAGCGCGCCGCGCTTGTCGACGGCGTGCCGGATCGGGGCGTCCTGGTTGGGCGAGACGTACGCCCACGGCAGCAGGTGCAGCTGCAGGTCGGGGACGGTTTCGGCCTGCGAGGTGCGGAGGAACGCGACCGCCTCGAAGACGGAGTTCGCCAGGAACGTGGAGCCGGGGCGCAGCAGCTCCTTGGCCAGGCCGCGGGCGAAGAACGGCGCCGTGCCGCGCAGCTTGCTCGAAGACACCTGGAAGGTCAGGGCGTGGAACATGTGGTCGTGCAGGTTGTCCCCGACGGGCAGGTCGGCGACGACGTCGACGCCGTGTTCCTTCAGGTGCTCGGCGTGGCCGACCCCGGAGAGCATCAGCAGCTGCGCGGAGCCGACGACCCCGGCGGCGAGGATGACCTCCTTGCCGGCCCGCACGACCCGGCGACCGCCGCCGGTGTCGGTGACTTCGACGCCGCTGGCGCGGCCGTTCTCGATGAGCACCTTCGTCGCCAGCACGCGGGACTGGAGCTCGAGCGACGGCGGCGCGTGGTGGAGGTAGCCGCGCGAGGCGCTGTAGCGGAGGCCGTCGGCGGCGTTCTGCTGCATCCGGCTGACGCCTTCTTGGGACTCGGCGTTGTAGTCGTCGAGGATCTCGCAGCCGATGGCGTCGGCGGTGGCCTCGAGGAACTGCAGCGTCCCTTCCTGCGGGATCTTGTTGCGGGTGATGCGGATGGGCCCGCCGGCGCCGCGGAAGGCGTTCTCGCCGTCCTCGAAGTCCTCCATCCGCTTGTAGGCGGCGTTGACGCGATCGGCGTCCCAGCCCTCGTTGCCCTCGGCGGCCCAGGAGTCGAAGTTGGCGCGGTTGCCGCGGACGTAGACCATGCCGTTCACGGAGCTCGACCCGCCGACGACCTTGCCCCGCGGCACCGGCATCCGACGATCTAGAACGTGTTTCTGCGGAACGGAGTAGTAGCCCCAGTCGACGAGGCCCTTCAGCTGCGGCACCGCGTGCATCGGCGCGACCATGCCGGGCTTGGTGACCAGCAGCCGGCTGTCGCTCTTGCCCGCTTCCAGCACGATCACGCTGGCCCCGGACTGCGCCAGCCGCCCCGCGACCGCGGCACCGGAGCTCCCCGACCCGACGACGACGTAATCGGCTTCGTCGCCGCGCGGCGCCCGCTTCGCCATTTCCGCTCCTCGGTCCGCCCGGACACGTAAACTGTAACGTGTTCTAGTCAGGCAACCGTATAGCGTGAAGCCCGGGGAGCGCAACGGTCCCCGGGAGCGGCAGGCTCTCAGCCCCAGGTCAGGAAGCGGTAGTGCAACCCCGTCGAGGACTCCAGCCACTCCCCCACCGACTCCGCCGGCCGCCCCACCTCGGGTGCGTGGGTGTCGCCCTCGAAGGACTCGCGGAGCTCGGTCACCACCACCCGGTCCGCGACCGGCAGCGCCGCCGCGTACACCGCCGCGCCGCCGATCACCCAGACGTCGCCGGACACCGCCGCCAACGCCGAGGCCAGCGAGGGGAACGTCTCGGCGCCCTCCTGCGGGGTCCGCGAAAGCACCAGGTTGCGCCGCCCGGGCAGCGGCCGGAACCGCGGCGGGAGCGACTCCCACGTGCGGCGGCCCATCAGCACCGCCGCGCCCGCCGTCACCGCGCGGAAGTGGCGCAGGTCCTCCGGCAGGTGCCACGGCAGCTGCCCGTCCCGCCCGATGACACCGTTCGACGCCTGGGCCCAGATCAGCCCGATCACACCGCCACCGGGGCCTTGATGCCCGGGTGCGGGTCGTAGCCTTCGACCGCGAAGTGCTCGTAGGTGTAGTCGAACAGGCTGTCGGCCGGCTTCAGCTCCAGCGTCGGGAACGGCCGCGCCTCGCGCGCGAGCTGCGTGCGAACCTGGTCGACGTGGTTGTCGTAGACGTGGCAGTCGCCGCCGGTCCAGATGAAGTCGCCGACGCCGAGGCCCACCTGCGCGGCGATCATGTGGGTCAGCAGCGCGTAGCTCGCGATGTTGAACGGCACGCCGAGGAACAGGTCCGCGCTGCGCTGGTACAGCTGGCAGGACAGCTTGCCGTCGGCGACGTGGAACTGGAAGAACGCGTGGCACGGCGGGAGCGCCATCCGCGGGATGTCGGCCACGTTCCACGCGGACACGATGATCCGCCGCGAGTCGGGGTTCTCGCGCAGCGTGCGCAGGACCTCCGCGATCTGGTCGACGTGGCCGCCGTCCGGGGTCGGCCACGAGCGCCACTGGACGCCGTAGACCGGGCCGAGGTCACCGTCTTCGGCGGCCCACTCATCCCAGATCGTCACGCCGTGCTCGCGCAGCCAGCCGACGTTCGCGTCGCCGCGCAGGAACCACAGGAGCTCGTAGGCGATCGAGCGGAAGTGGACCTTCTTCGTGGTGATCAGCGGGAAGCCGTCCGAGAGGCGGTAGCGCAGCTGGTGCCCGAAGATCGACCGCGTGCCCGTACCAGTACGGTCCCCTTTGCGGGTCCCCGTTTCGAGCACGTGGCGGAGGAGGTCTTCGTACTGCGTGTCCGGCATGCCCGCGAGCCTAGCCAGCCTCGCCGCCGCCGAGGTACCCGCACCGCGTGACACCACCGGGTGGAACCGCCGTCGTAACTTGACTCATTCCAGATACGGTCCTAGGGTCGACGGCGATGTCCGACTACGAAGCGCAGTTGCGAGCTGTCTCGCTCCGCGTGACGCGGCCCCGCCTGGCCGTGCTCGCGGTGCTGCGCGAGAACCCCCACGTCGACACCGAAACGGTGATCGACCTGGTGCGCGCCGAGCACCCGTCGGTGTCGCACCAAACGATCTACGATGTGCTGCGTGCGCTGACCGACACCGGACTGGTGCGGCGCATCCAGCCCGCCGGTGCGAACGCCCGCTACGAGTCACGCGTGGGTGACAACCACCACCACGTCGTGTGCCGCTCCTGCGGGGCCATCGCCGACGTCGACTGCGCCGTCGGCCACACCCCCTGCCTCACCGCCTCGGACGACCACGGTTTCGTGATCGACCAGGCGGAGGTCGTCTACTGGGGCACCTGCCCCGACTGCGCGGCCGAACGCACCCGAAATGATTCGCCGCTCTCGGAAGGAAGTAAATGAGCTCCACCCAGGACAACGCCCCGTCCAGCGCGCAGGGCGTGGACAAGAAGGCGGCGGCCGGTTGCCCGGTCGCGCACGACTCCGTGACCTCGCACGGCAGCGAGAGCGAGAACCCGGCGATCAGCTCGCCGACGCCGAAGACGGGCGGCCGTCCGCGCACCAACAAGGACTGGTGGCCCAACCAGCTCGACCTGACGGTGCTGCACGCGCACTCGTCGAAGAGCAACCCGCTGGGCGAGAAGTTCGCCTACGCCAAGGAGTTCGCGAAGCTCGACGTCGACGCCCTCAAGCGGGACATCACCGAGGTGCTCACCACCTCGCAGGACTGGTGGCCCGCCGACTTCGGCCACTACGGCGGCCTGATGATCCGGATGAGCTGGCACGCCGCGGGCACCTACCGCATCCACGACGGCCGCGGCGGCGCCGGTGACGGCGGGCAGCGCTTCGCCCCGCTGAACAGCTGGCCGGACAACGCCAACCTCGACAAGGCGCGCCGCCTGCTGTGGCCGGTCAAGCAGAAGTACGGCCAGAAGATCTCGTGGGCCGACCTGCTGGTGCTGGCCGGCAACGTCGCGCTGGAGTCGATGGGCTTCAAGACCTTCGGCTTCGGCTTCGGCCGCGTCGACACCTGGGAGCCCGAGGAGATCTTCTGGGGCCCCGAGGACGACTGGCTGGGCGACGAGCGCTACGTCAGCGACTCGGAGATGGCGCCCGAGGTCGGGGCGACCGAGATGGGCCTCATCTACGTCAACCCCGAGGGTCCCCGCGGCAACGCCGACTTCAAGGCGGCGGCGGCCTTCATCCGTGAGACCTTCGCCCGGATGGCGATGAACGACGAGGAGACCGTCGCCCTCATCGCCGGCGGCCACACCTTCGGCAAGACCCACGGCGCCGGTGTCGCCGACGACCACGTCGGCCCGGAGCCGGAGGGCGCCCCGATCGAGGCGCAGGGCCTCGGCTGGCTGAACACGCTCGGCAGCGGCAAGGGCCCGGACCAGATCACCAGTGGCCTCGAGGTGACCTGGACCGACAAGCCGACCGAGTGGAGCAACCGCTTCTTCGAGATCCTGTTCGGCTACGAGTGGGAGCTCACCACGAGCCCCGGCGGCGGCAAGCAGTACGTCGCGAAGGACGCGCCGGAGATCATCCCGGACCCGTTCGACCCGAACAAGAAGCACAAGCCGACGATGCTGACGACGGACCTGTCGCTGCGCTTCGACCCGGTCTACGGCCCGATCTCGCGCCGGTTCCTGGAGAACCCGGACGAGTTCGCGCTGGCGTTCGCCAAGGCCTGGTACAAGCTGCTGCACCGCGACATGGGCCCGGTCAGCCGCTTCCTCGGCCCGTGGGTCGCCGAGCCGCAGCTGTGGCAGGACCCGGTGCCGGCCGTCGAGGGCGAGCTCGTGAGCGACGCCGACATCACCGCCCTCAAGGCGAAGGTGCTGGAGTCCGGCCTTTCGGTCGCCGAGCTGGTTTCGACCGCGTGGGCGTCGGCCGCGACCTTCCGCTCCACCGACAAGCGCGGTGGCGCGAACGGCGCCCGGATCCGCCTGGAGCCGCAGCGCAACTGGGAGGTCAACCAGCCCGAGCAGCTCGGCAAGGTCCTCGAGATCCTCGAGGGCGTCCAGCGCGAGTTCAACGAGGCCGGCGGCGCGCAGATCTCGCTGGCCGACCTGATCGTGCTGGCCGGCTCGGCCGCCGTCGAAAAGGCGGCGCGCGACGCCGGCGTCGAGACGACCGTGCCGTTCCACCCGGGCCGCACCGACGCCACGCAGGAGCAGACCGACACCGACTCGTTCAAGGTGCTCGAGCCGCGTGCCGACGGCTTCCGCAACTACCTGCGGTCCGGCGAGAAGCGCCAGCCGGAGGTGCTGCTGGTCGACCGCGCGTACATGCTCGGCCTCAGCGCGCCGGAGATGACGGTCCTGGTCGGCGGCCTGCGGGCGCTCGGCACCAACCACGGCGGTGCGGCGCACGGCGTCCTCACCGACCAGCCGGGCGTGCTCACCAACGACTTCTTCGCCAACCTGCTCGCGCCGGGCACCCGGTGGAAGGCGTCGGAGGCCGCGGAGAACGTCTACGAGATCCGCGACGTGACGACCGACGAGGTGAAGTGGACCGCCACCGCGGTCGACCTCGTCTTCGGCTCGAACTCGCAGCTGCGGGCCCTCGCCGAGGTCTACGCCAGCGACGACGCCCGCGAGAAGTTCGTGGGCGACTTCGTGGCGGCGTGGACGAAGGTCATGGAGCTGGACCGCTTCGACCTCGCCTGATCGGACGCCCGGGTCGTGAGTGTTTAGTCGGGTTAGAACCCGACTAAACACTCACGACCGGGTCAGGACCGGGCCGACGCCTCCGTCAGCGCGCGGCGGGTGAGTACGCGAGCCAAGTGACGGCGGTACTCGGCCGTCGCGTGCGGCTCGTCCGGCGGGTTCGTGCCCTCCGCCGCCAACGCCGCCGCGTCCTCGATCGACGCGCCTGACGCCAGCGCTTCCTCCGTCGCCGTGGCCCGCAAGGGCACGCCGCCCATGTTGATCAGGCCCACGCGGCCGCCGGCCACGGCCACGCCGACCATGGCCCAGTCGATCGCGCGGCGGGTGAACTTCTGGAAGCCCCACCCCTGCCCGGTCTGGCGGGGCAGGCGGACCTCGGTGAGCAGCTCGTCGGGCTCCAGCGGCGTCGTGAACGGGCCGAGGAAGAACTCCGCCGCCGGGATGCGCCGCTCCCCCGCCGGGCCGCGGGCGACCAGGACCGCGTCCGACGCCAGCACCACCGCGGGCAGGTCGGCCGCCGAGTCGGCGTGCACCAGCGAGCCGCCGAGGGTGCCGCGGTGGCGGACCTGGCGGTCGCCGACCTCGCCGGACGCGTGCGCCAGCAGCGGCGCGTGCTCCCGCAGGACCGGGTCCTGCGCGAGGTCGTGGTACCGGGACAGGGCGCCGATCACGACGTCGTCGCCGTCGAGGCGGACGTAGCGGAGCTCGTCGACCGGGCCGATGTCGACCACGTACTCCGGCGCCGCCAGCCGCAGCTTCATCAGCGGCAGCAGGGAATGCCCGCCCGCCAGCACCTTCGCCTCGTCGCCGTGCTCGGCGAGCCTGGCCAGCGCTTCGTCCACTGTGGACACGCGCTCGTAGCGGAATTCGGCGGGGATCACCGGTCCACCTCCTGGCCCGAAGCGTCGATCACGGCGCTGACGATGTTGTGGTACCCCGTGCAGCGGCAGAGGTTGCCCTCGAGCCCGGCCCGGACCTCGTCGCGGGTCGGCTTCGGGTTGTCCGCCAGCAGCGACACCGACGCCATGATCATCCCCGGCGTGCAGAACCCGCACTGCAGGCCGTGCTGCTCGCGGAACGCGCGCTGCACCGGGTGCAGTGAGCCGTCCGGCTCGGCCAGTCCTTCGACCGTCGTGACGGCGTGGCCGTCGGCCTGCGCGGCCAGCACCGTGCAGGACTTCACCGACTCGCCGTCGAGCAGCACCGTGCAGGCGCCGCAGGACGTCGTGTCGCAGCCGATGTTCGTGCCGGTGAACCCGGCCGTGTCGCGCAGGAAGTGCACCAGCAGCGTCCGGTCCGGCACCTCCTCGGCCACCGGCCGCCCGTTGACCTCGATCGAAACCTTCACCGCGCGCTTCCCTTCCCAGCTTCTTCAAGAGCCGCCCAGACCCGGATCGGGGTCGTGGGCATGTCCAGGTGGTGCACCCCGCGGGCGCTGAGCGCGTCCACCACGGCGTTGTGCACCGCCGGCGTCGAACCGATCGTCGCCGCCTCGCCGATCCCCTTGACCCCCAGCAGGTTCCGGTCGGTCGGGGTGGCCATGTCGACCAGCTCGAAGTCGGGCAGCTCCGCGGCGGTGACGAACGAGTAGTCCGCCAGCGTCGCGGTCGTCGGGTTGCCGTCCTCGTCGTAGGTGACGACCTCCATCAGCGCCTGCGCCGCGCCCTGCCCGAGCCCGCCGTGGCGCTGGCCGCGGAAGGTGAGCGGGTTGACGATCGGGCCGGCGTCGTCGACCGCGACGATCCGGCGCAGCTCGACCTTGCCGGTCTCGGTGTCGACCTCGACCACCGCGAGGTGCGCGCCGAACGGGAACGTCGGCTTGCCGCCACCGAACCAGACGTCGGCCGACAGCTTGCCCTCGCCCGCCGTCTCGGCAACCTGCGCCCAGCTCAGCACGGTGCTCGACGGCGCGCCGCGCACCTGCCAGACGCCGCGTTCGGCGTCGAGCTCGAGGTCGTCCGGCGCCGCTTCCAGCAGGTCGGCCGCCAGCTCGCGCGCCTGCGCGATCACCTCTTCCGCCGCCTGCCGGATCGCCGAGCCGCCCAGCTGCAGCGACCGCGAACCGAACGTGCCGATGGCCTTGGGCACCTCGTCGGTGTCGCCGTGGCGCACGGTGATCTTCTCCAGCGGCACGCCGAGCTGGTCGGACAGCAGCATCGCCAGCGACGTGCCGAGGCCCTGCCCGTGCGGCGAACTGCCGGTCCACGCGACGACCGAGCCGTCCGGGTGGATGTCGACGCGGCCGCTCTCGCCGCCGGAGTCGCCGCCGGTGATCTCGACGTAGGCCGCGATCCCCAGGCCCAGCTCGACCGGGTCACCGGCTTCGCGGCGCCGCTTCTGCTCGGCGCGCAGCTCGGCGTACCCGGCGGCGTCGAGGGCCTTGTCCAGCGCGGCCGCGTACTCGCCCGTGTCGTAAGAGGCGCCGGTCGGCGTCTGGTACGGGAACTCCTCGGGCCGGATGAAGTTGACCCGGCGGACTTCCGCCGGGTCCATCCCGATCTCCGCGGCGAAGACGTCCATCCCCCGCTCGACGGCGGCGGTCGCTTCGGGGCGGCCGGCGCCGCGGTAGGCCGCGATCGGCGTGGTGTTCGTGACGACCGCGCGGCTGCGCGTCTGGACCTTCGGGAACCGGTAGACCCCGACGGCCATCAGCTCGGTGAGCGTCGGCAGAAACAGCGTCCGCGGGTACGCGCCGGCGTCCTGGACGACGTCGAGGCGGTAGGCCAGGACGGTGCCGTCGCGCTTCCCGCCGATGGTCACGGTGTTCAGCTGCCCGCGGCCGTGCGTCATCGCGGTCAGGTTCTCGCTGCGCGACTCGACCCAGCGCACCGGGCGCCCGATCTCCTTGGCGGCCCAGCCCAGCACGGTGGCTTCGGGGTCGGCGCCGATCTTCGCGCCGAAGCCGCCGCCGACGTCGGGCGCGATCACGCGGACGTTCTCCTCGCCGACGCCGAGGCTCGCGGCCAGCTGCGTCCGCGCGATCTGGGCGTTCTGGGTGGACAGCCAGACCGTCAGCCTGCCGTCTTCGCCCCACGCGCACGAAGCGCCGCGCACTTCGAGCGGTGCCGGCGCGACGCGCTGGTTCACGATCGTCTGCGAAACGACGACCTCGCACTCGCCGAAGATCGTGTCGTCGAACTCTTCCGCGCCCTTGACCTGCACGATGTTGCTGCCGATTTCGGGGTACAGCACCGTCTCGTCCGCGAGGGCGGCGCCGATGCTCGCGACGGCGTCGAGCGGGTCGTAGTCGACGTCGACCAGCTCGGCCGCGTCGGCCAGCTGGTAGCGCTCCTCGGTGAGGACGAGCGCGACCGGCTCGCCGACGTAGCGCACCACGCCGTCGGCCAGCCAAGGTTCCGGCACCGGCCCGGCCGCGTGCGGGCCGAGCCCGAGGTCGGCGGCGGTGAACACGCCGAGCACACCCGGCGCCGCCTTCGCCTCGCTCACATCGATGCCGCCGATCCGCGCGTGCGCGATGGGACTGCGCACGAACACCGCGTGCGCGGCTCCGGAAAGCGCTTCCTCCCGCAAATCGTCAACGTAGGTGCCGCCCGCGGTGATCAGGTTCTGATCCTCTTGGCGGACGACCCGGGTCCCGACAATGCTCATCTGGTCTCCTGCTCGCCGATACCCCGCCGATCATGCCTTGTCCGCGGCACCGCCGTCAGCCCGCGGCGGGGAAGTCTTTCAGGCGTAAGCCTGCCAGGCGAGCACGACGGCCAGCCCGAGCCCGGCGAGCCCGATCCCGATGCGCAGCGGCGTCGCCGGCAGGTGGCGCACGAGGGTCGAGCCCAGCCACGAGCCGCCGAGCGAACCGAGGCAGACGGCGAGCGCGGCGAGCCAGACGACCTTGCCGGTACAGGCGAAGACGATCGCGGCGAGGAAGTTCGCCGACCCGGTGACCAGGTTTTTCGCCGCGTTCGTCCGGGCGAGCGGCTGGCTCCACACCGACACGAGCAGCGCAAGCATGAGGACACCGGCGGCGGCCCCGAAGTAGCCGCCGTAGACGCCGATGAAGAACGCGGCGACCGCGGTGCCGGGGCGGAGGCCGTGGTGTTCGGCGGCTTCGGCCAGGCGGCGCAGGCGCGGGCCCGCCATCAGGACCACCGCGGCGCCGCCGATGAGCCACGGGACGATCGCGGTGAAGGCGTCGGACGGCGTCAGCAGGAGCACGAGCCCGCCGGCCGCGCCGCCGACGGTGGTGATGAGGCAGAGCGGCACGATCCGGGCGCGCTGACCGGCGAGTTCGGGCCGCGCCCCGGCCGCGGCCCCGGCGGTGGTGCCGAGCATGGCGACGGTGTTGGTGACATTGGCGACGACCGGCGGCAGCCCGGCGGCGAGCAGCGCCGGGTAGGAGACGAGCGAAGCGAGCCCGGCGATGGCCCCGGTGAGCCCGGCGCCGACGCCGGCGAGCACGAGGAGGAGCAGGGTGGCCGGGTCGGTGATCACGTTGTCATCTCAACACGCCGGCCCCGCCCGTCGCCGGTGAGCTTGCTCCCACCGCCCGCGCGTCCGGCCCGAAACGACGTGAATGACTCATTCCTGTCGTCGGAGGCCAGGGCTCCGGCAAAGTCGTCGGCCCCGGCTCGCTTCACCGCCGGCAGGCAGAGTGGGCGGTTCGAGCGAGGTCGCGAATGAGTCATTGGCGGCTTTAGAGGTCCCGAATGAGTCATTCGCGACCTCGCCTTCGGCAAGCCGCCGCTCGGTGCGCGGGAGGTCCGGACGGGCGGGAACCAGCCGCGCAGTATAGGTCGTTATACGAATTACCCGGGTCTTGTCCGAAATCGGACGGGATCCGGCCGCAGGGTTGCCCGGCCGCCGCCCGGCGTCCCAGAATCCGCGCTGACAAGGTTGTCAACGCACCTGGGAGTCACGCATGGGTGAGCTCGACCGGCGGCACGCGCTCGCCCTGTTCGGCGCGGCCGGCGCCGCCGCGCTGCTGGTGAACCTGCCCGGCCGGGCGGACGCCGCCGCGAGCGCGCCCGATCCCGTCGCCGCCACCTACCTCCGCGTCCTGCTGCGGCACACCCGCTGGGCCGAGCAGCAGTTCGACGCCAAAGCCGGCATCTACCCCGCCCGCGACTTCACCTTCGCCGTCGTGCTCGGCAACGCCGTCCTCCTCACCCGCGACGGCTACGACCCCGAAACCGCCGGGGTCGACCGGGAGACGCTCAAGGCCCACACCCTCGCCACGATCCGGCACTTCGCCGCGTCCAACCTCCTGACCGGCGGCACCGAGTGGGGCCGCAAGCTGTTCTTCGACACCACGTTCCAGTCCTACTTCCTGCTCGCCGCCCGTCTACTGTGGACGGACCTGGACGCGGCCACGCGCGCCAACGTCGAGCGCATCACCACCGAACAGGCCGCCTACACGACCGCGCTCGGCGACCAGGACGACCCCACCTCCGGCAGCTGGACCCCGAACGGCCTCAAGGGCGGCTACGTCGGGGACACGAAACTCGAGGAAATGGGCGTCTACGCCCAATCCCTCGCCCCGGCCCTCGCCTGGGCGCCGGCCGACCCCCGGGCGCAGGCGTGGCGGGACGCCTTCGGCACCTGGAGCCGCAACGAAGCCGGGCTGCCCGCCGCCGACCTCGCCAACCCGCGGCTCGTCGACGGCCGCCCGGTCAGCGCCAACACCGCCACCAACCTCTACGACACCTTCCTCGTCGAGAACCACGGCTCCTTCGGCCCGCACTACCAGGAAGAGCTCTGGCGCACGTCCGGCCGCAACGCGATGCACTTCCTCGCCGCCGGGACGCCGCTGCCCGAGGTGCTCACCGCGCAGCCGAACGGCGAACTGCTCTGGCGCACCATGCTGCTCATGACCAGCGACGCCGGTGAGCCGCTGATGCCGATGGTCGCCGACCGCGAGCACCTCTACGGCCGCGACGTCATCCCGCTCGCCTTCCGCGCCCAGGTCCTCGGCGACCGCTACGCCGCGTACGCCGAGGCGCAGCTGGCCGGCCGGCTCGAGCCGTACCAGGCCTACGCGCCCGCCGACCGGATCACGAAGTTCTCCGGCGAGCCGAAGTACGAGCCGGAGGCCCGCGCCGAACTCGCCATCAGCTACCTGCTCCACGAGTGGCGCGCGAAGCAGGGCCGGGTCACGCCGGTCACGAAGCAGGAGTTCGACGCCCACGCCGCCGGGGTCGCCGACTTCGGCACCGGGCCGGGGCTGCTCGCCCACCGCTCCCCCGCCGCCTGGGCGGGCACCGTGACCAAGCCCGGGTTCGTGAAATTCGCCTGGCAGCCGAACCACGACGACTGGCTGTTCGTCCTCGGCGGCGCCAACCCCGCGCTGCTGCCCGCCACGAACATCGCCGTGCGCGAACGCCACGCGACCACCTACGAGCGGGTCCGCGACGGCTTCGACGCCACCGTCGGCGTGCTGCGCTTCGACACCGGGTACGCCGCCTTCGCGACCCTGCCCACCGGCGCCGCCGTCTACGCCAGCACCGGCGTCACCGACGGCGAAGGCGTGCTGAACGTCTACAACCTCGCCATGCCCGGCGTGCCCGGCCTCGACGGCGACCGCGCCTACACCTCCGCCGAAGGGACCGTGACGGTCGAAGCGCAGGCCGCACCGACCGGCGCCCGCACCGACGACGTCACCTTCGCGCCGGTCACCGCGCGGCACGTCCGGATGCTCGGCGTCACACCGGACCCGCAGTACGGCTACTCGCTCTGGGCGTTCGAAGTCCGCGACGGGACCGGCCCCGACCTCGCCCGCGCCGGGACGGCGACGGCGTCCTCGGCGACCGCGGGCAAGGAAGCGAAGTACGCCAACGACGGCGACCCGGCGACGCGCTGGGCGGTGTCCACTTCGGACCGTCCGCGCGCCGACAGCTGGCTCGCCGTCGACCTCGGCACCGCGCGGGTGTTCGACCGCGCCCGGCTCAGCTGGGAGGCGGCCGCGGGCCGCAAGTACCGGCTCGAAACCTCGCCCGACGGCGTGACCTGGACGGCGGTCGCGACCTACCCGGTCCCCGCGCTGCGGAGCACCGGCGGCCGGCTGGACGTCGACGGGCGGGCCGGGATCGTCGTCGACAGCCCGAACCCGCTCACCGTCACCGGCGACCGCGTCACGCTTTCCGACGGCCCCGCCGCGCCCCTGCTCGCGGAGCTCTACCCGGCCCCGGCCGGTGCGAAGCCGTCCGGACGCGCCGCGACCACCGCGCCCGCCGTCCGGGCGAGCGTCACCGACGGCTTCCTGGTGCTGGTCAACCTTTCCGGCACCGCCGCCACGGGCACCGCGGACCTGCGGCAGAGCCGGCCGGAGAAAACGCTCTACCGCGGCGAGCAGGTCCTCACCGCGACCGGGACCACCTACACCGTCGGCCTCGCGCCCGCCGAAGGCCGCGTCGAACCCCCGCGGTTCACCGTGCGCGGCCCGGCCGGGCTGAAGGCCGTCGTGCGCGACGCGAGCCGCGTCGACCTCACCGCGCCCGGACCGCTGCCGTCGGTCGTCACCGTGACACCCGAGGGTGGACGCCCGCGGCCGGTGGTGCTGCCGCCGCGCCGGACGGTGCCCGTCGTGTTCGGCGAAGTCCGGCCCTACCCCCTGGCCGACCTCGCGCTCGGTGCGCGCGCCTTCCCCGCCGAACCGCTGCCGCCCGGGATGTCGAGCCCGGCCGCCGCCGTCGACGACGACCCGGCGACCGCGTGGCGGCCCGGGCCCGGCGGCCGGCTCGTCGTCGATCTCGGCGCGGCGGCCGCGGTCTCCGCCGTCGAGCTCGCCTGGACGCCGGGGCGCGTGCCCGCCGCCACGGTGGAAACCAGCACCGACGGGGTCACCTACACGACCGCGGGTACCGCGGGCCGCGGCCGCACCTCGACGGTGAAGCTCACCGGTCCGGCGCGGTACGTCGCCGTCCGGACGGACTGGCGCGGCGGCGACGCGAGCCTCACGCGGTTGTCCGGGTGGACTTGATCGATTTCGCACCGGTCGCGGCGGGCGCCGAGGCGAGTACCTTGGCACCACAGGACTTGCCACCCCCCGCTCGGGAGGACGGATGCGCGTCACGATCGCCGAGGTCGCCCGCCGCGCGCGGGTGAGCAAGACGACCGTGTCCAGGGTGCTCAACAACAAAGCCGATGTGGACGCGGCGACCGCGATCCGGGTGCGCGAGGTGATCGCCGCGACCGGGTACATCCCCAGCGCCGGCGCGGTCGGGCTGGCCCGCGGCGTGACGCGCACGGTCGGGATGCTGGTGCCGGGCCTGACCTGGCCGTGGATGGGCGAAGTGCTGCAGGGCGTCGCCGACGTCGTGGAGTCGAAGGGTTACGGCCTGCTGCTGTCCACCGCCAACCGCGGCAGTGAATCCCTGGACGAGTTTTCCCGGCAGGTGTCGGCCAAGGCGTTCGACGGCCTGCTGCTCATCGAGCCGCCGGACGCGGTGCGCCACTTGCGCGTGCTGCACGACTCCGGGCTGCCGGTGGTGGTGATCGACGACCGCGGCCGCCGTCCCGCGTTCCCGTCGGTGGGCACGGACAACCGCCACGGCGGTGCGGTGGCGGCGCGCCACCTGCTGGACACCGGCCGCACCCGGCTGGCCACGGTCACCGGCCCGCGCGACTTCGGCTGCACCGCCGACCGCCTCAACGGGTTCAACGAAGCCGTCCGCGACGCCGGGCTGACGCTCGACCCGAACCTCATCATCGAAGGCGACTTCACGAGTGAGAGCGGCGAGGCCGCGATCCTCCAGCTGCTGGCGTCGGGCCCGGAGTTCGACGCGGTCTTCGCGCACAACGACCTCACCGCGGCCGGGGTGCTGGCCGGGCTGCGCAAGTCCGGGCGCGCGGTGCCGGGGGACGTCGCCGTGGTCGGCTTCGACGACATCCCCCTGGCCGCGCACACCCAGCCGCCGCTGACGACGATCCGCCAGCCGCTGCGGACCATGGG
Source organism: Amycolatopsis solani (assembly GCF_033441515.1). Taxonomy (NCBI): domain Bacteria; kingdom Bacillati; phylum Actinomycetota; class Actinomycetes; order Pseudonocardiales; family Pseudonocardiaceae; genus Amycolatopsis; species Amycolatopsis solani. The sequence continues at coordinate 1,629,464 of NZ_JAWQJT010000002.1, forward strand.
CGAGACGGCGGCCCGGCAGCTGCTCGCGCAGCTCGCCGGGGCGCCGCCGCCGGGACAGCCGCTGATCGTCCCGACCTCGCTCGTGGTGCGGGAATCGACTCAGGAAACGGTCAGCGTGCCCGACAGGGGCACGTTGCGCGACGAGTCGCCGACGTAGACGCGGTACTGCCCCGCGTTCGCCGTCCACGAACCGGTCCAGTGCGCGAGGTCCCGCGGGGTGAGCGGGAACGACACGGCCTGGCTCTGCCCGGGGTTCAGCTGGACCTTCTTGAACCCTTTCAGTTGTTTCGGCGGCTCCCCGTTGCCGGCGGGCTGCCCGACGTAGAGCTGGACGACGTCGGCGCCCGCCCGGGTCCCGGTGTTGGTCACCGTCGCCGTCACGGTGGCCGTGCCGTTCGTCCCCTGCGGGGAGACGACCAGGTTCGAGAACCCGAACGTCGTGTACGACAGGCCGAAGCCGAACGGGAACAGCGGTTCGACGTTCCGGCTGTCGTACCAGCGGTAGCCGACGTTGAGCCCTTCGGAGTACTCGATCCGGTCGTTCGCGCCCGGGAACTGCTGGACGTTCGCGGTCGGCAGGTCGGCGAGCTGCTTCGGGAAGCTGACCGGCAGCTTGCCCGAGGGGTTGACGTCGCCGTAGAGCAGCGACGCGATCGCGGTGCCGTTCTCCTGGCCCGGGTACCAGCCCTCGATCACCGCGGCGACCTTGCCCAGCCACGGCATCGTGACCGCGGACCCGGTGTTGAGCACGACCACCGTGCGCGGGTTGGCCGAGGCGACGGCGTCGATCAGGTCGTTCTGCTGGTGCTGCAGATCGATCGTGTCGAGGTCCTCGGTCTCGGATTCACCGTAGCTGGCGAACACGATCGCGACGTCCGCGGTGCGCGCGGCCGCCACCGCACCCGCGATGTTCGGCGTCTGGACGTGCTCCCCTGCACCGTCCACATAGGACACCGTGACGCCGGACCCGGCCCGTGCCCTGATCCCGTCGATCGGGTTCACCGACGCCGGCGACGGGTTGACCTTCGCGCTGCCGCCGCCGATGTTCTGCGGATCGATGCCGTCGCCGCCGGAGAGCGCGATCGATTTCGTCGAAGCGGTCAGCGGCAGCACGCCGGTGTTCTTCAGCAGCACCGATCCGGCCGCGGCGACGTCCCGCGCGGTGGCGACGTTCGCCGCGTTCGTCACGACCGACTGCGGGGTCCCCCGCCGGGCCCGGTCGAACACCCCGAACCGGAACATCTGCGTCAGCACCCGCCGGACCATGTCGTCGACCCTGGCCTGCGTGACCTCGCCGCGTGAGACGGCGTCGAGCAGACCCTGGCCGAAGAACGCGCCGCCGGGCATCTCCATGTCCAGTCCGCCGTTGGCCAGCTGCCGCGGGCCGCCGGTCGCCGAACCCCAGTCGGAGCCGACGAAGCCGCCCCACCCGGCGTCCTGCTTGATCGCCGTCGTGAGCACGCCGGCGTTCTGGCACGCCGGGACGCCGTTGATCTGGTTGTAGGCGCACATCATCGACGCGACCTGGCCCTGGCTCGCCACCTGCTGGAAGGCGGGCAGGTACAGCTCGTGCAGCGTCCGGTCGTCGATGATGACGTTGTCCGACGGCGTCCCGCGCGAGGCCCCGGCCTCGACGTTGTAGGCGGCCGCGTGCTTGGCCTGCGCCATCACGCCCTGGCTCTGGATGCCCTGGATCGTCGCGGTCCCGGCCGCCCCGGCGAGGTACGGGTCTTCGGCGTAGGTCTCGAAGTTGCGGCCCCAGCGCGGATCGCGGACGAGGTTGATCGTCGGGCCGAGCGCGATGTCGACGCCCTTCCCGGCGAACTCGGCACCCATCGCGGAGCCGTACCGGTTCAGCAACGCCGTGTCCCAGGTCGCGGCGGCCGTCACCGGTGCCGGGAACTGGGTGACGCCGTCGAGGCCGTCGCCGACCCCGGCCGGCCCGTCCTGCAGGCCGAGCGCGGGGACGCACAGCTCCGGCACGGCGTCGGTGTTGCCGATGTACGGCCCGGTCGCGCCGTTGCCGTGCAGCACCTTCACCTTCTGCTGCGGGCTCATCGCGGCCATCAGCTGGGTGAGGCGGTCGGCGACCGGTGCCGTGGAGCCGACCCACGGGCACCCGGTCGTCGGCGGCGGGTCGCTGTCACTCGTGTGCACCGCGAATTCCCACAGCGAGACGCCCCACTGGGTCGCCCGCGCGGTCGCGTCCACCCGGACGTACCTCGCCGTGCCCGACACCGCGGGGTGTTCGGTGCCACCGGTGCCGGTCACGGTCGCCGCCGTCGTCCACGACGTGCCGTTCGTGGACAGCTGGATCGTGTACGCGCTCGCGTAGGCCGCTTCCCAGGTCAGGTTGACGCCGCAGACCGGCCGGGCACTCCCGAGGTCGACCTGGAGCCACTGCGGGTCGGCGGCCAGGCTCGACCACCGCGTGCCGCCGTCGCCGTCGACGGCCGCGCTCGCCGGGAACGCGTCGGACTGGACGCTCGACGCGGTCGCGGGCTGCCGCAGGGCGGCGTTGGCGCTGCCGCACGCCTGGGCCGAGCCGTCGCCGAAGACCTGGAACTCCCACAGCGACACGCCCCACTGGGTCGCGCGCCGGGTCGTGGTCAGCCGGACGTACCGGCCGCTGCCCGACACCGGCAGCGTCTGGGTGCCGCCCGTGCCGGTCGTGGTCGAGTAGACGGTGGCCCACTGCCCGCCGTCGGCCGAGGCCTGAATCGTGAACGCCGTGGCGTAGGCCGCTTCCCACTGCAGGACGACCTGGCTCAGGGTGTGCGACGAGCCGAGGTCGACCTGCAGCGTCTGCGGGTCGGCGGCGAGGCTGGACCAGCGCGTGCCCGGGTCGCCGTCGACCGCCGCGCTCGCCGGGAAGGCGGCGTTTTCGGTGGAGGACGCGGTCACGGCGTGGCCTTGGGAGAGCAGCGCCGGGGCCGCCTGGGCGGCGAACGGCGGGACGGCGAGCAGGCCCGCCGTCACCACCGCCCCGAGGACGAGCCGCCTCACTGGTAGACCCGCACGTAGTCGATCACCATGTCCTGCGGCAGGACGGTCCCGGCGCCCGGCGGACCGGGGAAGTCGCCGCCGATGGCGTTGTTGAGGATCAGGAAGAACGGGTGGTCGTAGACCCACGGGCCGCGCGTGCTCTCCACGGTGTCGCGGTTGATCGTCTCGAAGGCGTTCCCGTCGACGGAGAAGGTCATGTGGGTGGCGTCCCAGTCCATCCCGAACCGGTGGAAGCCGGCCGAGACGTCCTGGCCGAGGTCGAGCGGCGCGCCGATGCCGCCCGCGCCGTTGTACGCGGGCGCGTGGATCGTCGAGTAGGCCAGGTTCGGCGACTTGCCGACGTGCTCCATGATGTCGATCTCACCGCAGTTGGGCCACGGCGTGCCGCTGAAGAAGTTGGCGCCCAGCAACCAGAACGCGGGCCACAGCCCCTGCGTGCCGGACACCTTGATGTTCGCCTCGACGTGGCCGTAGGTGAAGCTGAACTTGCCCGCGGTGTTGATCCGGCCCGAGGTGTACTGGCAGGTCGTGCTGCCGCTGATCGGGTCCCGTGGGCAGGCGCTGCCCGGGGTGGCTTCGCGGCGGACCTGGATGACGAGGTTGCCGCGGCCGTCCTGCTTGGCGTTGTTGTTGTTCGTGTAGTACTCGAGTTCGTTGTTGACCCCGGGGCCGGTCTCGGCGGTCCACTTGCTCGCGTCCGGGTTCGCGCCCGCGGCGCCGTTGAACTCGTCGCTCCAGACCAGCGTGCCCGGGAAGTGCGGGGCCGGCGGCGCGGGCGGCGGGGTCGTCGGGCTGCCACCGGTGCCGTAGACGTCGAAGCCCCACAGCGAGTAGCCGTAGCCGTTGGAGCGGGCGGTGCCGTACATCCGGACGTACCGGCCCGAACCGTTGACGGTCAGCGTCTCCTTGAAGCCCTTGCCGGTCGTGGTCGAGTAGAGCGAGGTCCAGTTCGCGTTGTCGTTCGACACCTGAATCTGGTAGGCGACCGCGTAGGCCGGGTCCCACTGCAGGACCACCTGGTGGATCGCCGCGGACGCGCCGAGGTCGACGGTGATCCAGCCGGGGTCGACCCAGCCGGTCGTCGCGCTGGTCGCCCAGCGGGTCGCCGGGTCGCGGTCGAACGCCTTCGCCGGGAGGCAGCCGGGGCAGGCCCCGTCGTCCTGGTACGACGACGCCGTGCCGGACTTCCCGTACGACAGCAGGACGTCACCGGGCTGGGTCGTGCCGCTTCCGCCGTAGACCTGGAACTCCCACAGCGAGTAGCCGTACTGCGTGGCGCGCTGGGTGCCGGTGAGCCGGACGTACCGGCCGCTGCCGGTGACGTTCAGGGTCTGCGTCCCGCCGGCGCCGGTGGTCGTCGAGTACAGCGACGTCCAGGTGGTGCCGTCGGCGGACGCCTGGATCGTGAAGGCCTTGGCGTAGGCGGCTTCCCAGTTCAGCACGACCTGGGACAGCTGCTGGGTGGACCCGAGGTCGACCTGCAGCGTCTGGGGGTCGCCGAACGCGCTGGACCAGCGCGTGCCGGGATCCCCGTCGACGGCGGCCGACGCGGGGAAGGCGGCGGATTCGGCCGAGGACGCCGTCACCGGCCGCCCTTGGGAGAGCAGGACGGGCGCGGCTTGGGCGACGGGCGCGGCCGGCGCGGTGAACAGAGCGGCCAGGGTCAGGACGAGGACGGCGAGAACCCGGGTTCTCGGCATGCGGCGTTGCATGGGCACCTCCACGGCGAACCGGCGCCGGGACGGCCTTGCCCCGGCGCGGATCGGCTCACGTGGTCCTCGGTGCGGGTGTGGGGCCCGCCCCTCGGCACGCTCTTAGTTCAGGATATAAATAAAGAGCCGTAAAATGTCAACTTCCCTGCGCCGGACGGTCGTGGACCACCCCCGGGACTGGTCCGGGTGAACGAATCCGCGGCGGATCCTTGACTCCGCGGAACCCCGCGGTGTTGACTTCGAGCCGCTGGAACCGGTTCCGTGACCGCCACCCGGGCCGATTCCCCGCGCCACGCACACCTTCGGGCTGACCGGTTCGCGCCGTCGCACCCACTCCGGCACCGCTCTTCCGGCTCACGGCGCCGGGCGGGCGCCCGGCGCGAACCCGCCGCACCACCCGAACACCGGCGCGAGCTGTGGGGCTCGCCCGGTCCCTTTCGCACGTCCTCCCCCCCGATCAGCAGGCAGGCCGATGAGATCAACGACGTTCTCCCCCGTACACCGCCTCCTCGTCATCGCCACCACCTTCGTCACCGCGGTCACGACCGCGGCGGTGGTCGGCTCCGCACCCGCGCAAGCCGCCGCGTGCGGGACGACCAACCTCGCGCAGGGCCGCACCGCGACCGCGTCGTCCACCGAAAACGGCGGCACCCCCGCGTCCGCCGCGGTCGACGGCAACACCGGCACGCGCTGGTCCAGCGCGTTCAGCGATCCGCAGTGGCTCCAGGTCGACCTCGGGTCCGCGCAGCAGCTCTGCGACGTGGTGTTGACCTGGGAAGCCGCGTACGCGAAAGCATTCTCCGTGCAGCTGTCGAGCAACGGCACGAGCTGGACCGACGCGTACGCCACGACCGCCGGCAGCGGCGGCACGCAGACGGTGCCCGTCAGCAGCACCGCCCGTTACCTGCGGGTCTACGGCACCCAGCGGGCGACCGGCTACGGCTACTCCCTGTGGGAAGTCGCCGTGCACGGCACCGGCGGCGGCACCACGATCCCGCCGACCGACCCGCGCAACCCGGACCTCGGGCCGAACGTGTCGGTGTTCGACCCGTCGACGCCGGCCTCGACGATCCAGAACCGGCTCACGCAGCTGGCGAACCAGCAGCACACCAACCAGTTCGGCGACGAGCGCTACGCCGTGCTGTTCAAGCCGGGCACCTACACCGCCGACGTGAACCTCGGCTTCTACGAACAGGTCGCGGGTCTGGGCCTGTCCCCCGACGACGTCAACCTCAACGGCCACGTCCGCGTCGAAGCGGACTGGCTGCAGCAGGGCGACAACCCGAACAACAAGGGCAACGCGACGCAGAACTTCTGGCGCTCCGCCGAGAACCTCTCGGTGACGCTGCCCGCCGGGCAGGTCGAGCGCTGGGCCGTCGCGCAGGCCGCGCCGTACCGCCGGATGCACCTCAAGGGCAGCCAGATCCAGCTGTGGAACGGCGGCGACGGCTGGGCCAGCGGCGGCCTGATCGCCGACAGCAAGATCGAGGGCCAGGCCGTTTCGGGTTCGCAGCAGCAGTTCCTGACCCGCAACAGCGAACTGGGCAGCTGGACGGGTGGCGTCTGGAACATGGTGTTCGTCGGCTCGACCGGCACCCCGCCGGCGTCGTTCCCGAACCCGCCGGAGACGGTGGTCGGGCAGACGCCGGTGATCCGCGAGAAGCCGTTCCTCTACGTCGACGGCTCGGGCAGCTACAACGTGTTCGTCCCGGCGCTGCGGCAGAACTCCCAGGGCACGAGCTGGGGCCACGGCACGCCGGCCGGCCAGTCGATCTCGCTCAGCGAGTTCTACGTGGCGAAGCCGTCCGACTCGGCGGCGACGCTCAACGCCGCGCTGGCCGCGGGCAAGAACCTGCTCGTCACGCCCGGCGTGTACCACCTCGACCAGGCGCTGAACGTCACGCGCCCGGACACCGTGGTGCTCGGCCTCGGCCTGGCGACGCTGATGCCCACCAACGGCACCGCGGCCATCACGACGTCCGATGTGGACGGCGTGAAGATCGCCGGGCTGCTGATCGACGCCGGTGCGGTCAACTCGCCGGTGCTGCTGCAGGTCGGGCCGCCGGGGTCGAACGCCGGCCACGCGGCCGACCCGACGTCGCTGCACGACGTGTTCTTCCGGATCGGCGGCGCGGCCGTCGGGAAGGCCACGCAGACGCTGGTGGTCAACTCGAACAACGTCATCGGCGACCACATGTGGCTGTGGCGCGGCGACCACTCGAACGGCGTCGGCTGGAACGTCAACACCGCGGCCAACGGCCTCGTCGTCAACGGTGCGAACGTGACGATGTACGGCCTCTTCGTCGAGCACTACCAGCAGTACGAGGTGCTCTGGAACGGCAACGGCGGGCGGACGTACTTCTTCCAGAACGAGATGCCGTACGACCCGCCGGACCAGGCGTCCTGGACCAGCGGCGGCGGCCGGCAGGGCTGGGCGGCGTACAAGGTGGCCGATTCGGTGACCAGCCACGAAGGCTGGGGCCTGGGCAGCTACTGCTTCTTCAACACCAATCCGTCCATTGTGGCCAGTCACTCCTTCGAGGTGCCGAACAACGGCGGGGTCCGGTTCCACAACCTCGTTTCGGTGTCACTCGGTGGCGTCGGCACGATCGCGCACGTCGTCAACGACGCGGGTGACGCCGCGAACACCGGGCACCAGGTGAGCCCGCTGGTCAGCTACCCGTAGCACGGCGGCGACGTACGCGTCCGGGCGGACCAGCCAGGCTTCGCCCGGACGCGCGCCGAGGGCCCCGCCCAGCGGGATCCCGGCGCTGGGCGCTCCCTCGGCCCGCACGCCCGGGGTCGTCAAGAGCAGGAAGCCTTGCCGGGCCAGGTCGCGCAACCGTCCACTCGCGACGGTGACGTCCGGCAGCAGCACCCCCGGCCCCGGCGGCGGCACCGTTCCCCGTGGTGGCCTGCCACCGAACGGCCGCTCCGGGTCTGCCGTGGTCAAGGGCGAGCCGGCGTACCAGAACGGTTCCGCGAGCCGTCCCGAGTCGACCCGCACGTGCACCGCCGGGTCGGTGGCGGCCCGGGTGAGGACGTCGAGGCGGTGGGCCCGCTGCTCGTCGTCCTGCGGGACCAGGAAGTCCATGGTGGCGGTGGTGACCGCCGCGTTCTCCACGGCCGCCGCGTGCCGCTCGGTGTGGTAGCTCTCCAGCAGGTCCTCGCCGGCGTCGCCGCGCAGGACCCAGGCGAGCTTCCAGGCCGCGTTCTCCGCGTCGGCGACCCCGGAGTTGAGCCCGCGCGCCCCGAACGGCGCGACCAGGTGCGCGCAGTCACCGGCGAGCAGCACGCGGCCGACGCGCATCCGCTCGACGAGCCGCGTGTGGAACCGGTACACCGAGCGCCACACGACTTCGTAGGGCGCCGGGCCGATGATCGCCCGGATCCGCTTGTCCAGTGCGCCACCGGATTCCTCGGCCGCGAGGTCGTAGTCCTCGGGCACCTGCCAGTCGATGCGGAACTCCGAGCCGGGACACGGGTGGATCAGCACCTGACGGCCCGGGTTCCAGGGCGGGTCGAAGAAGAACCGCCGTTCGGCCGCCCAGCCCGGCAGGTCGGCGCGGATGTCGCAGATGAGGAACAGGTCCCGGAACGAGATCCCGTCGAGGCGCTGGCCGAGGGCCCGGCGCACGGTGTCGCCGCGCGCGCCCGCGCAGGCGATCGCGTAGTCGGCTTCGATCCGGCGCGGCCCGTTCTTCGTTTCGCACCGGATTTCGACGCAGCCCGGCTGGGTCACACCGGTGACGCGGTGCCCGCGCCGCACGTCGATCAGCGGCTGCCCGGCGATCAGGCCGTCGAGGACCTCCTCGACGCGCGCCTGCGAGATGTTGACGAACGGCGGGAGCGCCGACCCGCCGCCGGGCAGTTCCAGCGAGAAGAGCTCGGTCTCGCGGTGGAACGTCCGCGCGGTCGTCCAGGTGAGCCCTTCCTCGGCGAGGCACCCCGCCCCGAGCGACGCCCAGACGTCCAAAGTGTCCCGTTGCTGGCAGATGGCCTTGGACCCCAAGGGGTCGCGCACCTCGTGCTCGTCGACGAGCACCACCGGTACGCCCCAGCGCGCGAGCAGCAGCGCGGCCGTCTGCCCGACCGGGCCGCCGCCGAGGACCGCGACCGTCATCCCTGCAGCTGGTCCCAGACTTCGCGGTCGCGTTCGGCGGTCCACACCACCGGCCGCTCGATGCCGCCCAGCTCGTCCCAGAGCCGGGAGACGTCGAAGGGCAGGCAGTGCTCGAAGATCGGCCAGTGCCCGTACTGGTCGTTCAGGGCCGCGTGCGTGCGCTCGAAGGCGTCCTTGAGCGTGCCGCCGGCGTCGCGGACCGCACCGACCTCGCGGATCATCGTGGTCAGGAAGTGCCGGGTCTGCGCGACGGCGGCCTCGACCGCCTCCCGGCCCCGGCTCACGCCGCCGCGTCCGCCGATCAGCGTCTCGGCACCGAACGCGCCGACGCGGTCCAAAGTGGACGAAGCCCAGTCGCGGTGGAACGCGTCCCCGGTGTACAGCGCGGCTTCGGCTTCCACGAGGTCGCCGGCGTAGAGGATCTTCTGCCGCGGCAGCCAGGCCACGATGTCGCCTTCGGTGTGCCCGCGCCCGCAGTACTGCAGGACCAGGTCGCCGCGGTCGCCGCCGAGGTCGATGGTGAGCCGGTCGGAGAAGGTCAGCGTCGGCCAGGTGAGCCCGGGCACCGAATCCGCGCCCTTGGCCAGCCGCGGCATCCGGCCGAACTCGCTGGCCCAGTCCTCCTTCCCGCGCTCGGCGACCAGCGCGCGGGTGTTCTCGTGCGCGACGATGACTTCGGCGTCGAACGCGGAAGCGCCGAGCACGCGCACCGCGTGGTAGTGGCTGAGCACCAGGTAGCGCACGGGTTTGTCGGTGTGTTCCCGCAGTTTCGCGAGCCACTCGCGAGCCGCGACGGGTGTCGCCAGCGCCTCGAAGCAGACGAGGAAGTCCTCACCCTCGACGGCGCCGATGTTGGGATCACCCTCGGCGGTCAGCGCGTAGACGCCGTCGTCGAGGACTTCCAGGGTCTGCGTTTTCTCCGCCAGGTCGGCCGAAGAGGCGAACGCTTTCTTCGTCACGGCTAGGGCTCCTTGATCGTCAAAGCATTGACCATCTCGGCCCAGGCTAGCCCGCCGCGCCGCCGCGCGGAACCCCTCCGTCGCCTAACCTTGGCCGTATGACCGACCGACCGGCCGACCTCGACTACCTTTCGTTCGTCGACTACGCGATCGGGAAGACGCAGGCCGAGCTCCCCGCGACCGACCCGGTGGCGATGCGCCTCGGCCTGACCCTGCACCGCCTCGCCGGCGCGCTGGTCTACGACTGGGAGTCGACGGTCCACCGCCCCCGCGGCTGGAGCTGGGGCGGGTTCCGGGTGCTGTTCGTGCTGTGGCTGGCCGGCCCCCTGGAATCCCGCCACGTGGCCCGCCTGGCCGGCATGAGCCGCGCGGCGGTGTCGGCACTGGTCAAGACCCTGGAGCGCGACGGCCTGGTGACCCGCGCGCCGGTCCCCCGCGACCGTCGCGCGGTCGAACTCGACCTGACGGAGGCGGGCCACACCTCGGTCGCCGAGGCGTACGAGGAGCACAACGCACGCGAGCGAGCCTGGGCGGCGTCACTCACGCCGTCGGAGCAGACGGCGCTGATCGGCTTGCTGGAGAAGCTGACGACAGGCCCGGCCGCGGCGGCGGCCCAGCGCCTGACCTAGGGCCTGTATCGAAGTCGGTCAGAGCCACTCGTTGATCGCAGCGACATGGACGGCGGCTTCGTAGCGGACGGCGAGCTTGTCGTAGCGGGTGGCCACCCCACGGTGGCGTTTGAGCCGGTTGATGCCGCACTCCACCGCGTGTAGCCGGGACGGGGATGAACTGCGGGCTGTCACCGCCGGATCGCGTCGATCAGCTGCCGTCTGCTCCACATCGACGGTCGCCCAGGCCGCTTCGGCTCGGGCAGCAACGGCCCCAGAACGGCCCACTGAGCGTCGGTCAGGTCGAACTGCCCCGCCACCACCAGGGTGTCCACGAGGTCTCCGGTGTTCAGGTTCTGAGGACGGGTTATCCGATGGGGAGCGGGGCAGGTCGACATAGGGATGCAGGCCCGGAGCCTGGTGACTACGGGCCGATCCCATCAAGCCGCGAACGGCAGCGGCTGGTGCAGATTGTTGCGCCTGGGTTTTCGACGCTTGTCCAGGAATCGCGGGGGCACGAATTCCGGGTGACCATCGGACGCCACGCGGACCTGCCAGCCGGAACGGTGGATCAGTCGATGGTGATGCGCGCACAACAGGACCAGGTTGGCCAGATCCGTGGGACCACCGTCGACCCAATGGCGAATGTGGTGGCCCTGGCAATGCCGCGGCGGGCGGTGACAGCCCGGGAACGCGCAGCCACGGTCACGCAAAAACAAGGCCCGACGCAGACCAGGTGAGATCAGGCGGCGCGCTCGGCCCAAGTCCAGCGGTTCGCTGTTCGTACCCAGGACGGCCGGGATCAGCTTGCAATCGCAGGCATGGATCCGAGCCTCGAACGCCGAGATCAGGCCGGTGTCACCCAGGGTCGCGTGGCCCAGGCCGGATTTGAGGTCGGCGAGGGAGACCGCGACCATCACGTGGGCGCGTTCCCCGGCCTGGGCCGGTAGCTCCGGGGAGTTCAACGCCAGGTCCACCGCGTCGGAGAAGGCGTCGCCGTAGCGTTCCTGCGGGGAACGGAAATCGCCACCGTCGTCAGCGGTGCGGCGTTCGGCCAACGCATCGAGCAGGGCACCGGCGCGGGTACCGGTCTCGTCGTCGAACCGGCCGGACAGCTCCCAGACCCCGGTGCGTTTGCGGCGCAACGAGAGCTCCCGGGTGGGAGTAGCGGGTTCCGTCTCGACCGGCGCGGCGCCGTCAGGGTCGAGGTGGGCGACGATCCGCGCACCGAGAGCGGCGACTTGGCGGTGGCCCGCGTCGGCGGCGAAAGCCAGCAGATCCTGTTCGGCGGTGTCGCGGTGCTCGGCGGGGATCCGGGACACGGCCTCGATGATGGTGTCGATCATCGAGGTGCTCAGCGACCCCGTCAGGGCGGCAACGCCGGTGGCGGGGGCGAGCGCAGGAGTCCCGTCGAGGCTGTGAGTGGCGTTGAGGGCGTAGGCTCGGGTGACCGTGCGCCGGGCGGCGGTGTGGGGAATGTCCGCGAGGTGTTCCAGCAGCCGGGCAGTGGAGCGGTAGCCGAACAGCTCCATGACGCCACGGGATTCGATTTCCACGAGCAGCGCGCCGATTTCGGCCTCGGCAGACCGCACGACGGTGAGCAGCGCACGGAGACGGTCGGCCAAGGCCTCCGCGTCCGCTTGCCACACCGCTTCGCTGTCCACACAACAAGATTATCGGCGTTCGCACGCCTGTTCATCACTCGACCGGGTGGCGATGAGCGTTGCCCGGGAAGCCGTATCAGTGAAGCCGGCCAGTATCAGCTGGCGATCCCGGGCAGGCTCAGGGTGTGCCCGGTCTGCTCGGCCTTGGCCCGCAGGTACCGGACGTTGTTCTCGGTCGCGAACACCCCGGTGGGCACCTGGTCCCGCACCGCGATCCCGGCCGCCCGCAGCTGAGCGGCCTTGTCGGGGTTGTTGGAGAGCAGATCGACCTCATCGGCCCCGAGCGCCTTGAGCATCTGCGCGGCGACGGCGTAGTCCCGCGCGTCTTCCGGCAGCCCGAGCGCGGCGTTGGCGGCGTAGGTGTCGAGGCCGCCGTCCTGGAGGGCGTAGGCGTCGAGCTTGTTGTAGAGCCCGATCCCCCGGCCTTCCTGCCGCAGGTAGAGCAGGTACCCGCCGGTTTCGGAGATCCGCTGCACGGCTTCGGCCAGCTGCGGCCCGCAGTCGCAGCGCGCGGACCCGAAGACGTCCCCGGTGAGGCATTCGGAGTGCGGCCGGACGAGGGGAACGTCCCCGGGGGTGCCGAGCACGAGGGCGAGGTGTTCCCCGCCGTCTTCGAGCCCCCGGAAGGTGACGGCTTCGGCGTCGACCTCGAGCCCGCCGTGCAGCCGCAGCGGAATCCGCACCCGGGTCCGCACCTCGGCGGTCACGTCGTCGCCCCTGGAATCAGCCACAAGATCGACCCTACACGAAGTTCAAATTCGAACCTGAGAGGTTCGCCACCCGGGAAAACCGCTGGCGCGGCGGTCGTAAGCTCGCCCCATGATCCCCGCTGCCACCGCGGCCTCCTTCCTCCTCGTCGTCGTCCTCGGCGCGATGTCCCCCGGCCCCGACTTCGTCGTCGTCACCCGCTCGGCCCTCACCGGGGGGCGGCGGGCCGGGATCGCCGCCGGGCTGGGGATCGCGCTCGGGGTCTTCGCCTGGGTGGTCGCGATCGCGCTCGGGGTGGCCGCCGTGCTGACCGCGTCCGCGGTCGCCTTCACCGTCGTCAAACTGGTCGGGGCCGCCTACCTCGTCTTCCTCGGCGTCAAGGCCTGGCTGGCCGTCCGCCGCGGGGACTACCGGGACCTCGGCGAAGACGAGCACAAGGACCCGCTCAAAGCCGCCGCCGCGTTCCGGCAAGGGCTCTTCACCAACCTGCTCAACCCGAAGGTGGCCGTCTACTTCCTCGCGCTGCTCCCCCAGTTCCTCCCCGCCGACGGCTCCACCCTGCAGACCCTCGAGCTCGCCGCCATCGCCACCGCCGGGACCGTGCTGTGGTTCGTCACCCTCGCCGTGGTCGTCGGGGCGCTCAAGAAGGTCTTCCGCAGCGGCCGGGTCCGGCGAGGGCTCGACGCGGTCCTGGGCAGCCTGCTCGTCGCGCTCGGCCTGAAAGTCGCGGCCGGGACGGCGTGAGCCCGGAGCGGCACCCCCGGGCTCACGCCGCGGCTCAGCCGAGCTTCTCGGCGGCCAGGCGGGTGCCTTCCACCCGGGCCTTGATCTTCGCGAAGGCGATGTCGCGCGAGGTCGACGTGTCGTCCGCGAACGGGGAGAACCCGCAGTCGTCGCACGTCCCCAGCCGCTCCACCGGCACGTGCCGGGCCGCCCGCAGCACGCGGTCGCAGACCTCTTCCGGGGTTTCCACGCGCGGGTCGATCGGGTCGACGACGCCGACGAAGACCCGCTGGTCCGCCTTCAGGTTGTCGGCGATGATCGCGAGCGCGCGGTCCGGGTCGGGTTCGCTGGCCAGCTGGACGAAGAAGCGCCCGGCCTTGAGGTCGAACAGCGCCGGCAGCAGGCCCGCGTAGTCGACGTCGAGGCTGTGCACCGAGTCCTGGTCACCACCGGGGCAGGTGTGGACGCCGATCTTCGCGCGTTCCTCCGCGGTGAACCGGTCGAGGACCGCGTTGTTCAGGTCGACGAACTGGCGCAGCAGGCCGCCGGACGGGTCCAGCTTCAGCGACAGGCGGCCCTCGGTGAAGTCGATCTGGACGCTGTCCGCGCCCGCGTCGAGGCTGCGCCGGATGTCCGCTTCGGCCGCGTCCACCAGGTCGGCGACGAACTGCTCCTGCGAGTACCCGTCGATGCCGTCGGCCGGGTAGATCAGCGAGATCGCGGACGCCGCGATCACCGCCTGCTTGACCGGCTTGCCCGTCAGCGCCTTCGCCCGGGTCAGGTACTCGTCCGCGTGGGTCGCGTAGCGGAACGGGCCCGCCGTCAGCCGCGGCAGCTGGCGGGTGTGCCCGTCGGCGAACGGGATGACGACGCCGTCCGGGGCCAGCGCGGTCAGCCCGGCCAGCGGGTACGTCGCGAAGCTCGGCTTGCCCTGCTCGCCGTCGGTCAGCACCGGGGACCCGGTCTCTTCGAACCGGCTGATCGTGTCGGCCAGCGCGCGGCTCTCCAGCTCGGCGAGCGCGGCGGCGTCGATCCGGCCCGCGGCGAACTCGCCGAGGCCTTCGACGAGGTAGTCGGGGCGCGGGATGCTGCCGATCGGTTCGGTGGGCAGGGTCATCGAGGTCCTCCAGCTGCTTGAAGGTTCAGGCGCACGAAGAGGACGCAACGGCCCCCATCCGTCACCCGGGCCGTCACCGGCCACGTTCACAGGGCAACTTAACGTGCTCATCGGCCGTTACCGGGCCGGGATCACCCGGTCGGAGCAGCAAAAAGCACGAAATCAGAAGACGTTCGGCGGTTCGTTCGGAGGACGATGGGGTATTCGCTCTGGCGACACGGCGGGTTCGGCGCCGAAGGAGTACCCCGATGCTCAGTCACCACGATCGCACCGAGCTCGAGAAGATCGAGCGCAGTCTCGAGGTCAGCGACCCCGACCTCGCCACCGCCCTGCGCGAGGGCAAGCGCCCCCGATCGCGCGCGCTCCGCAGCACCGTCCTGATCGTCTTCGACGTCGTCGCCGTGGCCCTGCTGGTCGTGGGGCTGGTCCTGCCCGACCCCGGGGTCACGCTGTGCGGGATCCTCGCGCTCACCGGCACCGTCTGGACCCACGTGGCGCGGCACCGGATCTGAGGCGAGACTGGGCCCCGTGAAGTGGGTCCTGCACGTCGACCTCGACCAGTTCATCGCCGCGGTCGAGATCGCCCGCCACCCGGAGCTCGCGGGCAAGCCCGTCGTCGTCGGGGGCAACGGCGATCCCACCGAACGGGCCGTGGTCGCGACCGCCTCGTACGAGGCCCGCGAGTTCGGCGTCCAGTCCGGCATGCCGCTGCGGCTCGCCGCCAAGCGCTGCCCGGACGCCGTCTTCCTGCCCAGTGACCCGGACGCCTACCTCGAGGTGTCCGCGCGCGTGATGGCGGTGCTGCGGGAGTTCCCGGTCGTCGTGCAGGTGCTGGGCTGGGACGAGGCGTTCCTGGGTGCGGAAACCGGCGACCCGGAGGCGCTCGCGGCCGGCCTCAAGGACGCCGTGGCCCGCGAGACGGGGCTGTCGTGCGCGGTCGGGATCGGCGACAACAAGCTGCGGGCCAAGCTCGCCACCGGGTTCGGCAAGCCGGGCGGGATCTACCGGCTGACGCAGGAGAACTGGTGGGCGGTGATGGCCGGACGCCCGACCGACGCGCTGTGGGGCATCGGCGGCAAGACCGCGAAGAAGCTGGCCGAACTGGGCATCCACACGGTGCTCGACCTGGCGGGCGCGGACGCGGCGGCGCTGGCCGCCCGGTTCGGCCCGAAGACGGGACCGTGGCTGCGGCTGCTCGGCGGCGGCATCAGCGACGCCGACGTCAGCGCGACCCCGTACGTGGCCCGCTCCCGCAGCCGCGAGACGACGTTCCAGCGCGACCTCACCGACCCGGCGGAGATGGCGGCGGAGGTGTCGGCGCTGGCGAAGCGGGTCGCCCAGGACGTCCTGGACGAAGCCCGCCCGGCGGCGCGGGTGGCGGTCAAGGTCCGGTTCGTGCCGTTCCTGACCCACACGCACAGCATCACCCTGCCGGAGCCGACGTCGGACGCCGCGGAGATCGACCGGGCGGCGCGCGAGGTGCTGGGGATGTTCGAGCTGACCCGCGCGGTGCGGCTGCTGGGCGTGCGCGCCGAGTTCACCCGCGAGGAAACCTCGTGAGTGGTAAGTCGGGTTAGAACCCGACTTACCACTCACGACCTCTAGAGCTCGCCGGGCAGCGGCAGCGGCCGGTCCGGGTCGAGGTCCACCCCGCCCGCCTTCAGCGTGTGGTCCAGCATCGCCCAGATCGTGCCCGTCAGCTGGTCCGTCAGCTGGGGCAGGCTCAGCGCGCCCGGGTGGTCGAGCCAGCGGGTGGTCGCCGACTCGACGTAGCCGACCAGGCCGAACGCGATCGTGTCCGCCGGGGCCGGGTCGAGGCCGAACGCCGTCAGGTAGCCCGAGAACAGGCCGCTGAGGTGGCGGGCGATCGTGCCGCGGACGTCCGGCGTGGCCGGGACCGCGCGGGTCAGGTAGCGGTGCAGGGACTCGTGCTCGGTCAGCCAGCGCAGGTGCGTCGAAATCACCGCCGTGATCATCTCGTGCGGCGAACCCGAGGGGTGCCACAGCGGCGCGAGCTCGGCCGTCACCAGTTCGGCCGCGCGTTCGGCGATCGCGCGCTGGAGGTCGGCCGCGTCGGCGAAGTGGCGGTACAGCCGGGTGCGGGCCACGCCGGCGCGCTCGGCGATCTGCTCGGTCGAGACCTCCGGGCCGTGCTCGGCGATGGCCGCCAGCGCCGCGTCGACGAATTCGGCGCGCCGCCGCTCCTGCTGGCCCGCCCAGCGCGCCGCCCGTCCGTCGACCTTGGTCACCCGGGAAGCCTACTCAAGTCCGGCGAGCCGGTGTACGCTCGCCGAAGTAACTAGTACAGCGCGTACCCCCTACTTTTCCGGAGGCCGCCATGGGCGTCGAGGCCCAGGACCGGGACGTCACCGCGGCTCGCCTGCTCAAGAGCTCCGCGAAGAACTCCTACGACCCGTACGTCGACATCGACTGGGCCGCGCCGCTCGCCGAGGGCAAGGCCTACATGCCCCTGGAGCGCGTCTCCCTCTACGGCACCGCGCTCTGGGCGGACCTCACGCCGGAGCAGCGGATCGAGCTGTCCAAGCACGAGATCGCCAGCATCATGAGCGTCGGCCTGTGGTTCGAGATCGTCCTCATGCAGCTGCTCGCCCGGTACGTCTTCGACCTCGACGCGCGCACCGAGCACGCGCAGTACGCGATGACCGAGATCGGTGACGAGACGCGGCACTCGGTGATGTTCGCCCGCACCGCCGAGCGGCTCGGCGTCCCGCGCTACGGCGTCCCGAAGGTCGTGCACCGCGCCGCCAAGGTGTTCGGCGCGACCGCCGCCGGGCCGTCGATGTTCGCCAGCGTGCTGGTCGCCGAGGAGACCACCGACCGGCTGCAGCGCTCGATGATGGACGACGACGGCATCCAGCCGCTGATCCGCTCGGTCAACCGCATCCACGTCGTCGAGGAGGCCCGGCACGTCCGGTTCGCCAAGGAAGAGGTGCTGCGGGAGACGCCGAAGCTGTCGAAAGCGGCGCTGCAGCGGCACCGGCTGCGGACCGCGCTGGTCGCGTTCGGCGTCATCGACAGCATGGTCGACCCGCGGGTCTACCGCAGCGTCGGGATCGACCCCCGCGCCGGCCGGGCCGCGGCGCTCGCCAACCCGCACTTCCACGAGACGCGCCGCTGGATGGCGGAGAAGATCGTGCCGTTCCTGCGCGACGCGGGGCTGATCGGCGGCCGGTCGGAGGGCGTTTGGCGGCGCGCGCACCTGCTCTGACGCGCTGACCGGAAAATTCCCTTCACACCCCTTGCCCGGTTCCGCCACGATGCTCGCGTGACCGCAGAGCTCCCCGCCGCGCCCGCGCCGCCGCGCACCCACCCCGTCTTCGCGGGCCTCGTCGGCGTCATCGTGGGCGCGGTGCTGGTCGGCGTGCCGTGGCTGGCGCTGAGCCTGCTCGGCGGGCCCAGCGGAGGCGCGCTGACCGCGCCGGCCACCCTGGGCGGGCTCGCCCGCGCCCAGGACGCGCTCGCGAAGTTCGGCGTGGAAGAGAGCAAGGGCCAGGTCGCCCGCGTCGACAAGGCCGACCGGGAGACGGCCGCCCGGACGTCGGCGGCCTACGGCGGCGCGGGCGCGGTCGTGCAGCAGTACCAGGACGCCGGGCTGGAGCGCTCGTTCCAGCTGATCGCGGTGCGCGCGGCCTCGCCGGAGCTGGTGGCGCCGTACGAGGACGCCGAGGCGCTGGACCTGGCCGCGCCGGGCACCGAGCTCGTGCGCACCGGTGCCGTGCAGTGCCTGGTCCACCACGACCCCGAGCCGGCGGGCTCGCCACCGGACCCCGACCGGTCCTCCGTGCTGAGCTGCCAGCGCAGCGGCCCGGATCTGACCGTCACCGTGCGGTGCCTCAGCGCCGAGGGCAACCGCGATCCCCGCGAACTCGCCGGGATCGTCGAAGAGGCGTGGAAGGAGCTGTCGTGACGATCGCCGTCCGGCCGGCCCGCGCCGGGGACGAAGCCGCGCTCGCGAAGATCGACGAGCGCACGTGGGGCCCCGCCGTGTCCCCCGCTCCCCCGCCGCCGCCCGGCACGCCGTTCTTCGACGGCGGCTTGCGCACGGAGAACGTCCTCGTCGCCGAGCACGACGACGTCGTCGCCGGGTACGTCCGGCTCGACGAAGGCTTCGGCATCCCGGCCCACCGGCACGTGCTGGTCCTCGGCGGCCTCGCCGTCGACCCGGACCGCCAGGGCCTCGGCATCGCGGGCCGGCTGGTGGACGCGGCCGTGGCCGAAGCGCGCCGGCGCGGCGCCCGCAAGCTGACGCTGCGCGTGCTGGGTCACAACGCCGCCGCCCGCCGGGTCTACGAGCGGTGCGGGTTCACCGTGGAAGGCGTGCTGCGCGGGGAATTCCGCGTCGGCGGGACCGACGTCGACGACGTCCTGATGGCCCGTTCGCTCGCTTGACAGCTTCCCGGCGGCTTTGCCATCCTGGATCCGGGCCGAGAGGCGCTGCGACGGAAATTCTTCCGCCACGCTCGGCCCGCGACACGCATCCAAGGGCGCCTCCCGCGAGGGAGGTGCCTTTTTTCGTGGTGTCCCGCCAGTTCCTCCCGAGCGCTTCCGCAACCAGCCTCAGGAAAGAGCTCGAGGAATGAGTGACAAACTCGCACGCCGCAACGGTCTCGACTTCGCCGTCGCCGACCTTTCCCTGGCCGACGCCGGCCGCACCCAGCTGCGGCTGGCCGAGCACGAGATGCCGGGCCTGATGGCGATCCGCCGCGAGTACGCCGCCGCGCAGCCGCTCAAGGGCGCGCGCATCGCCGGGTCGCTGCACATGACCGTGCAGACCGCTGTGCTGATCGAGACCCTGGTCGCGCTCGGCGCCGAGGTGCGCTGGGTCTCCTGCAACATCTTCTCCACCCAGGACGAGGCCGCCGCGGCGGTCGTCGTCGGCCCCGAGGGCACGGTCGACGCCCCGGCGGGCACCCCGGTGTTCGCCTGGAAGGGCGAGACGCTCGAAGAGTACTGGTGGTGCACCGAGCAGCTCTTCGCCTTCGCCGGTGGGAAAACCCCCAACATGATCCTCGACGACGGCGGCGACGCCACCCTGCTCGTGCACAAGGGCGTCGAGTTCGAAGCCGCGGGCGCCGTCCCGCAACCGTCCGAAGAGGACCCGGAGGAGTACCGGATCGTCCTCGAGACCCTCCGCGCGAGCCTGGCCGCCGACGGCGAGCGCTTCACCCGGATGGCCAAGGAGATCCGCGGCGTCACCGAGGAGACGACCAACGGCGTCAAGCGGCTCTACAAGCTCGCCAAGGACGGCGAGCTGCTCTTCCCCGCGATGAACGTCAACGACTCCGTGACGAAGTCCAAGTTCGACAACAAGTACGGCATCCGGCACTCCCTTGTGGACGGCCTGAACCGGGCCACCGACGTGATGATCGGCGGCAAGCGCGTCGTCGTCTGCGGCTACGGCGACGTCGGCAAGGGTGCGGTCGAGGCGCTGCGCGGCCAGGGTGCCCGCGTCGCGGTCACCGAGATCGACCCGATCTGCGCGCTGCAGGCGTCGATGGACGGCCTCGACGTCGTCGAGCTCGACGACGTGGTCGCGACCGGGGACATCTTCATCACCACCACCGGCAACTTCGGCATCATCTCCGCGGACCAGATGAGCCGCATGAAGCACAACGCGATCGTCGCCAACGTCGGGCACTTCGACAACGAGATCGACATGGCCGGGCTGGCGAAACTGCCGGGCATCGTCAAGAAGGAGATCAAGCCGCAGGTGCACGAGTGGGCGTTCGCGGACGGCCACTCGATCATCGTGCTCTCCGAAGGCCGCCTGATGAACCTCGGCAACGCGACCGGCCACCCGTCGTTCGTGATGTCGAACTCGTTCACCAACCAGGCGATCGCGCAGATCGAGCTGTTCGCCAAGCCCGGCGAGTACGCCATCGACGTCCACCGGCTGCCGAAGCACCTCGACGAGAAGGTCGCCCGCCTGCACCTCGACGCGCTCGGCGTGCGGCTCACCAAGCTCACGAAGGAGCAGGCCGAGTACATCGGGGTCGACGTCGAAGGTCCGTACAAGCTCGATCACTATCGGTACTGACCCGAGATTGCTCCATTTGACGCAGTTTGCCGCACCGCGAAAGTGGCCATTCTCCCCGTGACAGCGCATCCGCCGGCCGGCACGCCGGATGGGTCCCATGCGAAGGAGTGTGTGTCAAAGTGATCGTTCTCGGTGTAATTCTTCTGATCATCGGGTTCATCGTGGGAATCCCGGTGCTTTACACCATCGGCATCATTCTCGCGGTGGCCGGCGTGGCGTTGGCCATCCTCGGCGGCACCGGCCGCCGGATCGGTGGGCGTGCGCACTGGTACTGATCCACGACCGGCGAACGGCCCGGCACGTCAGCAGCGATGCTGTCGCGCCGGGCCGTTCGGCCGTTCCGCACCGCTTCGGGCGGGGAAAGCGGGAAATTTAAGGGTCCTCCGGCTCCGAGGGGGAGGGAGAGCCGAAGGACCCCGTTAGTGTTAGCACATCGCCAAGCCGGTGTACACAGCTGCATACACGATCGTGTGACCGCAGGGGCACCGTCCCCACGCCGCGAAGGCCTCCCCGGCAGGTGCGCGGCACCCGGCGGGAAGGCCTTCGCGGATCCTGGCGGGAGGCTCAGGAAGCTCGGCGCGGCAACGACTTCCGCACACTTCCTGGGTACCACCGCGAGGCGGCCGGGCGCGCGACCGCGGCGGCGTGTCGGCCGCGACCACCCGTCCGGGGTGCTCAGGCGGACTTGGGGGCCCGTTTCCTCGGTGCCGACTTCTTCTTCGGCGCCGGCTTCGCGTCCTCATCGGACGCCTCCGAAGTGGACGTGTCCGAAACGGACTCACGCGACTTCTTCGCCGCGTCGACGCTGGCCTGCAGCGCCGCCATCAGGTCGACGACGTCGGCCTTGGCGGTGACCGCCGCGGGCTTGGTCGTCTCCTCCCCCGCGACCTTGGCCTCGATCATCTCCTCGAGGGCCTCGCGGTAGTGGTCGTGGTACTTCTCCGGCTCGAACACCGGCTCGGCCAGCGAGTCGATCAGCGAGCCCGCCATGGACAGCTCCTGCGGGCGGATCTGCGGCGGGTCGTCGCGCAGGAACGGGAAGTCGGGTTCGCGGACCTCGTCCGGCCACAGCATCGTCGTCATCACCAGCACGTCGGCGTGCACCCGCAGCACCGCCATGCTCTCCCGCTGCCGCACGGCGACCTTCGCGATGGCCACCTGGCTCGACTTGTGCAGCGCGTCCCGCAGCACGATGTACGGCTTCACCGCGTTCTTCTGCGGCTCCAGGTAGTACGTCCGGTCGTACTGGATCGGGTCGATCGACTCCAGCGGCACGAACTCCAGCACGTCGATCGTGCGCTGCGTGGGCAGCGGCAGGTCGGCCATCTCGGCGTCGGTGATGACGACCATCTCACCGTCGGGCAGCTCGTAGCCCTTGGCGATCTCCGGGTACGGGACCTCGGCGCCGTCGATCGTGCAGAACCGCTTGTACTGGATGCGGCCGCCGTCGGCCTCGTGCACCTGGCGGAGCGAGACGTTCTTGTTCTCGGTGGCCGCGTACAGCTGGATCGGGATGCTGACCAGCCCGAACGACACCGAGCCCTTCCACATCGCCCGCATGCCACGTACCTCCGAGGTCGACTTCACGCTCGGTAATTACCGTAGCCCGAAACGTCCCCCGGCGACAGTCTGATCTAGACCTCTGCCAGGTACTTCTCCCACTTCGCGGGGTCCAGGAACCAGTGCTGGAAGTCGGTCGGGTCGGTGAACCCGTTGGCGAACCGCCGGGCCACGGCCGGGTTCTGGCCCGCCACCCCGAGGATCTGGAGCACGTGCGGGGGCGGCGGGAGGAGCAGCGCGTTGGTCCATTCGGTGACGTGCTGGGCGTACTCCCAGTAGCGCTCGAACGTGGCATCCATCCACGCGGCGTCGAACGGCCGGTCGCCGTGCTCGAGGATCGCGGTCAGGTAGGTCGCCGCGCAGTGGCTCGCGTTGTTCGAGCCCTGCCCGGTGATCGGGTCGTTCGCCACGACGACGTCGGCCATGCCCAGCACCCGCGCGCCACCCGGCAGGGTGCCGACCGGGTTGCGCACGACCGGGGTGTACCCGCCGGCCAGTGCCGCCTTGCCGTCGGTCAGCTCGGCGTCGCGGCAGCGCTCGTACTCCCACGGCACGAACTGCCGCATCAGGTCCAGCAGGCGCGTGAAGTGCTCGGCCGGGGCCGGGTGGTCGCCGAAGCAGTCCAGCGGCCCGCCGGGGATCCCCTCGAAGAACAGGATGTCGCAGTTCCCGCTCAGCGTGTACGCCGGGATCATGAACAGCTCGCCGACGCCGGGCACGATGTTGAACCGCACCGCCTGCTTGTCCGGGTGCTCCGGCCGCGGCCGGACACCGTGGGCGTACGCCAGCGAGAGCGCGCGCATCGGCTTCGTGTACGGCGACCGCTCGGGCACGCGGTCGAACAGCTGCACCAGCTCGCCCTTGCCGGCCGAGATGATCACCAGGTCGTACAGCCGCGCCAGCGCGTCCAGTTCGGACGTCATCACGCCGTGGATGACGAGCTTGCCGCCGCGGTCCTCGAACAGCTCCAGCCAGCCCGCCATCTTCACGCGCTGGTCGACCGACTGCGCGTAGTGGTCCAGCTCGGCGAACCAGTCCAGCGCGCGGCCGCCGTCCGGCGCGGCCACCGACACGCCGAGGCCCTCGACCCGGACGGTCTCGTCCTCCCACTGGTTCAGCCCGAGGTCCCGTTCGTGCTGCAGCGCGTCGTTGAACATGCACTGCGTCGACATCACCCGCCCGGCCCGGATCTCCTCCGGCGTCCGCGCGGACATCACCGTGACGTCGTAGTCCTTCGCCAGCAGCCCGAGGGCCAGCTGCAGCCCGGACTGGCCGGCGCCCACGATCAGGACTCTGCGCATGAAGCTCTTCTCTCCTCGTTCAGGCCTGGGCAACGCTGCCGGCCAGCTCACGCGGCCCGGACAGCACGGCGAGCGACAGCGTGTGGCTGACCAGCTCGGTCAAGGTGGCGATCGCCGACGCGCGGTCACGGGCGTCGCAGGTGACCAGCGGGACGCTCGGGTCGAGCGCGAGCGCGTCGCGCACCTCCTCGAGGTCGTGCACCGGCATGCCCTCGAACTGGTTGACCGCGACGACGAACGGCAGCTCCGAGTCGTTCTCGAAGTAGTTGATCGCCGCGAACGACTCGTCGATCCGGCTGGTGTCGACCAGCACGACCGCGCCGAGCGCGCCGCGGCTCAGGTCGTCCCAGAGGAACCAGAACCGCGCCTGCCCCGGCGTGCCGAACAGGTACAGCAGCAGGTCCGGCCGCAGCGTGATGCGGCCGAAGTCCATCGCGACGGTCGTGGTCGACTTGCCGCCGGGCGGGATCTCGTCGACGCCTTCGCCGGCCTCGGTCATCCAGGCTTCGTTGCTCATCGGCGGCACTTCCGACACCGCGCCGACGAACGTGGTCTTGCCGACACCGAAGCCCCCGGCGACGACGATCTTCGCGGAGATCGTCAGCAGATCGCCCTCAGGCGGGGAGCCGCTTGAGCCCATCAAGGATCCTCTCGAGGACGTTGGTGTCGTGGTGGTAGGCGTGCGCGGTGGGGTGGACGAACACCGCGCCCTGGGAAGCGAGGTCGCCGATCAGCACCCGCACCACGCCCAGCGGCAGGTCCAGCCCCACCGACAGCTCGGCGATCGAGGACCGCACGCGAGCGCGTTCGTAGAGCGAGCGCGATTCGGGCATCAGCGTGTCGCTCAGCGACGGGTCGTACTGCGGGACCGAGACCAGCGTTTCCACCAGCAGCTGGTGGCGGGTGCTGGTGCGGCCGCCGGTGAGCGCGTACGCCCGGATCCGGCGGCTGCGCCGGGGCAAGGCGGTGTCCTTCTCGGACATGGTCTTCCCATCCGTGTCGGGCACGCCCATCACACCCGCGGCCGGCGCGCGGTCAGCACCTGGCGCAGTTCGGCGCGCACCTCGGGGGTGAGCGCGTGGCCGGCGTTGGTGATGAACTGGGTCATCTCGTAGGCGACCACCTTCATGTCCGCCTCGCCCGAGGTCAGCACCGCGAGCCCGGCACCGGAACCGATGCCCATGAAGAGGAAGTAGCCGTGGGTGAGCCGGATGATGATCTGCTCGCAGGCGCCCTTCCCGAACAGCGCCGCGCTGTTGCCGGCCAGGGAGAGCAGGCCGCTGGCGATCGCGGCGAGCTGCTCGGCCTCCGCTTCGCCGACCGAGTCCGACGCGGTCAGCGGGAAGCCGTCGACGCTCATGATCAGCGCGTGGCTGACCCCGTGCACCTTCCGGACGAAGTCGTCGAGCAGCCAGGCGAAGTTCGCCGGTGCCGGGTGGGGGGCGCTCACGGGGCGGTTCCTCCGGGCGTTTCGTCCTGGTGGGCGGGGTTTTCGGCGTGCGCGGCCGCCTCGCCGTCGGCGAACGCGCCGAGGTCGGCGAGCAGCTTCTCGTGCCCGTTCGCCGCCGGTTCCGCGGCCGGGGGCGGCGGTGGCGGCTCGGGGGCGGCGCCGCGGATGCTGCCGGGCACGCGGCGCGGCAGGCCGTTGGCCGTGGTGCCGCCGGTGGCCCGCTCGACCGGCCGGGGCCGGGGGGTGGGCTTGCGCGGCACCGGCGCGGGCTCCTCGCGCGGGAAGGCGCCCGGGCGGCGGCGCGGCAGCCCGCCGGTCACCACCGGTTCGCCGCCGGCCTTGACCGGTTCGGCCGTGACGGTCCGAGTGCCCGACCACGCGTTCTCGGCCAGCTCGGTGACGACGCCGGTGGGCAGCAGCACGGTCACGACCGTGCCGTGCGGGCTGCGCCGGTCCAGGCGCACGGCGACGCCGTGGCGAGCGGCGAGGCGGGCGACCACGGCGAGGCCCATGTGCCGCGCCGAAGCGTCGTCGAGGTCGCCGCCCGCGGCCAGCCGCCGGTTGAGGCCGTCGACGCGGTCGGCGGGGATGCCGATGCCCTCGTCCTCGATCCGGACGAGCACGCTGCCCTGCTCGGTCAGGTGCGCGCTGACGTGCACCGGCGAGCTGGGCGAAGACTGGTTGGCGGCGTTGTCGAGCAGCTCCGCGAGCACCCGGCCCAGGTCTTCGGCGGCGAAGCCGACGACCCCCAGGTGCACCACGCGCCCGATGGTGATCCGGGCGTAGTGGTCGATCGAGGACATCGCGGCGCGCACGAGGTCGAGCACCGAAGTCGCGCGGGCGGCGTCGTCGGCGGTGTCCTGCCCGGCCAGCACCCGCAGGTTCTCGGCGTTGCGCCGCAGCCGAGTGGCGAGGTGGTCGAGCTGGTAGAGCTCGGCGAGGCGGTGGTGGTCCTCCTCCCCCGCCTCGAGCTCCTCGAGCCGCGCGAGCAGCTGGTCCAAGAGGTTGAGGTCACGCAGGGCCACGCTGGCGCAGATCTCGGCCAGCACGCCTTCGTCCGCGGCCGGCGTCGCCGGCTCCAGCTCGGGCCGCGACAGCTCCGCGATGGCCGGCCCCGGCGCGGGCTCGTACCCGGGGTGCTTCGGCGGCGCGGTGAGGTACTGCGCGGCGGCGACCCGCGAGCGGTCCAGCAGGACGCGTGATCGATCCAGGAGTTCCCGGGCCCGGCTCGCCATGTGGTCCCACTTCTTCCTTGCTCAGGTTCGGCAACGACTGCAGCGCCGACCCCCGGGCGGCGATGCCGGACATGCAAGCAGAAAGGTTCGTCGGATGTCCACAGCCGGTCCCCGCGCGATCGCTCGACGTGACCGGATTTCGGGGCCGTCGCTGCTGGTGAGCGCAGTGGGCTAGGCCATTCGGTGCAATTTTGCATCTTGCACCTGGCAACGGAGCGCACATGGCCGCCGATCTCGCAGCCCATCCCCCGCTTTCGCCACGAAATCCCTGGTCGTGCCCGATTCGTCCCAAACTTGCGGGCCACGCACTTTTTTGCGGGGCACGCAAGTTTTTCGCTACACTCCGTTCATGCCGCCGGACGAACCACCACCGCTGACCCTGCGCGAGCGCAAGAAGCGCGAGGCCCGCAAGGCGCTCGCCCAGGCGGCACTGCGGCTGACGCTGGAGCGCGGGCTGGAGAACGTGAAGGTCGAGGACATCGCCACCGAGGTCGGCGTGTCACCCCGCACATTCAACAACTACTTCTCCAGCAAGGAGCAGGCGGTCTGCTCGGTCGTCGTCGACCGGCACGAGGGGATGCGCGAGGCGCTGCTCGCGCGGCCGGACGGCGAGCCGCTCTGGGACTCGGTCAAGCACGCGGTGCTCGAGCAATATTCGCGTGAAGGGGAACCCGATCGCGCGTATGTTGCGCGTATCCGTGAGCTGATGGGACGGCTCATGCTGCGCGGCGAGTTCCTCAACGCCCACGCGGCCGTCGAGCGCGTCCTGGCCGAAACGATCGCGAAACGGGTGGGCGGTGTGGACCACCTGTTGTGCCGGCTGATGGCGGCTTCGGTGGAAAGCGCTGTCCGGGTGGCCTTCACCAACTGGTTCACCACCGAAGGCGAACCGTTCCTGCCGATCCTGGAACGGCTGCTGGACGAGCTTTCCGCCGGGATGCCCACCCTGACCGGCGGCACCGCTGCTCCGAAACCCGAACCGACCACCACTCCACTGGGGGAATCGTTGTGCTAGTCAAGCTCCTGCGCAGCCACCTGCGCCCGTACCGGAGCACGTTGTGGGTGATCGTGCTGCTCCAGCTGGTGCAGACCATCGCGATGCTCTACCTGCCGACGCTGAACGCCGACATCGTCGACAACGGGTTGATCAAGGGCGACATGGACTACATCCTGCGCGTCGGCGCGATGATGCTCGTCATCACGCTCGCGCAGATCGCCGGCTCGATCGGCGCGGTCTACTTCGGCGCCCGCACCGCGATGGCGATCGGCCGCGACATCCGCGCCGGCGTCTTCCACCGGGTGCAGGACTTCTCCGCCCGCGAGGTCGGCCAGTTCGGCACGCCGTCGCTGATCACCCGCACCACCAACGACGTCCAGCAGATCCAGATGCTCGTCCTGATGACGCTGACGC
This sequence comes from Amycolatopsis solani, assembly GCF_033441515.1. NCBI lineage: Bacteria > Bacillati > Actinomycetota > Actinomycetes > Pseudonocardiales > Pseudonocardiaceae > Amycolatopsis > Amycolatopsis solani. Next base: position 1,657,099 of record NZ_JAWQJT010000002.1, read on the forward strand.
TGATGGTGTCGGCGCCGATCATGTGCGTCGGCGGGATCATCCTGGCGCTGAACCTCGACGTGCCGCTGTCGTCGCTGCTGCTGGTCATCGTGCCGGTGCTGGCGGTCGCGGTCGGCACCATCATCACGAAGATGCGCCCGGCGTTCCGGCTGATGCAGGAGCGCATCGACCGGATCAACCAGATCCTGCGCGAGCAGATCATGGGCATCCGGGTGATCCGTGCGTTCGTGCGCGACAAGCACGAGCGGGAGCGCTTCGACGTCGCCAACGACCAGCTGCTCACCGTTTCGCTGCGAGTGGGCAAGCTGATGGCGCTGATGTTCCCGATCGTCATGCTGGTGATGAACGCCTCCAGCGTCGCGGTGCTGTGGTTCGGCGGCCAGCGGATCGACTCCGGCAGCATGCAGATCGGCGCGATGACCGCGTTCCTGTCCTACCTGCTGCAGATCCTGATGGCCGTCATGATGGCCACGTTCATGTTCATGATGGTGCCGCGCGCGGAGGTCAGCGCCGAGCGGATCAGCGAGGTGCTCGACACCGAGTCGAGCGTCCGCCCGCCGGTGTCGCCGATCCGGCCCGGCGCGGTGCACGGGCACCTGGAGCTCACCGGCGTCGAGTTCCGCTACCCCGGCGCGGAAAAGCCGGTGCTGTGCGACATCTCGCTGATCGGGCGGCCGGGTGAGACCACCGCGGTGATCGGCTCGACGGGCACCGGCAAGACCACGCTGCTCAACCTGATCCCGCGCCTGATGGACGCCACCGCCGGCACGGTGAAGGTGGACGGCGTCGACGTCCGCGACCTCGACCCGGCGGTGCTCGCCCGCGCGGTCGGGCTGGTGCCGCAGAAGCCGTACCTGTTCGCCGGCACGGTGGCGAGCAACCTGCGCTACGGCAACCCGGACGCGACCGACGAGGAGCTGTGGCACGCGCTGGAAGTGGCGCAGGGCAAGGACTTCGTCGAAGCGATGCCCGACGGTCTCGAGTCCCCGATCGCCCAGGGCGGCACGAACGTCTCGGGCGGGCAGCGCCAGCGGATCGCGATCGCGCGGATGCTGGTGCACAAGCCGGAGATCTACCTGTTCGACGACTCGTTCTCCGCGCTCGACTACGCGACCGACGCGGCCCTGCGCCGCGCGCTGGTGTCGGAAACGGCCGAGGCGACGGTGGTCATCGTGGCGCAGCGGGTCAGCACGATCCGCGGCGCCGACCGCATCATCGTCCTCGACGAAGGCCGCGTCGTCGGCACCGGCACCCACCACGAACTCATGGACGGCAACGAAACCTACCGGGAGATCGTGCTGTCCCAGCTCACCGAACAGGAGGCGGCGTGAGCACGACCGAATCGCCCAAAGCCGCCGTCACCGACGCCGGGGAACGGCCGACCGCCGAGCGGCAGCGGAACACCGGTGCCGCGACGGCCGGGCCCGGCCGCTGGATGGCCGGCGGCGCGCCGCCGGAGAAAGCGCTCGACTTCAAGGGTTCGCTGAAGCGGCTGCTGCGGCTGCTGCGCCCGCAGCGGGCCGCGCTCATCGGCGTGCTCGTGCTCGGCGCGGCCAGCGTCACGCTCACCGTGATCGGCCCGAAGATCCTCGGCCAGGCCACCGACGCCATCCTGGCCGGCGTACTCGGCAAGCAGGTGCCGCCGGGCGTCACGAAGGAGCAGATCGTCGCCGGGCTGCGGGCCCGCGGCGACGGCACCCTCGCCGACATCTACAGCCGCGTCGACCTCGTGCCGGGCGTCGGCATCGACTTCGACAAGGTCGGGCAGATCCTGCTCACCGTGCTGGCGCTGTTCGTGATCTCGTCGTTCTTCGGGCTGATCCAGGCCCGGCTGACCACGACGCTGGTGCAGCAGGCGGTGTACCGGCTGCGCGAAGAGGTCGAGGAAAAGTTCTCGCGGCTGCCGCTGAAGTACTTCGACCGCCAGCCGCGCGGCGAGGTGCTTTCCCGCGTCACCAACGACATCGACAACCTGGCGATGTCGTTGCAGCAGACGTTGTCGCAGATCGTGTCGTCGCTGCTGACGGTGATCGGCGTGCTGATCATGATGTTCCTGATCTCGCCGCTGCTGGCGCTGATCGCGCTGCTCACGGTGCCGCTGTCGGCCGTCGTGGCGGCGAAGATCGGGAAGCGGGCGCAGCCGAACTTCATCAAGCAGTGGTCGACGACCGGGAAGCTCAACGCGCACGTCGAGGAGATGTACACCGGCCACTCGCTGGTCAAGGTGTTCGGCCGCCGCGACGAGGCCGCGGCGATCTTCGACAAGCAGAACGACACCCTGTACCAGGCGAGCTTCCGGGCGCAGTTCATCTCCGGCATGATCCAGCCGGCGATGATGTTCATCGGCAACCTGAGCTACGTGCTGGTGGCGGTGATCGGCGCGCTGCGCGTCGCGTCGGGCAGCCTGACGCTCGGCGAGGTGCAGGCGTTCATCCAGTACTCGCGCCAGTTCAGCCAGCCGGTGACGCAGATCGCGAGCATGGCGAACCTGCTGCAGTCCGGCGTCGCCTCGGCCGAGCGGGTGTTCGCGCTGCTCGACGCCGAGGAGCAGGCCCCCGAGCCCGCGTCGCCGGAGCGGCCTTCGCCGGTGCGGGGGCGCGTCGAGTTCCAGGACGTCTCCTTCCGCTACCTGCCGGAGAAGCCGCTGATCGACGGCCTGTCGCTGACCGTGGAGCCCGGCCAGACGGTGGCGATCGTCGGCCCGACCGGCGCGGGCAAGACGACGCTGGTCAACCTGCTCATGCGCTTCTACGAGCTGGACAGCGGCCGCATCACCCTCGACGGCGTCGACATCGCGAAGATGAACCGCGAGGAACTGCGCGACCAGACCGGCATGGTGCTGCAGGACGCGTGGCTGTTCGGCGGCACGATCGCGGAGAACATCGCCTACGGCGCGGACAACCCGACGCACGAGGAGATCGTGGAGGCGGCTCAGGCGACGTACGTGGACCGCTTCGTCCGCACGCTGCCGGACGGCTACGACACGGTGCTCGACGACGAAGGCGGCACGGTCAGCGCGGGCGAGAAGCAGCTGATCACGGTGGCGCGGGCGTTCCTGGCCAAGCCGGTGATCCTCATCCTGGACGAGGCGACCAGCTCGGTGGACACCCGCACCGAGGTGCTCATCCAGCGGGCGATGAACTCGCTGCGCAGCGGCCGGACGAGCTTCGTCATCGCGCACCGGCTGTCCACGATCCGCGACGCCGACGTGATCCTGGTGATGGAGCACGGGCAGATCGTCGAGCAGGGCGACCACGAAACGCTGCTGCACAGCGGCGGCGCGTACGCGCGGCTGTACGCGGCCCAGTTCGCCGAAGCGATGGCCGAGACGGACTGAGGCCCGCCGCCCGGTACCCTGGAAGCTCTTGCGGCGGAAGGGGTACCGGGGCGGCCATGGCCGACAGACTCGAGGAATACCGGGGCAAGCGCGGCAAGGACCGCACCCCCGAACCCTGGCCGGACGGCCCGCCCGAGCCCGGGGACGACGACCTCTTCGTCATCCAGGAACACCACGCCACTCGCCTGCACTGGGACTTCCGGCTGGAGCGCGACGGCGTGCTCGTCTCCTGGGCGGTCCCCAAGGGCCTGCCGCTCTCCCCTGGCGTCTCCCGGCTCGCCGTGCACACCGAAGACCACCCCATGGAGTACCTCACCTTCGAAGGCGAGATCCCGGCGGGCGAGTACGGCGGTGGCCGGATGACCGTGTGGGACACCGGGAAGTACGAAACCCTGCACTGGAACGACCACAAGGTCGAGGTCGTCTTCCACGGCGGCCGCGCCCGCGGCAAGTACCTGTTCCTCAACCGCCACGACGAAGACGACCGCGACTGGACGCTGCGGCGCCTCGACCCCGCCGAGCCCGGCCACGAAGACGCACCCGAATTCCTCGAGCCGATGACGGCGGTGCCCGGCGAGCTGCCCGCCGACGACGACGCGTGGGCGTACGAGTTCGCCTGGGGCGGCCTGCGGACGATGCTGCTGGTCAGCGGCGGCCGCGTGACCGCGCACGACGAGACCGGCGCCGACGTCACCGGGCGCTACCCCGAACTGCACAAGCTCGGCGAAGAGTTCGGATCGACGGAAGTGCTGCTGGACGGCGAAGTCGTCGTGATCAGGGACGGCAAGCCGTCCCCCGAGGGGCTCGAAGAACGCCGGAAGGCCGACGGCGCCGCCGCCAAACGGCTCAAGGCCCACTGCCCGGTCTTCTACTTCGCTTCCGACGTCCTGCACCTCGACGGCAGGCCGACCCTGGACCTGCCGTACACGAAACGCCGGGAGCTCCTCGACGGCCTGGCCGTCGAGGACCGGCACTGGCAGGTGCCGCGCTACTACGCCGGAGGGGGCGAGGCCGTCGCCGGGGCCAGCCGTCAGCACGGCCTCCCCGGCGTGGTCGCGAAACGGGCGGACAGCCCGTACCGGCCCGGCGACTCGGGCGACTGGCTGCTGATCAGGAACTGACGCGCCGCGCGAGCGCCATCCCCGCGACGACGACCACGGCCCCCGCCACGACGTTGCCGATCAGGGCACCGGTCGACGGCGGGGTCTCACCGCCGTGGCGGAGCAGCCACGGCGAGACGGCGGCCCACGCGCCCAGTACCGGGATCACCCAGCCGATCAGCGCGAGGCGGCGGGTGGCCGTGCGGGCGATCGCCAGCGCGATCAGGACCAGGCCGACCAGGGTGTCGCTCAGCGCGAGCACGCCCGCGCCGCCGAAACCGGCGATCCACGGGGCCAGGACCAGGTAGAGCCCGGCAAGCAGGACGAAGCCCGCCGCCGCGCCGATCAGCGCCGTGCGCGGGCGGGGAGCCGGGGTGCTGTGCGAAGTCATCTCCTCACCTCCACCCGCGCGGGTACCCGGCCGTCGCGGCCGGTAACCGGGGCCTGTCCGCCGCCCTCGGAACGGACAGGCCCCGGGACGTCAGCAGCCGCAGGTGTAGTACGTGATGTCCCAGTGGTTGCCTTCGTCGCAGTAGAGGTTGCCGGAGCCGGCCTTCCACTGCGGGTAGCCGTCGCCGCGCAGGCCGATGTAGCCGAAGCTGTTCTTGATGTAGGCGTCGATGCAGCTGTTGTGCGAGATGTCCACCTTGTAGCCGTTGTAGTGGCTGTAGGTACCCGACGCGTGGCCGACCTCGGTCCCGCCGGTGATGTTGATCGCGCAGCCGCTGGCGCGCTTCAGCGTGATGACGCCGCTGACCGTGCTCTGGTTGATCTGCTCGTAGGACGTGCAGGTCGAGTTCGACCGCGTCGTGCAGCCCCCGCTGGACGAGTGGGTCACCCCGGCCGCGGACAGCTGCGAGGCCGCCTGCGCCTGGGTCAGCTTGGTGACCTCGACGCTCGCCGACGCGGTGCCGATCGTGGCGAAGACCACCGTCGCGGCCGAAGCGACGAGCCCCAGTGCCGCCCGCGCCAGAATCCGTTGTGCCGGCATGCCTTGCTCCTTCTCGTGCGACGATCCGAACGGCGGCAGCCAAATCGGGCCGGCCATAACTTCGCCAAACACCGCCGCCGCGGACCGGGGCGCGAGACCCTCAGGTCCTGATCTTCGTCAAGAGTTCACGGCTCCGGTCGCGGGCCGGGGATTCACCGGTGACGCTGGTCAGTTCCCCCAGCGCACGCAGTTCCCACAGCGGGAACCCGAGCTCGCGGAACAGCCCGGCCGAGCTGCGCAGGCACTTCGCGGCCTCGGGCGCGGCGTCCTCGGTCACGTGCGTCCGGCCCAGGCTGAGCAGGGCGTACCCGGCGCCGCGCCGGTCGTGCAGCTCCCGGAAGACGCCCATGGCGGCCAGCAGGTGCCGCCGCGCACCGGCCGGGTCACCGGCGCGGCGACGGGCTTCGGCCAGGCTGCGGTGGGTGTAGGCGGCAGCGTGCCGGTGCCCGATCTGGTCGAACAGCGTCAGCGACCGCGTCAGGCACCGCTGCGCGTCGGCGAGCTCGCCGGCGTCGGCGTGCAGGTCGCCGAGGCTGCGCAGGACGTGCGCCTCCCAATGCCGTTCCCGCGTGCGGACGGCCCCGCCCAGCGCACCGGTGAGCAGGTCGGCCGCCTGGTCGTGGCCACCGTGCCGGCGCAGGACGTCGGCGTAGCGCTTGGCGACCTGGTCGTGCCAGCGGCCGTCGTCGCATTCACGGGCGAGCAGCATGCTCACTTCGAAGCTCTCGACCGCACGCCGTACATCCCCGACGTCTTCGGCGAGCGAGCCCAGCTGAGCGGCGGCGGCCGCCTGCCCGCGCCGGTCCCCGCAGTCGCGCAGCAGGTCCAGCGCCTCCCGCAGTTCGGCTTCGGCGGCCCGCGGGTCCCCACCGTCGAGGTGGACGTCGGCGAGCGCGGCGAGCGCCGTCCCGGTCCCGCGCGGGTCGTCCAGGATCCGGTAGCGGTGCTCGGCCATGACGAAGTAGTTCCGCGCCTGCCGCCAGCGGCCGTGTTGCCAGTGCACCGAGCCGAGGGTGAAGAGCTTCTCGGCCTCCGCCCGCGGATCCCGCCGCCGCCGGGCCGCGGCCAGCCCGGTGACGGTGACCGCACGGGCGGCGTGCCCGAGCCAGGGGGTGCCGGCGAGCGCGGTGCAGGCATCGGCGAGCTGTTCGGTGAGGTCGTGCCACCCGTGCGCCCCGGCCAGCCGCACGGCGGCGGCGAGGTGCCCGGTCTCGGCGGCGGCCCAGGCAGCGGGATCGGCCTCGATCCGGCGCAGCACGGCGGGATCGGGCTTGGTTGGCAGGCGTCGCGGGACCGCCGGGGTTGGCCCGGCCTCGGCAACCCCCGGCTCGCCAGCGGGCCGCCGCGGGACCGCCGAATCCCCCGCGGCACCACCTGGCACGCCAGCAGCCCGAAGTGGCACCGCCCGGCTCGGCCCAACCTCGGCAACCCTCGGCACGCCACCAGGCCGCCGCGGGACCGCCGAATCGCCCGCGGCACCGCCGGGCGCCCGGTGCGCCTGGAGTCCCAGCGCGTGCTCGGCCAGCGCCAACGCCGCCTCGCACGACCGGCGCAGCGCCACCGGATCCACCTCGCCCTGCCGGCCCTCCGCGAGCGCCAGTCGCACGAACGGCGGGACCCGTCCCGACGGGTCCAGCAGGTGCGCGGCCGCCAATGCGTCGAGCCGGTCGCGGGCCTCCGTGGTCGGGCGGTCGAGCAGGGCCGCCGCGGACCAGTCCGGGACCGCGCCGTCGAAGGCCGCGAGCAGTCTCAGCAGCGCCACATCCGCGGCGGGCCGCAGCGCCGACGTCACCGCCGCTCGGACGCTCAGGTCGCCCGCCGTCAGTTCGTCGAGGCGGCGCCGGTCGTCGGACAGCCGCGCGGCCAGCTCCGCGAGTGACAGGTTCGGCCGGGCCGCGAGCCGCACCCCGGCGATCCGGACGGCAAGCGCCAGGCCGCCGCAGTACCCGAGAAGCCGTTGTGCCGCTTCGGGTTCCGCTCGCAGCCGCGACTCCCCCACGATGGCCGAGAGCAGCGCGAAAGCGTCCAATGTGGACAGTGAGAGCACCGGCACCGGGTGCGCGCCGCACAGACCGGGCAGCTCGCGGCGGGCGGTGACCAGCGTGGCGCAGCCGGGACCGCTCGGCAGCAGGGCCCGCACCTGCGCCTCCGACGCCGCGTCCTCCAGCAGCACCAGCAGCCGCCGGTCGGCGGTGTAGCCGCGCCAGAGCCCGGGCAGTCCCGCGCGGTCGGCCAGTTCGGCCGGGGTCGCGCCGAGCAGGCGCAGGAACCCCGCCAGCACGGCCGCGGGTTCGGCGGGCGTGCCGTCCTGGCCGCGCAGCGACGCCGTCAGCTGGCCGTCGGGGAAGCGGCGGCGGACCCGCCAGGCGGCCTGCACCGCCAGCGCCGACTTCCCGGCCCCGGCGGCGCCGTGCAGCACCACCGGCGCCGGCCCCCGCAACGCGCGGGTGACGTCGGCGAGCTCGGCCGCGCGGCCGGTGAAGTCGGGCACGGCGGGCGGCAGCTGGGCGGGCGGCCCCGGCGTCGTCCACTCGGTGCCGGCGATCCGGCGGTACACCGCGACCAGGTCCGCGCCCGGCCACACGCCCGCCTCTTCCCAGAGCGCCCGCCGGGTCCGGCGGAGCACCTCCAGCGCCGATTCGCGGCGGCCGACCGTGCCCAGCGCCGACGCGAGCCGGGCGGCGAACCGCTCGTCGGCGGGCCGCGCCGCGACCACCGGGGCGAGGCGCTCGACCACGGACCGGCCGTCGCCGTCGGCGAGCTCCAGCTCGACCAGCTGCAGCAGCGCCGCCGAGCGCCGGTCCTCCAGCCACAGCTTGTGCGCCTCCAGCAGCGGCCCGCCGGCGACGTCGGCGAACGCGTCGCCCCGCCAGCACGCCAGCGCCCGTTCGAGGGCGCGGCGGCGCTGGGCGCGGTCGTCCGCACCCGCCGACACCCACGTCAGGAACTCGTCCGCGTCCAGCTCACCCGGCTCGACGGCCAGCGCGTACCCCCGCGGCCCGGACCGCAGCCGCTGCCCGGCCTCGGCGGCACCGAGGCCGGGCGAGAGCGTCTTGCGCAGCTTCGACACGGTGACCTGCACGATCGCCGCGGCGCTCGACGGCGCGCCGTCCGGCCACAGCTCGTCGACCAGCGTGTCGCGGCCGACGTACTGGCCGGCGCGGGCAAGCAGGACGGCGAGCAGCCGCCGCGGCTGGGCCGCCGAGGGCAGCGGGACGGAGGCCGTCATCGGACCGAGCACCTGGAACCGCACGGCTACAACACCCCACCCGCGAGATCACCTGATCGAGCGAGCTGAATCTAACCGCCGGGCCCGCGCCACGTCCGCCGATCACCCGGATGGCCGACGACGTCCGTCAGGTGTGCGCGAGCAGCTTCTCCAGCAGCGCCGGGTGCTCGGCCAGGCCTTCCCGCAGGGTGTGCTCCCGCAGCGGCTTGAGGTCGCCGTAGGGCTGGTTCGCCCAGTCCAGCGCGCCCTGCGGCGGCTCGGGGTCGTACTCGATCGCGAACTGGATGTTCGTCGCGACCCGCCGCCCGGCGAGGCGTTCCACCAGGTGCAGCGCCAGGTCGATGCCCGCCGACACGCCGGCGGCGGTGATCACCGAGCCGTCCTCCACCCACCGCCGCGCGACCGGCGTGGCACCGAGCCCGGCGAGCAGGTCGCGGAACATCCAGTGCGTGGTCGCCCGCTTCCCCTCCAGCAGGCCGGCCGCGCCGAGGATCAGCGACCCGGTGCAGACCGACGTCACCAGCTCCGCGCCCCCGGCCGCGGCGCGCAGCCACGCGAGGAGGCGCTCGTCGGCCATCGCCCGCAGCGTCGGCACGGTGCCACCGGGGACCAGCACCGCGTACGGCGCCGGGACCTCCTCGAACGTGTGGCTCGGGGCGACGCGCAACGGCGTGTCCGTGCCGACGGTGTCCTTGGTCGCGCCGACGACGACGGTCCGGTAGCCCGCGTCCATCTGCGCGAGCCCGCTGAGCACCTGGAGCGGGCCCACCAGGTCGAGCGGCGTCAGCCCGGGGTAAACGACGAAGGCGAGGGTCTTCTGCGCATCGGTCATGCCCCGACCATGGCGGGCCGGGCCGCCCGGCGGGCCGCCGGTGTCCGGATTCCTGCGAACCACGTCCGAGCGCCCGGTCCGGCTGCTAGCGTTCGATCATGCCAGGGTCACCCAGACGGGTCGTGATCGTCGGGTACGCCGACGCCGAGCTGCTGGACATCGCCTGTCCCGCCGATGTGTTCGACGCGGCGAACCGGCTCGGCGCGCGGCCGCCGTACGACATCCAGCTCGCCTCCGTCGACGGTCACGGCATCCGCACCTGCGCCGGGCTGGTGGTGCAGCCGCACCTGCGGCTCGACCAGGTCACCGGCGACCTCGACACGCTGGTCGTCGCGGGCGGCTGGGGCAGCCCGGCCGCGGCCGCCGACGAGCGCGTACTGGCCCACGTCCGGCGGCTCGCCCGAGCCAGCCGCCGCGTCGCGTCGGTCTGCACGGGTGCCGAGGTGCTCGCCGCGGCCGGCCTGCTCAACGGCCGCCGCGCGACCACCCACTGGCGCTACGCGGCCCGGCTCGCCCGCGACTACCCGGCGGTGACGGTGGACCCGGTGCCGCTGTACATCCGCCACGGCAACGTCTACACGGCGGCGGGCGTGACGAGCGGGCTCGACCTGACGCTGTCGCTGGTGGAGGCCGACCACGGCCCGACGCTGGCCCGCGAGGCGGCCCGCGCGCTGGTCACGTACCTGCAGCGGCCGGGGAACCAGGCCCAGGTGAGCCTGTTCCTGTCCGGTCCCCCGCCGGAGCACCGCGAGGTCCGCGACCTCACCGCGTACATCGCCGAGCACCTCGGCGAAGACCTGGGCACGCCGGCGCTCGCGGCCCGGGCGGGCATCAGCACCCGCCAGCTCACCCGGCTGTTCGACGCGCACCTCGGCACCACGCCGGGCCGGTACGTCCGGACGATCCGCACCGAGCAGGCGGCCCGCCTGCTGTCCGGCACGGACCTCCCGCTGGCCACGATCGCCCGCCGCTGCGGCTTCGGCTCCACGGAAACCCTGCGGCAGGCCTTCCTCGACCACTTCGACACCCCGCCGTCGGCGTACCGCCGGGTCCACGTCCGCCAGGCGTACGGCTGAGGCATCCGGACGAACCGGGCCGTCGGCGGCCCCTGGCGCGGGCGCCGGGATCCCGCTGTCAGGATGTGCGGGTGGACCGCCCCGACCTCGCCGACGACGACACCGGACCGATTCGCCGGGTCACGGACGAGGTGTCCCCTTCGCCGGGACCCGGGACGTCCGGCACGCCGGGAACGCCCGGGAAACCCCTCCGCCGGACGCCGGCTGACGGTGTTCGCCGCGCGGCCGACCCAGCCCGCCGCCGGACCGACACGGGACCGCAGCGGGTCCCGGCCGAGGTCGCGGCCCCCCGCCCCGGCCGCCGAGCCGACACCGGCGCCCAGCGGATCCCGGCCGGCGAGTCCGCTTCCCGCCGCGGCGACACCGGCCCCCAGCGGGTCCCCACAGGCGACGCACCTTCCCGCCGCGGCGACACCAGCGCGCAACAGGTTCCTCCGGGTGACCCCGCGCCCCGCCGCCGTGGCGACACCGGCCCGCAGCGGGTCCCCACCGACAACGCAACTCCCCGCCGCAGCGACACCGGCCCCCAGAAGATCCCCGCCGGTCACGAAACCCCCCGCCGTGGCGACACCGGCCCCCAGCGCGCCGCAGCCCCAGCCGACCCCGCCGCCCGCCGCGCCCACCGGGGCGACACCGGGCCTCAGCGCACCGCTCGCCGCGGGGACACCGGCCCGCAGCGGGTCGCCGAGGACGGCGTCCGGCCCCGCCGGACAGGCCCGGAACCCGAAGCCGGCCACGGACACGGTCATGGGCACGGCCACGGCCCCGCCGCCCCCGCGTCACGGCGGGTCAAGCTGCTCCTGATCTGGCTGCTCGCCCCGCTCGCGCTCGCCACCGTCGTCGGCATGGTCGTCCTCTACCCCTGGGGCAAGGCCTCGCCGACGAGCGTCGTCCCCCAGGGCACGCCCGTGCACGCGAGCATCACCGCCACCGCCACCGGTCCGTGCCTCGCGCAGGGTCAGGTGCAGGTCGGCGACCAGACCGACCCGAACGCGAAACCCTGCCTGACCGTCGACCTCACCATGACCGACGGCCCGGCGAGCGGGAAGCAGCTCAAGCTGACCGTGCCGATCGAGCCCAGCACCCCGCGGTTCGCCGCCAAGGACGCCGTCGTGCTCGCCTACAACGGCGGGAACGCGGCCGACCCCGCCAGTTTCCAGCTGGTCGACTTCCAGCGCGGGACGCCGCTGCTCGTCCTGGCCGCGCTGTTCGCGGTCGCCGTACTCGTGCTCGGCCGCTGGCAGGGGCTCGCCGCGCTGGTCGCGCTCGGGCTGTCCTTCGCCGTCATCGCGCTGTTCATCCTCCCGGCCATCCTCGCCGGCGAAAACCCCCTGGTCGTGGCGATCGCCGGGGCGGGCGCGATCATGTTCATCGCGCTCTACCTGACCCACGGGCTGACCGCGAGAACGTCCGCGGCGGTGCTCGGCACGCTCGTCAGCCTCGCGCTCATCGGCGTCCTCTCCGCGATCTTCTCCGCCGCGGCCTCGCTGACCGGGCTCGACGACAGCACGTCCACGCTCATCGGCTCGCTCGGGCACGGCATCGACGCGCGCGGCCTGCTGCTCGCCGGCGTCGTGATCGGCGCGCTCGGCGTGCTCGACGACGTCACCGTCACCCAGACCAGCGCCGTCTGGGAGCTGCGCCGGGCCAACCCGGACCTGACCTGGCAGGAGCTGTACCGCTCCGGCCTGCGGATCGGCCGCGACCACGTCGGCTCCGCGGTCAACACGCTCGTCATGGCCTACGCCGGGGCCGCGCTGCCGGTGCTGCTGTACTCGTCGATCTCCGGCGTCGGCCTGGGCGCGCTGCTCGGCAGCGAGGACATCGCGCAGGAGATCATCCGCACGCTGGCTGGCAGCGTCGGCATCGTCGCGGCCGTCCCGGTGACGACGATCCTGGCCGCGCTGATCGCCTCCCGCGAGCCGGCGGCGTACCTCGAGACAGCCGTCAGTCGAGCGTAGCCACGAACCGGCTGACCGCTTCCATCGTGAAGCGCTGCACGTACTTGCCCGACGGCGCCACCGACGCCAGCCGGTAGAGCGGGCGCTCCGCCACGCCGGAACCGCGGGCTTCGGCCTTCAGCTCGGCGACCAGCAGCTCGCCGAAGACGAGGCCGTTCGCCTCGGTGTTGTTCATCAGCGCGTTCGCCAGCTTCCGCAGCTGCAGGATGCCCAGCTCGCGCCCGCCAGTACCGGAGAACACCGCCAGGTCGACCTTCGCGACCTTGCCGCGCTGCCCGGCGTTGACCAGCAGGCTGACCGTGCGGCTGCCCCGGACGTCGCCGACGACGAGGTCGAGCCGGGTCGCGGTGACCAGGTCGACGCGGCGCAGCCCCCAGGTGCGCACGAGCAGCGTCGAGCCCTCCAGCCAGACGCGGCGGCGGATGCTGACCGCCATCACGTACAGCAGCGGCAGGGCGATCACCAGCGCGACGACCAGCCCGGTCACCGTGCCGCCGATCAGCCCGGCGACGCCGCCGAACGCCGCGGCCACGATGACCACGCCGATCAGGCCCGAGATCCCGCGCCGGCGGCGGCCCTTCGGGTCCTCCTCGAACAGCGCCAGCCGTTCGGTCGTCTCCCCGGCCATGCTCAAGCCCCCGTCCCGGCGAGGAACGGGTTGCCCGCGCGTTCCCGGCCGATCGTCGTCGCCGGGCCGTGGCCCGGCAGCACCACCGTGTCGTCCGGCAGGCCCGCCAGCAGGTCCCGCACCGCCTCCGCGACGTCGCCGCGGCCCACCGAGCCGGCGAACAGCGTGTCGCCGGTCAGCGCGAGCCGCCCGCCTTCCGCCGTCTCCAGGACGAGCACCACCGAACCCGGGGTGTGCCCGGGCGCGGGCCGGACGTCGATGTCCAGCCCGGCGAAGGTGCCGGCCTCGAGCGGGACGCTGGCTCCGTCGTGCAGGTCCGCGTCGGCCGGGTGCAGGTGCAGCGGGACGCCGTGCTCGGCCGACAGCTCGGCGGCCGAAGCGACGTGGTCGGGGTGCCCGTGGGTGGCCAGCAGGGCGGCCGGGACCAGCCGGTGCTCGGCCAGCGCGGCGGCCAGCGGACCGGCCACCTCCTGCCCCGGATCCACGACCACGCACGGCCCGCCGGCGGCCTCCGCCAGCAGGTAGCAGTTCGCCTGCAGCGGGCCGCTGCCGAACCCGACGACGAGCACCGAACGCCTCCCGGACATCCGCGCCGGATGGCGCCGATCACGATCGGGTTGAGACTAGCGGGCCCTGTACATGGTCCTCACAGGCTGTGCCCATACACTGCCGCTACCTCAGACGTGTGACACGAGCGGAAACCTGGAGGGTACGGGGTGGCGACCAACCAGCAGCGCCGCGAAGCTGCGAAGCGCAAGCTCGAGAGGCAGCTCGAGCGCCGATTGGAGCAGCAGAAGCGACGCAGGAGGATCGGCGCCGGCGTCGTCGGCGTAGCGGTCCTCGTCGTCGCGGGCGTGGTGGTGTGGATCGTGAGCGCCAACGGCGGTGACAGCACCGACGCGGCCGCGTCGTCGTCGGCCGCCCCGCCGCCGACCGAGGTCCAGATCCCGACGCAGCGCACCGCGCTGCCGAAGCGGGCCACGGCGCTGCCGAACCCGACGACGTGCGACTTCAAGGCCGACACGACGGGCAGCAAGGCGCCGAAGAAGGTGAACACGCCCGACGGCAAGAACGTCCCGTCGACGGGCACGGTGAACGTGACGCTGAAGAGCACCGCGGGCGACATCCCGCTGACGCTCGACCGGGCGCTCGCCCCCTGCGCCGTGCAGAGCTTCGTCAGCCTCGCGAAGCAGAACTTCTACAACGACACCATGTGCCACCGGCTCGGCACCGAAGGCCTGCAGATGCTGCAGTGCGGTGACCCGTCGGCCACCGGTGACCCGCAGACCGACGGGCAGGGCGGCCCCGGCTACACGATGCCGGACGAGGCGTTCCCGGAGATCAAGTACGGCCGCGGCATCCTGGCCATGGCGAAGACGTCCGCCCCGAACTCCGGTGGCAGCCAGTTCTTCATGGTCTACGGCAACGCCGAGGGCCTCCCGGCGGACTACTCGGTGTTCGGCAGCATCAGCGACGAGGGCCTGAAGGTCCTCGACGCGGTCGCCAAGGCGGGCATCGCGAACCCGAACCCGCAGGACGGCACCGGGGCGCCGACCAAGCAGGTCAAGTTCACGGGCGTCACCGTCCAGTAGTTCCGCCTCGCCACGAGAGCTGAACGGGGACCCGCCCGTCCCGGACACCGCGCGCGACGCGGGTCCGGGACGGGCGGGTCCTCGTGCTCGTGTCCGGCTCCGCTCGCGAAGGCCCGCGAAACCGTTCCCCGGGACGGAATCTGAACCACGGCCGCACCGGCCCCGTGTAGGGGGCAACACCGGGACCCGCCGGGGTCGCCGGGGAGAGGTGCCAACCATGGCCGAAAACCGGGCTTCCGCGGTGCGCCGCGTCCTCGGGCGGGCCGGGCAAGCCGGCGCCGCCGGTGTCCTCTTCGCGGTGCTCGCCGGCGGTCCGGCGCTCGCGCAGACCGCGCCGCCCCCGCCGTCGGTCAAGTACTACATCGTGCCGCACGCCGACAACCCGAACGACATCACGCTGTTCAAGATCGCCGAGCGCGCGCTCGGCGACGGCAACCGGTACCCGGAGATCTTCGAGCTCAACAAGGGCAGGCCACGCCCGGACGGCACGCCGTTCGGCGACGCCACGCAGATCGAGCCGGGGCAGGTGCTCCAGCTGCCCGAGGACGCCGAGGACCCCGCCGTGCAGTTCGGGCCGCTGCCGCCCGCGCCCCCGCCCGCCGCGCCCGCCCCGGTGGTGACCGAGGCGCCGTCCGGGATCGGCGCCGGGCTGGCGTCGGCCGTCAGCGGCACCGGGGGCCTGCTGACCGGCCTGCTCGCCGGGCTCTGGTGGCGGCGGCGCCCGCAGCTCGTCCCGCCACCGCCGTTCGAACCCGATTTCGGCGACGACGACGAGTGCAGCGGCTCGGTCTCCGGCACGCTGCCGATCCCGGTCGTGCCCGAGCTGCTGCGCCAGGAACCGATCACCGCCGAGCACTCGATCATCGTGCTCGACACCGCCGACACGCAGGTGATCGCCGCGGTCCGGCCGGGCTCGCGGTTCCACTTCAAGCTGGGCGGGCCCCCCGATTTCGCCGACGGCTCGACCGTGCTCGTCGTCGACGACGACGGGCGGTGACCGGCCCTGCGCTGAACGGCTCAACCGGCGCCGGAACTCTGGCCTCGGCCCGCCGGTGCCGCAATAGTCGAACGATGACCTCGGATCCGTTCGGGACCCTGCGCAAGGCGCTGTGGATCGGCGGCGCCCCGTGGACCGGCAAGTCCACGGTCGCGCGCCTGCTGGCCGATCGCCACGGGCTGACGACCTACCACCACGACGCCCGCGCCCGCCCCGGGCGCGTGCCCGGGGACGACGTGCCGGCCCGCGAGCAGCTGACCGCGGTGCTGGCGGAGTTCGAGCAGCGCTTCCAGCGGGCGCTCGACGAGCTGCGCGCGTGGGAGTCGCCGCGCCCGATCGTCGCCGAGGGCTCGGGCCTGCACCCGGAACTCGTGGCGCCGCTGGTGGATTCGCCGCGCCGGATGGTGCTGCTGGTGCCGACCGAGCTGTTCCGCCAGCACCAGCTGCGGCACCGGCCGGACGAGCCCGAGATCCCGGAGCAGCGCAGCCGCCTGACGCGCGACCGGATGCTGGCCGCGCAGGCGGTCCGCGCGGCGCGGGCCCGCGGCATCCGGGTCATCGAAATCGACGGCCACCTCGATCCCGCCGGGGTCACCGACGTGGTCGCCGAGCACTTCCGCGAGTACCTGGACGCCTGACTTCCCCGGCGGGGGAAGGGTTTCAGCGGAAGGTGAAGCGCGGCGGGCGCCGCTCGAGGAACGCGGCGACGCCCTCCGCGTAGTCCTCGCCGTGCAGGGCGTCGGAGCGGATCTCCTCGACCTCGGCGTCCGGTTCACCCTGGCCGTCGACGATCTTCTCGATGATCCGGTTCATCCCGCGGATCGACGCCTGCGAACGCGAGCACAGCGTCGCGATGAACTCCGCCGTCGACGCTTCCAGCGACTCCGCCGGGAAAACGTCGTTGAGGAGGCCGATCTCGCGGGCGCGGCCCGCGGTGATCAGCTCGCCCGAAAGCAGGAAGTACTTGGCGTGCGCCGGGCCGATCAGCGAGACCAGCTGGCGCGTCGAATCGAAGTGGTAGACGATGCCGAGCTTCGCCGGGGTGATGCCGAACCGGGAACCCTCCGCGGCGAACCGGAAGTCGCACGCGACCGAGACCTGGCAGCCGCCGCCGATGCAGTTGCCCTGGATCATCGCCACCGAGGGTTTGCGCATCGCGGTCAGCGCCGCCACCGCGCCCTCGACCGCCTTGTCGTAGCTCGCCGCGCCGTCCGCCGTCGTGCGCAGCTCACCGAATTCGCTGATGTCGGCGCCCGCCGAGAAGTGCCGGCCGGAGCCCGCGATGAGCAGCACCTTCAGCGCCGGGTCGGCCTCCACCTCGGCCACCACGTCCGGGAGCGCCGACCACATGCCGTAGGTGATCGCGTTCATCTTTTCCGGCCGCGTCAGCGTGAGGCGGGCGACCTCGCCGTCGCGCGTCAGCTCGAATCCGTCGGTCATGGTTGGCACCCTAGCTTCTCGCCCTGAGCGAAAACTGCGGTGTGTGACACGGTCGGGTGGCTAGTTTGGGGCCATGGCGATGATCGAAGTGGGCGGGACGGCGTTCGGCTACGACGAAGCGGGTGAGGGGCCCGCGGTCGTGCTGCTGCACACGGCGATCGGCGACCGCCGGATGTGGGACGCCCAGTTCACCGCGCTCGCCGCCACGCACCGGGTGATCCGCTACGACCGCCGCGGCTTCGGCGAAACCGGCGGCGGGCCCGGCGAGTTCGCCCACTACGAGGACCTGCTGGCGCTGCTCGATGCCCGGGGGATCGAGCAGGCCGCGCTCGTGGGGGCGTCCATGGGCGGGGCGTGCGCGCTCGACGCCGCCCTCGCCGCGCCGGAGCGGATCACCCGGCTCGCACTGCTCGGCTCCGGCCTCACCGGGCACGAGTGGCCGGACCACATGCAGGCGGACATCGCGCGCCTGACCGCCGAGGCGTTCACGCCCGAACGGCTCGCCCACTACCTCGCCCGCGAAGGCGACCTCGACCCGGCGGACGTGCGGGCGATGGCGGACGCCAACATCCGGTACCTGGTCGCGGGCCCGGCGCGTGACGTGTCCGTGCTGCCGGCCGAGATGCTCGCGCTGGTGCGGGAAATGTGCGCGCAGGTGTACCGGCGCGAGTGGACGGCTCCACAGTGGACGGAGCGGATCCCGGACACCCGGCACCGGCTCGCCGAGATCACCACGCCCGCACTGGTGGTGATCGGGACGGCGGACGCGCTCGGCCTGATCGAGCTGTCCGCCCACCTGGCGGAGTCGCTGCCGAACGCGGAGCTGGCCGAGCTCCCCGACACCGGCCACCTCCCGTCGATGGAACGCCCGGACGAGGTGACCACCCTGCTGCGCAAGTTCCTCTGAGGACAGTGGCTCAGGTGAAGATCTTCTGGACCTGGTCGGAAATCTTCGCCACCAGCTCGGAGAACTGGGCGAGCCCGCCCAGCAGGCCCTTGACCTTCTCCCACCGGCTGCGCACCACCGCGGGCTCGGCGGCGTCGGCGTCACGCAGGTCGGCCGCGAGGTCGGTCAGCGTGTCCTCCAGGACCTCCTGCTTCGCCAGCTCCTGGCCGCGCACCTCGGCCGTGAGGCGCTCGACGAGCTCCAGCAAGGACGAGACCGCGGCCTCTCCCCCGCCGCCCTCGATGCCCGTCTGGGTGATGTCGCCCGAGTTGTCGCGTCCGATGCTGACCTTGTTCGAAATCCGGTGTCCCATCAGGCCTCCGTCCTGGTCGCCCCGCCGGGCTTGCCGGACGGGCGCGAGCGCTGGCCGCGCACCCCGGTCTGGGTGATCGGGGCGCGGTTGTCACCCTCGATGGTGACGTCGTTGTTGACCACGACCGCCGCCTGCTCGTCGAACTTGGCGGTCGAGAACCCGGCGTCGGCCAGGAGCTTGCCGATCGCCGGGAGCAGCCGGCTTTCGATGATCTTCTCGTAGCGTTCGATGTCCACGAGCTGGAAGTAGTCGGTGAAGCGGTTCACCGAGCCCAGTTCGCGCAGCGTCTGCGCGGCGCCGTAGCGGTCCGGGTCGAGGACGCCGGGCTCGCGCCCGGGCCGCCGGATCCAGGACGCCAGGTTCGCGATCCGGCCCGGCAGGCTCGCCGGCATCTCCAGCCACGACAGCAGTCCCTGGCCGAACGGGCGCAGCGAGTCCGGCCGCATCTTGTCCACCGCCCGGTATTCGGCCTTGACCGGCGGCAGCATGAACGGCGTCCACTCGACGTACAGCGTCGTGTCGTCCACCGCGACGTGCAGGAAGGTGGTCAGCACCAGTTCCCGGTCCCAGGTTTCGACCTGGAAGCAGAGGTAGTAGCGCGCCCATTCCTTCGGCTCGGTCCGGAGCCGCTCGACGTGCGCCTCGGGCAGCCGGGTGAGCGGCGGGCGCTCGATGTCCGGCAGGTAGGCCGCGGCTTCCGGCTCCGCCAGGTGGTCGATGAGCTCGGCGGCCGGGGTGAACACCGCCTCGGTCACGGTCAGCCCGGCCAGCCGCCGGTCCGGCGACAGCGCGCTCGAGGCGCGGAGGTTCGCGATCGCCGCGCGGATCCCCTCGTACAGCGCGACGGTGGTGAGTTCCGGCCGGGGCTCCGGCGCGTCCTCATCGTCTTCGACGCGCTCCAGCGGGATCGCCATCGACCAGGCCGCCCGCCGGAACCCGGCGCCCACGAACGGGTTGTAGCCGCGGTACACCACCAGCGGTGCACCCGGCGCGCCGGCGAATTCGTCTTCCCCGCGGTACCGGGCGAGCTGCCCGCGGAAGTCTTCGGTGAACGCCCCGCTGAGGCTGCCGGTGTCCGGCGCCGGCGGGGCCAGGCGCCGGAAGCGGGTCGTCAGCAGGTTCCACAGCGACCACCGCTCCATCGTCACCACCACGAGCACCACCACGGCGAGCACGATGCCGACCACCAGCCGGGCCGTGCCGCTGCCGGAAGTCTCGTCGTAGTAGTCGTCGGCCCGCACGGCGTACCGGCTGCGGGGGTCCTCGAAGAGCACGTCCGAGTAGGTCAGCACCAGCCAGGCGACCACGATGGAAAGGCCGATCACGACGAGCGTCTTCGGGTTGAAGGGCCGCTGGGTCGAGTAGGCGGTCTTGCCCGCCCGGGCGGCCACGAGCAGGACCGACAGCACGATCCAGGCGTACAGCAGCAGGTTGTCCCACGACAGCGCGACGACGACGGCCATCAGCAGCACCAGGATCACGTCGTAGTTCTTCCGGCGCGCCCGGGCCCGCACCGCTTCGGTGAGAACGCGGCCCGCGTCGATCCCCGGCGACGCCGGGACCGGCCGGGTGGGCTCGACGAGGAATTCCTTGATCGCCCGGGTGCTGTAGCCGGGGTCGAGGTAGGACGCCGCGCACAGGTACCGCGTGGTGTCGTCGGACATGCTGCTCCTTCCGGCGCAACCGCGCATTTCCGGCCCACCTGCAATTTGCAGACCGTAGCATGCTGCCGACGATTCCAGGGACGGTATTTAGACCGTGGCCACCGTTCCGGGAATCGTCGAAGGACAATTCCCGGACACGACGTGACGACAATTCCGTTAACCGTGCTCGGCGCGCCCGATCAGGTCTTCGCTGCACTCCCGCAGCACTTCTCCCAGACGGTGCACGGGTGTGCGGCCCTAGGAAGCCGACGTCACGCGGTAGACGTCGTAGACGCCTTCCACGCCGCGGACCACCTTGAGGACGTGGCCGAGGTGCTTCGGGTCGCCCATCTCGAACGAGAAGCGGCTGACCGCGACCCGGTCGCGGGACGTGGTCACCGAAGCCGACAGGATGTTGACCTTTTCGTCGGCCAGCACCTTCGTCACGTCCGAAAGGAGCCGGTGCCGGTCGAGCGCCTCGACCTGGATCGCCACCAGGAACACCGACGACGCCGACGGCGCCCACTCGACCTCGACCAGCCGCTCGGGCTGGGACTGCAGGTCGCCGGCGTTCGTGCAGTCCGTGCGGTGCACCGAAACGCCGCCGCCGCGGGTCACGAAACCGAGGATCTCGTCGCCCGGCACCGGGGTGCAGCAGCGGGCGAGCTTGGCCCAGACGTCGCTGGCGCCCTTGACCACGACGCCGACGTCGTTCGAACCGCGGCGCCGGGTGACGGTCGAGGGCGTCGCGCGCTCGGCGAGCTCTTCCTCCGCCGCGTCGACGCCGCCGATCAGCGCGACCAGGCGCTGGACGACGTGCTTCGCGCTGGTGTGGCCCTCCCCGACCGCCGCGTAGAGCGACGAGATGTCGGCGTGGCGCAGCTCGGTGGCGACCGCGCCCATCGACTCCGCGGAGACCAGCCGCTGGATCGGCAGGCCGACCTTGCGGATCTCCTTGGTGATGGCTTCCTTGCCGCCTTCGATCGCCTCGTCGCGGCGTTCCTTGGCGAACCACTGCCGGATCTTCGCGCGCGCCTTCGGCGAGCCGGCGAACTGCAGCCAGTCCCGCGACGGGCCCGCGTTCTCCGCCTTGGAGGTGAAGATCTCGACGACTTCGCCGTTCTCCAGCTTCCGCTCGAGCGCGACCAGGCGGCCGTTGACGCGGGCGCCGATGCAGCGGTGCCCGACCTCGGTGTGCACGGCGTAGGCGAAGTCGACCGGCGTGGACTCCACCGGAAGCGTGATCACGTCACCCTTCGGCGTGAACACGAAGATCTCGCGCGAGGCCAGTTCGTAGCGCAGGGACTCGAGGAAGTCGCCCGGGTCCGCCGCTTCCCGCTGCCAGTCGAGGAGCTGGCGCATCCACGCCATCTCGTCGACGTCCATGGCGTTGCCGTTGTGCGTGCCCTTGGTTTCCTTGTAGCGCCAGTGCGCGGCGATGCCGTACTCGGCCGTGCGGTGCATCTCGTACGTGCGGATCTGCACCTCGAGGGGCTTGCCGTCCGGGCCGATCACCGTGGTGTGCAGCGACTGGTAGACGCCGAAGCGCGGCTGCGCGATGTAGTCCTTGAACCGGCCGGGCACCGGCTGCCACAGCGCGTGGACGACGCCCATCGCGGCGTAGCAGTCGCGGACGTCCTCGACCAGGATCCGTACGCCGACCAGGTCGTGGATGTCGTCCAGGTCGCGGCCGCGGACGATCATCTTCTGGTGGATCGAGTAGTAGTGCTTCGGCCGGCCCTCGACCTTCGCGGTGATCCGCGACGAGACGAGGTTGCTGGTCAGGTCGGTGATGACCGAGCGCAGGTAGATGTCACGAGAGGGCGCGCGGTCGGCGACCAGGCGCACGATCTCGTCGTACTTCTTGGGCTGCAGGATCGCGAACGCGAGGTCTTCCAGCTCCCACTTGACCGTGGCCATGCCGAGCCGGTGCGCGAGCGGGGCGAGGACTTCCAGCGTTTCGCGGGCCTTGCGGGCCTGCTTCTCCGGCGGCAGGAAGCGCATGGTGCGCATGTTGTGCAGCCGGTCGGCGAGCTTGACGACCAGGACGCGGGGGTCCTTGGCCATCGCGATGACCATCTTGCGGATGGTCTCGGCCTCGGCGGACGTGCCGAGCTTGACCTTGTCGAGCTTCGTGACGCCGTCGACGAGCTCGGCGACCTTCTCGCCGAAGTCGGCCTTCAGGCTTTCGACGGCGTACCCGGTGTCCTCGACCGTGTCGTGCAGCAGCGCCGCGACCAGGGTCGTGGTGTCCATGCCCAGCTCGGCGAGGATCGTCGCGACGGCGAGCGGGTGGGTGATGTAGGGGTCGCCGGACTTGCGCCGCTGGTTCCGGTGCAGCTCTTCGGCGACGTCGTAGGCGCGCTGGAGCAGCCCGAGGTCGGCGTTGGGGTGCAGCTCGCGGTGGATGACGGCGAGGGGCTCGAGGACCTGCTTGACCGGGGCGGCGCGCTGCGCGGTGATCCGGCGGGCGAGGCGGGCCCGGACGCGGCGGGTCGCGGACGGGCTCGGCGCCGCGCCGTTCGGCTTCGGCGGCTGGGCCGCCGCCTGCCCGTTCTGCTGGGCGCCCTCTTTCGAGGGCACCGCGGCGTCGAGCTCCTGGCTCACCCGCACCTCCTGCTGCTCGTGCGGCCTTCGGACCACCAGGGTAGCCGTTGCGCCTCGCAGCCCTGTCGGGTGCGCCCGTTCAGGGGGATGCCGAGGCTCCGACCAGCGGGTACCCGCCTCGTGAGTGTTCGGTCGGGTTCTAACCCGACCGAACACTCACGACCGGGGTCAGCAGGTCTGGAGGGCGTGCACCTTCCGGCCGCCGAGGACCTGGCGGCCGCCCAGCGCGCCGAGCTCGAGGACCACCGACACGCCGTCGACGACCGCGCCCGCGTCCTCCAGGAGCTTGCCGGTCGCCGCCACCGTGCCACCGGTGGCCAGGACGTCGTCCAGGATGGCGACGCGCTGGCCCGGCCGGACCACGCCGGCCGGGAGCTCGACCGTCGCCGTGCCGTACTCCAGCGCGTAGTCGACGCGGCCCGCCACCTGCGGGAGCTTGCCCGGCTTGCGGATCAGCACCACGCCGAGACCGCGGGCGTACCCGACGGCCGCGGCGAGGAGGAACCCGCGGGCTTCCACACCTGCGAGCGCCTCGACGCCGGGTTCGAGCGTGGCGGCCAGCGCGTCGGTGACCGCCCGGAACGCGCCCGCGTCCGCGAAGAGCGGGCTCAGGTCGCGGAACAGCACGCCGGGCTCGGGGAAGTCCGGCACCTCGGCGATCAGGCCGAGTGCCTCGTCCAGCTCCACGTCAGCGCTTCCGCTTGCCCGCCGGGCGCTGCTTCTGGATCCGGGCGGGGACGCTGGCCGCGGCCGCGTACGCCTTCTCCTTGCGCAGTTCCTTGGCCAGTGCGTCGTCGTCCGTGGCGTCGAAGTCCTCGTCGCCCGCCGCCTTGCGCGCCTGGGTGACGCGGCGCTGGCGGACGCGCTCGGCCTGCTGCGCGTACTTCGGGTCGCGCATCTTGAAGTCGACCAGCAGCGGCGTGGCCAGTGCCACCGACGACAGGACGCCGACGAGGGTACCGGTCAGCTGCACCAGCGCCAGGTCCTGCAGCGTGCCCGAGCCGAGCAGCACGTAGCCGACGACCAGCAGGCCCAGGATCGGCAGCAGCGCGATGAACGCCGTGTTGAACGACCGCATCAGGGTCTGGTTCAGCGCCAGGTTCGCGGCCTCGCCGTACGTGCGGCGGGTCAGCCCGAGCAGGCCGCGCGTGTTCTCGCGGACCTTGTCGAACACCACCACCGTGTCGTAGAGCGAGAACCCGAGGAT
Organism: Amycolatopsis solani; assembly: GCF_033441515.1. Taxonomy (NCBI): domain Bacteria; kingdom Bacillati; phylum Actinomycetota; class Actinomycetes; order Pseudonocardiales; family Pseudonocardiaceae; genus Amycolatopsis; species Amycolatopsis solani. Next base: position 1,680,998 of record NZ_JAWQJT010000002.1, read on the forward strand.
CGTCAGCAGGCCGATCACGGTCGCCGGCGTGACCTCGAACCCGATCAGCGAGTAGACACCCGCGGTGACCAGGATGTCGTGCAGCAGCGACACGAGCGCCGCCACGGCCATCCGCGCGTCGAAGTAGATCGCCAGGAAGATGACGACCGCGACGAGGAACACCCCGAGCGCGAGCAGCGCCTTCTGCGAGATCTCCCCGCCCCAGGACGCGCTCACCGCGCTGTCGCTGATCGTCTGCGCGCTGGGCTGGCCGTTGCCGGCCTTCGGACCGAGGTCGTTGAACAGGCCCTGCTTGAGCTTGGCGACGTCGGCCGCGTTCAGCGTGTCGGTGCGGATCTGGATGGTCGCCGCGTTGCCGCTGCCGACCTTCTGCGCCTCCGAGGCCGGGCGGCCGAGCGCCTTCTGGAACGACTCCTTCGCCTGCTCCTCGGTGATCACGCCGTGGATGCCGTTGGCGGGCATCTGGATCTGCGTGCCGCCCTCGAACTCGATGCCGAGGTTGAAGCCGCGGAACACCATCGACGCGAGGCAGACCAGCACCAGCGCGGCGAAGAACATGTACCAGCGCTTGCGCTTGCCCACGACGTCGAACGCGCCGGTGCCGACGTACAGCCGGTGGAAGACGCTTTCCTTCTTGCCGGGCTTGGCGGCCACCTTGGCGTCGCCGTCGGCGTCCGTACCCAGTTCTTCGACCCCCACGTCAGGCCTCCTTCACGTTCGCGCGGCCGACCGAGGTCGACTTCTTCCGCTGCGAACCCAGTTGCTGCACGGCGCCGAGGCCCAGGTTCCTCGGATTGGACAGGAACGCGTTCTTGGACGTGGACACGATGGCCACCAGCGGGTGCGTCACCAGGTACACGACCACCAGGTCGAGCACCGTGGACATGCCGAGGGTGAACGCGAAGCCCTGGACGTCACCGACCGCGATGACGTACAGGATGGCGGCGGCCAGGAAGCTCACCGCGTCCGAAGCCAGGATGGTGCGCCGGGCGCGGACCCAGCCGCGCGGCACCGCGGACCGGAACGTCCGGCCCTCCCGGATTTCGTCCTTGAGCCGTTCGAAGTAGATGACGAACGAGTCCGCCGTGATCCCGATGGCGATGATCAGGCCGGCGATGCCCGCGAGGTCCAGCGTGTAGCCGATCCAGCGGCCGAGAAGCACCAGCACCGCGAACACCAGCGCGCCGGACAGGGCCAGCGACAGGATGGTGAGCACGCCGAGCAGCCGGTAGTAGAACAGGCAGTAGACGAACACGACCAGCAGGCCGATGCCGCCGGCGATCAGGCCGGCCTGCAGGGACGCGAGGCCGAGGGTCGCCGACACCGTGGTCGCGTCCGACGACGCGAACGACAGCGGCAGCGAGCCGTACTTCAGGATGTCCGAGAGGTCTTTCGCCTCGGTCTGCGTGAACTTGCCGGTGATCTGGGTGTTGCCGTCGAGGATGGCCACCTGGATGTTCGGCGCGGACACGACCTGCGTGTCGAGCACGAACGCCGCCTGCTGGCCGGTGTTCTTCGAGGTGAAGTCCGCCCAGATCTTGGTGCCCTCGCCCTTGAAGCTGAGGTTCACCACCCACTGGCCGCGCTGCTGGTCGTAGCCCGAGGTCGAGTCGGCGATCTCGGTGCCCGGCAGGAACTCCGGCTCCAGCAGGTACTTGTACGTGTCGTGGTCACCGCAGGCGACCAGCGGCAGCTTCGGGTCGTCGTTGCCCTCGAGGGGGTCCTTGGCGTTGGGCGCGCAGGTCAGCGCCGCCATCGCCTTCGCGACGAGCTCCTGGTTCGCCTGGCCGTCGGCACCGATCAGCTTCGGGTCCTGGCGCACCGCCTTCGCGGCCTGGATCTGCTTGGCGGTGTCCGCGTCGACGGACCCGTCGTCCGCCGGGGCGGGCGCCTGGCTCGACGGCGGCGGCGTGGCGCTGCTGCTCGGCGCGGCCGGGGTGGTGCTCTGCTGCTGCGCGGGCGCGGCGGCGGCACCGCCACCCCCGGCGGCCGGGCTCGACGGCGGCGCGCTCGAGGCCGACGGCGGCGCGGAACTGCTCGGCGCGCCGGACGTCGGAGCACCGGACGTCGGCGTGCCGGTGGCCGGCGGCGGGGTCGTCGGCTGCGGCGGCACGACCGGCTGCGTCGCGTTCGCGACGACCTTCCGGAAGCCCAGCTTCGCGGTCTTGCCCAGGTTCTTCGCCTGGTCGCCCTGCTCACCGGGGACGGTGATGACGACGTTGTTGCCGTCGAGGAGGACCTCGGTGCCGCTGACGCCGATCCCGTTGACGCGCCGTTCGATGATCTGGCGCGCCTGGTTCAGGGACTCCCGCGTCGGCTGGCCGCCGTCGGGCGTGCGGGCGGTGAGCGTGACCCGGGTGCCGCCCTGCAGGTCGATGCCCAGCTTCGGGGTCGGCTTGTGGTTGCCGGTGAGGAACACCAGCGCGTACAGCGCGATCACGATCAGGGCGAACAGGGCGAGATAGCGTCCCGGGCGGAGATGCCCGGCTGAAGCTGCCACAGTGCTTCGGTCTCCTCGGACGGGGTGGACCCCAACGTTGCGGTGCCCGCCCGGAGGGTTACCGGGAGGGACTGTGTGCGATTCACTCCCGGGCACGGGTATGACGGCGGACACGCACGCAGCACCGAGACACTACTCGGTGCTGCGTGAGCCCGGCGTTGCAGGCCACACCGACTTTCGTCGGGGCTTTCGCGGCGTGCCCGGGAGGAACGCGGGGTTACTTCTTGCCGTGCTCCAGCGGCGGCGCCACCTGCGCGGTGGTCTGCGGCTCTTCGGCCTTGGCGGCGGCGTCGGACTCGGTGATCGACTCCGCGGCGGGGGCGTCGGCCGTGTCCACGTCGTCGGTGGCGTCCTCGTCGGTCTCGACGACCGGCTCGACCTTCTCGCGGACCGCGAGCCGCAGCCAGGTGGTGACGACGCCGGGCGCGATCTCGATGTCGATCGTGGTGTCACCGGACGTGTCCGCGACGGTGCCGTAGAGACCCGAAGTGGTCATCACGCGGTCACCGGGCGCCAGGCTGTTCTGCAGATCCTGCTGCGCGGCCTGCTGCTTCTTCTGCTTGCGCGTGCTCATGACCAGCGGCACGGCGAGGACGAGCACGAGCAGCAGGGGCAGCAATAGCTGTTGCATGATTCTCCGTTCGACGGACACCGGGCCCAGCCGAAATGTCCGGTTTTTGGGTATGTGCTCTGGTCAAGTGTGCCAGGTACCAGCGCGGACGCCAGCACCCACCCAACGGTTCCGCGCCGCTCAGTCCTGCTCGAACGGCGAGAGCCCGCCCGGGTCGGGGCGCCCCGGGTGGTCGGCGGGCGGCACCAGGCCGAGGTGCTCCCAGGCAGCCGCCGTGGCGACCCGGCCCCGCGGGGTGCGGGCGAGCATACCGGCGCGCACCAGGTAGGGCTCGCAGACCTCTTCCACGGTGGTCGCCTCCTCCCCCACGGCGACCGCCAGCGTCGAAATCCCGACCGGACCGCCACCGAACGACCTGGTCAGCGCGGTGAGCACGGCCCGGTCGAGCCGGTCGAGGCCGAGCTCGTCGACGTCGTAGACGGCCAGCGCGGCGCGGGCGACCTCGAGGGTCACCTTGCCGTCGGCGCGGACCTCCGCGTAGTCGCGGACGCGCCGCAGCAGCCGGTTCGCGATGCGGGGCGTGCCGCGCGAGCGGCCGGCGATCTCCTGGCAGCCGTCGCGGTCGATCGGGATGTCGAGGATCGTCGCCGCCCGGCGCACGACCAGTTCCAGCTCGGTGTCGGTGTAGAACTCCATCTGGCCGGTGAAGCCGAACCGGTCGCGCAGCGGCCCGGTCAGCGAGCCCGACCGCGTGGTCGCCCCGACCAGCGTGAACGGCGCGATCTCCAGCGGGATGCTGGTGGCGCCCGGTCCCTTGCCGACGACGACGTCGACCCGGAAGTCCTCCATCGCGAGGTACAGCATTTCCTCGGCGGGGCGGGCGATCCGGTGGATCTCGTCGATGAACAGGACGTCGCCGGGCGCGAGGTTGGACAGCATCGCGGCGAGGTCGCCGGCCCGTTCGAGCGCCGGGCCCGAGGTGATCCGGATGGCCGCGCCGAGCTCGGCCGCGACGATCATCGCCATCGACGTCTTGCCCAGCCCGGGCGGGCCGGACAGCAGGACGTGGTCGGGCGGCACGCCGCGGCGGCGCGCGCTCTCCAGCACCAGCTCCAGCTGCTCGCGCACACGCGGCTGCCCGACGAACTCGTCGAGCTTGCGCGGCCGCAGCGTGCCCTCGACGGTCTCCTCGCCGGTCTGGGCCCACGCCGAGAGGGCTTCCTCTTCCTCCACGGCTTCATACTCCACGGCCGCGCCTACCGCTTCCGGCCGAGGGTGGCCAGTGCGGCGCGCAGCACGCTCGCCGTCGTGTGGCCGTCACCGTCGGCCAGGACCTTGTCGACGGCCTGCTCGGCCTGCTTGGCCGGGAACCCGAGCCCGGCCAGCGCCTCGACGACTTCGGCGCGCAGCGCGCCGGGCGCGGTGACCGCGGGCGCGCCGTCGGCGCCGCCGAGCGCGGTGACCTTGTCCCGCAGCTCGAGGGTGAGCCGTTCGGCGCCCTTGCGGCCGATGCCGGGCACCGACGTGAGCACGGTGATGTTGCCTTCGACCAGCGCGGCGCGCAGCTTTCCGGGGTCGAGCACGGCGAGGGTCGCCAGCGCGAGCCGCGGCCCGATCCCGGACACCGTCTGCAGCAGCCCGAACAGCTCGCGCGCGTCGGCGTCGGCGAACCCGAACAGCGTCAGCGAGTCCTCGCGCACGACCAGCGCCGTGTGCAGCCGGGCTTCCTCGCCGCGGCGCAGGGTCGCCAGGGTCGCCGGGGTGGCCTGCACGGCGAAGCCGACCCCGCCGACCTCGACCACGACGTGGTCCAGGCCGACACTGAGGACTTCTCCGCGTACCGACGAGATCATCGTGCTGCTCCTGGGTTCTTCGCTTGCTTCGCCGCGGCGGCGAGGCGGGCCTTGTGGGTGCGGGCCATCTCGGCGGCGCGGGCTTCGGCCTCGGCGAGCCGCGCGCGCATCGGCTCCCGCCAGAGGTGGCAGATGGCCAGCGCGAGCGCGTCCGCCGCGTCGGCCGGGTGCGGCGCGACCTCGAGGTTCAGCAGGCGCATGACCATCGCGGTGACCTGCGCCTTGTCGGCGCGGCCGGAGCCGCTGACGGCGGCCTTGACCTCGCTGGGCGTGTGGAACACGACGGGCAGGCCGCGGCGCGCGGCCGCGAGCGCGACCACCCCGCCGGCCTGCGCGGTGCCCATCGCCGTGCGGACGTTGTGCTGGGCGAAGACGCGCTCGACCGCCACGGCCTGCGGCTTGTACCGGTCCAGCCACCGCTCGACCTCGTCGGAGATGCCGAGCAGCCGGTGCGCCAGGTCGGCGTCGGGCGGGGTCCGCACCACGTCGACGGCGACGCAGCGGACGGCCCGGCCCTTGCCGCCGTCGACCACCCCCAGGCCGCACCTGGTCAGACCGGGGTCGACCCCGAGCACCCGCACCCGCTTTTCCCTCCGCCGCGAACATCCGTTCGAGTTCGCAGGTTACTGGGCGCGGGCTGCGGCAGGATGGGTGACATGCCGGAGCCGAAGGATTTCGTCACCCACCTGGGTCTTCAGCCGCTGCCCGTCGAAGGGGGGCGGTGGGCGCAGAGCTGGCGGTCGGACACCGGGTCCTCGATCTACTACCTGCTCATCGCGCCGGAGTTCTCCGCGCCGCACCGGCTGGACCGCGTCGAGGTGTACGCGCACCACGCGGGGGCGCCGGCCGCGATGGTGCTGCTGCACCCGGACGGCTCGGTCGAGCGACCGGTGCTGGGCACCGACGTCGCCGCCGGGGAGCGCCCGCAGGTGGTCGTGCCCGCCGGGACGTGGCAGGCGACGGTGACGACCGGCGAGTGGAGCTTGCTGGGGACGGTCGTCGTGCCGCCCTACACCGACGACTGCGTCGAGTTCGCGGCCGCCGCGGAGCTGGCCCGGCAGTACCCGGAAGCGGCGGACGACCTGCGGAAGTTCTAGGGGCCGTCGACGCCGGGGGTCCAGCTTTCGGGGTCGCCGCTCTCGGTCAGCACCGGCTGCCACGTGGCGAAGCCCTCGGGCGCGTCCGGGTGCCAGGGGAACTTGCCCTCCGGCGTCGCGACGATCAGCTGCAGCGCCGGGAAGTCGCCGTCCGGGTAGATGAGGAAGGCGGTGCCGAAGTACTCCGGGTAGTGGCCCTTGTTGACCCGCTCGAGCACGACCGGGACGCCGTCGAAGAAGTCGTCGTAGCGCTTGCCGACCTCGAAGATCTCGCCGTTGGCCGCGCGGTCGACGTAGGCGTCGAGCAGGACCGCGCCCATGTGGTCCGGGAGCCCGACGACGACGGCCTCGGGCACGTTGTGCAGCGCCCACGCGCAGGCGGTGAAGCAGTAGCCGGCACCCTCGTCGTCCCCGGCGACCGTGACGACGGCGTTCCCGCGTTCCTTCGCCTGTTCCTCGATCCACGCGACGAGACGCTGTTCGTCGGGTGTCAGTTCGGCGGCGAGATCGGCGGAGGCGGCGGGGGTCGTCGAGGTCACGGCGCACATTCTGCCTGACGATCCGGGGAGAACACAGGGCCCGGGCCGGAAACTTTCCGGCCCGGGCCCGAACGCGTTGCGGTGCTGGGGAAAACTCAGCCGACTTCGGCGAGGACCTCGTCCGAGACGTCGAAGTTCGCGTAGACGTTCTGGACGTCGTCGCAGTCTTCGAGGGCGTCGATCAGCTTGAAGACCTTCTTCGCGCCGTCGGCGTCCAGGGGGACGCTGACCGACGGGAGGAACGTCAGTTCCGCCGACTCGTACTCGAACCCGGCTTCCTGCAGCGCCTTGCGCACCGGGACCAGGTCGCCGCCTTCGGAGACGATCTCGAAGCTGTCGTCGAGGTCGTTGACCTCTTCGGCACCGGCGTCGAGGACCGCCATCAGGACGTCGTCCTCGGACGCGTCGCCCTTCGGCATGATCACGACACCCTTGCGGGTGAACATGTAGGCGACCGAACCCGGGTCGGCGAGGGAGCCGTTGTTGCGCGTGAGCGCGGTCCGGACCTCCATCGCGGCGCGGTTCTTGTTGTCGGTGAGGCACTCGATCAGCACCGCCACGCCGTTGGGGCCGTAGCCCTCGTACGTGATGTTCTGCCAGTCGGCGCCGCCCGCCTCTTCACCGGCGCCGCGCTTGCGGGCGCGCTCGATGTTGTCCTGCGGGACCGAGTTCTTCTTCGCCTTCTGGATGGCGTCGTAGAGCGTGGGGTTGCCATCCGGGTCGCCACCACCGGTGCCCGTGCGGGCGGCCACCTCGATGTTCTTGATCAACCGCGCGAAGAGCTTGCCGCGCTTCGCGTCGAGGTTGGCCTTCTTGTGCTTCGTGGTGGCCCACTTGGAGTGGCCGCTCATCTCTCCTCCATCTGTTCCGTACCCCGGCCGGGCACCGCGTCTCAGGCTGCCTTCCGCACGAGGTCGACGAACAGCCGGTGCACCCGCACGTCGGGCGTCAGCTCCGGGTGGAACGCGGTCGCCAGCACCGCCCCCTGCCGGACCGCGACGATCCTAGCGGTCTCGTCGTCCACCCCGGGCACGCCGCTGACCGTGGCCAGCACTTCGACGCCGTCCCCGGCCTTCTCGACCCACGGTGCCCGGATGAAAACGGCGTGCACGTCGTCGTCGATGCCGGCGAAGTCCAGGTCGGCCTCGAAGGAGTCGACCTGCCTGCCGAAGGCGTTGCGCCGGACGACGACGTCGAGCCCGCCGAGCTGCTGCTGGTCGGGCCGCCCGTCGAGGGTCTGGCGCGCGAGCAGGATCATCCCGGCGCACGAGCCGAAGGCGGGCATGCCTTCGGCGATGCGCGCTTTGAGCGGTTCCAGCAGCTCGAACGTCTCGAGCAGCTTCGACATCGTGGTCGACTCGCCACCGGGCAGCACCAGACCGTCCACTTCGGACAGCTCGGCGGCCCGGCGCACGGGCACGGCCCGCGCCCCCGCTTCGGCCAGCATGGCGACGTGCTCGCGCACGGCACCCTGCATGGCGAGCACACCGACCACCGGTTCCGACGACACCCGACCTCCCGAAAGACCTTCCCACCAGCCTAGACGCTGTAGCCGCGGAGCGACGCGGCAGGTCAGCCCGGCTCCCGGAGCGCCCCAATGTGGCGTTGGTTGCGTCCAGCGCACCCAATGTGGCGTTCGGTGCGTCCAACGCACCGAACGCCACATTGGGGCGCTTGAGGCCGAGCGGTCAGGGCACGCCGGCCAGGCGGAGCAGGGCCGCCGTCGCCGCGGCCGCCACGACCACCAGCACGAACGGCGCCTTCCGCCACGCCAGCACCCCCGCCACCAGCACGCCGGCCGGCCGGGCGAAGCCCGCGAAACCGTGGCCCTCGGTCAGCGCGCTGACCGCGACCAGCGCCGCCAGCAGCACCACCGCCGCCAGCGCCATCAGCCGCTCCGCACGCGGCGACAGTTTCACCCGGCTGCGCAGCACCGGCCCGGCGAAGCGGAACGCGAACGTCCCCAGCGCCAGCACCGCCGTGCCGATCAGCAGGTCCACGCCGTCCATCAGCGGGCCTCCTGCAGCTCGGGCTCCTTGGCCGCGACGCCGACGACGACCCCGGCCAGCGCCAGCAGCACCGGCAGCCCCGCGGGCAGGAACGGCGTCGCGGCCAGCGCGACCACCACCCCTGCCAGCACGGGCAGCCGCGCCGCCCGGTCGCGCAGGGCCGGCAGGACGAGGGCGAGGAGCACCGCCGGGAACGCCGCGTCCAGGCCGAAGACGTCGGTGTCGCTGATCGCCGTGCCCGCGAACGCGCCTGCGACGACACCGGCGTTCCAGCAGGCGAACAGGCCGATCCCGCAGACCCAGTACGCCGCGCGGCGCTGGTGCGCCTCGCGCTGGGAAAGCGCGAACGCGACCGATTCGTCGATCATCAGGTGGCTGCCCACGAGCCGGCCGGCCCACCGCCGGCCCAGGACGTCGCCGATCGCGAACCCGAACGGCAGGTGCCGCGCGTTGGCCAGCAGCCCGGCCAGCACGGCGGCGAACGGGTTGCCGCCCGCCGCCACGATCCCGATGAACATGAACTGCGACGCGCCGGCGAACACCAGCAGCGACATCAGCATTGGCAGCCACAGCGGGAAGCCGGAGCTCACCGCGATGGCACCGTAGGAAACGCCCACGAGACAATCGGCGACGCAGACCAGGCCGATGTCCCGGGTGACGCCCCGATCGAGTGTTCGCCATATCGAACGCATGTGTTCTATAGTGAACACTCGGGCCGGTGTTCGTCAAGATGAACAGACAGACCGATGGAGCGAACGGTATGGCACCACCACCCACGGGCGCACCCCTCGACATCATCGCGGCCTCCCTGCGCCGCGAGCGCACCCGAGCCGGCTTGTCCCTGACCGAGGTCGCGAAGCGCGCCGGCCTGGCCAAGTCGACGCTGTCCCAGCTCGAGTCCGGCACCGGCAACCCCAGCGTCGAGACGCTGTGGGCCCTCGGCGTCGCCCTCGACGTACCGTTCTCCCGCCTGGTGGAGCCGGAGCGGCCGAAGGTGCGCGTGGTCCGCGCGGGCAAGGGCCCGACGGTGTTCGCCGAACACGCCGATTACGCGTGCACGCTGCTGTCGGCGTGCCCGACGGGCGCCCGCCGGGACATCTACGTGGTACGCGGCGAGCCGGGCACGCCCCGGCGGTCCGACCCGCACATGACCGGGGTGGTCGAGCACATCGTGCTCTGCGCGGGCCGGGCGCGCGTGGGCGTGCTGGACGAGCCGGAGGAGCTGCTGCCCGGGGACTACATCTCCTATCCGGGGGATGTGCCGCACATCTTCGAAGCCTTGGAGCCCGGTACTTACGGGGTGGAGATTTCGGAGTACGTGTGAGTCACCAGCCGCACCCGGCAAGTCGATCGGGCACCGATCTGTTCATTTCTTACGCGCGGACCTCGGCACCGCACCGGGAGTGGGTTCGCCTGCTCGCCGCCCATTTGAAGGCGATCGGGTTCGACGTCTTGATCGACGCCGACGACGACTACGGCGACAGCCTGACCGGCTTCATGCGGCGCGTCACCGAGGCCGAGCACGTGCTCCTGATCGTCGACGACAACTACGTGGAGCGGGCTGACAAACTGCCGGATTCCGGCGTCGGCGTGGAGAATCGCTGGATCTCCGAGGTCTACGAAGACCGTCCGCCGACCTGGCTCTCCGTGCTGTTCAAGGGCAACCTCGGGCGCCGGCTCCCCGCTTGGCTCGCCCACCGGGAGCCGAGGGGGTTCCCGTTCGACCGCGATGAATCGAAGATCGATGACTTCCCCGGCTCCGAGCAGATCGAGGACCTCTGGCGCTGGATCGAGGGACTGCCGGCGAACCGCGACAGCCAGACGCCGATCGCCACCTTGCGCGAGCGTGCAGCGCGCCTCGAGAGGCAGGCGCGGAAGGGTGAGCCCTCGCAGTACCGGAGCCCAGCGCTGACGGGACAGACCTGCTTCAAGGTCGCCGACGCGCCCGACAAGGTGTTCCGCTGGGGTCTGAGCGCAGCTGAATTCGCCTTCAAAGTCAGCGAATGCGGAGCCGACTCGATCTATGTGTACAGCGATCCGGTCATGGCCGTGGGCGTGGTCAGATCCACGGAATTTCCGGACTCGGACCTGGAGCAGCACCTCACGCCGGGACGCACGGTCGTCGCCCACATCGGAAAGGTCGTGGTCCTCCTGAACGAGCACGGCCGCCTCGCCGTGGTCGAGATCTTGGACGTGCAACGGGAGCAGACCCGAGGCACTTACGTCGCGCCACACGTCACCTTCCGCTGGCGAGTCGTCGAGACCTCATAGCCGAACAGCGAGCAGCCCCGCAGCCGATCGGCCACGGGGCGGCTCGCCGCTGGTCACCAGCCGCGGTCGGCGAGGCGGTGCGGCTCCGGGAGTTCCTCCACGTTGATGCCCACCATCGCCTCGCCCAGGCCGCGCGAAACCTTCGCCAGCACGTCCGGGTCGTCGTAGAACGTCGTCGCCTTCACGATCGCCTCCGCGCGCTGGGCCGGGTTGCCGGACTTGAAGATGCCCGAGCCGACGAACACGCCCTCCGCGCCCAGCTGCATCATCATCGCCGCGTCGGCCGGGGTGGCGATGCCGCCCGCCGTGAAGAGGACCACCGGGAGCTTGCCCGCCTGGGCCACCTCGCGGACCAGCTCGTAGGGCGCCTGCAGCTCCTTGGCCGCCACGAACAGCTCGTCCTCGGGCAGCGACGTCAGCTTGCGGATCTCGCCGCGGATCTGGCGCATGTGCGTGGTGGCGTTGGAGACGTCGCCGGTGCCGGCCTCGCCCTTGGAGCGGATCATCGCCGCGCCCTCGGTGATGCGGCGCAGGGCCTCGCCGAGGTTGGTCGCGCCGCAGACGAAGGGGACCGTGAAGGCCCACTTGTCGATGTGGTTGGCGTAGTCGGCCGGGGTGAGGACCTCGGACTCGTCGATGTAGTCGACGCCGAGGGACTGCAGGACCTGCGCCTCGACGAAGTGGCCGATGCGGGCCTTCGCCATCACCGGGATCGAGACGGCTTCGATGATGCCGTCGATCAGGTCGGGGTCGCTCATCCGGGCGACGCCGCCCTGGGCGCGGATGTCGGCGGGCACGCGCTCGAGCGCCATCACCGCGACCGCGCCGGCGTCTTCGGCGATCTTGGCCTGGTCGGCGGTGACCACGTCCATGATCACGCCGCCCTTGAGCATCTCGGCCATGCCGCGCTTCACCTTGGCGGTGCCGGTGAAGGACTGGACGGTGCCACTGGGGGTGGTCTGCTGCTCGGACACGACGGGGCCTTTCCAGAAAGAGAACGGGGGGTGACCACTCCGAGCGTAGGTCGGCGGTGGACCCTTCAAGCAGGCCAGTGCGCGGCTATCTCAGCAGTCCACTTCCGGCACGCCGCCGACCAGGACTTCCGCGGCCCGCGTGCGTGCGTAGAGCACGTGACGTCCGGCACGGTGCCCGCTGACCAGGCCCGCGGCCTTCAGGACGCCGAGGTGCTGCGACACCGCCCCGGCGGTCAGCCCGGTCCGGCGGGCCAGTTCCGCGGTGGACGCCGGCGCGGCGAGCTCGGTCAGCAGCATCGCGCGGCCGCGGCCCACGACGCCGGCCAGCGCGGCAGGCGCGGTGGCCGTGCCGGTCTCCCACAGCGTCGCGATCCCGCGCGGCGGGTAGCGCAGCACCGGCTGCCACCGCGGGTCGGTCTTGGAGAACACCCGCGGCCAGACGAACGCCGACGGCACGAGCACCAGACCACGCCCGTCGAGCGGCACGGCGGCGTGCAGGTGCCGGTGCGCCACCGTGAGCGTGCCGCCCTCCCACCGGACCAGCGGCGTGAGGTCGTTGAACAGCTCGGCGGCCCCGCCCTGGGCGAGCAGCCGCGACCGGTGCAGCACGTCGGCCTCGAGCAGCGCCCGGATCCGCGGCCAGTCGGGCGCCAGCACGAGGTCCCAGTACCGCTCCATGAGCGTCGCGAGCCGCTCGAGGCCGGCTTCGGGATCGCGGTGGAAGCGGTTCAGCGCCGTCGACCGCGGCCCGGCCATCGCGTCGAGCTCGCGCCGGACCAGGCGGGCGGGGACGTCACGCAGGTCCGCGAGCTCGTCGGCCAGCTCGGGCAGGGGCGTCGACGGCGTGCCGGCCAGGAACCCGGGCAGGTGCCGCAGCGGGACGAGGTCGCGCAGCAGCCCGATGTCCAGGCCTGCCTCGTCGAGCGCCGCGGTGGCGCGCTTGACCCACGGCAGGTGCAGCGCGTGCGCCCCCGGCTGGTTGAGGACGCGGACGCTCGCGACGATCTCCCACGCCGGGGAGAACGCGAACCGGGTGTGCGCCAAGTCCTCTGTGGAGAATGCCAGGTCGAGCACGCGCTGCCTCTCTGCGAGATTCCGAGCAGCTTAAGTCGCTCCGATGTGGACGGTCGACCGGGGCTCCGAAAGTCCTTGCGGGAAAGCGAAAATTCCTCGCGGGTCATACTTCCGGGCGACCTCGCGCAGCCTCGGCAGGTTCACCCCGTAGTACGCCTCGGCCCAGTCCGGCAGCTCCGGGTCGAGGTAGTTGACGTACCCGGTGGTGCCGAATTCCGGGCCGAGCCCGTCGCGCACCGCGGCGAGCGCGCGCCGCGCCCCGGCCTCGCCGCCGTCGCCCGGGGCCGCGCCGTGCAGGAACTGGAAGCTGGCCAGCGCGGCGCGGTGCGGGAACGCCGTGTCCCGGGCGCCGACGCGGGCGATCGCGCCGCCGGCGGAGTCGATGAGCGTGCCCACGCCCGGATCGCGCACCAGCACCTCGACGACCGCGGCCGGGTCGGGAGCGGGCCGCAGCAGCATCCGCGACGTCCCGACGTACGCCGCCCGCGCCGCGGCCGCCCCGGGCCGGGACTCCGGCTCGTCGAACGACCGCATCGCGCTCAGGTGGTCGAGCACCCGCGTGCCGCGCTCGGCCGGTGGTGTGCCGACGCGGCGGACGAGGTCGTCGAGCAGCTCCTTCAGCCGGGCTTCGGTGCCGAGAAATGTACCGCCGGCGTTCGCGGTGACCGCGTCGATGTTCACCCCGCACCACAGCTCGTCCGGCATCGCGGGCAGCCACTCCTGCCACGCGGCGAACAACGCGGCCTGGGTGCCGGACGGGAATTTCAGCGCGAAGGTGACGACGTCGAGCAGCGGCACGGTCCGGAACGTGAATCCGGTGACGATGCCGAAGTTGCCGCCGCCCCCGCCCCGCAGCGCCCAGAACAGGTCCGGCTCCACCGACCGCGACACCGTGCGCACCCGCCCGTCGGCGGTGACGATCCGCGCGGCCTCCAGGTGGTCGCACGTCAGCCCGTACTTCCGGTCGAGCAGGCCGACACCGCCGCCGAGGGCGAGCCCGGCGATGCCCACCGTGTCGCAGCTGCCCGCCGGGAGCACCCGCCCGGCCGCGGCGAGCGCCGTCGCGATCGGCCCGAGCCGGGCGCCGGCGCCGATCTCCGCGCGGCCGTCCGGGCGCACCTCGACGCCCGAAAACCGGCTCAGGTCCACGACGATCCCGCCGTCCACTGTGGAATAGCCGGGGTAGCTGTGCCCGCCGCTGCGAGCGGCGACCGGCAGCCCGTGCCGCGCCGCGAACCCGAGGGCCGCCTGGACGTCTTCGACGCGCGCGGCGCCCACGACCGCCGCCGGCACCCGGTCGTCGTACATCGTGAAGAAACCCTGCTTGGCCTCCGGGTAGCCGGGGTCCGACGGGCGGAACAACGGCCCCGAGAGCCGTTTCCGCAGCCGCTCCCAGTCGTCCGGCGGCGGCCACCCCGCCAGGCCCGCCACCGGCACCGCTCCGGAAATCCGCAAGAAAGCCCGCCTGTCCACGTCACTCCCCCCGCCCCGTGTCCCCTGGGCATTCGGCTGGTCCCCGGGGCCCTGCCTTGCCGTGACCAGGGTAGCGGGTGTGTGATCGAGGACACATCCCGTACACCAGCCGTTCGCCGAGGAGTCGTCATGGCAGACAAACAAGCCAAGAACGCCGACACCGGGGCCGCCGTCGCTGTGGACGACCCCGCGAAGGTGCGCAACGTCGTGCTCGTAGGCCCGTCCGGTTCGGGGAAGACCACCCTCACCGAGGCCCTCCTCGCCGCCTCCGGCACGGTGCCCCGCGCGGGCTCGGTCGTCGACGGGACCACGGTGTGCGACCACGACCCCGCGGCGGTCCGCCAGCAGCGCTCGGTCGGCCTCTCCGTCGCACCGGTGCTGCACCAGGGCCACAAGATCAACCTGATCGACACGCCGGGGTACGCGGACTTCGTCGGGGAGCTGCGGGCCGGGCTGCGCGCGGCGGACGCGGCGCTGTTCGTCGTCTGCGCCGCCGAGGGCGTCGACGCGGCGACGGTCGCGGTGTGGGAGGAGTGCGCCGCGGTCGGGATGCCGCGCGCGGTCGTCGTCTCCCGGCTCGACCACCACCGGGCCGACGCGATGGCCGAGATCGCCGCCTGCCAGGCCGCGTTCGGCGCCGGCGTGCTGCCGCTGTACCTGCCCGCCGGCGACGGCCTGGTCGGGCTGATCACCCAGCGGTACTTCGACTACTCCGCCGGGTCCCCGCCGAAGATCGGCGAGCCGGATCCGGCCGAGCTCGAACGGCTGGGCGAGGCCCGCAACGAGCTGATCGAAGGGATCATCGCCGAGAGCGAGGACGAGTCCCTGATGGACCGCTACCTCGCCGGGGAGGAGATCGCCGAAGAAACCCTCATCGCCGACCTCGAAACCGCTGTCGCGCGCGGGTCGTTCCACCCCGTCATCCCGGTGTGCTCGACCAGCGGGATCGGCCTGACCGAGGTGCTCGACGGGATCGTCCGCGCGTTCCCCTCGCCGCTGGAGCACCGGCCGCCCGACGTCACCACGCCCGACGGCGGGACGCACGCCGCCATCACCGCCGACCCCGCGGGCCCCCTCGCCGCGGAGGTCGTCCGGACGGCCGTCGACTCCTACGTCGGCCGGGTGTCGCTGGTCCGGGTGTTCTCCGGGACGCTGCGCCCCGAGCGGCCGGTGCACGTGTCCGGGCACGGCCTCGCCGAGCGCGGCCACGAGGACCACGACGCCGACGAGCGCGTCGCGCACCTCTACTCCCCGCTCGGCGCGAACCTGCGGGAAGTGCCCTACTGCGTCGCGGGCGACCTGTGCGCGCTGACGAAGGTCGGCTCGGCCGAAACCGGCGACACCGTCTCCTCCCCCGACGACCCGCTGCTGATGGAGCCGTGGGCGATGCCGGAGCCGCTGCTGCCGGTGGCGGTGGTCGCGAAGACCCGCAGCGACGAGGACACCCTCGCCCGCAACCTCTCCCGGCTGGTCGCCGGCGACCCGACGCTGCGGCTGGACCGCAACGCCGAGACCGCGCAGCTGGTGCTGTGGTGCATGGGCGAGGCCCACGCCGACGTCGTGCTGTCGCGGCTGCGGGCGGGCGGCGCGGACGTCGACACCGAACCGGTGAAGATCAGCCTGCGTTCGACGTTCGCCAAGCCGGCCAAGGGACACGGGCGGCACGTCAAGCAGTCCGGCGGGCACGGCCAGTTCGCCGTCTGCGACATCGAAGTCGAGCCGCTCCCGCGCGGCGGCGGGGTCCAGTTCGTCGACAAGGTCGTCGGCGGCTCGGTGCCGCACCAGTTCATCCCGAGCGTGGAGAAGGGGGTGCGGGCCCAGCTGCAGCGCGGGCTGGCCGACGGGCACCCGGTGGTCGACGTCAAGGTGACGCTGGTCGACGGCAAGGCGCACAGCGTCGACTCCTCGGACGCGGCGTTCCAGACGGCCGGCGCGCTGGCCCTGCGGGAGGCGGCGGCGAACGGGCACATCACGATGCTCGAGCCGCTGGAGGAGGTGGCGATCCGGCTCCCGGACGAGCACCTCGGCACGGTGCTGGGCGACCTGTCGTCCCGGCGCGGCCGGGTGCTGGGCACCGAGGCCGACGACGGCGGCCGCACGGTGATCCGCGCGGAGGTGCCGGCGACGGAGCTCGTCCGGTACCTGATCGACCTGCGCTCGATGACGTCGGGCACGGCGACGTTCACCCGCCGCCACGCCCGTTTCGAGCCGATGCCGGAAGGGATGGCGGTCCACTGACCCGAGCTCGTGAGTGTTTAGGACGGTTAGAACCGTCCTAAACACTCACGACCGGCGTCAGAAGGCGAAGCCGCCGGGACGGCCGTTGCGGTCGGCGAGCAGGCCGGCGAGGGTCGCGATGGCGATCTCCGGCGGGGTGCGCGAGCCGATGTTCAGCCCCACCGGCCGGTGCACGCGGGCGATGTCGGACTCCGCGACGCCGAGCCCGCGCAACGCGGCCTCGTGCGGGCCCGGATGACGGGGGTTGCCGAGCACGCCTATCCACCGGGGCTTCTGGTCGAGCGCGGACTTCAGCACCTCGCCGAGCTCGGGCCGGTGGTGGTCGGTCACGACGACGTCCGCCGAGCCGTCCAGCGGGGGCAGCGTCGTGGCGGCCTCGACGCCCTCGGGCCCGTCGGTCACCCGCGCGGCGTCGGGCTCGTACAGCGCGACGTGGTAGCCGAGCTCGCGCGCGAACGTCAGCAGGTGCCGCGAAACCGGCGACGCGAACACCGCCACCAAGGTCCGCACGTCCGGGTCCGCCGCCGCGGTGCCGTGGGCGACGTCGCAGGTCTCACTCATGCGGCCAGTCTGTCAGCCGCCGCCTTGTTCGCCCACCGTCACGCGGAACTGCCACACGTCGGTCTTGCCTTTGACCAGCACCAGGTACCCGTCGGTCACGCGCAGGACGACCCGCTTCTGCGGCGACGACGGCCGCGGCGGCCGGTGCTGCTTGGCCAGCAGGTACGCCTCGCCGAGCGCGGTGTCGCGGTCGGGGTAGCCCGCCGCGTCGGCGACACCCCAGCCCCGGCCGTCGCCCGCGCCGCCCTGCTCTTCGATGACCACCCACCACGTACTCATGCCGGTCCGACGCGGCGGGGCCCGGGGTGGTTTCAGATCTCTTCGAGCACGCTCAGGCGGAAGTGGAAGGTCGACGTCCGGCCTTCGACGATCACCAGGTACCCGCCGGGACCGCGCAGGACTTTCCGCGCCTTCGGCGACCAGGGGTAGGCCGGCTGGTACTCCCGGGCGAGCCGCTCGGCTTCGGCTTCGGCCGTGGCCCGGTCGTCGTAGGGGAAGGTCTCGGACAGCGACCAGTTCCGGCCCTCACCGGCGCCGCGCTGCTCCTCGACGACCACCCACCAGCTCACGCCGGTGCCGCCACGGTCTCGCCGAGCGTCACGCGGAAGTGGAACGTCGCCGTGCGGCCGGTCGCGATCACCAGGTACCCGTCGCCGACCCGCAGCACCTTGCGCTCCTTCACGCTCGACGGGTGCACCGGCTCGTGCTCGAACGCGAGCCGTCGCGCGACCTGGTCGGCGTGCTCGCGGTCCCCGCCCGCCGGCTTCGTCTTGGTGACGTTCCAGGCGCGCGCGTCACCGGCGCCGCGCTGTTCTTCGACGACCACCCACCACACGTCAGACCTCCGGCTCGGCGAACTCGAAGTACTCCGGCAGCGGCGCCGTGCCCGCCAGCTTGAAGTACCGGACCTTGCGCCGCCGTCGCAGCCTCAGCGTGTCGCGGACGGCGTCGTTGTGGACGCGGCGGGCGATCACCACCCGGTGCTCGGCGTCGGTGAGCTCCTCGGCCAGCTCGGCCGGCAGCGCGGCCCGGTCGACGCGGCTCAGGTGCAGGGTCAGCTCGTTCTCGTCGGCCTCGCGGTCGGCGCGCGGGGCCGCTTCGGCGCGCTCGGCCGACGTCCGCAGCACCGGGTCGCCGACCAGGGCCGCGACCGCGCGTGCCACCACCGCCCGCCGGGCCAGGGCCGCGTCGAGGGCGGCCCAGCCCGCGTCCGTGCGGACGTGCAGCCGGTCGAGGCGGTTCGCCGTCGCCACCAGGAAGAGGCCACCGGCCACGACGACCAGCGCCAGCAGCGGCAGCAGCCACTCGAGCACGCTCACCGGGCGAGCTCCCCCTCCGGCGCCGCCACGCGCCGCGGGTCGGCGGCGATCGCCGTCTCGTAGACCCGCAGCACCTGGGTGGCCACCACCGCCCAGTCGAACATCGTCACGTGCTCCCCCGCCGCCGCGGCCAGGGACGCCCGACGCGCCGGGTCGCCGAGCAGCTCGCGCAGCCCGTCCGCGAGCGCCTCGGGGTCGCCGGTCGTGGCGAGCATCCCGGCGTGGCCGTCGTCGAGCACCCGCCGGAACGAGTCGAGGTCGCTGGCCAGCACCGCCGTGCCCGCCGCCATCGCCTCGGTCAGGATCATCCCGAAGCTCTCGCCGCCGGTGTTGGGCGCGCAGTAGACGTCGACGCTGCGCAGGGCCTGCGCCTTGACGGCGTCGTCCGCCTGGCCGAGCAGTTCGAGGTGCGGTGCCAGCTCCGGGCCGGCGTCGCGGCGCAGCTGGGCGGCGTCCCCGCGGCCGACGACGACCAGCCGCAGGTCTTCGAACTCGGGGAGGATCCGCCGCAGCGCCTCCAGCAGCACGCCCATCCCCTTGCGCGGCTCGCCGAAGCGGCCGACGAACCCGACCGTCCCGCCGGCCCGCGGGTAACCCGGCAGCGGCGCCGCCGAGGAGAAGAACTCGACGTCGACGCCGTTGGGGATCTCCACGGCGTCGCCGCCCGCGTGCTCGACCTGGACCCGGCGGGCGAGCGCGGACACCGCGATCCGCGCGGTGATCTTCTCCAGCAGCGGCCGCAGCACCGGCTGGAACGCCGACAGCGTGCGCGAGCGCGTGGTCGCGGTGTGGAACGTCGCCACGATCGGGCCGTCGGCGATCAGCAGCGCGAGCAGCGAAAGGCTCGGCGCGGCCGGTTCGTGCAGGTGCAGGACGTCGAAGTCGCCGTCGCGGATCCAGCGGCGCACCCGGGCGTAGGACACCGGGCCGAACTGCAGCCGCGCGACCGAGCCGTTGTACGGGATGCCGAGCGCCTTGCCCGCCGGGTGCACGAAGTCCGGCAGATCCGCGTCGTCGTCGGCGGGCGCGAGCACGGAGACCTGGTGCCCGCGCGAGAGCAGGGCCTTCGTCAGGTCGATCACGTGGCCCTGGACCCCGCCGGGCACGTCGAACGAGTAGGGGCAGACGATCCCGACCCGCAGCGGGCGCGCGGCCACAGCTCAGCTCGCTTCTTCGAGGCTGACCCGCTCGCCGGCCTCGAGGTCGGCGGGCCAGAACTTCTGGAGCATGTGCCAGTCGGCGGGGTGCGCGGCGATGTCGCCGGCGAAGATGTCGGCCAGTGCCTGGGTGGCGGCCGGGACCTCGGCGCGCGCGGTGACGCGGATGCGCGGGTGCAGCCGGATCTGCCAGCCGTCCTCGGTGAACCAGCAGCCGGCCGGGATCAGCGCCGCGCCGGTCGTGGCGGCCAGGCGCGCCGGGCCGCCGGGGAAGCGGGCCTGTTCGCCGAAGAACTTCACCGGGATGCCGCTGGTGGTCAGGTCGCGGTCGCCGACCAGGCAGACGGCCTTGTTCTCGCGCAGCCGCTTGAGCAGCACGCGCATCGCGGAGCTGTCGCCGGTCAGCGGCACGATCTCGAAGCCGAGCGACTCGCGGTACTCGACGAACCGGCGGTACAGCGATTCGGGCTTGAGGCGTTCGGCGACGGTGGTGAACCCGCCGAGGTAGTCGGCCAGCCAGACGCCGGCGATGTCCCAGTTGCCGCTGTGCGGCAGCGCCATCACCGCGCCGTTGCCCTCGGCGAGCGCCGCGTCCAGGTTCTCGACGCCGGTGATGGAGGCGGCGACCTTGTCGCTGACCTCCTTCTGGTCCATCGACGGCAGCCGGAACGTCTCGTGCCAGTACCGGGCGTACGAGCGCATCGCGCGCCGGGTGAGCTCGTCCATCTCGACCGGGTCGGCCTGCGGGACGACGCGGGCGAGGTTGGCGCGCAGCTGCCGCACTCCCCCGCCGTCGCGGCGGACGGCGAGGTCGGCACCGAGCGAGAAGACCGTGCCGCCGAACCCGGCGGGCAGCCAGCCGGCCAGCCGCCAGCCCGCCGCGTAGCCGAAAGCGCTCAGCCGCTCGGTCAGCTTGGTCATGCCGGCTGCTCCCCGGTGGCCGCCTCGCGCGCCGCTTTGGCCACGGCCGCGAACCGCTGCAGCAGCGTGATGACCGACAGCACGGCCAGCAGCCAGAGCGTGACGTCCACGGTGTACGGGATGCCGAAGCCGTGCAGGCCGGTGCCGACCAGCGCGATGATCAGCCGCTCGGCGCGCTCGACGAGCCCGCCGTCCACCGGCAGGCCGGACGCGTCCGCGCGGGCCTTGACGTAGGAGATGACCTGGGCGAGCACCAGGCACAGCAGCGCGGCGGCGGCGGCCGGGTGGTTGTCGTCGACGACGAAGCACCACCAGGCGATGGCGGCGAACAGCGCGCCGTCGACCAGCCTGTCGCACGTCGCGTCGAGCACCGCGCCGAACGGGGTGCCGTAGCCGCGGGCGCGGGCCATGGCGCCGTCGAGGAGGTCGAGCATGGCGAAGCCCCACACCGTGAAGGTGCCCCAGAGCAGGTAGCCGTTCGGGAAGAAGGCCAGGGCGCAAATGACGGCGCCGGCGGTGCCGAGCACGGTCATCACGTTCGGGGTCAGCCCGACGCGGACCAGCGCCTGGCCGATCGGATCGGTGACGCGGGAAACGGAGGCACGCGCGAAGATGTTGAGCATCGTTTCGTCAGAGGCACCTGGCTACGAGGGTCGGGTGGGCGAATGCAGCCTATCCACCCGCCGCGGCGGCACCGACGCGCCGCCCCGCCTCAGCCCGATTTCGAGAGCTGGCTCTCGTGCTCCCGCTCCTCTTCGGCCGCCTGCGCGGCCGCGCACTTCGGCGAAAGGCGCTGCCGGATCGCGGCGCTGATTTCCCCGAGCGCGACGACCTGTTCCGGCGTCAGCGGGTCGAAGAGGCTCTCGCGGACGGCCTCGACGTGCCCCGGGGCAGCCGCTTCGAGCGCGGCGAAACCCTCCGGCGTGAGCACGGCCCAGGCCCCGCGCTTGTCGGTCGGGCAGGCCTCCCGGCGCACCCAGCCATTGGCTTCCAGCCGCGCGACGGCGTGCGAGAGCCGGCTGCGCGACGCCTGCCGCGCGTCGGCGAGCTCACTCATCCGCAACCGGCGGCCGGGTGCTTCGGAAAGCGAAACGAGGACTTCGTAGTAGGTGTGCGGCATGCCCGAGTCGTGCTGCAGCTGGCCCTCGAGGTGCGCGCTGAGCATGCGGGTGGCCGCGTTGAACTCACGCCAGACGCGCTGTTCGTCGTCGCTGAGCCATCGGGTTTCGGACATACCCCCATCATACCCTCGGTTGAACACTCAATCAGCGTTTACCGGTTACGGCATCCGAGCGTTTCCGAATGGTCACCAAGCGTCGGCGAGCAGGTCCCGCGTTTCGCCCAGCAATTGCGGGAGCACCTTCGTCTGCCCGATCACCGGCATGAAGTTCGCGTCCCCGCCCCAGCGCGGAACCAGGTGCTGGTGCAGGTGCGCCGCGATGCCCGCGCCGGCGATCACGCCCTGGTTCAGGCCGATGTTGAACCCGTGCGCCCCCGACACCGCGCGGATCACCTTCATCGCGTGCTGCGTGAACTCCGCGACCTCGCGGGTCTCCTCGACCGTCAGCTCGGTGTAGTCCGCGACGTGCCGGTACGGCACCACCATCAGGTGGCCCGGGTTGTACGGGTACAGGTTCAGCACCGCGTACACCGTCTCGCCGCGCGCGACGATCAGCCCCGTTTTGTCGTCCAGGGAAGGGATACGGCAGAACGGGCAGCCGGTGTCCTCATCGCCGTCCGGCTTGTCCTGACCCTTGATGTAGGCCATCCGGTGCGGGGTCCAGAGGCGCTGGAACGCGTCCTGGACCCCGGCGCCCTGCTGCTCGACGAGCTCCGGACCGTCACTCACCGAACGACCGTCTCCAGCGCCTCGGCCGAGGGCGAAGCGTTCTCGCGGCGCTCGACCCACTCGACGATCGCGGCCACGGCGGCGTCGACCGGCACGCCGTTGATCTGGCCGCCGTCGCGGAAGCGGAACGACACCGCGCCCGCCTCGACGTCCTTCGCACCGGCCAGCAGCATGAACGGCACCTTCTGCGTGGTGTGCGTGCGGATCTTCTTCTGCATACGGTCGTCGCTGGCGTCGACCTCGGCGCGGATGCCCTTGGCGCGCAACGCCTTCTCGATGGCCTGCAGGTGCTCGACCTGGTCGGCGGTGATCGGGATGCCGACCACCTGCACCGGCGCGAGCCACGCCGGGAACGCGCCCGCGTAGTGCTCGGTCAGCACGCCGAAGAACCGCTCGATGGAGCCGAAGAGCGCGCGGTGGATCATCACCGGGCGCTGGCGCGAGCCGTCCGGCGCGGTGTACTCGAGCTCGAACCGCTTGTTCTGGTTGAAGTCCAGCTGGATGGTCGACATCTGCCAGGTGCGGCCGATGGCGTCCTTGGCCTGCACCGAGATCTTGGGGCCGTAGAAGGCCGCGCCGCCCGGGTCCGGGACCAGCTCGAGGCCGGAGTCGACGGCGGCCTGCCGCAGCGTCTCGGTGGCCTCCTCCCACTCCCAGTCCTCGCCGATGAACTTGTCGGAGTCCCCGCGGGTGGACAGCTCGAGGTAGAAGTCGGAAAGGCCGTAGTCGGCCAGCAGGTCGAGGACGAACTTCAGCAGCGACCGGAGCTCACCCGGCATCTGCTCCTTGGTGCAGTAGATGTGCGAGTCGTCCATCGTCAGCCCGCGCACGCGGGTGAGGCCGTGCACCACGCCCGACTTCTCGTAGCGGTACACCGTGCCGAACTCGAACAGCCGCAGCGGCAGCTCGCGGTAGGACCGCCCGCGCGAGCGGAAGATCAGGTTGTGCATCGGGCAGTTCATGGCCTTGAGGTAGTAGTTCTCCTCGTCGAACTGCACCGGCGGGAACATCGTGTCCGCGTAGTACGGCAGGTGGCCGGAGGTGTGGAACAGCTCGCCCTTGCTGATGTGCGGGGTGTTCACGAACTCGTAGCCGGCCTCTTCGTGGCGGCGGCGCGAGTAGTTCTCCAGCTCGCGGCGGATGATGCCGCCCTTGGGGTGGAACACCGGCAGGCCGGAGCCGATCTCCTCGGGGAAGGAGAACAGGTCGAGCTCGGCGCCGAGCTTGCGGTGGTCGCGGCGCTCGGCCTCGGCGATGCGCTCGAGGTAGGCGTCCTGCGCCTCGGCCGACTCCCACGCGGTGCCGTAGATCCGCTGCAGCTGCGGGTTCTTCTCGCTCCCCCGCCAGTACGCCGCGGCGACGCGGGTCAGCTTGAACGCGGGGATGAACTTCGTCGTCGGCACGTGCGGCCCGCGGCAGAGGTCACTCCAGACACGTTCCTTGGTGCGCGGGTCGAGATTGTCGTAGATGGTGAGCTCGCCCTCGCCCACCTCCATGACCTCGGAGGTGTCCACTTCGGACTTGAGGTCGACCAGTTCGAGCTTGAACGGCTCGTCCGCGAGCTCCTTCTTGGCCTCGTCGACGGAGTCGAAAACGCGCCGGGAGAACTGCTGGGCCCCCTTCACGATCTGCTTCATGCGCTTTTCGAGCGCCTGCAGGTCCTCCGGGGTGAACGGAGTGTCCACGGCGAAGTCGTAGTAGAAGCCGTCTTTCACCGGCGGGCCGATGCCGAGCTTGGCCGCCGGGAATTGCTGCTGGACGGCTTGGGCGAGCACGTGGGCCGCCGAATGGCGGATGACGCTGCGCCCGTCTTCGGTGTTCGCGGCGACCGGCTCGACTTCGGCGTCGGCCTCGGGCGCCCACGCGAGGTCGCGCAGCTTCCCGTCGGCGTCGCGCACCACGACGATCGTGTCCTCGCCCTTGGTCGGCAGGCCGGCTTCGCGGACCGCCGCGCCCGCCGTAGTGCCCGCCGGTACCACCACACGGGAGGCGGCCACGGGGGAAACGGGGGGCGACTGGGACACGATCTGCTCCTCAAGCTGGAGTGACAAAGACGACCCCGTCGATGCTAGTCGGCGGCTCGCGGGCGCCTCACGCGCGTCCGGGAACGCCGGACGGGCCGCCCCGGGTTCCCGGAGCGGCCCGTCCGAACGGCGTCAGAGGGTCTCGACGACCTGGTCGAAGTCGAGGCGCGGCAGGCGGTCGAACCACGGGTTCTCGCCCGGCTTGCCGACGTTCACCACGACCAGCGAGCGCCACTTCTTGTCCGCGAAGAACTCGTCGTCGACGCCCTGGGCGTCGAAGCCGGTCATCGGGCCGGCGGCCAGGCCGGCGGCGCGGACGCCGATGATGAAGTAGCCGACCTGCAGCAGCGAGTTCAGCTTGGAGAACTCGACGCGGCCCTGCTCGTCGGAGAAGTTGTCCTTCACCTGGGGGGCGTGCGGGAAGACCTGCGGGATGTTCTCGTGGAAGTCGACGTCCGCGGCGAGCACGACGGTCAGCGGAGCGGCTTCGGTCTTGTCCCGGTTGCCCGGCGACAGGTGCGGCAGCAGGCGGGCCTTCGCCTCGGCGGTCCGGAGCACCAGCGCGCGCAGCGGCTGGGTGTTCATCGACGTCGGGGCCCACTTGACGAGGTCGTAGATCGCGCGGACCTGCTCCTCGGTCACCGGCTCGGAGCTGAAACTGTTGGCCGTGCGGGCCTCGCGGAAGAGGAGGTTCTGGACGTCCGCGGGGACCTGGAGGCCTTCGGTCTGCTCGGCAAAGGTGGTCATCGGGCTGGGTTCCTTCCGGTGGTCGGTACCCGGTCCAACCAGGTTGAG
Source organism: Amycolatopsis solani (assembly GCF_033441515.1). NCBI lineage: Bacteria > Bacillati > Actinomycetota > Actinomycetes > Pseudonocardiales > Pseudonocardiaceae > Amycolatopsis > Amycolatopsis solani. The sequence goes on from NZ_JAWQJT010000002.1 coordinate 1,706,223, forward strand.
CGTTGAACTATTTCGCGTTCAACCAGTTGTGTGAATCACAGCCGAAGACACGGCCGCCGACCCCCTCCAGCGGGGTCGGCGGCCGTGGGCGGAGCGCGCGGGTCCGGTGGGCTCAGTAGGCGCCCTGGCCGCCCATCACCGCGCGGAAGGTCTTCCAGAGGATCACCAGGTCGAGCGCCAGGGACCAGTCCTCGACGTAGCGCAGGTCGAGCCGGATGCTCTCCGCCCACGTCAGGTCGCTGCGGCCGCTCACCTGCCACAGCCCGGTGAGCCCCGGCTTCACCAGCAGGCGGCGGCGGGCGTCGGGCGCGTACTGCGCCGTCTCCTCCGGCAGCGGCGGGCGCGGGCCGACGAGCGACATCTTCCCGGACACGACGTTGAACAGCTGGGGCACCTCGTCGAGCGAATACCGCCGCAGGAAACCACCCACGCGGGTGACCCGGGGATCGCGCTTCATCTTGAACAGCGGCCCCGCGCCTTCGTTGTCCGCGGCCAGCGCCTGCTTGATCTCGTCGGCGTTGGTGACCATCGTGCGGAACTTGAGCATGGTGAAGACGGCGCCGTCGCGGCCGACGCGGCGCTGGCGGTAGATCACCGGGCCGCGGTCGTTCAGCTTGATCGCGAGCGCGATCACCAGCAGCAGCGGCGAGAGCATCGTCAGCAGGAAGGCCGAGCCGCAGCGGTCGACGACCTCCTTCACGACCCGGCGCCCGCCGGTGAACATCGGCGCCGTGACCCGCAGCAGCGGCATGCCGAGCACGCCGGTGACGTTGAGCCGCGGGCCGGCGACCTCCATCAGCACCGGCGCCACGACCATCTCCGCGCCGGTCCCCTCCATGTCCCAGGCCAGCCGCTGCAGGCGCTTCGGCGTCCAGTACTGGTCGGCGGTGATCGCCACGACCCGGTAGCCGCCGCGGCGCACGTGGCGGGACAGCTCCTCGAGCCGCCCGACGACCGGGACGCCGTCGATCTCGCCGCTGTCGCGCTCTTCGCCGTGGCCGCTGAAGGTGCAGGCGGCCTCGACGCGCCAGCCGACGTGCACTTCCGAGCGGGTGCGGGCGATCAGGTCGGCGACCGTCTCCGGGCTGCCCGCGGCCATCACCGGCAGCAGGCAGAGCCCCTTGGCGCGCTTGCGGTGCAGCACCTGGCGCAGCAGGTACCGCTGCGGGAACGCGACGAGCGCGATGGCGGGCACGACGACGAACACCCAGACCTGGACCTCGAGCGCACCGAACAGCAGGCCGCCGAGGGCGACCAGGACGGCGGCGGTGAGGAAGCCCCGGCCCAGCGTGCGGTACTCCTCCGCGCCTTCGCCGAGCACGCGCGGGCTCCAGGCCCGGCTGACCGGCAGCGAGACGAAGACGGCGAGCATGGTGCCGAAGGCGTGCATGTCGTGCGGGGCAACGCGATCGATGACGAACGCGCTGATCGCGATCACCAGCAGCGTGATGAACACGTCGCTGCCGATGACCCAGGCTCTGTATCTCGCTTCCCAGGCCGCGGGCAACGCCTTGGGGGACGGCGTCGTGGCCGGCTCGCCCGGCTGCTCACCCCTCTTGGCGGGACGCGGGATGGCCTGGAGGTCGATGTGCGGCGGTGGCTGGCTCACCGTGTACGAAGGCCGCACCGACTCTTCCATCTGACCTCCCGTGAACAAGGATTCGGTTGATCTCACAGGCACGCTGCGTCACCGGAAGTGATTTCGGAGCGTCATCACGACTCGGCTTTCGCGCGTGGCCCGGAGAGGCTTCACACGGCAAGGTATCGGCGACTCTCTCAGCATCGTTACAAGGATTTCCAGCCACATGCTGCGCCACTTCCCCGCCAGAAAATGGCCGCAAGATAACAAGATGATGACGATGGGTAATAGCGCGTATCCCCACAAAAATCACGTTCCGTAGCCAAAAAGGGCGATACCCGCACCCGGGTGGACCAGGCGCCGCCGAACGGCCGAGCGGCCCCGGGAAATCTACTGTGGACACTGCGCCCGCGCCGTGGTCCACAGTGGACCCGGCGGGCGGCGGGACGGCGTCGCGCGGACGGCCCGTGAGCGGACGGTCACGTTCGTCGCCGGACCGGGTCGCGCCCCGGTTTTTGTCGCACGTGCCCCGCCGGACCGGTCACCGGCACGTGCCGAGGATCACATGGGCCCTCCCGCGGGGCGTGGTTCGACAGAAATCCGCCGCGGCGGCAGGTTTCGGACGCAGTTCCGGCGCCCCCTCCCGACCGGGGGTCGAACCGCTCTACCGAACAGATACGGCCGGCCTGAACGGACCGTTCACTCCGGTTCGCCGTCCGACGGGAAAGCCGAGCCGACCTGCGGGCGCGAGAAACGCCGAAGGCCCCGGACGGGTGAGTCCAGGGCCTTCGGCGTCGCGCTGATGTGGGCGATACTGGGATCGAACCAGTGACCTCTTCGGTGTGAACGAAGCGCTCTCCCGCTGAGCTAATCGCCCGCTCGCGGTGTTGCCGGAACTTTAGCGTACGACTTCCGGGCGCCTGCAAACGGGTGGTCCTCGCCGACCACACTCCGCTTACCGGCGAGTACGGAACGAACAACCCCGAGCTAGCCGGGGTCGTCCGGACCGGGGGCCGCCCGACACCACGTTCGACACCCGTGCGACGGTGCTATCGCCCGGCGACTAAACCGCGCAGTATGGACGCGTGGGCCCTCGCGGGGCGCGCGGTCAGACGCGTGCCGCGAGGTGGTCACGGACGGCAGTACGGGGGCTCATGAGCCTGAACGGGTGATCTGCGGCGCACCCGCGACGGATCGGGCCTCCTCATGCGTCCCACTGGTGACGCCCTCGGCCGGGCCGGGCCGGGAAGGGAGACGAAGGGTAGGACGATGCGCAACGATCACGTGACGCTCCGCTCGACGGCGGTCTTCGACCTGCTGGCGCCGCGGACTCCCGCGGTTCCGGTCAAGGTGGAGCTGCGCTACGACACACGCGACCCGTACGCGGTCGTCGCCGCCTTCCGCACCGGCCGCGCCGGCTGGGTCGAGTGGGTGTACGCCCGCGACCTCCTCGCGGACGGCCTCCTGGCCGACGCGGGTGACGGGGACGTCCGCATCCGCCCCAGCGTCGAGGACCCCGAGTCCGTGCTGATCGAGCTGAACTCGCCGTCCGGGCACGCCATGTTCGAGGCGTCCGCCCAGGAGCTGGCCGACTTCCTCGACCGCACCTACGACGTGGTCCTCCCGGGCAACGAGCACCTGTGGGTCGACGTCGACGACGCGCTCACCCACCTCATCCCCCACGATCTGGCCTGATGACGGGCTTGCAACGGCGGAGTGACACCCCGGTGTCGCCGCCGTTTTCGGGGTCCGATATGGTTTTCCCACACCACGGCGACGGGGGAACACCTTCCCGGAGCTGAGGAGTGCGGATGTAGCGCAGCTGGTAGCGCATCACCTTGCCAAGGTGAGGGTCGCGGGTTCGAATCCCGTCATCCGCTCGGTAGGCTCTCGAGCCTGTCACGGTGGAGTGGCCGAGAGGCGAGGCAACGGCCTGCAAAGCCGTGTACACGGGTTCGAATCCCGTCTCCACCTCGCGCGATTAGCTCAGCGGGAGAGCGCTTCCCTGACACGGAAGAGGTCACTGGTTCAATCCCAGTATCGCGCACCATCTGTTTTGCAGGCCAGAAGCCCTGTCTCTCTTCGGAGGGACAGGGCTTCAGTCGTCAGAGGGCGACCGCAGGTGCGGGACATCAGCTTGGCCTGCTCCCCTGGCGTCCAGGATCCGGTTGACCATCGCCGGGGTCACGTGGTCGTAGACGCGGGCGATGCCCTTCAGCTTCTGGCCCAGCCGCGCCCGCCGGGATCCCATCCTCGGTCAGCCACGTGCGGTGCGTGTGCCGCCCCTCGTGGAAGGTCAACGTCGGCAGGATCGGCGGGCGCCGCTCCCCCGCACCGGCGTCGTCGAGTTCGTTGCCTTCCCACACCGGCCACCAGAAGCGGATCCGGAAGCTCGTAGAGACGCATCGCCGCCCGCAACGCCTGCACCGGCGTCGCCACTTGCTTCCCCACGTCCCGTCGGGACGTTCGTACCGGGCCCGCCACTCGTACTCCGCCCGCCTTACGCGGCGCGGAAGTCCTTGGCAAGGTCCTCAACGGACACCCGTCGTCGCGGCGGCCTCACCGGCGCCGCGCTAGGCCGTTCGATCTCGGCGACATCGGTGCGGGGTGAACATCACCCAACAACGGTGAACGGACAGCCGAGAGGGTCGCGATCGAGATACTCGACGGCACGGACAGCAGCCCGGCCGATCGGACCGTCCCCTTCGGACTCGACGGCGTCGCTTACGAGATCGACCTGTCCGCAACGAAGGCCACCGCACTACGCCGGCCCACGGAATAGACTCCGATCATGGGTTTCCTGCGGCGGCGGCGTTGGCGTGCACAGCGAAGTGCGCACCTTTCCGAAGTGGCAGAACAGATCGGCGCCAGGGACGGAGTGGTCCTCAAAGACCGGTTCTCCGGCGGCAAGGGCCTCAACGGTCCACTCACCCTGGGGGTTATTACCCTTCGAAACGGCTCTGCCGTCGAAATTGCACAAGCCCAAATCGACGCCGCCGTCGCCGCCGGTTACACCGATCCGCCCGAGCCTCCCTGCGCAAGCGGACGTGGGTGCGGGTTCGTCTCCACGCCGGGCCTGCCCATGGTGATCATCGTGACCTACGAAGCGGGCACAGTGATTCCGCATCACGGCGAAGTCCCCTCCGGACAGACCGGCGTATCGGTGAGCCTGACCTGACCGGGATCGGTCGCCGGGGATGAACGCACATGGTGACCGGCGGTTCTGGCGGGCCCTCAATGTCGGTGCGCGCCACGCCTCGTACCACGTTCCTGCGTCAGGCCCGGAGTATGGCGTTCAGCAGGCCGGGAAAACGGGCCTCCATCTCGTCGCGGCGTACCTCGACGATCCGCTTGCGTCCTTCCGCGAAGGTCCGGATCAGGCCTGCTTCTCGCAGCACGCGGTAGTGGTGGGAGATCGTCGGGTTGCTCAGGCCGAGGCCGGTCTTTTCCACCACGACGGCGCAGTCGACCGACTCCGGAACGCGATACAGCTCGGTCATCAACGCCCGTCTGCTCGGTTCGGCGAGCGCGCCGAGAATGACGGTCAGATCGAAGGCGGCGGCAGAAGGTTCGGGCAGTGCGCGCGACATCCGCTCCTCCGTCCTATCGTTTGACGCACATCGAATCATAGCCTAACGTCTGCCACCATGATGATTCGATACACATCGAACGATATATCGGGGCAGCTGCCCCGATGACCGGCGTTCTGGTGACCGGAGGGACCGGGAAGATCGGCCGAGAGCTGGTGAAACTGCTGCGCGCCAACGGCGTCCCGGTTCGGGTGGGCAGCCGGACGCCGGCCGCCGGCGACCCGGACGCGGTGCGGTTCGACTGGGACGACCTGGCGACCCATCCGGCAGCTCTGGCCGGACAGGATCGGGTTTTTCTCGTGCCTCCGACGCAGAGCGCGGACCCGTTACCGGCGGTCGTGCCGTTCCTCGGTCGGGCGCAGTCCCTCGGCGTGCGGCAGGTGGTGCTCCTCGGCTCCGCCATACCCCTTGCTCCCACGGCGCAGGAGCTGGCAGCCCACGTCCGGGCGCAACCAGGCGGGGTTGTCCTGCGGGCGTCCGGGTTCATGCAGAACTTCCTGAGCCCGCACCCGCTGGGCGAGCGGATCCGGCGCACCGGTCAGATCCGCACTGCCGCCGGTGATGGTCGGGTGGCGTGGATCGACGCGCGCGACATCGCGGCCACCGCCGCCGCGATCCTGATGTCCGACCTCGCCGTCGCCCGCGATGAGCGTGATCACCTGCTCACCGGTCCGGAGGCGCTGAGCTACCCGCAGGCGGCGGCGATCATCACCACCCGCACCGGGCGGCAGGTCCGGGTGGTGCACGTGAGCGCGGACGAGCAGGCGGCCGATCTGCGGGCCGCGGGCATACCCCCGGCGTTCGCGACGATCCTCGCCACCGCTGACGCCGGCGTCCGGCCCGGCCAAGAAGACCGGCTCAGCACCGCGGTCCTCGATCTGACGGGCCGTCCGCCCCGTACCTTCGCCCAGTTCGTGCGGGAACACGCGGCGCGATGGACGACGCCGACCGTGTGAGCGGCGTGCCCGCCCGCTATCCGTGGGAAACCGTCTCCAGGACGAATCCCCGGGGCGGCCCCGACAGCGCGGCCTTCGCCTCCGCACCGAACCGGTCGGCGATGATCTCGGTCGCGCCGGCCTCGATCCCGTCGAGCGCAGTCCGGACGATGTCCACCGGATCGTTCATCACCGCGTCGCTCGCGTGCGTGCGCATGGTCTCGGTCGCGGTGGGGCCGAAGACCAGGCCACTGACGAGCGTGCCCTGACCGGCCAGCTCGAGCCGGACGCCGTTGGTCAGGCTCCACTCCGCGGACTTGGCGACGGCGTAGGCGTTGTTCCCGTCGTAACTCAGCCACGACAGGTTCGACAGCACGTTGAGGATCGCGCCGCCGCCGTTGCCGCCCAGCACCGGCGCGAACGCGCGGATCATCGCCAGGGTCCCGTAGACGTGGACGTCGAGGGTGGCCCGGATCTTGTCCAGATCCCCGTCGACGAGGTTGACGCCGTAGGAGACTCCGGCGTTGTTGACCAGCAGGGTGACGTCCCCGGCCGCGGCAGCGGCCGCCGCGACCGACGCGGGGTCGGTGACGTCCAGCGGCAGCACCTCGACGCCCGGGAGATCGACCAGCTCCGGTCGGCGTGCCGTGGCGTAGACCTTCGCCGCGCCGCGCTTCACCAGCTCCCGGGCGAAGTCCCTGCCGAGGTCCCGGTTGGCTCCGGTGACGAGTGCGGTGGATCCACGCAGGTGCATTGTTCCCTCTCTTCGCAGTTGTGCCGTACCGCCAACGTATGGGACTGCGAAGCGACGAACGATGACTGATCGCGTCAGATTGTTAGCTATCTGCCTCACTCGGCGAGAGTCAGCAGTACAGTGCGGGTCATGGACGTACTGGCTGACGTGCTCGCCGTTTCCGGTGTCCGGGGCACGATCGGGACCCGCATCGAGGCCGGTGGCACGTGGGGCATCCGCCTGGAGGACTGCCCCGGCGAGACGATGCACGCCATCACGTCCGGCGGCGCGTGGCTGCTCGTGGACGGCGCGGAACCGCGCGAGCTCACCACCGGCGATGTCGTGCTGCTGGCGGCCGGGACCGTGCACACGCTGGCGAGCGCGCCCGGTGTCACGGCCCGGGCCTGCGACGCGGCGGGCGCCGCCCGTGCCCGCGAGTCCGGCGAGATGGTCACGATCGGGTCGGCACCCGCGCGGACCCGGCTGGTGACCATGCACTACGACCACGACCCGGCGGTGCGCACCCAGGTGCTCCGCGCGCTTCCGCCGCTGGTCCACGTACGCGCTGATGCCGGCGCGGCGTGTTTCGACGACGCGGTGCGCCTGCTCGGCCGCGAACTCGCCCACCCGCAACTGGCGACGGCGGCCGTGCTGAACAGCCTCGCCGACATCATGCTGATCCAGGTGCTGCGGGCCTGGCTGGCGACCTGGCCCGCCGAGCAGCCCGGGACGTGGCTCGGCATGCTGGCCGATCCGGTCGTCGGAGAGGCGCTGGAACGCATCCACCGCGAGCCGTCGCGACCCTGGACCGCGACCACCCTGGCGTCGGCGATCGCGGTGTCCCGCGCGACGCTCGCCCGCAGGTTCCCGGCCGCGATCGGGCAGAGTCCGGGGGCCTACCTGACGCAGTGGCGGATGGACCTCGCCGCGGTCCGGCTGCGCGACACCGACGACACAGTCGAAAGCGTCGCCGCCGCGGTCGGGTACACCTCGCTTCCCGCGTTCAGCAGAGCCTTCAGCCGGGCCCACGGCAACGCGCCAGGTCGCTACCGAGCGCGGGCACGCGAGGCATCGGCCTGAAGGCCCGCGGTCTACCGGGATATGGAGATGGCGAACTTCGCGGTTCCCAGCGCCCCGGCGGTCGCGAAGAACAACGGGGCAGCATGCTCGGTGGCCAGGGCGGTGTGGACGCCGCCCAGGTCCAGGACGCTGCTTTCGGGCCATCCCAGGTCACCGAGCAAGCCCGTGACCACGGTCTTGGCCGCGCTGTCGTCGCCACTGACGAAAACAGTCGCCTGGGACAGCGACGCCAGTGGGTCGACCATGATGGTGAAGTTCATCGTGTTCAGGGTCTTCACGACGCGGGCCCGCGGGAACCGTGCCTGCACCCGCTGGGCCACGCTGTCGCCGGGTAGGCCATCACGGCCAGCACGTCATCCCCGATGTCTTCCAAGGCACCGAGCACGGCCGTGCCGGGGATGGCGGTGACGATCACGTCGCTGGACGCGACGGCCTCGCGCGGACTAAGCGTTCCCGCTTCACCTGCGCGCGTCCGTGATCCGTAGACCACGTGGTGACCATATCGCGATTTTCATGAGTTCCTTCCGAGGTAGGCCGCGGCTACTTGGTTTCGACCGTCGCCAGCGGCGTCTTGCGGGTTTCGAGGACTTTCACGGCGATGTCCCAGGACGTGTCGCTGGGGAACAACTGGGAACGCAGGTAGGCCCACACCAACGCCCGCAGCGGCGACCCGCTCGGGGTTCTCGTCGGTGGTTTCCGCGGCGTCGTAGCCCGAGATCCCGCCGAACAGGTGCTGTGCGCCCAGGAAGGTCAGCAGCGTCTTATTCCCGCCGGGGCTGTGGGTGTAGGCGTCCCAGCGGTAGCTGAGCCGAGAGGAGAAGTTGGGGTTCAGGTCGTCGTCGCCGGCGATGACGAGCGCGGTACCGGTCATCGGCCCGAAGTCGAGGTACTTCATCATCGGGTAGTGCTCGGCAGCCCACGGCGAGAAGTACTCGTCGGCGATGCCCGGTCCCCCGATCACGACGCCGGCTTTGACCCGGGGATCGGAGAGGTCCTTCTCCCGGCCGTCATTCGGGTCGGACACCTGCATGCCCAACAGCAGTGAGACCGTGGTGCCACCGAGCGAGTGCCCGACCGCGGCCACCTTCTCGGTGTCGACCCGGCCCGGCAGCCCCGGAACCGCGGCGAGGACGTCCTCCAGGTGATCGAGGATGAAGTGCATGTCGACGACGCGGTCACGCCAGAACAGCGGCGCGTCCGGCAGGTCCTGGTCGCGCAGCCCGAGCACGGTGGAGTCCAGGTGCGTCGGTTGGACCACGACGAACCCGTGCGCAGCCCAGAAATCCGCGACCGGGCCGTAACCCCGCAGCGAGGAGAGGAAGTTGGCCATGCCGTGCCCGTGCGAGAGCAGTATCACCGGCAGGTCGGTCCCGGTCACGGGCGCCGAGATCTTGAGCTCCAGCGGCACGGGCCTGCCCGGCACCTCGAGGGAGACGGGACTGCAGCTGACGATGGGGGTGGGGTCGCTGACCGGGAAGCCGGCGGCGTCCGCGTAGGACACGCTCATGGTTGTTCCTCTCAGGCTGTTCGGACATGGAGCCGGTGACCGGCGAAAGATTGCCATGCATAGCAAGTTTGCACAAGCAGGTATTTTTGTCATGAGCCGCATGTATGCTGGCCCGCGCAGGCGGTGATCAACGGAGTGCGGGAGAGTACGGGTGACCAGTGACGGTCCGGGGCTCCGGGAACGATCCAAAGCACGACGACGGCGGCTGATCCTGCACACGGCCCTGCGCCTGTTCACCGAACGCGGGTACGAGCGGACCACGATCGCCGACATCGCCGAGGCGGCCGAAGTCGCGCCGCGGACCGTGACGGGCTACTTCCCGTCGAAGCTCGACTTCATCACCGAATGGCCGGCGTCCATCGAGCAGCGGATCATCGCGCTGTACCAAGAGGATCCCAGCGTGGAGTTCATCGATCTGGTGGACAGGTGGTGGCACGACCTGCGCGACAACGTCGACCACGAGGAAGCCTTGCTCACCCGCGGCATGGCTCTGGCCAACCCCGCCGTGGTCGCCATGGCGGAGGCTGAGGTCTCCCATCGAACCCCCGGAACCGGCTTCCCCTTCGACGGAACCGATCGCGACGACCTGTTCGGAGCCGCCGGCCGAGCCGCGATCCGGGGCGTCAACCACGTGTTCCTCCGCGGCGTCGCCGAGGACCGCATGACCGACGAACTCCACAACGACCTGCTGCACCTGATCCGCGCCATCGCCGACAGCACCGACGTCGGCCACGGCTCACTCAAGCTGGACCCGTAGTGATCAATCGGGACGTGGTCGTGGCGATGCGCAAGCACATTCCCGGGCTCGGCTCCATGGAGACGGGTGGCGCATGCGAAGCCCGCCGGGCAGGTCCGGAAACCTCAGCAGGTCGGCGAAAGGGTCGGCGACGACCACACTGAACGCGGTGCTCGACGCGACCGCCCGCTGCTGCAGAGCCTCGAGCGCACGCAGTCCGGCCGAGCAGAATGCCGGCCGGCAAGGGCCACTCCAGCCGGGCCATCCGGTCCTGCCTGCGCCGGCGGCACATCCCGGCGACGATTCCCGAACGCCGGGACCAACGAGCCGGCCGGCTGCGCCGTGGTCGGGCCGGTGGTCGCCCACCGGCCTTCGACCGTGTCGCCTACCGGCGCCGCAACATCGTCGAACGCTGGTACCGGGCGAATCCGGCCCGACGTCAAGATGTCGGTGTGTCCCACACCTGCGCGAGGTCGCCCGTCGACGTGGCGGCCAGGGACCGGTCGTCCGGGGCGAACACCATGTGGTCCGGCCGCCAGAAGGAGGCCCTGACCCCTCCCACCGCAGGCCGGAGGGTTCCCTTGACGTCGCCGGTGGCCAGGTCGGACAGTTCGATCGTGCCGTCGTGTTCGCCGATCGCCATCGTCGAACCGTCCGTGCTCAGCGCGATCGACATGAACCCGCCCGGCCCCGTATCGAACTGCCGCACCCGCACGCCGCTGTCGAGGTTCCACAACCCGACCACGCCGCTGCCGTCCACCGCCGCGAGCGTGTGACCGCCGTTGCCGACGCCGAACAACCGCAGGCCGTCGCCGTCCGCCGGGTAGATCGTCCCGGCGGGAAGCGTCCGGGTCACCGCGTGGGTCGTCACGTCGACCACCGCGATCGAGCCGTCGTCGAGCAGGAACGCCAGCGAGCGGCCGTCGACGCTGTAGGTGAGGTTGCGGATGGCAGGAGTCGCCGGCCCGTACGGCTGGATGCGCTGCCCTACGCCGCGATCGCCGGCCAGGTCCCACAACTGCACGGATCCGTCACGTCTCCCGATGGCGGCGGTGTTCCCGTCGGGGCTGAAACTCGAACCGACAACGGAGGGATCGCTCTCCTGGCTGGCCGCGCCCGGGAGCAGCCGGGCCTCTCGATCCTGCTCGGTTCGCCATCGCCACACCGAGCCCCTGAGCGCGCGGCCCCCGAGCGGGCCGTCGTCGGCATCACCGGTGAGCATGGTGAGCTCGGTGCCGTTCGTGGTGAGGACGATCGCCGCGATGACGCGCACCCTCGGATCGGCTTGGAGGGTGGCCTTGAGGCGGCCGCTGCGCACGTCCCACAGCCGGACGATCGGCGAGCCCCTGTCCGAGTCGAAAGCGGCCAGGGTGCGGCCGTCCCGGCTGAGGGCCATCCCCCGGCCGTCGGTGACCGGGCCGTCCATGCGGTACGGAGCGTTCGCGAGGTAGATGGCCGGGACGAGACTCGCCAGCATGGCGATCGAAATGGCCAGGACCACCAGCGACGGCGGTTTCGGCCACCGCCGCCGTGCCCAGCGATGCAGCGGGCGTGAACCGGCCGTGGCCGGGGAAGGATGCCACCGGTCGGCGAGGTGGTCGGTGAGCAGGTCGTGGCGGAGTTGATACGCCGGGCCGGTCTGGCGCAGCACTCCCACCGCGTGCGCCTCGCGCAGGAACCGGTTAAGCCGGAAGGGAAGCCGGCCCGTCACGGCCAGCCACACGCGGGCCACGGTGTAGGTCAGCCATGCGGCGCCCGAGCCGATCAGCACCACGCCACCGATGACCACCCCCATCACCAGGCTGATCGGCAAGAGCGGCGGCTGGTCCCTCGCCGGGAAGGTCAACGAGGCCAGCGCGGTCGCGCCCGCACCGAACACGGCGGTGGCGGCGACGGTGACGAGAAGCGCTCGCCGATCCCAGCGCAGCAGGTTTTGCGGCGAACTCGACTCCTGGTGTTCCGCGGGTGTGGCGAGCCAGCGCGCCAACCCGATCGGGACACCCACGGAACTGGCGACGAGCGCCCAGAGCCCGAAACCCGTTCCCGCACCGACCGAGGTGGCCAGCCCCAGCGCCAGGAAAGGGAGCGCGACGGCCATGCCGATCGCGAGACCGACCGCCAGACTCGGCACCAGCAGCCGCAGCCGAGGTGTGCTGCGCCGCGGCAGGCCGCCGTTGAGCGCGCTGAGGGCGTTGGTCACCGTGATCACGCCGAGCACGACGAAAACGATCGACAAAGTGGGAATGCTTGTTTGCGAGTCGCCCGTCCACAGCCCGCGCAACCACCCGACAACGCCGAAGTCGGTGGCGACGATCGCCGGTTCGGCGACCAGGTAACCGATCCCCAACGCGGCGGCGCTGATCGCGGACACCGCCTGCAGCAACGTCCCGATGTCTTGAGCGACGCCGGAGCAGATCGTGCGCAGCAGACGAGGGCCGGCGGCCTGCTCGTCCGCTGTTGCCGTGCGGGTCGAACGAGGCGCGGCCATGACACCGGCGATCAACCCGATGACCACACCCGGGAGAAGGAGCTGGGCGAAGGTCTTGGAAGAACCGAGGGCGAGGGCCAACGCCGGAGTGAGTGTGGCACCCAGAACGGTACCGATCACGACGATCGTCGTCGCGATCACCGCGCTCGGCACCGAACGGGAAAGCCGCCACCACTCGTAGTTGGGGTCTGCGACGCGATCTCGGAGGTGGTGGGCCAGGAAGCTCAGCCACCGCGTGCTGCGGACGCACTCACGTTCGCGGGGATAGCTCGTGGGCAGGAACTGGGTGAGCAGGTGTTGCCCGGCGGCGTCGGCCGTGGCGAACCGGGTCAGCTCCGTGGGGTCGCTGGCGGGATCCCGGTAGATCTGGCGGGCGAGGCTGATCATCAGCGGCGTCGACAGTGCGGTGGCGAGCGGTCCGCCCGGCTCCCGGCGCATCTCCGCCACCGCCCCGTCCCACCGCGGGGACTGGGCGATCTCGCGCTGGGTGAGGTAGACGGCGGCGTCGTCGACACTGACCGGTTCGATGTCGACGACTGCCGCGTGCGAGAGCAGGCTTCCACCGGCCGAGCCGCGTTCGTACTCGATGGTGCGGCAGGTGAGCACCATGTCCAAGCCGGCGCCGGCCGAGCGATCCAGGTCGGCCAACGCGTGCGGGAGCATCGACTCGGGCATCTCGTCCAGGCCGTCCAGCACCGGTAGCAGCCGCTTGCCCGCCCACAGCCCGTCGGCGCCGGTGGCGAGTTCGGGGTGGTCATCGGCGATTCTGCGGGCCACCCACGTTTCGATCGGTTCGCCGGTCGCGTCGCGGGGGTTCCGCGGCCGCCACCCGGCGATCGAGAGCAGGAGCGGCACCGGGTGGTCCCGGTGCGCCGCGGCGGCGAGCGTGTAGAGGATCGCGAGGGTCGTCTTGCCCGCGCCAGGTGCGCCCAGCACCACCAGTTGCCGGCGAGGATCGACGCGGAACGCTTCGACCAGTTCGTGGGCGAACGGAAGCTCGTCGGTGAGGTCCTGCCCCAGGGCTCCGCGCAACGGCTTCCACGGGCCGGCCACCTCGCCCCCCCCCGGCCGGCCGGCCGCCAGCGCAGCCGGACGGGGCGCGGCTGGCGCAAGCCGCGGTTGCCGACTTCGTTGCGCCACTGCGTGAACACCTTGGCCCGCACCCCCGCCAGGCTGTCCTCGACCGAGGCCGCGTGGCGTCGCTGTCGCAGGCCGACCGACTGGTTGATGGTCACGGAGCCGATGTCGTGTGCCTGGATGACGTGGCCGCCGACCGTGCCGGTGACGACGTTGGACGTCGGCCCGCCCGGTGCGCCGGCCGTGGTCCGGACTCCGCCGATACGGTTCGCGCTCCGCCGAGACCTCCTGAAGAGATTCACCCGGCTCCCACGACCTCCACTGGTTTCGGAGCCCGCAACGGCCCCGGCACGATGCCGACGTGGTGGCTAGTCGCTCCGAGCTCGAGCACCGTTACGAGCGCAGGCGGGCTACTCCTTCGCGGTGCCGCCGGGCTCGATGCTTTCCGCGGTCCCGGTCGCCGCGCGGTCGCGCGCCAGCTTCCGCCACGTGCCCGGCGTAACGCCTTCCCTGCGCAGGAATACCCGGCTGAGCGCGGTGCTGGTGTGGTAACCGACCCGCACGGCGATTTCCTGGACGCTCAGAGAAGTGTCCCGTAGCAGCGTCTTGGTCCGGTACACGCGCCACGACGTGAGGTAACCCAATGGCGTGTCGCCGGTCTTCTCCTTGAACGCGGCGGCGAACGCCGAGCGCGACATGCCGGCGGCGAGCGCGAGCGCCTCTACCGTCCACGGGTGGTCGAGGTTCGCGTGCAGTTCGTGGATCGCCGCGGCCAGCTGGGGGTCCCGCAGGGCCGCGAGCCAGCCGATCGTGCCGCTGCCCACGTCACTGCAGCACGCGCGCAACGCCTGGACGAACAGCACGTCGGACAGGCGGCTCGTGACGAAACCCGCGCCGAGGCCGTTCACCGCGGACTCCTGGGCGATGAGCTCGAACGTCGTGCGCAGGAGACGACCGGAGGTCGTGCCGGGGCTCAGCCGCAACAGCGGCGGCAGGAGCGCGAACAGCGTCTCCGCCGCCACGGCGTCGAAGGTGAACCGCGTGGAGACGATCTCGGTCAGCGCGCCGTCGCCGCCGACCTCCGCGCCACGCGGTTCGCCGCCGGCCACGCCGTCGCAGTCGACGAGTACGCGGCCCTGCTCGTCCTGCAGCGCGAACTCGACACCCGCGCGGACCAGGAAGCAGTCGTCCGCCGTCAGGTGCTGCGGCTCGGCCAGCCCTGCTCCGGTGAGCCAGCACGACCCACTCGAAATCAGCACGAGCCTCGCGACGTGCCGGGCGGGGAAGGCGATGCCCCACGGCGCGCGGGCGCTCACCCGCACGTAGCGCGAGCTCTCGATCTTCATCGTGGCGAGCAGGTCGTCCACCGGGGCGACGGTCATACGCACTTCCTGGACGATCGGCCGGATATCGCGGACGAAATGATACAGCGCGTCCAAGCCGGGCGACCTACGGTCGACTCGTGGAAACCAGCGAGGAAGAAACAGTGGCGCGGACGTACGAGGTGCGGACCGACGGCCGGCCGGTCATCGAGAAGAACCGTCCCGTACCCGCTCCGGCGGCGGGTGAGGTGCTGGTGCGGGTGAAGGCCAGCTCGCTCAACGCCCGGGACCTGCCGATCGTCAGCGGCCGGTACTCGCGCCCGGTGCCACCCGGACGCGTACCCCTCTCCGACGGCGCCGGCATCGTCGAGGCGGTCGGCGCCGGGGTCTCGCGGTTCCGGGCCGGGGATCGCGTGACGAGCAGCTTCCACCCCAGCTGGCTCTACGGCTCCCTGGACGGGTGGGATGAGCTCTACGGGGTGCAGCTCGACGGATGGCTGACCGAATACATCGCCGTGGGCGAGCAGAGCCTGGTCCCGGTACCCGAGCACCTGTCGTTCGAGGAAGCGGCCACGCTCCCCTGCGCCGCCCTCACGGCCTGGTCCGCGTTGTCCGGCGTCGGCCCGGGCGACACCGTGCTCCTGCAAGGATCCGGCGGGGTGTCGATCTTCGCGCTGCAGTTCGCCCGCGTGGCCGGCGCACGAGTGCTGGTCACCACCTCCAGCGCCGGGAAGGCGCAACGCCTGCGCGCCCTCGGCGCCTCCGACGTCATCGACTACGCCGGCACTCCCGAATGGGGTGCGCGGGTCCGCCAGCTGACCGGCGGCCACGGCGCCGATCTCGTCGTGGAGATCGGCGGAGCCGGAACGATCGCCCAATCGATCACCGCCCTCGCCCAAGGCGGCCGGATTTCGCTCGTCGGCAACCTCGCGGACGGCGACGGCATGGACCTGACTCAGTTCCTGAACCGCGGCGCGACGCTGCGCACCGTCACCGTCGGCAGCCGCAGTGATTTCGAGCGGATGAACCGGGTCATCAGCCGGCACCGGCTGCGGCCGGTCGTCGACCGCGTGTTCCCGTTCGCCGAAGCACCCGACGCGTTCACCTACTTCGCAACGGGAACGCACTTCGGCAAGGTCGTCATCCGCCACTGACCGGCGATTCAGTCGTCGAGGGCCTTACCCAGTCGTGGCGTACCGGGCGGCGGTGGTACGGACGGCCTCGTCGACCACCTGCGCGACGCGTTCGGCGCTCACCTCCCAGCCCGGCACCAGGAGTGCCGGCCAGAAGACGTAGTTGGAGATCATGCCCAGGAACTGGGTGGCGGCCAGGTCGACGTCCTCGATCCGCACCGTTCCCGCCTCGTGCTCGGCCAGCAGGTAGCCGCGCACGGACTCGAAGTAGGGCATCTTCCCCTGCGAGAACTGCGCATGGGCCAGCTCGGGGAACCGCGGCAGCTCGGCGATGACGATGCGGAACAGGTCGGTCATCCGGGCCCGGCCGAGCAGCTCGGCGTAACGGCGGCCGATGGTGGTGAGCCCGTCGACGACGTTGCCCGCCGGCGGCGGGGTTTCCTCGTCGGCGGTCGACCAGGACTCGGTCACGATGGCGTCGAACAGGGCGGCTTTGGTCGGGAACTGCTTGAACAGGGTGGCCCGCGAAACGCCCGAGCGCTCGGCGATCCGCGCCAGCGACGTCCGGTCGTAGCCCAGCTCGAGGAACAGTGCGGTCGCGGCCGTCACGATCAGCGCGCGCTTCTCCTGGGCGACGCGCTGGTGGTACGGCGTCACGACCTTGCTCATGGACCGAGCATACGAGGTGAG
The DNA here is from genome assembly GCF_033441515.1 of Amycolatopsis solani. Classification (NCBI taxonomy): domain Bacteria; kingdom Bacillati; phylum Actinomycetota; class Actinomycetes; order Pseudonocardiales; family Pseudonocardiaceae; genus Amycolatopsis; species Amycolatopsis solani. The sequence goes on from NZ_JAWQJT010000002.1 coordinate 1,723,093, forward strand.
TGGCTTGACTCGCCACCGCCGCCGCCCTAATGTCGAGGGCATGGTGAGTCGACCGGCTCACCACCTACCGAAGGACCATCCCATGCCCCGCTTCGACAACCAGACCGTGCTCGTGACCGGCGGGACCGGCGGCCAGGGCTCGAGCCACGTGCGCGCCTTCCACGCGGAGGGAGCGAACGTCGTGATCGGCAGTCTCGACGCACACCGCGGCGCCGCTCTCGCGGGCGAGCTGGGGGCTCGCGCTCGCTTCACCCGCCTCGACGTCACCGACGAGAGCTCGTGGTCCGCCGCGGTGTCGGCCACTGAAAGCGCTTTCGGCGGCTTGGACGTGCTCGTCAACAACGCGGGCGTGCAGAACCCGCCCGCCACCATCGAGCACACGGATCTGGCGACGTGGTCACGCATCCTGGACCTCAACCTCACCGGGACGTTCCTCGGCGTCAAGGTCGCCGCTCCCGCGCTGCGCCGCGCGGGAGGAGGAGCCATCGTCAACATCGCCTCGACCATGGCGCTGGGTGGCACCGCGCACTACGCGCCGTACGTCGCCGGCAAGTGGGCCGTGCGAGGCCTGACCCGGACGGCGGCGCTCGAACTCGGCCGCGACCGGATCCGGGTGAACACCATCCATCCCGGCGTGATCTCGACGCCGTTCATCCACGAACCGGCAGCCGGCGCCACGGCGGCGATCGCGGAGTTCTATTCGCCGGAGCCGTTCGCCGTCCCCCGGCTCGGGGAGCCGGCCGAGGTGACGCGGTTGCTGCTGTTCCTCGCCTCGTCGGAGGCGTCGTTCGTCACAGGCTCGGAGTACGTCATCGACGGCGGACTCCTCCTCGGGCCCGCGCTTCAGGCCGCATGAGCACGTTGCCGCACCTGCCCGGCCCCATCCGGCGAGCCATCGAGATCACCCCGGCCGCACCGGCCGGCCACGCCGCATCGAGATCTTCTTCTACCGAGCCGCGGGCAGCACTTACCTGTGCAGCGGCGCCGGCGGTGCGGCGACCGGCTGGCACGCGAACCTGCTTGCCCACCCCGACTTCACTTTCCACCTCAAGAACGGGATTCGTGCGGACCTGCCCGCGGCCCACCCGGCTCGAAAACTGGGCCGAGAGCCGGCTGATGCGCATCACCTTCCCCCAGCCCCCGGGAACACCGGCATGAGGGAGGAAGGAGCGCCATCGCCTCGTAGAGAGCCGAACCGAGAAAACCCGGCGATTTGCGGACGACCTCGGCGGCGCGGCTGATCGCTTCGATGAGGTCTTGCGCCCCGGCCGCCGTACGACTCCGGGCCGTGCGCCGGGGGCGATGACGCCGGCCGGGACGGGCACATCAGGGCTGGAGTGGCGGGCGACGGCCGCGGACCGGGCGGGCAACCGCTTGTCCCGACTCGTTCAGCCAGGGACGCCGCCCGGAATCGTCGCTCGTTGCCGCCCTGTTCGCGCGTCGTGAGTCACGCCGCCGGCGTGAGCACGGTGCGGTCGAACGGTCCACTGTGGACGGCGGCGTGGGCGATCGCGTCGTTGACCTCGTCGAGGGTGAACCGGGTGACCTGCTCCGGGGCGAGGTCGAGGGCGCCCGAGGCGATCAGGCGGATCATCCCGGTGTTCGCCGTGCGCGGATACATCCATTGGCCGCGCACGGTCACCGAGTTGCGCATGATCCACGGGTACGGGAGGGCGAGGTCGGCGCCGCCGAGCATGCCGACGCCACCCATCAGCACCACCCGCCCGTACTCGCGGACGGTCATGGCCGCCGCGCGGGTCGCCGAGCTCGGCGCGTGGGGCGGCAGCAGGTCGAGCACGACGTCGATCGGGCCGTCGGCGGCGGCGATCATCGCGCGGTGGTCGGCTTCTTCGTCGCCGGTGAGTTCGACCGTGCTCACCCGGGGCCCGAACCGGTCGGCGAGCCGGGCGAGCACCGCCCGGTTGCGTCCGGCGGCGACCACCCGCGCGGCTCCCATGGCGAGCGCGACCACCACCGCGCTGCTGCCGAGGTTGCCCGTCGCGCCGCTGACCAGCAGCGTCTCCCCCGCCTCCAGCCGGCCGGCCAGGAGTCCGCCGTAGGGAATGGTGTGCACCCCCAGCGCGGACCACCGCGCCGGGTCGGCCGCCGCTTCCGCGGGCAGGCGGTGGGCGTTCTCGGTGGGCAGCCGCATGAGCTCGGCGAACGACCCGTCGTGCAGGTGGCGGGACAGCCGGGCGCCGCCCTCGCCGCGGGAGCTCCAGCCCTGCAGCGTGATGTCGGGGGTGCGGGCGTCGTCGCGGGCGCGCACCGTCGGGTCGCACCAGACCAGGTCGCCGACGCGCAGCCGGGTCGAGTCGGGGCCCACGTGCGCCACCCGGCCGATCCCACCCGGACCCGGCACGACCGGTGGTTCGAGCGGGTAGCGCCGTTCGCCGCTGAACACCTCGGCCGTGTAGGGCAGCACGCCGGTCGCGAGAACCTCGACCAGTACCTCGCCGCCGCCGGCTTCGGGATCGGGTACCTCGTGGACTGTGAGCGGGGCGCCGAACGCGGTCAATGTCGCTGCACGCATGGAAAGCCTTTCGTGATGCGGTCTCCCGCCCACGGTAGAAGCGGAACAACCATGCGGGAAGCGAAGATCAAGCATTTCTGATATGCGTAGCAGGCATGGACGTGTCGAGCGCGAACCTGCGGGTGCTGTGTCAGATCGCCGAGTCCGGCAGCTTCACCGCGGCGGCCGCGCAGCTGGGCTACACGCAGTCGGCCGTGTCCCGCCAAGCGGTCGCCCTCGAACGCAGCGCGGGAGTCGCGCTGTTCGAGCGCCGGCCCGACGGAGTACGGCTCACCCGGCCCGGGCTCACCCTGCTGCGCCACGCCCGGACGATTCTGGCGTCGGTCGACGCGGCCGGCCGCGACCTCTCCGGCGACGGTCCGCGGACCGAACACGTACGGCTGGGGATGTTCCTGAGCGCGGGACCCGTGATCCTGCCGGCCACGCTCGCGCGGCTCGGCGCCACCGCGCCGTGGGCCAAGATCACCACCCGCGAAGGCACGACGCCCGGCTTGGCCCGGGCGCTGCGCACCGGCTCACTCGACCTCGCCGTCCTGACGTCCCGCCCGCCGCACCGCTCCCCCGACGGGGAGACCCCGCGCTTGCACGTCACCACCGTCCAGGACGCCGAACTCCTCGTGGCGGCCTCGGCGAGCGGCTCGTTCGCCGGGCGCACGGCCGCGCACCTCGACGAGCTCGTCGACGCTCCCTGGATCGCCGCGCCGTCCTCGAGCTCCGAGCCGCTGCTCGGGGTGTGGCCGGGCCTGCCGGGGCGAGCACGTGTCGTGCACGGCACGCGGGACTGGTTGACGAAACTGCACCTGGTCGCCGGCGGGTTCGGTCTCACCACGATCCCGGAAGGCCTGGTGCCGGTCCTGCCCCCGGGCGTGACCGCATTGCGTGTCGAGGGCGCCCCGCCCGAGGTTCGCCGGGTGCTGGTGGCCCGCCTGCCCGGCCCCACCACGCCCGCGATCACCGCGGTCACCCACGCGATCGTGGCGGCCGGCCGGTCGAGCTGAGGCGAAGCTGCGCACTCGCCGGGCCCGGGGCAGCCGGGGCGAACCGTTCCGCGAACCGGGCGGTGAACAGGTCGGCTCCCTTGCGCTGGATGACGGTTTCCAGCGGGGCCGCGATGGCGCCGCCTTCGGGCCCGGGGAGCTGACCCACGCCGGCTCGGGTGCCCAACGGCAGGAAGATCCGCGGAACCGAGCCCGGCTCGTACACGGCTCCGGGCTGCTCACCCCGCAGCTGGGCCCGGATGTTCTCGACGACGACCGGCGCCTGCGTCTGCGCGTGGGTGGCCATCTTGGCGTCGGGCAGGTCGGCGATGTCGCCGAGCGCGTAGACGTTCCGGTGGCCGGCCACGTTCAGGTGGTCGTCGACCGGAACCGTGCGACGCTCGGTGAGCTCCACGAGCGCACCGTCCGCCAGGTAGCCGGTGTTGACCCGCGCGCCGAAGCTGCGGAACCAGATGTCGGCGGTGATCGGCTCGCCGGTGTCCGTCCGCACCGTGAAGGTCGACTCCGTCGCGGGTTCGACGGGCGGCAGGGTGGTCAGGGACGTGCCGAGACGCAGCTCCACCTCCAGCTCCTCGAGCTGGCGCCGGAGCTCCTCGCGCACCTCGGGGAGGAAACCGGGAAGGAGCTCGGACGACGGATCGACGACGGTGATGCGCTTGTCCGGCCACACCTCGCGGATCTCGCCCGCCAGCTCGAGCCCGACCGGGCCCGCCCCCAGGATCAGCACCCGTCCGGCGCGCCCGAGCTGGGCGTTCGTGACGTGCAGATCCGCCACGGCCTGGGCCGCGCTGGTATTCGCGTGCCGGGGGTGCGCCGGGTAGGAGTGGCGCGACCCGGTCGCCAGGACGAGGTAGCCGGCGGCAACGCGGCCACCGGTGGCCAGGGTGACGCCGGTGGCATCGGCCGACGTCACGGTGTCCCGGAGCACGTCGCCGTGTTCGAGCAGGGTGCGGTAGGCGAAGAACGGGTGGTGCGCCCAGCCGGGCCGCGCCGCCGCCCGCAGCGAAGCCGAGAAGTTGACGAACGCGTCCCGGGGATCGATGAGGGTGACCTTGGCGTCGCCGTCCAAGGACTTCGCGACGAGGGTGCCGGCATACCCGCCTCCGACGACCACGACTGCTGAGCTCATGCGCTGCCCCTTCCACCGAACCAGAGTTGACGCGACAACTCTAACAGAAGAGTTGAAGTGTCAACTTGGGTGATAAGGTGCCGGGATGGCCGATGCCGCGTCCTTGTCGACGGAGGAATGGGCGTTCTGGGACGCGTGGATGCGGGCTCAGCGCCTGCTGGCCGGCGAGGTCGACCGGGTCCTCCAGCGCGACTTCGGCATTTCCAAGGCCGAGTTCAGCATCCTGGTGACACTGCGAGCGGTTCCCGGCGGACGGCTGCGGGTCACCGAGCTGGCCGGCTCGCTCGGCTGGGAGAAGAGCCGCGTCGCGCACCAGCTGACGCGGATGGAGCGTCGTGGCTTGCTCGAGCGGAGCGAAGCGGGCGCGGCCGGCCGCAGGACCGGGATCGCGCTGAAGCCGTCGGGCGAGGAGGTCGTCGAGCGCGCGATCCGCGGGCACGCCCGCACCATCCGCCGGCTCGCCCTCGATCGGCTGTCGGCGGAGCAGATCGCGGCGATCGGCGCGTGGAGCAACGACCTGATCGATCACCTCGCAGCGGCCTCGTCCGAGCGCGGCGCGGCCGCCGACGCCTGAGATCCCGGCGGTAGACGGGACAAGAATTGTCGACGTGCGCACGCCATCTGGTGTTCGCACGGACTCAAGCACGCGCGCATAACGTCCGGGGCGCTCGAGAAATCTCCCCGGAAACCTGATGAGGACGATCATGCGCGAAAACCAGGCGGGCCCCAACCGACGGTCCTTCCTGCGCAACGCGGGGCTGGCCGGTGTCGGCGCGACGGCGCTGGGCGCGCTCGGCGTCACACCGGCCGAAGCGGACCCCGCGGAGACCACGAACCGGGGCGGCGGCCGGTGGAACCCGGACGGCGAGAGCCGCCAGTTCACCGTCGCCGTCATGCCGGACACCCAGTACCTGTACTGGGGCAGCCAGAACAGCATCAACCCGGAGCCGCAGGAAGCGTCGCTGCGGTACGTGATCGGCAGCAGCGGCAAACCGGACGCCAACATCGTCTTCCTGGCTCACCTCGGCGACCTGACGCAGGACGCGGACGTCACGTCGTTCCAGGCCGTGGACAGGACGTTCAGAATCGCCGACTCGGCCGGCGTCGCCTACAGCGTGCTCGCCGGCAACCACGACGTGTCCGGTGACGACACCCGCGGGACCACGCCGTACCTGCAGACGATGGGCCCGCAGCGGTTCCGGCGGCAGAAGTCGTTCCTCGGTTCGGACGCGAGCGGGTACAACACCGCGCACGTCTTCCGCGCCGCCGGGCGGGAGTGGCTGCTGCTGGCGATGGACTGGCGCACCTCGGCGGCCGGCTTCGCGTGGGCGAACGACGTCATCGAGAAGCACCCCGAGATGCCGGTGATCCTCACCTGCCACGAGATCGTCGCGCCGACCTACGGCGACGAGGTCTACCCGTACGAATCGGGCGACGCCGAGAACAACGCCGAGTTCAGCGGCTACGGGCAGACCGTGTGGGACTCGCTGGTCAAGGACAACGACCAGATCTTCCTCACGCTCAACGGGCACTACTGGCCTTCCGGCCGCATGACGAAGAAGAACGCCGCCGGCCACGACGTGCACCTGCACATCGCGAACTACCAGAACCGCTACATGAGCGGCGGCGGCATGCTGCGGCTGTACCACTTCGACCTGGACCGGAACACGATCGACGTCGAGACGGTTTCGCCGTGGATCCTCGAGAAGGACCCCGCGAAGCGCAACCGCATGGAGGTGCTGGAAGCGCGGCTCACCACGGCCGTCGACCGGTTTTCGATGCCGTTCGACTTCGAGCAGCGCTTCGCCGGCTTCATCCCGGTTCCGGTCCGCCCGGCGCGCCCGGCGGGCAAGGTGCTCGTGCCGGGCACGCTGGCGTACTGGCGCTTCGACGGCGTCGGCGCGAACGGCAGCCCGGTCACCGGCACCCAGCGGGTGCGCGACCTGTCGGGCCGCGGCAACGACCTGACGCTGCAGTCCGTGGCCGGCACCGCCCCGGACGCCCTCACCTGGACCGACGACCACCACCCCGACCAGCCGGGCCACGCCAGCCTCCGCTTCGCGGGCGGCAAAAGCCCGCTGCACGGTGCGTACCTGACGACGGGCCCCGGCGCGCCGCTGAACACCGAGACGTTCCAGCGCGGCTACACGATCGAGACGTTCGTGAAGATCCCGCGCGACTGGGACGGCGGCACCAACGGCAACATGCCGGTCCTGGTCCGCCGCGGCGCGTCCGGGGACGCGGGCAAGCACGGCAAGAACACCGACCCGAAGGAGCCGGTGGCCCAGCTCATGACCACGAACAACGGCCGTGAGGTCCAGTTCAACTGCTACCCGCTGAGCCAGACCTACCCGACGACCAACTGGAGCCACGGCTTGGCCGAAGACCAGTGGTGGCACATCGCGGTGGTCAACGACGGCCACCGCACGAAGGTGTACGTCGAGAGTTCCCCGGTGGCGGACAACCCGTTCACCGACTCGGTCGGAATCGCTTCACTGGGGCTGACCTGGCTCCTGGGCGGCCACGAATACGGCGGCGCGCTGGACAACGTGTTCCACGGGTGGATCGGTGACGTGCGGATCGTCGGCCGGGCGTTGCGGACGGACGAGTTCATGACGAAGTGAACCACGGCGGCGTGTGCGCGGCTGTGCGCGCCTGACATCCCCGTGCCAGCGCCGTGTGCGCGGCCTGCCGCAGCCTGAACCGGTCGCCGAGATCCGGCTGCGGAAGGGGATTTCTCATGCATGACGTGGTGATCGTGGGCGCCGGGCCGGTCGGGCTGTTCCTGGCCTGCGAACTGGGCCTCGCGGGCTGCTCGGTCCTGGTTCTCGAGCGGGAGCCCGAGCCCGGCGCCCCGTGGCGGACGGCCCCGCTGGGGCGGCGCGGCCTGTTCGCCGCTTCGCTCGCGGCGTTCGACCGGCGCGGGCTGCTGGAGCCGCTGCTGGCCGAGGCCGGCCCCGCGTTCGGCGCCGCCGAAGACGACGACCCGGCTCGGCCGCGCTTCGCGGGGCACTTCGCCGGGATCGCGCTCGACGGGGCCGGCATCGACGTCGCCGCCCTGCCGTTCCGGCTGCCCGGCCCGGTGCCGGACGCCGTCATGACCAGTCTCGACACGCTCGAGGCGGTGCTGTCCGAGCGGGCGGCCAAGCTCGGGGTCGAGATCCGCCGCGGGGTCGCCGTGGACGGCCTCACCCAGCACGACGACGGCGTCGTCGTGCGCGCCGGCGCGCGGGAGTACCCGGCGCGCTGGGCCGTCGGCTGCGACGGCGGGCGGAGCGCGGTGCGCCGGCTCGCGGGCTTCGAGTTCACCGGCACCGAGCCGCAGTTCACCGGGTACGTCGCACTCGCGACCATCCCCGACATCGAAAAGCTGAAGCCGGGGTTCACCCCGACCCCGCGCGGCCTGTACCTCCGGATGCCCGCGGACGGGCACATCGGCGTGATGGACTTCGACGGCGGCGCGTTCGACCGCTCGCGGGAAGTCACCCGCGAACACCTCCAGGAAGTGCTGCGCCGCGTCTCCGGCACCGACGTGACGGTGACCGAGGTCCACCTCGCGTCGAGCTACACCGACCGCGCGATGCAGGCGACGACCTACCGGCGGGGCCGCGTCCTGCTCGCGGGCGACGCCGCGCACATCGTGTCGCCCCTCGGCGGGCAGGGGCTCAACACCGGCATCGGCGACGCGGTCAACCTGGGCTGGAAGCTCGCGGCGAACCTGCGCGGCCACGCGCCGGACGGGCTGCTCGACACCTACACCCGCGAGCGCCACCCGATCGGGGCTTGGGCGCTCGACTGGACGCGGGCCCAGGTGGCGTCGATGCGGCCGGATCCGCACGCCCAGGCCGTCCAGAGCGTGCTGCGCGACCTGCTCCGGACCCGGACCGGGACGACCTACGTGTTCGAGAAGCTTTCCGGCATGTCGGCCCGCCACGACCTCGGCGACGACCACCCGCTGGCCGGCCGCGTCGCCCCGGACTTCCGGCTGGACGACGGCACGAGCCTCGCCGACCTCATGCGCGACGGCCGGGGTGTCGTCCTCGACTTCAGCGCCGACCATGACTTGCGCAGTTCCGCGGCGGCTTGGGAAAGCGAGCTGCGGTACGCCGCGGGTATCGCGGAGGACGACCTCGGCTTCGGCGCGGTCCTGGTCCGCCCCGACGGGGTGGTCGCTTGGGCGGGTGAGGGCGTGCCCGATCGCGGCTCGTTCGAGCGGGCGGCCCGGCGCTGGTTCGGCGGCGCGAGGGTCTGATGTGGACTGATCGGCGTCCGGGTCCGCCGGACGCCGGTCAACCGCTCGGATCACCCGGGGTCTGCTCGCTCCAGATCCGCCGCCCCGGCGACGAATCGGGCCACCGTCTCGCCGGTCCGAGGATCCGACACCTCGATCTCCCAGGCCTCGCCGTCGTACTTCTCGATCACGTAGCCGATCGAGCCGCCGAGGGCTCCCTCGCCGGCGAACCGATCCGTCACGAGCCGCACCCGATCGTAGAGTTCGAATTCTTTGGTCATTCGCCGATCCGGAGAAGCCGCGCCGCCAGTCTGCAACAGTGGCCTCATGACCGATCACCCGAAGCCTCAGGTAAGGATCGTGCACCTCACCGGCCCGGTGTTCAACGCCCTCGCCCGCGGCGACCTGGCGGCGGCGAATGCGGTCAGCCCGGTGCCCGTCTCCGCCTACTTCGCCGGCCCGGACTGGCGCGGGGTGTGGCAGGAGCGCAGCAGCCAGGTGGCCGAAGACCCGGCCAGCGCGGCCTGGGTCACCGGCGTCATCTGGGACCAGCAGCGGCAGCTGGCCGTGGGCCGGGCCGGCTACCACGGGCCTCCCGGCCCGTCGGGAACGGTCGAGATCGGCTACGCCGTCGAACCGGTCCACCGGCGCCGCGGCTACGCCCGTGCGGCGCTGGAAGCCCTGCTGCGGCGGGCCGCCGACGAGCCGCGCGTGCGCAGCGTCCGGGTCACCATCCGCCCTGCCAACCTGGCTTCCTACGAGCTGGCGTCGCAGTACGGCTTTGCCGAGATCGGCGAGGACTGGGACGACGAGCACGGACTGGGCATCGTCTACGAGGTCGCCGCGGGGCAGCTCCAGACATCCGCACGGGCCGCTGAACGCATTGAGGCGGGAACTCCGACACCTCCCGTCGAGGCGTGAGTCCCCCGGACCCGGCCCGGCTCGAACGGGCTGCCACCCCCACCATGCGACGGGCAGGACGCACCGTTACCGGGTAGATGTGCCTTGGGCGGGCTCGTTGAGATGGTAGGTCGACGGCACTGGCCACAGCCATCGAGTTTCGCCCGTGGTGATACCCGCCGCGGCCGGCGCGCTCTTGTCGAGTCCTACCGCGCCGGCGTCAACCACCCGCGGCCTGGGACGCCACCGTCGTCAGTCCAAGGTGGACCGACCCAGTGCGGTGAGCACCGCGTCGTCCTGGGGGGTGTGGACGCGGCTGCACAGGACGTCGCGGTAGTGGCGCTGCAGCGGGTTCGCCCGTGTCAGGCCGGGATTCCCGGCCAGGGCGGCAGCTTGCTCGACCGCCTCGATCAGCGCGCGGGTGGCGAGCACCTTCGCCACCCCTGCGTTCGCCGGTGCTTCAGGGTCGCCCTCGTCGATGCGGCGGGCGAGGCCGAACAGGATCTCCTGCGCGCCCGTGATGCGTGCGGCGATCTCGCCGACGCCGGTCTGGAACCTCGGCAACGTCGACAGGGGCTTGCCCAAGCCGCTCGGGATGCGGTCGCGCAGGAATCCCGTGAGCCAGTCCAGTGCGTTGCGGGCCACGCCGAGGTAGAGGGCCGGGAGCGCGAGCTGGAACGCCAAAGCGGCGGGCCGGCGGGTGGTGTCCGGTGTGGACAGTCCGGTGGTCGCCTCGGCCGGGACGGGTACGTCGGTGAAGACGACGTCGTGGCTCGCGCTGGCTCGGAGACCCAGGTGGTCCCACGTCGGCTCGATCGCGATGCCCGGGCTGCCGCTGCGCACGAGGAAACCGCCGACGCGCGGGGACGGCTCGTCGGTCCGGGCCCACACCACCATCCAGCGCAAGCCTTCCGAGCCGGTCGAGTAGATCTTGCGGCCGGAGAGGCGCCAGCCGTCCGCGGTCCGGCGGGCGATCGTCGCGGGCAGGCCGCCGCGGGTCGGCGAGCCCAGCTCGGGCTCCACGCGCAACGCGTTGATCAAGACCGGACCGGGTTCGGCGAGCGCTTCGCGGTAGAGGTCTTCCGGCCACGTCGGATCCGCGGCCTCCCCCGCGTGGACGAACAACGTCATCGCGGTCACCAGGGCCACCGACGGGTCGCCGCGGCCCAGCTCCGCCAGCAGCCGCGCGGTGTCGAGAACTCCGGCGCCGGGGCCGCCGTGGCGCGGGTGCACGGTCGTCGTCAGCAGGCCGGCCTCGTGCACCAGGGCGACGCCCTCGTGCGGGAACGTCGCGTCGCGGTCGTGCTCACCGGCGCGCCCGGCCAGTTTCGCGACGAGGGAAGGCAACGCGGCCAAATCGGGTGGGGGCACGGGCACGAGTTCCTCCGGTTCGCTCGCCGGTCCTGGGGCGGACTTTAAGGGGGCTCGCCAGACACGACCAGGGCCGTCCACCAAATGGACACCCCGGGATGCCCAATTGACAGCGCACCACCCGGTGCCGTTACCTGGCGGAGCGTTTCCCCTGCGGCGAAAGGAAAAACCGATGCCCGTCGAGTTCGTCGGCATGATCGGCACCCGGGACGCGAGCGAAACCCGCCCGGCCAGGGGCCCGGTCATCGACCCGGCCTACGTCCGGCGGTTCGCCCGGGCGCACGAAGACGGCGGGTTCGACCGCGTGCTGATCGGCTACGGCGCGGGCTGGCCCGAGGGCCAGCAGGTCGCCGCCTACGCGGCCGCGCACACCGAGCGGCTCGGCCTGCTGATCGCCCACCGGCCCGGGTTCGTCGCGCCGACGCTGGCCGCACGCGCCTTCGCCACGCTGGACCACTTCAGCGGCGGACGCGTCGCCGTGCACACGATCACCGGCGGCAGTGACGTCGAGCAGGCCCGTGACGGCGACTACCTGACCAAGGACGAGCGGTACGAGCGCACCGACGAGTACCTGGAGGTGCTCAAGCGCGCGTGGACGTCCGGGTCCGCGTTTTCCCACCACGGCAAGCACTACCGGCTCGACGACTACACGCCGCAGGTGCGGCCGCTGCAGAACCCGCGGATCCCGCTGTACTTCGGCGGCTCGTCCGAGGCGGCCTACCGCGTCGGCGGCAAACACGCCGACGTCTTCGCCCTGTGGGGCGAACCGCTGAAGGAGACGGCCGAACAGATCGCGTCCGTCCGGGCGGCGGCCCAGGCCGCCGGACGGCTCACCCCGCCGGGGATCAGCGTGTCCTTCCGGCCGATCCTCGCCCCGACCGAGGAGCTGGCCTGGGAACGGGCCGAGCGGATCCTCGACACGATCACCGCGTCCGGCGCGGCCAAGGCGGCCCGCGAGTGGCGCGACGGCGGCCCGCCCACCAACGCGGGCAGCGTGCGCCTGCTCGCCGCGGCCGCGAAGGCCGACCGCCACGACCGGGCACTGTGGACGCCCACCGCCGCGGCCACCGGCGCCGCGGGCAACTCCACGGCGCTGGTGGGCACGCCCGAGACGGTGGCGCAGGCCCTGCTGGACTACGTGGACATCGGCGTCACGACGCTGCTGATCCGCGGCTACGACCCGCTCGACGACGCCATCGACTACGGCAGGCACCTGCTGCCGCTGGTCCGTTCGGAGCTGGCCCGGCGCGACCGGCGGCCCGCCGCGGTGGCCGCCGTATGACGCTCGCCGGCCCGCTGCACTGGGCTCCGCCCGAGGGCGTGACCGTCCGCGGCACGGTCGTGCTGCTGCCCGGCCGCGGCGAGCACCCCGGCGTCTACGCCCGGCTGGGCGCCCGCCTGGCGTTCGACGGCTACCGGGTCACCGCGGTGGCCTCCGCGGCCGAGGTCGAGGGCGCGATCCGCGGGGGCCCGGTCCCGGTGGTCCTGCTCGGCCACGACACCGGCGCGATCCGGGCGCTGGCGCTCGCCGCCGAGCTGCCGGTGCACGCGGTGGTGGCCGCGGGCCTGCCGTTGTCGGCCGAGCACGCCGCCTTCCGGACCTGGGAGGAGGAGCTCGACGCGCGGACGGCGTGCCCGGTGCACCGCACCCTGCTCGAGGCCGACGACCGGCTGGACCGCGGCGCGCTGCTCGCCGACCCCGCCGACCTCCCGGTCGTGATCCCGCAGAGCCCGGTGCTCGTGCTCCACGGCGGCGCGGACGCGGTCGCCGGCCCGAAGGCCGCCCGCGCCTTCGCCGAAATGCTGCCGTCGGGCCGGTTCGTGCTGGTCGACAGTGGCCGGCACGACGTGCTCAACGACGTCGCCCACCGCAGCGTGGCCGCCGAGATCGTCCAGTTCCTGGAGTGGCTGCGCGCCGGGACGCGCGGGCCGGTCCTGGTGCGGGGATGATGGCGGGCATGCGCATCTCGGCCAGGGCGGACTACGCGATCAGGGTGCTGCTGGAGCTCGCCGCGGACACCTCGCGGCCGATCACCTGCGAAGCCGTCGCGTCCACCCAGGGCATCCCGGCCCGGTTCATCAAGGCGGTCATGCGGGACCTGCGCCAAGCCGGGCTGGTCCGCAGCCAGCGCGGCTGCGAGGGCGGCTACTGGCTGGCCAGGCCGGCCGGAGAGGTGACCGTGCGGGACGCCGTCGTCGCCGTCGACGGCGAGTTCCTCTCCGTCCGCGGCGAACCGCGGCCCGCGCTGGCCTACCACGGCACCGCCGCCGGGCTGACCCCGTTCTGGTCCGGTGTCGAAGCCGGCCTGGACGCGCTGCTCCGCGCGACGACGCTCGCCGACCTGCTCACCGGCGCGGCCGCGGCCCGCGTCGCCACCTGAAGGGACTTCCATGAGCGACCTCTGGCACCAGCCGCTGCGCCACATCCGCGGCGCCGACCTGACCGGCGACACCAACCAGACGACCGGGATGAAGCGCCTGGAGGCCATCTCCGGCAAGACCGTCGGGTCGTCGAAGGTGTGGATGGGCGAGACGCACGTCGCGCCGGTGACCAACTCCGGCGACCACCACCACGGCGAGGCCGAGACCGCGATCTACGTCAAGTCGGGCCACCCGGTGTTCGTCTTCGCCGACGGCGACGAGGAAATCCGCATCGAAACCGGGCCCGGCGACTACATCTTCGTGCCGCCGTACGTGCCGCACCGCGAGGAGAACCCGACCGACGAAGAGGCGGTGGTCATCATCGCGCGCAGCAGCCAGGAGGGCATCGTGGTCAACCTGCCGAGCCTGTGGTCCCCGGTCGACGTGCCCGAGGACTGAGGCGTGCCGCTCGACGTCGTCGAATACACCGATCCCGCCTGCCCGTGGGCGTGGGGATCGGAACCGAAGTTCCGCCGCCTGCGCGCGGAACTGCCCGGCGCCCGGTGGCGCCGGGTCTTCGGCATCCTCTTCGACGACGACGAGGACCCCGCGCCGGATCCGGCCGCGGAAGCCGCGTGGTACGCGAAGTTCATCGACGGCGTCACCGAGCACACCGGCGCCCCCAAGCCGCCCCGCCTCGCCTGGGTCGCCCGGACGAGCTGGCCGGCCTCACTGGCCGCGAAAGCCGCTGAGGCACAAGGGGAAACCGTCGCCGAGCAGGTGCTGTGGCGGCTGCGCGAGACGACGTTCGTGCGCGGTACCCCGGCCGACGACACCGAGCGCGTGCTCGCCGCGGTCACCGGCGTTCCCGGCCTCGACCTCGAGGCGTTGCGCGCCGCCATGACGAGCGACGAGGTCCGTCAGGCCGTGCGTGACGACTGGCGCGAAACGCGGAACCCGTGCCCGGAAGTCCTCGACATCACCGCGCCCGGCCCGCACAGCGGCCGCGCGAAGCACCTCGAACACCACGTCCGCTACGCCCTGCCCACACTGACCTTCACCGGTCCCGGCGGCCGGTTCGTCGTCCCCGGCTGGCGTCCGCTCGGCGAATACTTCGACGCCGCACGGGCCGCGACGGTCCACAGTGGATCTCTTCCCGGCTCGTGGGAACCCGCGCGGGAGCGTTGACTCTCCCCGGGCGCCGGGGAAAATAGACACATGCCGGTGACAGATTAGCCCGGCCCCCACCACCGATCCTCCGCGCCCGATACCGCATTGGGGAGTTCCACATGCCCTCGAAACCCCGGCTCGCCCTGCTCGTGGCCGCGCTGCTCGGCCTCACCGCGCTCACGGCGTGCGGAACGTCCACTTCGGACGCTTCCGGCGAGGTCTTGCTGCGCGTCGGCGACCAGACCGGTGCCACGCAGTCCCGGCTGAAGGCCGCCGGACTGCTCGACAACCTGCCGTACAAAATCGAGTGGTCGCAGTTCGCCGCCGCGGTCAACCTGCACGAAGCCCTGCGCGCCGACGCGATCGACATCGGCGGCGCCAACGATTCCCCGACGGTGACGGCGATCGCCGGCGGCTCGAAGATCAAGGTCGCCGCGGCCTGGAGCAACGGCGGCAAGGGCACCTACCTCCTGGTGCCCAAGGACAGCCCGGCCCGCACGGTCGCCGATCTCAAGGGCAAGCGGGTCTCCCCCACCACCCGCGGCAGCGTCGCGCACTACCTGGTGATCGGCGCGCTCAAGCAGGCCGGGCTCTCGGACAAGGACGTCACGCTGAACTTCCTCGCCCCGTCGGAAGCGAACGGCGCGTTCTCCACCGGCAACATCGACGCCTGGGCCACCTGGAGCGTCTACGCCGCCCGCGCCCGCGGCGAACTCGGCGCGCGCGTCCTGTCCGACGGCGCGGGCATCAACTCCGGCCTCAACGTCCTTTCGGCCACCGACAAAGCGCTGGGCGACCCGCGCAAGCGCACCGCCATCCAGGACTTCGCGAGCCGCGTCGACAAGAGCTACGCGTGGTCCAAGGACAACCCCGACGCCTTCGACAAGTGGTACGCCGGCTTCGCGCACCAGCCGATCGAAATCGCGAAGCAGGTCCGCCCGGACGAGACGACCTACCAGCGGATCCCGGTCGACGCCGCACTGGCCGCCCAGTTGCAGAAGACCTACGACACCTGGGTGCAGCAGGGCCTGTTCCCCGGCGGGAAGAAGCTGAGCGACTACGTCGACTCCGGGCTCGATCCGCGATGACCCGCTTCCCGTACCGCGCGGTGTCGTGGCTGACCCCGGTCGCCCTGCTCGTCGTCTGGGAACTGCTGGCGCGGACCGGGATCCTGCCGAAGCAGGTGCTGCCCGCCCCGAGCGGCGTGCTGGTCAAAGCGGGCGACCTGCTGGCCGACGGCGAGCTGGTGACCAACCTGCTGGCCAGCCTCCAGCGCTCGGCCACCGGGTTCGCGATCGGCGCGAGCCTCGGCCTCGGCGCCGGGCTGGTGGTCGGACTGTCCAAAGTGGCCGAAGCACTGCTGGACCGCAGCATCCAGATGGTCCGCGCGGTCCCGTTCCTGGCCATCCTGCCGCTCGTCATCGTCTGGTTCGGGATCGGCGAGGCCGGGAAGATCTTCCTGATCTCCCTCGGCACCGCGGTCCCGCTGTACCTGACGACCGTGCTGGGCATCCGGCAGATCGACCCGAAGCTGCTGGAGATGACCGACGTAGTCGGCCTCGGCCGGGCCGCGCAGATCCGCTGGGTGGTGCTGCCGGGCGCACTGCCGTCGATCCTCGGCGGCCTGCGGCTGTCGCTCACCGCCGCCTGGCTGGCCCTGGTCATCGCCGAAACCCTCGGCGCCGACGCGGGACTCGGGTTCATGGCCACCAACGCCCGCGAGTTCCTGCAGACCGACGTGATCGTGCTCGTCGTGCTCATCTACGCCGTGATCGGGATCCTCTGCGACCTCGTCACCCGTCTCCTCGAACGCCGGCTGCTGCGCTGGCACCCCACCTACGCCCGCCTGACCGCCTGAGGACCCGCCATGACGCTCTCCCGACGTACGTTCCTGACCGCAGCCGGCCTGACCGCGCTGGCCGCCCCGCTCGCCGCGTGCGCCGCCGGCTCGGCCGGCGGCGCCACCCAGGGCAAGGTCCGGCTGACCTACAGCACGATCTCCGTCCCCAAGGCCCGCGGGGTGCTGGAGAAAACCCTGAAGGAGCAGGGCATCGCGGTCGAATGGGTGGGCCCGTTCCCCAACCACGCGCCCACCCTGCAGGCCGTCGTCGGCGGCACCGCCGACTTCAGCTTCGGCGGCAGCACCACCCCCGCCGACCAGGCCATCCTCTCCGGTGCCGACCTCGTCTACGTCGCCTGGGCCGCCTCCACCCCGCGCACCACGGCGATCGTCGCGGGCGCGCACACCGGCATCGAGAAGGTCGCCGATCTGGCGGGCAAGACGGTCGCGGTCAACAAGGCCGGGCTCGGCGAGTTCCTGCTGGTCGCCGCGCTGGAGAAGTACCAGGTGCCGCGCGAGTCGGTGAAGATCACCTACCTCAACCCGCCCGAGGCGTCCGCGGCCTTCGGCGCCGGCAAGATCGACGCCTGGGCCATCTGGCAGGGCTTCCGCGAGATCGCCGAGGTCCAGTACGGCGCCAAGCCGATCTTCGTCGACGGCGACGAGCTGGACTTCCAGATCGACTTCACCAGCTACCTCGTCCGCCGCGACTACGCCGAGCAGAACGCCGACACCATCCGCAAGGTCGTCGCCGCGTTCCAGGCCGACTACGAGTGGCAGAACCAGCACTACAAGGAATCCCTGGACATCGGCAACGCCGTCTCCCACTACCCGCAGGCCGTGCTGGACAAGATGTCGGCCAAGAACGTGCAGACGAAGCTGTCGCTCATCACCGACGACGGGATCGCGCAGCTGCAGCGCGGCGCCGACTGGCTCACCCAGCGCAAGATCCTCAGCGGCCCGATCACGATCGCCGACCACGCGGTGAAGCTGTGACGACCGCCGTGCGCGTGCGCGCGCTGACCAAGAGCTTCGGGCCGCGGACCGTCCTGGACGGACTCGACCTCGACATCGCGCCCGGCGAGTTCGTGGCTCTCATCGGGGAAAGCGGCTGCGGCAAGACCACGTTGCTGCGCTTGCTCGCCGGGCTCGACCAGCCCGAAGCCGGCGAGCTCGAAGCCCCGGCCGAGCGGATGGTGGTGTTCCAGGAACACCGGCTGCTGCCGTGGCGGCGGGTGTGGCAGAACGTCGCCGTCGGTCTCCCCCGCGAGGCCGCCGCCCGTGCGCTGACCGAAGTCGGCCTGGCCGGGCACCTCGACGCCTGGCCCGTGACGCTCTCCGGCGGTGAGGCCCAGCGCGTCGCCCTCGCCAGGGCACTGGTGCGCGAGCCGCGGCTCCTGCTGCTCGACGAACCCTTCGCCGCCCTCGACGCGCTCACCCGGATCAAGATGCACGCGCTGGTCCGGCAGCTCGTCGCCGTGCACCGCCCGGCGGTCCTGCTGGTCACCCACGACGTCGACGAGGCCATCCTCCTGGCCGACCGCGTGGTCGCGATGCGCTCCGGCCGGCTCGCCGCCGAGCACCGCGTCGACTTCGACGGCGAACGCAGCCGCAGCAACCCCGGGTTCGACGAGCTGCGCCACCGGCTGCTGGCCGAACTCGGCGTCGCCGAACTGGCCGAGACCCGGTGAACGCCGACGTGCTCGTCATCGGCGGCGGCCTCGCCGCGACCTGGACCGCCTTGGCCGCGGCCCAGGCCGGCGGCGACGTCGTGCTGGTGGACAAGGGCTACTGCGGCACCAGCGGCGTCACGGCCACCGCCGGGGTGACGCACTGGTTCGTCCGGCCCGAGGACCACGAGCGCGCGGTGACCGAGCGGCACGCGCACGCCGGCGGGCTCGCCGACCGCGAGCGGGCGCTGCGGGTCCTGCGCACGACGTGGGACCGGCTGCCCACGTTGGACCGGTACTACCCGTTCCCGGTCCGCGACGGCGAACCCGACCGCGGCAACAACGTGCGCGGACCCGAGTACCTGCGGGCGATGCGCGGCCTGATCCACCGCGCCGGCGTCCGGATCCTCGACCACCACCCGGCACTGGAACTGCTGCTGCGCCCCGACGGTTCGGTGGGCGGCGCGGCCGGCGTCCGGCGCCAGGCGGGCGGCACCTGGGAGGTCCACGCGGGCGCGGTGGTGCTGGCCACCGGCGGCACGGCGTTCCGCTCGCACCTGCTCGGCTCGCGCGGCAACACCGGCGACGGCCACCTGATGGCCGTCGAAGCGGGCGCCCGCCTGTCCGGCATGGAGTTCTCGAACTACTACACCCTGGCCCCGGCGTTTTCGACGATGGCGCGCTCGATGTCCTACCTGTTCGGCACCTTCACCGACGCCGATGGCCGGACCATCGAGCTGCCGTCCGGACCGGACCGCAACCGCGTCCTCGGCGCGGCGCTGCTGCGCGGCCCGGTGTACACGACGCTCGACCGCGCGCCGGAGTGGGTGCGCCGCAAGATGCCCGTGGTGCAGCCGAACTTCCTGCTGCCGTTCACCCGCCGCGGCATCGACCCGTACACCGACCGGTTCGAGGTCACCTTGCTCGGCGAGGGCACCATCCGCGGCGTCGGCGGACTCGTCACCGGCGAAGACTGCGCCACCGGCGTGCCCGGCCTGTTCGCCGCCGGCGACGTCGCGAGCCGGGTCCCGGTGGTCGGCGCGATCTCCGGCGGTGGCTCGCCCAACTCGGCGTGGGCGGTGTCGTCGGGCACCTGGGCCGGTCGCGCGGCGGTCCGCCACGCCCGGTCGGCCCGGCCCGCGCCCCTGCACCCGGCCGGCCGCGCCGGGATCCGCCCCGGCGGGCGTGCGGCCACAGTGGACACCGCCGCCGTCGTCGACGTCGTGCGCGAGGAGCTGAACGCCTACGACAAGAACATGTTCCGCGACGAGCCGGGTCTCCGCGCCTCGCTGTCCACATTGGATTCCCTGTGGACGGAAGTCGAGTCCTCGCTCACCGGAGAAGGCCGGGACGCCGTGACGGCGCGCGAGACGGCGTCCCTGGTCGCCATGGGCCGCTGGGTCAAGGAAGCCGCGCTGCGCAGGCGGGAAACGCTCGGCATGCACTGGCGCACGGACGCCCCGGACGGGCAGGAGGCCGCCGCGTGATCGAACTCGTCCTCGCCGACCGCTGCATCGCCTGCGACAAGTGCGTCCAGGTGTGTCCCAGCGACGTCTTCGACGCCGTGCCCGACGCCGTGCCGGTCATCGCCCGCCAGAGCGACTGCCAGACCTGCTTCCTCTGCGAGCTGTACTGCCCGGCCGACGCGCTGTTCGTCGATCCGGACTGCCGCACCCCCGTCAGCGTCGACGAAACGGCCGTCCGCGCCACGGACTGGCCCGCGCAGTACCGGCGCGACTCCGGCTGGGGCCGGGCGCGCCGCACCCACGCCAACGAAAGCTGGCGGATGAGCGACATCTTCGCCGCCGCCCGCGCCCTCGGACAGGAGACCCCGTGACGCTCGAATTCATCGGTTACGCCGCCGGCCGCCAGGCCAGCGAGATCGTCGCCCCCGAGGGCCCGATCATCCAGCCCGGCTACCTGCGCGAAGTCGCCCGCACCCACGAGGAGGCCGGGTTCGACCGCGTCCTGATCGCGCAGTCGGCGAGCAGTCCGGACGGCTTCGTGCTCGCCGACCAGGTCCTCTCCGCCACCGAGCGGCTCGGCGTGCTGCTCGCCCACCGGCCCGGGTTCGTCGCGCCGACCCAGCTGGCCCGCAAGTTCGCCACGCTGGACGCGTTCCACCCCGGCCGGATCGCGCTGCACGTGATCACCGGCGGCGACGACGCCGACCAGGCCCGCGACGGCGACTTCACCGACAAGCCCACCCGCTACCGCCGCACCGACGACTTCCTGTCGGTCGTGCGGCGGACGTGGGAGTCGGCCGAGCCGTTCGACCACGAAGGCGAGTTCTACCGCGTCCGCGGCGCGCTCTCGGACATCCGGCCGGAGCGGCCGATCCCGGTGTACTTCGGCGGCGCGTCCGAGGACGCGATCCGGGTCGGCGGCAGGCACGCCGACGTCTACGCGTTCTGGGGCGAGCCCCTGGCCGGCATCGCCGAGCGCATCGGCCAGGTCCGGGCCGCCGCGGCCGGCCGGGACATCGCGTTCAGCGTCAGCCTGCGGCCGATCCCGGCGGCCACCGAAGCCGAGGCGTGGGAGCGGGCCCGCGACATCCTGCGGCTGACCCAGGACCGCGTCGGCGAGTTCAAGGGCCGCCGCGACTCGAGCGAAGCCGTCGGCTCACGGCGCCTGCTGGAAGCCGCGACGGCCGGCGAAGTGGTCGACGAGCGCCTGTGGACGGCGGTGGCCAAGACGACCGGCGCCGCCGGGAACTCCACCGCGCTCGTCGGCAGCTACGAGCAGGTGGCCGACTCGCTCCTGGACTACGTCCGGCTCGGCGTCGGCACACTGCTGATCCGCGGGTTCTCGCCACTGGCCGACGCCCGCGACTACGGCACCCTCGTAAAGCTCGTCCGGGAGCGGGCCGGCGCGGTTACCGTCGGGGCATGAAGCCGACCACATCGCACTGGGGAGCCTTCTCGGCCGAGGTCGGCCCGGACGGCCGGGTGCGCGTCGAACCGCACCCGGCCGACCCGGCGCCGTCACCGCTGCTGGGCAACCTGGCCGCCGCGCTGGACCACCCGAGCCGGGTCGCCCGGCCGGCGGTCCGCCGCGGCTGGCTCGAGAACGGTCCGGGCCCGGACGAGCGCCGCGGCCGCGACGAGTTCGTCGAGGTGCACTGGGACGACGTGCTCGACCGGCTGGCCGCCGAGCTGGCGCGGGTCCGGACCGGGCACGGCAACCAGGCGATCTTCGGCGGCTCCTACGGCTGGGCCAGCGCCGGGCGGTTCCACCACGCGCAGAGCCAGCTGCACCGGTTCCTGAACACGATCGGCGGGTTCACGTCGTCGCGCAACAGCTACAGCAACGGGACGTCGTCGGTGCTGCTGCCGCACGTCGTCGGCGACACGCACGCGGTGCTGCGGCAAGCGTCGACTTGGCCGACCGTCGCCGAGCACACCGAGCTGATCGTCGCCTTCGGCGGCGTCCCGGAGAAGAACGTCTTCGTCACCCCCGGCGGCGTCACCGTGCACGGGACACCGGGTCACCTCGCGCGGCTGCGGGCCCGCGTCGCGCTCGTCAGCCCGCTGCGCGACGACCTGCCGTCCACTGTGGACGCCCGCTGGTACCCGATCCGGCCCGCCACCGACACCGCGCTGATGCTCGCGCTGGCCCACACGCTCGTCGGGGAAGGCTTGCACGACCGGGAGTTCCTGGACCGCTACTGCGTCGGCTACCCGGAGTTCGAGCACTACCTGCGGGACAAGGACCCCGACTGGGCGGCCGCGATCACCGGCATTCCCGCCGCCGACATCGTCGCGCTCGCCAGGGAGATGGCCGCGCACCGGACGTTGATCACCGTCACGTGGTCGTTGCAGCGCACCGAACACGGCGAACAGCCGGTGTGGGCGGGCATCGCGCTGGCCGCGATGCTCGGGCAGATCGGCCTGCCCGGCGGCGGGTTCGGGCACGGCTACGGCTCGATGGGCGACGTCGGCGACACCGGCCCCGAAGAGCGCGTCCCGCACTTGCCGCAGGGGGTGAACCCGGTCGGCGAGTTCATCCCCGTCGCCCGGATCGCCGACCTGCTGCTCTCCCCCGGCGCCGAGTACGACTACGACGGCGAAGTCCGCCGCTACCCCGACACCCGGCTCGTCTACTGGGCCGGCGGCAACCCGTTCCACCACCACCAGGACCTCAACCGCCTGCGCCGCGCGTTCACCCGCCCGGACACCGTCGTCGTCCACGAACCGCACTGGACGGCCACGGCCCGGCACGCCGACATCGTGCTGCCCGCGACGACCGCACTGGAACGCGAGGACCTCGGCTCGGGCCGCCGCGACACCCACCTGATCGCGATGCACCGGATCGCTTCGCCGGCCGGAGAAGCCCGCGACGACTACGCGATCTTCGCGGCGCTGGCCTCCCGGCTCGGCGTCGGCGACGCGTTCACCGAAGGCCGCACCGCCCGGGAATGGCTGGCCCACCTCTACGGCGGCTGGCGCGCGGAACCGGCGTTCGAGCGGTTCTGGGCCGACGGCGAGCTGCGCCTCCCGCCCGGCCGCGAGCACCACACGCTGTTCGCCGACTTCCGCGCCGACCCGGTGGCGCACCCGCTGCGCACGCCCAGCGGCCGCATCGAGATCACGTCGGCGACGATCGCGGGCTTCGGTTACCCGGACTGCCCCGGGCACCCGGCCTGGCTGCCGCCGACCGAGTCCGGCCCGCTGTGGCTGATCGCCAACCAGCCGCACACCCGCTTGCACAGCCAGCTCGACGCCGGCGACGTCAGCCGCGCGGGCAAGGTGGCGGGCCGCGAGCGGATCCGCCTCAACCCGGCCGACGCGGCGGCCCGCGGCATCACGACCGGCGACGTCGTGCGGGTGTTCAACACCCGCGGCGCCTGCCTGGCCGGCGCGGTCCTCGACGACGCCCTCCGCCCCGGCGTGGTCCAGCTCCCGACCGGCGCGTGGTTCGACCCGGTCGACGACCACGCGAGCGGGCCGCTGTGCGCGCACGGCAACCCGAACGTCCTCACGGCCGACATCCCGTCGTCACGGCTGTCCCAGGGCTGCGCCGGCCAGCACGCCGCCGTCGACGTCGAACTCTTCACCGGTCCCGTCCCGCCCGTGCGGGCCCTGGATCCCCCGCTTCGGGAAGGACGCTGATGATCGACCTCCAGTCCGTGACGTCCGAGAGCCACCTGCGCGAAGCGTTCGGCTGCTTCCCTTCGGGCGTCACCGCGGTGTGCGCCCTCGACGACGGCGTCCCCCGCGGGATGGCCGCCAGCTCCTTCACGTCGGTGTCCCTGTCGCCGCCGCTGGTGTCGATCTGCGTCCAGCGGACGTCGTCGACGTGGCCACTCCTGCGGAACCGGCCCCGGCTGGGCCTCAGCGTCCTCGCCGAAGGCCAGGACGACGCCTGCCTCAGCCTCTCCGCCCGCGGCGGCGACCGCTTCCGCGACGTCGACTGGGAGCCCGGCCCGCACGACAGCGTGTTCATCAGCGGATCGAGTGCCTGGCTGGAGTGTTCCCCGTACGACGAGGTCCTGGCGGGCGACCACGTGATCGCCCTGCTGAAGATCCACCGCCTGCGCACGGCCGCCGCTCCACCGCTGGTCTTCCACGGCAGCCGATTTCGCCGGCTCGCCGCTTGACCCTCAACGCAGCTTGCGCCAGGCTTCGCGGCGCTGTCGCTGGGCTTCCGGGTCGGCGATCGGCGCCGCCGAAAGCAGCCGGCGCGTGTACGGGTGGGCCGGGGCGGTCAGGACCTCCTTGGCCGGCCCCTGTTCGACCACGTGCCCGCGGTGCATCACCGCGACACGGTCGGCGAGCTGCTCGATCACCGCGAGGTCGTGGCTGATGAACAGGCACGCGAAGCCGAACTCGTGCCGCAGCTCGCGCAGCAGGGTGAGGATGCGGGCCTGGATCGTGACGTCGAGCGCGCTCGTCGGCTCGTCGGCCACCAGCAGGTCCGGGCGCAGCGCCAGGGCCCGCGCGATGCAGGCGCGCTGCCGCTGGCCGCCGGACAGTTCGTGCGGGTAGCGCGAAGCCAGCGCCGGGGACAGCTGGACGGCTTCGAGCAGCTCACCGACCCGGCGGTCCACTTCGGAGCCGCGGGCCGCGCCGTGCAGCCGCAGCGGGGTCGCGACGCTTTCCCCCACCGGCGTACGCGGGTTGAGCGACGACAGCGGGTCCTGGAACACCACCCCGATCCGGCGCCGCAGCGCCTTCGCCGCCCGGCCGCGCAGCCGGGTGATGTCCGCGTCCCCGATGCGCACGGATCCCGCCGTCGGCGCGAGCAGCCCGGTGACCGCCCTGGCCACCGTGCTCTTGCCCGAGCCGGACTCCCCGACCAGGCCCAGCACCTCCCCCGGCTCCACGTGCAGGCTCACCGCCGAGGCCGCGTGGACGGCCATCGCGCGGAAGCGGCCGCGGTAGGTCACCGACAGGTTCTCCACGCGCAGCAGCGGCGCCTCCGCGGGGACGTCCGGCACCGACGCCACGGCGGGGTGCTCTTCCGCGGCGACGTGGCCCGGCCCGGCCGTGACGCCCGCGGCCGGCGCGTGGTCGAGCCCGGTCGCCGCCGCGGTGCTGAGCGAGACGACCGAGCCGAGCAGCTGCCGCGTGTAGTCCTCGGCCGGCGCGGTGAAGATCGTCCGGACGTCACCTTGTTCGACGACGCGCCCGTCGTGCATCACGACCACCCGGTCGGCGAGGTCGGCGACCACGCCCATGTCGTGCGTGATCAGCAGGATCGCCGTGCCGAGCCGGGACCGCAGGTCCCGCAGCAGCTCGAGGATCTCGGCCTGCACGGTGACGTCCAGCGCGGTTGTCGGCTCGTCGGCGATCAGCAGCTTCGGCTCGTTCGCCACCGCCATGGCGATCACGACGCGCTGCAACTGCCCGCCGGACAGCTCGTGCGGGTACGCCCGCACCCGCTCGCGCGGGTTCGGCAGCCCGACGACGCCCAGCAGTTCG
The DNA here is from genome assembly GCF_033441515.1 of Amycolatopsis solani. Lineage (NCBI taxonomy): Bacteria > Bacillati > Actinomycetota > Actinomycetes > Pseudonocardiales > Pseudonocardiaceae > Amycolatopsis > Amycolatopsis solani. The sequence continues at coordinate 1,748,219 of NZ_JAWQJT010000002.1, forward strand.
ATCGCCCGCTCGCGGGCCGCGGCCGCGGTCAGCTCCTGGTGCGTGCGGATCGCCTCGACGACCTGGTCGCCGATGGTGAACACCGGGTTCAGCGCGCTCATCGGCTCCTGGAACACCATGCCGACGTCACCGCCGCGCACCGCGCGCAGCTCGGCCGGCGTCATCGCGTAGAGGTCCCGCCCGGCCAGCTCCGCCCGGCCCGTCACGCGGGCCGTGGGCGGGAGCAGGCCGAGCAGGGACATCGCGGTGACCGTCTTGCCGGAGCCGGACTCCCCGACCACCGCGACGACTTCGCCCGCGGCGACCTCGTAGCCGGCCCCGCGCACGGCTTCGACGTCCCCGAACGAGACCGCGACGTCGTGCAGCCGCAGGAGCCCGGCTCCGGTCACTGGACGATCCCCAGCTTGCGGTAGTCGACGTACGCCGGGAACCGGCCGATCTCGACGCCGCCGACCTGCGAGCCGTGCAGGAACGAGTTGCGCGTGTAGATCAGCGGCACGACGGGCGAGTCGGCGAGGATCTTCTTGTCCAGCGCCGCCCACTTCTTGCCCGCTTCGGCCGGGTCCACAGTGGCCTGTGCCTCGCCGATCAGCTTGTCGACCTCGGGGTTGCTGTACCGCGACTCGTTGTACCCGCCGTTGCCGATCTCCGTGGACTGGAACAGCGGCTGGATGTTCGCGTTGGCCGACGGGATGTCCGGCTGCCACGAGGTGAGCGTCAGGTCGTAGTCCGACAGGCCCTTGGTGTCCACTTCGGACGTGTAGGTGTCGTCGTCGAGCGGCTTGATGGAGACCTTGATGCCCGCGCGTGCCAGCGACGCCTGGATCGCCGCGGCCTTCTCCGGGAAGCCCCGCTCGTTGTGGGTGGCCAGCGCCAGGCCGTCGAGCCCGTTCGGGAAGCCCGCCTCGGTCAGCAGCTGCTTCGCCTTCGCCACATCACCGGACGGCGGCGCCGGGTACAGGTCGTACTGCTCGCGGCCCTGCAGGCCCGGGGTGATGAGCGTGGTGGCGACGTCCCCGGCCAGCTGGGCGCTGCCGGCGCTGGCGACCTGGTAGGCGGCCTTGTCGACGGCGTACTGGAACGCCTGGCGCACCTTCGGGTTGGTGAGGTTTCCGCGCTGGGTGTTCAGCGAAAGGTAGGCCAGCGCCCCGGATTCCGACGTCACCAGCCGCGACTTCGCCGAGGCGTTGCCCTGGATCTGGGCCAGCTGGGCCGGCGAAGCGAACGACATGCCGAACGCGGCGCGGTCCTTGCCCGTGTCGTCGACCAGGCGCTTGGAGATGACGCCGGTGTCCTGGCCGAGCTCGAAGTCGATGGTGTCCGGTTCGGCGAGCCGCGTCTTGTCTTCCACGCGGCTCCAGTTGGGGTTGCGGGTGAGCTTCGCGGACTTGCCGCGCTCGTAGCTCGCCAGCTGGTACGGGCCGGACGCGACCGGGTGGTCACCGTAGTTGGCCTCGGCGCCCTTGCCCCGGGGCACCGGGGAGAACGCCGGGGTGCTGGCGACCCAGTTGAAGTCGCCGTACGCGCGCGCCAGGTGGAAGACGACGGTCTTCGCGTCCGGCGTCTGGATGGTGTCGAGCTCCTTGCCGCCGTCGAACGGGCCCTTGTACGCCAGCCCCGGCGAGAGCAGGTCCTTGTGGTAGGCCAGGCCACCGGAGAAGGCGGGCGCGAACGACCGCTCCAGGCCCCACTTGACGTCCGCCGAGGTGATCGGCGTGCCGTCGGCGTACTTCAGGTTGTCCTTGAGGGTGAACGTCCAGGTCTTGCCGCCGTCGCTCGGCCGCCCGGTGTCGGTGGCCAGGTCGGGCACGATCGTGGTGTCCTTGCCCGGCGCGACGTCCCACGACGTCAGCCGCCGGTGGATCAGGCCCAGGGTGGTGACGACGAGGTTCGAGCTCTTCGCCGGGTCCCAGGTGATCGACGGCGCGTCGTTGAGCAGGACGAGGTTCCCGCCCGGCTTGACCGCGCCGCCCTGCGAAGCCGGTGTGTCGTTGGCCCCGCACGCCGTCAGCAGCGTGACGGCGGCCAGCACCCCCGCGAACCGCAGCTTTTTCATCGTGTCCCCTTCAGACGAGGCGGGCTCGCGGATCGAGCGCGCCGTAGCAGAGATCGACCAGGAAGTTCAGGACCGTGACCAGCAGGGCCGAGAACAGCGTCACGCCCAGCAGCACCGGCAGGTTGAGCGAGGCGATCGCGTCGACGAGCAGCCGCCCGACGCCGGCCATGCCGAAGATCCGTTCGGTGATCACGGTGCCGGCCAGCAGCGCGCCGAGGTCGACGCCGAAGACCGTGACGACCGGCAGCAGGACGTTGCGCAAGGCGTGGCGCCCCACCACCTTCCGCTCGGTGAGGCCCTTGGCCCTGGCCGTGCGGATGTAGTCCTCGCCGAGCGTCTCGAGCATCTGGCCCCGCGTGAGCCGCGCGTAGATCGCGGCGTGCAGGAACGCCAGCACGAACCAGGGCAGCACGAGGTGCCACGCCCACTGGGCGGGATCCTCGGTCAGCGGCACGTAACCGGACTTCGGGACGACGTCGAGGGCGAACGCGAAGATCGTGATGCCGATCATCCCGGCCAGGTAGGCGGGCATGGACACCCCGGCCATCGCGGCGGCCATGGTGATCCGGTCGGTGGCGCTGCCCCGGCGCAGCGCCGAAAGCACGCCGAGCCCGACGCCGGCGACGATCCAGATCGCGGCCGCGCCCAGCGCCACCGAGAAGCTGACCTCGATCCGGCCGCCGATCTCGCTCAGCACGTCCACGTTGTTCTGGAAGTCCCACCCGAAGCACGGCGCCGTGCAGTGGATCGCCGCCGCGCCGGTGCCGAACGTGCGGCCGCCGATGATGCCGCCGAGGAAGTCGAAGAACTGCCCGTACCACGGGACGTCGTAGCCCATGAACTCCCGCGCGAGCTGCAGGCCTTCCGGCGAACACGGACGGCCGCACGCCATCCGCGCCGGGTCGGCGGGCAGGACGTAGAACACCACGAACGTCACGAAGGCGACGACGAACAGCACGAGCAGCATCCCGGCGAACCGGGTCGCGACGAAGCGGGCGGTGCGCATCAGGCCGCACCCCCGGACCGCGGGTCGAGTGCGTCGCGGATCGCGTCGCCGACGACGTTGAACGCCAGGGTGACCAGGAACAGCAGCGCCCCGGGGAAGACCAGGTACATCGGGTCGGTCTCGAAGAAGTCGATGGCCGTGCTGATCGTGCGGCCCCAGCTCGGCGTCGGCGGCAGGACACCGACGCCGAGGAACGACAGGGCGGCCTCGCTGCCGATCATCGACGGGATGGCGAGGCTCGCCACGACGATGACCGGCGCCCAGAGGTTGGGCAGCAGCTCCTTGGTGAACACGTGCCACGGGCCGCCGCCGATGACCCGGGCCGCGGCGACGAAGTCGCGCTGGGCCAGGGTGAGGGTCTGGGCCCGGACGATCCGGGCCACGCGCGGCCAGCCGAAGAGCCCGAGGACGACGATCAGCGTGACCTGCCGGGGGAAGTCGATCGGCAGGACCGCGCCCAGCGCGATCATGAAGATCAGGTACGGGAAGCCGAGGATGACGTCGGCGGTCCAGGTGACCAGCCGGTCCCACCAGCCGCCGAGGTAGCCGGCGCTGACCCCGATCACGACGCCGAGCGCGGTGCCGAGCACGGTCGCGCCGAGCCCGACGAGCAGCGACGTCCGGGCGCCGCGGGCGACGAGCGCGAAGAGGTCGACGCCGGTCAGCGGCTCGACCCCGAACCAGTGGGCGCCGCTCACGCCGCCGAGCGTCCCGGCGGGCAGCCCGGTCGGGCCGAGCGTGCCGATGTCCGGCACCAGGCTCTGCCCTTCGGCCAGCACGAACAGGTCGGCCGCGGCGGCGAGCAGCACGATGAGGACGATCAGCACCACGCAGGTGGACGTCCACCACCCGGAACGGACGGCACGCCACACCGCGGCGGGCAGGGAGCGCGCCGCGAGGGGCGGCAGGGCAGGGGCGGACACAGCACCTCAAGGTTCAGCCGATCGAGTGACAATCGGGGACCTTAGGGAGATTCCGCGGTGATCGATCCACCGTCTCACCATGTGGACGGCAAGTAACGTCCGCCAGGCGGGATCCGGGTACTTCGCCAACGACGTGAATGACTCATTCCTGTCGTCGGACGACAGGAATGAGTCATTCACGTCACTCGGCGGCGGTCGGGCGGCCCCCGAGCCGGCTCACGTGTACCAGGTCGGCTCCGGCAGCTCGCCGCGCAGCGCGTAGACGCCGACTTCGCGCCGCTTGTAGGCCACCGGGTCGTGCAGCGAGTGCGTGCGCAGGTTCCGCCAGAACCGGTCCAGGCCGTACTTCGACGCGCTCGCGCGGGCGCCCGCCAGCTCGAAGATCTTCGTCCCGATCTCCAGGCCCGTCTCGATCACGCGCTGCTTGGCCGCCGCGATCAGGACCGCCAGCTCACCGCGGGCCTCCGGCGTCAGCTCCTCGCGCGGCGCGTGCAGCACGGCCGAAATCGCCGCGCCCGCCTTGTCCGTGAGCGCCTCGGCCGCCCACAGCTTCGCCTGCAGATCGCCGTAGCCGTCGAGGATGTACCACTCGTCCGCGGCGGCCTCCTTGTCGTCGCCGCCGTACGGCCAGGGGCGGGTGCGCTCGCGCGTGTAGGCCAGCCCCGCGTCGAGGGCGCCCTGGGCGATGCCGAGGTAGAAGTTGGTGAACACCAGCTGGATCGCCGGGACGTTGAGCGTGTTGTAGGTCAGCGGCCGGAACGTCCGGCCGACGTAGCCGGCGGCGCTCGCCCACGGCACTCGCACGTCGGTGATCGTGACGCTGCCGGACTCGGTGAGCCGCTGGCCGAGGTTGTCCCAGTCGTCGTGGAAGACGATGCCGTCCTGTGCGGACGGGACGATGGCGAAGATGTGGTCCCCGGCCCCGGAAAGGACACCTTCGAGCACGGTCAGGTCGGAAACCCTGCTGCCGGTGGAAAACGACTTGTGTCCGTTGTAGACGAGCTCGTCGCCGTCCTCGGTGATGGTCAGGTCGGAGTCGCGGGGGTTGACCGCGCCGCCGAAGAAGAAGTTGTTGCCGGTGTAGAGCTCCTCGACGGCGGCGATCTGCTCGTCGGTCCCGACCAGCCGGGCCGCCCAGGCCCAGAGGTAGTGGTAGCCGAGCAGCTGCCCGATCGAACCGTCGGCGCGGGCGACTTCCCGCGTCACGCGGTAGGCGGTGTCCCAGGTCTGCCCGCCTCCCCCGTGCTCGGCCGGGCCGAGCAGGGTCACCAGGCCGGCGTCCTTGAGGAGCTGGACTTCTTCGTACGGCGTGGCGTTGCGGCGATCCCGTTCGACGGCGTCGACAGCGAGCTTCGCGGCGACGTCCTTCGCGGCCACGAGCCACTCGGCCGCGGTCTTTTCCGTTGTGGTCACAGGGTTTCCCTTCGGGTGTGCGGGCAGGACGGACCAACCCTGGTGCAGGGCATGGCGAACAGGGGTGATCAGCGGGGAATCGTCAGGCGGTACAGCGCGAACCGGCGCCGCGGACGAAGTCGACGTGGCGGCGGCGGGTGAGCTGGATGCCGTCCATGATCCGAGTACACCGGGTGCCCGCGGGGGTGTCAACGCGGGTCCGCGCGCTGGGACCGGCGCGGCCGAATACCCGCAGTTCTTCCTCTGCGTCTTCGCCGGTTCCCGGCGCGCGGAAGCCTCGGGGTTAGGCGGATCGCCGAGGGGTAGCCGCCCCTGATCGGACACGTCCCGGGGTCAGGCACGCCGGGCCGTTCGGCAGCGCGCGACGCAAAGGAGATTTCGTGGAATTGACAGCAACGACCACCATTCGCCAACCCGTGCCGGACGTCTTCGCGTTCTGGCGCGCCCTGGAGAACCTCCCGACGTTCATGGCGCACCTCGAGCAGGTCCGCGTCACCGGCGACCGGACGAGCCACTGGTCCGCCAGTGCCCCGTTCGGCAAGGACGTCGGGTGGGACGCGGAAATCACCGAAGAGACGGCGGGCGCGCTGATCGCGTGGCGGTCGACCGGGAAAGCCGACGTGCCGAACGCCGGCGTCGTCCGGTTCGCGCCCGCCCCCGACGGGGAGAGCACCGAGGTGCACGTCGCCATGACGTACGAGATCCCCGGCGGCGCGCTCGGCAAGCTGGTCGCCAAGTACTTCGGCGAGGAACCGCACCAGCAGCTCGACGACGACCTGCGCCGGCTCAAGCAGGTGCTGGAGACCGGCGAGGTCGTCCGGTCCGACGGCGCCCCGTGGGGCAAGCGGGCCCGCAAGGAGTTCCCGCAACGCCCGGCACAGCCGCTGTCGGACGCCGAGCTCGAGAAGGGACCGGACGCATGAGGGCCAACACCTGGGCGGGCCGCAACAAGGTCGAGGTCCGCGACGTCCCGGACCCGAAGATCCTGAACCACCGCGACGCGATCGTCCGGATCACCTCCACCGCCATCTGCGGCTCGGACCTGCACCTGGTCGACGGCTACATCCCCACCATGCAGGACGGCGACGTCCTCGGCCACGAGTTCATGGGCGAGGTGCTCGAGGTCGGCCCGGGCGTCGATCCGGGGCGGCTGCGCCCCGGCGACCGGGTCGTCGTGCCGTTCCCGATCGCCTGCGGCGCGTGCGCCGCCTGCGCCGCGGAGCTGTACTCCTGCTGCGAGAACTCCAACCCCAACGCCGGGATCGCGGAGAAGATGTTCGGGCACCCGACCGCCGGGATCTTCGGCTACTCGCACCTGACCGGGGGCTTCGCGGGTGGTCAGGCGCAGTACGCGCGGGTGCCGTTCGCCGACGTCGGCCCGATCAAGATCGAGTCGGACCTGACCGACGAGCAGGTGCTGTTCCTCTCCGACATCCTGCCCACCGGGTTCATGGGCGCCGACATGTGCGACATCCGTTCGAGTGACGTGGTCGCGGTCTGGGGCGCCGGCCCGGTCGGCCAGTTCGCCATGGACAGCGCCCGGCTGCTGGGCGCGGCGAAGGTCATCGCCATCGACAAGGAGCCGTACCGGCTGGAGCTGGCGGAGCGGGCGGGCCACATCCCGGTGAACTTCGAGGAGGTCGACGTCCGGTCCCGGCTGCTGGAGCTGACCGGTGGCCGCGGACCCGACAAGTGCATCGACGCGGTCGGCTTGGAAGCCACCCACGGCAGCGCGCACGTCGCGACCTACGACCGGGTCAAGCAGGCGCTGCGATCGGAGACCGAACGCCCGCACGCGCTGCGCCAGGCCATCCTGTCGTGCCGCAGCGGCGGCGTGGTTTCGGTGATCGGCGTGTACGGCGGCCTGCTGGACAAGTTTCCCGCCGGCGCGTGGATGAACCGGTCGCTGACGCTGCGGACCGGGCAGTGCCACGTGCAGCGCTACATGGAGCCGTTGCTGCGGCACATCGAACGCGGCGAGCTGGATCCGACCCGGATCATCAGCCACACGCTGCCGCTGGATGAGGCCGAGCGCGGCTTCGAGCTGTTCAAGAACAAGCAGGACCACTGCGAGAAGGTCGTCCTCAAGCCCTGACGGGTACCCCGCGTCCGGCCACCGGCGAGCCCGGTGGCCGGACGCGGTCCGCCGTCACCGGCCGGCACCTTCGCCAGCCGATCACGGGCAGACGCGGTGGCGGGTGGAGCGCGAGGTCGACGAGCCTGCTGCGGCACGCGCGCCGCCGACCCGCGCGCAGTGCGGCAACCGGTGGCCGGTCGCGGTCAGCCGTTCGGCCCCGGTGCCGGGCGACGGCCGTGCAGGGTGTCCGAGGGCAGGGTGCCGAACTTGCGTCGGTAAGCGGTCGAGAAGCGGCCGGCGTGCAGGAAGCCCCAGCGCGCCGCGACCGCGGCGATCGTCGTCGCGGCGGGGTCGGATACCGCGAGTTCGCCGTGCACCCGGGTCAGGCGGACGTCGCGCAGGTACGCCATCGGCGGCAGGCCGAACCAGCGCTGGAACCCCTCCTGCAGGGCCCGGACGCTGACCGAGACCTCGCGGGCCAGGGTGCTCGACGTCCACGGCCGGCCCGGGTCGTCTTCGATCAGCTCGACGGCGCGGCGCAGCGCCCGGGGCGGGGCCGGGGCCGCCGGCGCGTGGAGGAGGTCGCTGTAGTTGTTCGGCTGGGCCAGCAGCAGACCGGCGATCACCAGGTTCTGCAGGTGCGCGGCCGCCGCGGGGTGGTGCGTGATCCCGCCCGGCCGGCCCGCGTCACGCTCCAGCAGCGCCAGTACGTCGAGCCACGACCGGGCCGCCGGGGTGTCCAGGTCCATCGTGGTGGTGAAGCGCAGCCGCTCGCCCAGCGGCCGCCCGAGCTGCCGTTCCAGCTCCAGTTCCAGGTCGCGCCGGTCGATCATGAGGCAGAGCTGGGCGCACCCGGCTCCCCACCGCAGGTCGGCCGGGTAGCCCGGCATGAACACGGCGGCCCGCCCGGGTGCGGCGAACACCGGCTCCGCCGAGCCGCAGCGCTGCTCGCACCGGCCGGTGACCGGGATGTTGACGTGGTAGTTGCCGGCGTCGGCGGTCCCGAGCCGCACCGCGCTGCCGTAGCACAGGTAGCCCGCGGTCACCGCGCCCACCCGGACCGCGTTGAGCCGCATGTCGAAGCCGCTCCCGCGGTCCAGCAGTTCGAGCCGGTGAGGCAGGTACGTCCGGGTCACGGCTTCGTGCGCTTCGTCGACGTCCCTCGCGCGAGCGACCGGGTGCCCGGACAGCAGCTCCGTCTGAGGCAGACCCGTCACGAGCCGAACGGTAATCGTGTCGTCACGCTCGCGCCAACGCGGGCACCGGACAGGGTGCCGCGTGAATCGGCTGTTCAGGAGAGGCGCCGGGCACTTCACTGGAACGGGTGGGAGACGTGCAGGTGATGGACCAGGGCCCGGCGATGACGCGGCCCGTGCGGGTCGAGCCGCTGGACCACGTGCGGCCGGGAGCTCGGCTGCTGCGGCCACGCGGCCGGTTCCACGCGCGGACCGGGATCGAACTCATGGCCGTCATCGACGGGCAGCGAGCACATGCCCTCGACCTGCTGATCCTCGATCTGACCGAAGTGGTCACCTTCGGCCCGCTGGCCCTCCAGATCGTCGTGCAGATCGCGACGGAGCTCCGCCGCGTCGGCATCGGGCTGCGGCTGGTCGGCTCGGAACAGGCCGTCGGCTCGGCCTTGGCCGTGGCGGGGGTGCGCTCCCTGGTCACCCTGCACGGCACGGTCGGCGAGGCCCTCGCCGGCCGGTGACCGCTCAGTCGTCGTCTTCGGTCTCCTCGGCGCGCTCGCGGTTGCGCTCCTGCCGCTCCCGCTCACGCCGGCTGTAGGTCGCCCGGCGGACGCGCTCCTCGTCCTCCAGGTTCGAGCCCATCGCCCCGGCGACGATGCCCACGGAACTCGCGAGCCACACCAGCTTCAGGTACGAAGACGGTCCGGCGGGATGGCCGAGGACCTCTCCCAGGTAGGTGCCTTCGACCAGGACGACCGACGCCAGCAGCGCCATCGCGAACAGGATGGCGTACATGCACGCCACACCGATCGACAGCGTCAGCGCGGTGGAAGCGTTGTACAGCACCGCTTTCCGCCGGTCGAGGTGCCCGGACGGCTTGTCCCAGAGGTGGTTGTGCACGATCAGCCAGCCCGCCATGACCACGATCGCCAGCACCATGATCCCCGCCAGCCGCAGCGTGGACAGCGCTTCGGCGAGCTTCCAGAACGACGTCGTGATGATGCCGTACGCGGCGGTGGCCGCCGCGGCCGCGGTCGCCCCGGCGAGGTTGGGCACGAGCCGCCACGGCCGGTTGTCCCGGATCATCCCGGCCAGCAGCCGCACCCGGCCCCGCACCCCCACCAGCGCCAGGTGCTCGTCGGCGGTGCCGCGCCCCCGGATGTGCTTCGTCGGCGCCACCAGGTCCCGCAGCCGGTCGACGATCCCCCGCGGCGGATCGGCTTCCTTCGCCGCGCGGCGCGCCACCAGGTGCCGGACCAGGTGGACGATCAGCCGGGACACCCGGCCGCGCAGCCGCAGGGCGCCGAGCGCGGGCAGCGACACCATCGCCACGCCGTGGTCGGCGTTGTAGTCCGACGCGATCGGGACCGTGCCCGAGCGCCGCGGCAGGTCGGTGATGAGCACCAGCAGGTCCCAGCCGTTTTCGGCCCGGCGCTCTTTCGCCAGTGCCAGCATGGGGATGTCACCGTCCTCGTTCAGCGGCAGGGGCTGCGTCTCCTGCTCCACGCGCCAGTCCGTCTCCTCGCCGAGGTCGCGGGCCAGCCGGTCGGGCAGGTCGTCCGCGATCCTCCCGGCGAGCTGCCCGGGCAACCCGTCATCGGTCAGCAGCCCCACCACCAGGGCCTCCGGCGTGCGCTGAGCGGTCATACTCGAACCCTTCCTGGATCTTCGAGGTGCAAGCCGTCCGGTTTCCCGGCTCGACCACCGGTAAACGGCCGTAAGTTTGCCGTCCGGGAGACGGGGTAACGCCGTTCCATGACCGAAAAGGACGACGATCTTCGCGCCGAAGAGTTCGACCGCGCCGCGGTGGGGACGGTCCTGGCGGCCGGCGACTGGGCCGGGTGGGACGACCTGCTCGAGTGGCTGCGGACCGACGGCCCGGGCGTCCCGGAGCTGTCCCCCGGCGCCCTGCGCGGCATCCGGCAGGACGCGGAACGGGCCTGTGCCATGGGATTCCCGTTCCCCCACGACCCGGACCACCTCTACGCCATCCTCCGCGGCCAGCACCTCGCGCGGGCCAACGACTGAGTTTGTCCCGGGGGGCGGCGGGTAGCCGCCGCTCCGTGAATCGGTGGTATCGCAACGGGGTGATCTACTCCCTCGACATCGAAACGTTCCAGGACTCGGACGGCGACGGGGTCGGGGACCTGCGCGGCCTCACCGACCGGCTGGACTACCTCGGCCGGCTCGGCGTGGACACGATCTGGCTCAACCCGTGCCACCCCTCGCCGCGCCGCGACGGCGGCTACGACATCACCGACTACTACGGCATCGACTCCCGCTTCGGGAGTCTCGGGGACTTCGCCGAGCTCGTCAGCCAAGCCGACGAGGCCGGCATCCGGCTCGTGCTCGACCTGGTCGTCAACCACACGAGTGACGAGCACCCGTGGTTCCGGTCGGCCCTCTCCGGGCGGTCGGCGCCGCACCACGACTGGTACGTGTGGGCCGACGACGAACCGGCCGACCGCTGGGACGGCGCCGTGTTCCCCGGGTCCGAAGAGGAGACCTGGACCTTCGCCGAGAGCGTCGGCCGCTGGTACCGGCACCGCTTCTACCGCTTTCAGCCCGAGCTCGACGTCGAACACCCGGCGGTGCGGGCCGAGCTGGCCAAGATCGTCACCTTCTGGCTGCGGCTGGGCGTCGCGGGTTTCCGGATCGACGCGGCCCCGTTCCTCATCGAGTCACACGGGCGGCGGGACTTCGCCCTCCTGCGGCAGCTGCGGGAAACCGTTTCCTGGCAACGCGGGGACGCCGTGCTGCTGGCCGAGGCGAACGTGCCCGAGGACGAGCTGCTGGAGTACTTCGGCAGCGCGGACGACGAGGCCAGCCGCGCGACGATGCTCTTCGACTTCCGGCTCAACCAGGCCTTGATGCTCGGGCTGGCCCGCGGTGACGCCGAGCCCGTCCGGGAGCGGCTGCGGCGCTCGCCCCGGCTGCCGGGCCAGGCCCAGTGGGCCACGTTCCTGCGCAACCACGACGAGGTCGACCTCGGCGGCCTGTCCCCCGAAGAACGCGGCGACGTGATCGGCGAGTTCGGGCCGGAGCCCCACATGCAGCTCTACGACCGGGGCATCCGGCGCCGCCTGGCCTGCATGCTCGACGGCGACCGGCGGCGCCTGGAACTGGCCTACAGCCTGCTGCTGACCATGCCGGGCAGCCCCGTGCTGCGGTACGGCGACGAGATCGGCATGGGCGAGGACCTCACGCTGCCCGAGCGCACCGCGATCCGCACGCCGATGCAGTGGTCCGACGGCCCCAACGGCGGGTTCTCCCGCGCGCCGGCCGACCGGCTGGTCGCCCCGCCCGTCCAAGACGGGCCGTTCGGCTACGAACGGGTCAACGTCCTCGGCCAGCGCCGTGATTCGAACAGCCTGCTGACCTGGTTCGAGCGGGTGCTGCACACCCGCAAGGAGTGCCCGGAGATCGCCGTCGGCCGCCACGAACCCGTCGACGGCGGCCCGACGGCGGTCCTGGTGCACCGGGCCGAAACGGCGAAGGGCCGCATGGTGTTCGTGCACAACCTGGGACCCGCCGACTGCCACGTCCGCATCCCGGCCGAGCCGGACGACCTCGCGCTGGCGGTCTTCGAGGACGGCGCCTACGACGACCGCATCGACCCGGCGGACGTGACCGTCGCCGGCCACGGCTACCGCTGGATCCGGCTGGTCACCGCCTGACCAGCCAGACCGCGCCATCCACCGGCACCCGGTTGCCTTCCGGCGGCACACTGGCCAGCGGCACCCGCGCGCCACCCGGCAACTTGACGAGCTCGGCTCGTCACCGCCTGACCAACCACACCGCGCCATCCACCGGCACCCGCCCGTCCTCCAGCGGCACACTCGCCAGCAGCACCCGCGCGCCACCCGGCAGCTCCACCGGCCCGCCCGACAGGTTCACCACGCACTCGAAACCCGGCTCGCGCGCGAACCACAGCACGCCCTCGGGCGCGGGTACCCACGTCATCGTGCCGTCGCCCAGCGCGGGGTGCTCCCGCCGCGCGGCGAGGGCGGCTCGGTACAGGCGGAGCATCGATCGCGGGTCGTCGTTCTGCGCCTGTGCGGTCAGCTCCCGCCAGCGGGCCGGCTGCGGCAGCCAGGTCGGCACGTCGGTGTCGGTGAAGCCGAACGGCGGTGCCGTTCCCGACCACGGCAGCGGCACCCGGCAGCCGTCGCGGCCGCGCTGGGTGTGGCCGGAGCGTTCCCACGTCGGGTCGGTGAGCACGTACTCCGGCAGGTCCTCGACCTCCTCCAGCCCCAGTTCCTCGCCCTGGTAGAGGTAAGCGCCGCCGGGCAGCGCCAGCATCAGCAGCAGCGCCGCACGGGCCCGGCGCCTGCCCAGCGGGAGGTCGGCCGGCTCGGACGGGCACGGGTGGTCCTCGACCCGGGTGTTCTCGCGGCCGAACCGCGTCACGTGGCGGACGACGTCGTGGTTGGACAGCACCCACGTCGCGGGCGCCCCCACCGCGTGCAGGGCCTCCACCGTGCAGTCGATCACCGAACGCAGCGCCCCGGCCTCCCACGAACAGCGCAGGAAGTCGAAGTTGAACGCGGTGTGCAGCTCGTCCGGGCGGACGTAGCACGCCAGCCGGTCCGGCCTCGCGACCCAGGCTTCGGCGACGAACACCCGGTCCGGGCCGAACTCGTCCGCGATCTTGCGCCACGACCGGTAGATGTCGTGCACGCCTTCGAGGTCCCAGTGCGGGTGCCGGCTGCGGTCCGGCGGCTGCATCAGATCTTCGTGGCCGGACTGCAGGTCCGGCAACGCCGGATCCTTCACCAGGCCGTGGGCGACGTCGATGCGGACGCCGTCGACCCCGCGGGAGAACCAGAACCGCAGCACGTCTTCGAATTCGGCGCGCACTTCCGGGTGGTCCCAGTTCAGGTCCGGTTGCTCGGGGGCGAACAGGTGCAGGTACCACTCGCCGTCCGGCACCCGCCGCCACGCGGGGCCGCCGAAGACGCTGCGCCAGTCGTTGGGCGGCAGCTCGCCGTCGTCGCCCTGCCCGGGCCGGAAGTGGTACCGCGCCCGTTCGGGCGAACCGGGCCCGGCGGCCAGCGCCGCCCGGAACCACCGGTGGCGGTCGGAGGTGTGGTTCGGCACGACGTCGATCAGCAGCCGCAGCCCGGCCCGGTGCACTTCGGCGATCAGCTCGAGGGCGTCCGCGTCCGTCCCGAACAGCGGGTCGACGGCCCGGTGGTCTTCGATGTCGTAGCCACCGTCGACCATCGGCGAGCGGTAGAACGGCGTCGTCCACACGGCATCGACACCCAGGTCGGCCAGGTGACCCAGACGTGCCCGCAAGCCCGCGAGGTCTCCGGTGCCGTCCCCGTTCGCGTCGGCGAAGCTGCGCGGGTAGACCTCGTAAACGACGGCGTCACGCCACCAGTTTTCGGAGTTGTCCATGGGAGCCGGGTAGCCGCTCCGGCTCCGCTCAACCGGGCCGGCCACCGGAGCCCACGGCGGCGACGGCTTCGTCGATCCGCTCGGCCAGCCACAGATCCGGTTCGGTGACGACGCCCTCGCGACCGGTCTTCAGCCGGAACGTCACCGCGCCGTCGGCCCGCTCGACGTGGGCGTGGTCGTTCATCCTCCGCGCTTCCCGCTGGACGCGCTCGACCAGCGGCGTGATCCGGTCGGCGGGCAGCTGCACGGTGCGCTCGATCCCGTGGCGGTCCCCCGACCAGCCGGTCAGGTGACGCAGGCCGCGGGCCACCTCCTCGTCCGTCAGCCGCGTCGGGACTTCCGGCCGGTGGCTCGCCGCGTCCCGGGGCGACTCGCCCGCGGGCTCGAGCACCTCGACGACGGCGCGCGGGAGCCGGGCGCGCAGCTCGCCGGCGAGCCCGGGATCGGTCCGGGTGAGCGCGGTCAGGACCGCCTGGGTGAGGTAGCGGCCTCGCTCGGGCGAGGTCCGCAGCCGCCGGGCCACCGCCGCTTCGACGTCGGTGCCCGAGACCAGGTTCGCCGGTCCGGGATCGCGCACCGGTCCGGCCTCGGGACTGGGCAGCCGGTCGGCCAGCCACTCGCGCCCGGTGTCCGGCAGGCACCGGGCGAGGGCGGCCATGACCGCGGCGAGCACGGCCCTCGCGGTGTCCGGGTCGTCCAGCTCGGCGACGTCTTCGACGGCGGTCAGCCACTTCTCGTGCTGTACCACGGCAGGCTCCCTTCCCACAGGTGGTTTCGGGGCCGCGTACCCGCCGGGGGGCCGATCACACGTCGGTGCGCGCGAGGGGGTGCCCGTTTTCCGGCGCCGAGAGGTAGTAGGGGTTTTCGACGAGCATCCCGGCCATCCAGACCTTCGGATGCGCCTTGATCAGCGGGACGATCAGGTCGCCGCCGAACAGGTCCAGGTCGTAGAGGCACAGCACGACCTTCGGGGAGTCCGCCGTCCACGCGGTCACCGCGACCTCTTCGGCGAGGAGCGCGTCGAGCAGCGCGGGAGCCAGCCGGGGCGCGGCCCAGCCCATGTCGCCGACGACGCGCCCGAACGGGCGGTCACCGGTGCCGAGCTTGCGCCGCGACCAGCCGTCCAGCATCGCGAAGAGCTCGTCGGGCGCGAACTCGCCGTTGCGGAGGTGGCCGTCTTCCGGCTCGGTGAGCACGAGGTCACCCGCGCCGGCCAGCCGTTCTCGAAAGTCCTCGCGCTCCCCCTCGGCGGCCAGGTAGAGCACGGCGTCCCCGGCCTTCAGGCCGTCGGCGAGGAACGGGAGCAGGAGGCGGTCCCGCTCGGCTCGTCCCCGGTGGAAGACGCAGAGGTGGTCACCCGGCGCCAGCGCGGCTCCCCCGAGGGCCACCTCGCGATCGGTCCGATCCCTCCGGTCCATCGTCACCTCCGGTCACTGCGATCCACGCAGCACCTGCCACACCCGGGTGGCGAGGTGCAGGTTCAGCCTGCTGTCCACGTCGTTGAGGTCCAGCTCCGTGATCTCCCGGATCCGGCCGAGCCGGTAGCGCAGCGTGCTCCGGTGGATCATCAGCGCGGCGGCGGTGTCGCCGTAGCTGCCGCCGCACTCGAGGTACTGCGCGAGCGTCGCGACCAGGTCGGCGTTGCGCTGGGTGTCGTAGTCGAGCAGTTTCCCGAGCCACTCGCGGACGAACTCGACGACGTCGCCGTGGTTCTGCCCGGTGTCGAGGAGGCGGTAGATCCCCAGTTGCTCGAACGTGGTCACCCCGTTCGGGGTGTGCGAGCCGCGCCGGACCTGGACCGCCCGCACCGCTTCGCCGTAGGACTTGGGCAAGCGCCCCGGCGTGTCGCAGCGGCTGCCGACGCCGATCGCCCCGTCGGCGCCGAGGCTTTCCGACAACGAGGCGTACAGCGCCGCGCCGTCCAGCGGCCCGGCGACCAGCAGCACGACCGCGCCCGAGTGGCGCGACACGAGCGAGGCGAGCCCGAGCGTGGTCACGCTGCGTCCCGTGGCCTCGGCGACCACGTCCTCGGCGAGGTCGCCGGACCACCGCAGCACGACGACGTGGTGCGGGCGGCGGAGATCGTGCCCGATCGCCTCGGCGCGGGCGTACGCGCTCCCGTCGTCGGTGCCGGCGATGAGGTCGTCCACGAGGTCGCGGCGCAGGCGCAGCTCGACCTCGGCCAGGCTGCGCTGGTGCGAGAGTTCCAGCGCCAGCACGGTCGAGCCGTACTGGAGGGCGAACACCTCGTCCGCGCCCGCGACCCGCGCGGGGTCGATCAGGGAGAGCACGCCGAGCACCTCGTGCCGCGGCTTCACCAGTGAGACGAGCCGGTCCTTGACACGGACCGGTTCGGACCGGGTCGCGGCGTGCCGGAGCAGCTCCTCACGCCGGTGCACGCCGACCTTCGGGTAGGGGTCCGGCCGGCCGGGGCCGCCCCAGGCGCGCAGGTTGCCGAACCGATCCTCAACCGCTACCGGCAGCGCGGTCAGCTGGTGCAGCGCGTGCGCGATGCCCGGCTCGCCCGCCCCGGAAGCCGAGATGGTGGACAGCACGTCGTGCACCTGCGTCTGCTGCTTGAGCCGCTCCACCGACGTGGACAGCTGGTCGTTGAGCTCCCGCAGCGCCACCGACTGCCGCCGCTCCCGCTTGAGCAGCGCGGCGTTGGCGAGCGCCGCGGCTGCCTGCTGGCACAGCGAGTTGAGCAGGAAAACCTCGTCACGGGAGGGGGCCTGCTCGGCCCGGACCACGAGGTTGCCCGTCAGGCCGCCGAGCCCGCGCAGCGCGTGGCACCAGCGCCAGTGACCGTCGGCCAGCTCGATCCGCCCGCTCCGCCCGCCGAGCCGGCGGACTTCCGCGCCGAGGCCGGGATGAGCCTCCGCACTGTCCTGCGAGGTCATTGTTCCGTCCTCGTCGACGAGGTAAGTCGCATCGGTTGTGCAACCACTCAACGACGAAACCGAAGTCGCGGCGAGGCGCATTATGTCCGCCGATTCGCGGCCGTCGAACATCATCATCGAAATCGCCGAAAGGCCGTAGAGATTCGACAGCTGGGCCCGCCACCAGCTGTCCGTTTTCGTTTCCTGGCCTCGTGGGACCGCATCGCCCTCGGGCGTCATTCCGGCCTCCCCGACCTCGACCTGGTGTTTGGCACCCTACGCCGCCGGGACCTGTTCCGCCGGGCCGATGGGGATCCCGGAAATTCGGCCTGCCGGGCGCACGCGGGCGGCGAGCGCCTTTTGCCACCGTGGAACACATCGGACAGGCACCCGTCGCCGGGCGTGGCACACGGAAAGCCTGCCCACCGGAAAAACTCACGCGAGATCGGTTCGGATCGGACAGTCCCGGCAGGACGATCCGTCCCGGATAGGGACTACACCATGACCTTGCTGCGTTTCGATCCGTTCCGAGATTGGGAACGCCTCAGCGAACAGGTGCTGAGCGGGCGCACGGCACCCCGCGCGATGCCGATGGAAGCGTTCCGCCGCGGTGACGAATTCTTCGTCGCGCTCGACCTGCCCGGCATCGACCCGGACGACGTCGACGTGTCCGTCGAACGCAATGTCGTCACGGTGCGGGCGACCCGCCGCCCGGCCCGCGACGAGGGCGCCGAGCTGATCATCGACGAGCGGCCGCAGGGTGAGTTCAGCCGCCAGCTGTTCCTCGGGGACAACCTCGACGCCTCCCGGCTGTCGGCCGACTTCGAGCGCGGCGTGCTGACGCTGCGGATCCCGGTGGCCGAGTCGAGCAAGCCCCGCCGGGTCGAAATCGGGAGCCGCGACGAGCGGCGGCAGCTCGCCGACGACCGCACGGACCAGCCCGCCCACGCCCGCGCCGAAGAACACGCGACCGCTTAGGAGACGAGCCATGACCGCACAGCCGGGCGCGACCGCGCCTTCTCCCCGCCACGCTCCCGACCGGGTCCCGATCGCTTCGTACGACGACTACCGCGACGCCGAGCGGGCCGTCGACTACCTCTCCGACCAAGGGTTCCCGGTGCAGCGGACCGCCATCATCGGCCGCGACGTGCAGCTGGTCGAGCAGGTCATCGGCCGGCTCGGCCTCGGCGGCGCCGCCCTGCGCGGGGCCGGCTCCGGAGCGCTGACCGGGCTCTTGATCGGCTGGCTGTTCGCCCTGTTCAACTGGTTCACCCCGGTCCTCGCCACGCTGACGCTCGCCCTCTACGGGCTCGTCTTCGGCGCGGTCGTCGGCGCGATCTTCGGTCTGGTCTCGCACGCGCTGCAGCGCGGCCGCCGGGACTTCGCGTCGGTCCGCGCGATGGCGCCCACCCGCTACGAGGTCGTCGCCGACGCCGAAGTCGCCGACGACGCCCGTGCGCTGCTGGCGAACCTGCCCCCGGAACAGGGAGGTGCGTGATGGCGAAGGCAGTCGGCATCGACCTCGGCACCACCAACTCGGTGATCGCCGTGTGGGAAGCGGGTGAGCCGCGGGTCATCCCCAACTCGGAGGGGGCCCGGACGACCCCGTCGGTCGTCGGCTTCACCGAAAGCGGTGAACGGCTGGTCGGCCAGCTCGCCCGCCGTCAGGCGATCCTCAACCCGAAGGGCACCATCTACTCGGCGAAGCGGTTCATCGGCCGCAAGTTCGACGAGGTGTCCGACGAGGCCAAGGCGGTCGGGTTCGACGTCGTCGAGGGCGAGGGCGGCGTCGTCCGCTTCGACATCCACGGCAAGCTCTACTCACCGGAGGAGATCAGCGCGCAGGTGCTGCGCAAGCTGGCCGACGACGCGGGCAAGAGCCTCGGCGAGCGGGTGACCGAGGCCGTGATCACCGTGCCCGCGTACTTCAACGACGCACAGCGTCAGGCGACCAAGGACGCCGGGAAGATCGCCGGGCTGAACGTCCTGCGGATCATCAACGAGCCGACCGCGGCCGCGCTGGCCTACGGGCTGGACTCCCAGCAGCAGGAGACCGTGCTGGTCTTCGACCTCGGCGGCGGCACGTTCGACGTGAGCCTGCTCGACGTCGGCGACGGCGTGGTCGAGGTGCGCTCCACCGCGGGCGACAGCCACCTCGGCGGCGACGACTTCGACCGGCGGCTCGTGGACTTCCTCGCCGACAAGTTCGCCGCGGACAACGGCATCGACCTGCGGCAGGACGCGCAGGCGCTGCAGCGGCTGTTCGAGGCGGCGGAGAAGGCCAAGGTCGAGCTGTCGTCGGTCGCCCAGACGAGTGTCAACCTGCCGTTCATCACCGCCGACGCGAGCGGGCCGAAGCACCTGACCGCCACCGTCCGCCGCTCGGAGTTCGAGCAGATCACCGCCGACCTGGTGGAGCGCTGCCTCGGCCCGGTGCGGCAGGCGATGTCCGACGCCAAGGTGAGCGCGAACGACATCGACGAGGTCATCCTCGTCGGCGGCTCGACCCGGATCCCCGCCGTGCAGAGCCTGGTCCGCCGGCTCACGAACGGCAAGGACCCGAACATGAGCGTCAACCCGGACGAGGTCGTCGCGCTGGGTGCGGCCGTGCAGGCCGGGGTGCTCAAGGGCGAGGTCAAGGACGTCCTGCTGCTCGACGTCATCCCGCTGTCCCTCGGCGTGGAGACCCGCGGCGGCGTGATGACGAAGATCATCGAACGGAACACGACGATCCCGGCCCGGCGCACGGAGGTGTTCTCCACCGCGGAGGATAACCAGCCCGCCGTCGACGTCGTGGTGCTGCAGGGCGAGCGCGAGCTCGCGGCCGACAACCGGGTGCTCGGGCGGTTCCAGCTCAAGGACATCCGGCCGGCACCGCGCGGCGAGCCGCAGATCGAGGTGACCTTCGACGTCGACGCGAACGGCATCGTCAACGTCACCGCGCGCGACAAGGACACCGGCGCCGAGCAGGGCATCACGATCACCGAGAGCTCGAACCTCGACCAGTCCGAAATCGAGCGGATGGTCAGCGAGGCCGAGCGCAACCGCGCCGACGACGAACGCCTGCGCGAAGAGGTCGAGGCGCGCAACCTGCTGGACAGCGTCGCCTACCAGGCCGAGAAGGCGATCACCGACCAGACGCCGGCACACGAGAAGGCGCGCGCGGAGATGCTGATCAACGACGCACGGGAAGCCGTCCAGTCGAACGCGCCGCTGGACCGGGTGCGCGAGCTGACCTCGGAACTGCAGCAGGTGCTGGCCGGGCTCACCGCGGCCCGGCCGGGCGGCGGGGACGGCGGTCCGCCGCAGCGAGAGCCGGCCGAGGACGACGACGTGATCGACGCCGACTTCGATCGGGCGTGAGGGAACCATGGCCACCACAGGGAAATCCACGGAGCCGGGGACATCCTCCGTGGACGCCGCCGAGACGGGCGCCGAGTCCGCGCCCCAGGACGCGCCCGTCTCGGCGGTGGGGCCGGACCGGATCCAGGAGCTCGAGGCGAAGGCGGCCGAATGCGAGGACCGCTGGCGCCGGGCGATGGCCGACGCCGACAACGTCCGCAAGCGGCACGCGGCGGAGCTGCGCGCCGAGCGCGCGGCCGAACGGGCGCGGGTCGCCGCGGCCTTCCTCCCCGTCCTCGACAACCTGGAACTGGCGCTCGCGCACGCCGAAGGCGACCCCACCGCCGTCGTGCAGGGCGTGCTGGCGATCCGCGACCAGGCCGTGCAGCTGCTGGCCGGCCTCGGGTACGAGCGCGACGCCGAGAGCGGCGTCCCGTTCGACCCGGCCCGGCACGAGGTGGTCGCGGTCGTCGACGAGCCGGGCACCGAACCGAACACGGTGACCCGGGTGGTCCGGCCGGGCTACGGAACCGGTGGCGGGCAGCTGCGGCCGGCCGCGGTCGCCGTGGCCAAACCGCGGGGGTGAGCGCGCGTGGCACGGGACTTCTACGCCGCGCTCGGGGTCGGCCGGGACGTCGGCACCGAGGAAATCCAGCGGGCGTACCGCAAGCTCGCCCGCGAGAACCACCCGGACGTCAACAAGGACCCGAAGGCCGAAGAACGGTTCAAGGAAGTCAGCGAGGCCTACCAGGTGCTGTCCGATCCGGAGCAGCGGCGCAAGTACGACCGGTTCGGCGCGGACTTCCGGCAGGTGCCCGACGACTGGGAGCAGCGCGTCGGCGCCGGTGCCGGCGCCGGTCCCCGGGGCGGCCGGGTCCGCTACTCCACCTCCGGCAGCGGGTTCGAGGGGTTCGAAGGGTTCGAGGGCGTCGACATCGAAGACCTGCTCGGCGGTCTCTTCCGCGGCCGCGGGCGGGGCGGCCCGGTCCCGGGCGCGGACCAGGAGGCCGAGCTCGAGCTGAGCGTCGAGGAGGCCTACCGCGGCGGGCCGCGGCACCTGAACTTCGGCGGCGACCGCGAATACGACGTGAAGATCCCGCCGGGCGTGCTCGACGGGCAGCGCATCCGGCTGGCCGGGCAGGGCGGGCAGGGCTCCGGGAATGCCGCCCCCGGTGACCTCTACCTCGTCGTCCGCATCCGGCCGGACCGCCGGTACCGCCTGGAAGGGCGCGACATCCACGTCGAGCTCCCGGTGACGCCGTCGGAGGCCGCGCTCGGCGCCACGGTCCCGATCACCACGCCCGGCGGTGAGGTGAAGGCGCGCGTCGCGGCCGGGTCGTCCAGCGGGCGGCGGCTGCGGCTGCGCGGCGAGGGCATGCCGAACCCGAAGGGCAAACCGGGCGACCTCTACGCCGAGGTCAAGATCATGGTGCCGAAGCGCCCGAGCAAGCGCGAACGCGAGCTGTACGAAGAGCTCGCCGCGGCGTCCGACTTCGATCCCAGGAGGACCTGATGGCGCGGTACGTGCTCGTCCGCCCGGCCCGGCTCGACCTCGAGACCGTGGCCGCGCGCACCGGGCTGCACCCCGAGCTGCTCCGCCGGTTCGCGGCACTCGGCCTGGTGGAGTCGACCCCGGACGCGAACGGGCGCCCGTGCTTCCCACCGTCCACTGTGGCCAGACTGGCCCGGATCCAGCGGTTGCGCGCCACGCTTTCCCTCAACTACGCCGCGCTCGGGCTGGTGCTCGACCTGCTCGACCGCATCGACGTCCTCGAAGCCCGAGTCAGGAGCCACCGGCGATGGACATGAGCAAGCTGACCCAGAAGTCGCAGGAAGCACTGCAGGAGGCCCAGAGCGTCGCCGGCCGCCTCGGCCACACCGAAACCGACGGCGAGCACCTCCTGCTCGCGCTGATCGACCAGCCCGAGGGCCTCGTCCCGCGGTTGCTGGCGCAGACCGGCGCGGACGTCGACGCGCTCCGCGCCGCGGTCGAGGCGGAGCTCGGCCGGCGGCCGAAGGTGACCGGGCCCGGTGCCACGCCGGGGCAGGTCTACGTCACCCGGCGGCTGGCCGGGCTGCTCGACGCCGCCGAGCGGGAAGCCCGGCGGCTCAAGGACGAGTACGTCTCCGTCGAGCACCTGGTGCTGGCGCTGGCCGAGGAGGGGTCGAAGTCGGCGGCCGGGCGGCTCCTGCGCGAGCACGGCGTGACCCGCGACTCGTTCCTGACCGCGCTGACGAAGGTCCGCGGCAACCAGCGCGTCACGTCGGCGACGCCCGAGGGCGCCTACGAGGCACTGGAGAAGTACGGCCGCGACCTGGTCGCCGACGGGCGCGCCGGCAAGCTGGACCCGGTGATCGGGCGCGACACCGAGATCCGCCGCGTCGTCCAGATCCTCTCGCGCAAGACGAAGAACAACCCCGTGCTCGTCGGCGATCCCGGCGTCGGCAAGACCGCCATCGTGGAAGGGCTCGCGCAGCGGATCGTGCGCGGCGACGTGCCCGAAGGCCTGCGGGACCGGACGATCTTCTCGCTCGACATGAGCGCGCTCGTGGCCGGGGCCAAGTACCGCGGTGAGTTCGAGGAACGGCTCAAGGCCGTGCTCGGCGAGGTCAAAGCCGCCGAAGGCCGGATCATCCTGTTCGTCGACGAGCTGCACACGATCGTCGGCGCGGGCGCCACCGAAGGCGCGATGGACGCGGGCAACATGCTCAAGCCGATGCTGGCCCGCGGCGAACTGCACATGATCGGCGCGACCACCCTGGACGAGTACCGCAAGCACATCGAGAAGGACGCCGCGCTGGAACGCCGGTTCCAGCCGGTCGTGGTGGACGAACCCGCCGTCGAGGACACCATCTCCATCCTGCGCGGGCTGCGCGAGCGGCTCGAAGTGTTCCACGGCGTCAAGATCCAGGACGGCGCGCTCGTCGCGGCCGCCACGTTGTCGCACCGCTACATCAGCGACCGGTTCCTGCCGGACAAGGCGATCGACCTCGTCGACGAGGCTTGCGCGCGGCTGCGCACGGAAATCGACTCGATGCCCGCCGAACTCGACGAGCTGACCCGGCGGCTGACGCGGCTGGAGATCGAAGAGGCCGCGCTGTCCAAGGAAACCGACAAGGCGAGCAAAGCGCGGCTGGAGGAGCTGCGCCGGGAACTGGCGGACCTGCGGGCCGAAACCGACGCCAAGAAGGCGCAGTGGGACGCCGAACGCCAGGCGATCCGGCGCGTGCAGGAGCTGCGGTCCGAACTGGAGCGGGTCCGCCACGAAGCCGAAGAGGCAGAACGGAACTACGACCTCAACCGCGCCGCCGAACTGCGCTACGGCGAGATCCGCGAACTGGAGCGCCAGCTCGAGGGCGAGGAGGAACGGCTGGCGAGCAAGCAGGGCGAGAAGCGGCTGCTGCGCGAGGTCGTCACCGAGGACGAGATCGCCGAGATCGTCTCGCAGTGGACCGGCATCCCGGTGTCGCGGCTGCAGGAGGGCGAACGCGAAAAGCTGCTGCGGCTCGACGAGATCCTGCACGAGCGGGTCGTCGGCCAGGACGAAGCCGTCCGGCTGGTCGCCGACGCGATCATCCGCGCCCGGTCCGGGATCCGCGACCCGCGCAAGCCGATCGGGTCGTTCCTCTTCCTCGGCCCGACCGGGGTCGGGAAGACGGAGCTGGCGAAGACGCTCGCCGCGGCGCTGTTCGACAGCGAGGACAACATCGTCCGGCTCGACATGAGCGAATACCAGGAGCGGCACACGGTCTCCCGGCTGCTCGGCGCGCCGCCCGGCTACGTCGGCTACGACGAGGGCGGCCAGCTCACCGAAGCGGTGCGGCGCAAGCCGTATTCGGTGGTGCTGTTCGACGAGATCGAGAAAGCCCACCCGGACGTGTTCAACACCCTGCTGCAGGTGCTCGACGACGGCCGGATCACCGACGCGCAGGGCAGGCTGGTCGACTTCCGCAACACCGTGATCATCATGACGTCCAACATCGGCTCGCAGCACCTCCTCGACGGGGTCACGTCGTCCGGCGAGATCAAGGCGGAAGCCCGGGACGCCGTGCTGGCGGAGCTGCGGCACCACTTCCGGCCCGAGTTCCTCAACCGCCTCGACGACATCGTGCTGTTCACCCCGCTGGGGCTGCCGGAGATCGAGCGGATCGTGGAGCTGCAGTTCGACCAGCTGCGCCGCCGGCTGGCCGAGCAGGGCGTCACCGTCGAGCTGACCGAAAACGCGCGGCGGTTCATCGCCGAGCGCGGGTTCGACCCCGTGTACGGCGCCCGGCCGCTGCGCCGCTACATCTCCCACGAGGTCGAGACGCGGATCGGGCGCGCGCTGCTGCGCGGCGAGCTGACCGAGGGGCTGGTGATCGTGGTCGACGCGGCCGACGGCGACCTGACCGTCGACTTCCGCGGCCCGGCGGAGGAGGCCGCATGAAGACCGTGACCGTCACCTGCGAACACTGCGGGAAGACCAACCGGATTCCCGCCGCCGCGGACGGATCGCCGAAGTGCGGCAACTGCCACCGGCCGCTGCCGTGGGTGGTCGACGCGGGCGACGACGACTTCGCGCAGATCGCCGAACAGGCGAGCCTCCCGGTCCTCGTCGACCTCTGGGCCACCTGGTGCGGCCCCTGCCGGTCGGTCAGCCCGGCGCTGGACCGGCTCGCCCGCGCGCGGGCCGGGAAGGTGAAGCTCGTCAAGGTCGACGTCGACCGGGCGACGGCCGTGGCGCGCCGGTTCGAGGTCATGGCCGTGCCGACCCTCCTGGTGCTCCGCGGCGGCGAGGTCGTCCGGCGGCAGGCGGGCGCGGCTCCGGAGAACGTCCTGCGCGACTGGCTCGACCAAGCACTGAACTCGCCAGAGGAGGCGAAGACGTGACCACGTTCGTCGACCCGCACTTGGCCCTCGTCCGCGATGTGGTGCCCCGGACGCCCCAGGGCTGCGAGGAATGCCTCGCCGCCGGGACCCCGTGGGTGCACCTGCGGCTGTGCCTGACCTGCGGCCACGTCGGCTGTTGCGACTCGTCGCCGATGAAGCACGCGAGCCGGCACGCCCACGCCATCGGTCACCCCATCGTGCGCTCGTTCGAGCCCGGGGAGGACTGGCGCTGGTGCTACGTGCACGAGGCGTTCGTATGACGCTTCCGGCGCAGGACCTCGTCGAGACCCCGGATCCGCACGGGGCGTTCCCCCGGCTGACGCGCGAGCAGCTCGAGAAGCTGTCCGCCGCCGGCGAGCGCCGGCCGGTGCGGCCGGGGGAAGTGCTCTACGCGCAAGGGGAAGAGACGACGGACTGGTTCGTCGTCCTGAGCGGCAAGGTCGCCATCCAGCACCGCGAGGGCGACGACACCAGGACCGTGCGGGTGCACGGGCCGGGGCGGTTCCTCGGCGAGCTGGGCCTGCTCGAGGGGCAGCCGTCGTTCTTCACCGCCGTCGCCGCGGAACCCGGCGAGGTGCTCGTCATCCCGGTGGACGCGCTGAAGTGGCTGGTGTTCGGCGACCCGGGCCTCGGCGATCTGATCCTGCACGCCTACTTCGTCCGCCGCGCGCTCATCATCGGCTCCGGCGACGGGCTGCGGATCATCGGCTCGTGCTACTCGCCGGACACCCGGCGGCTGCTGGAGTTCGTCGCCCGCAACCGCCTGCCGTACCGGCTGGACGACCTCGACCAGGACCACGGGGCCGAGGAGCTGCTGCGCCGGCTCGGCGTCACCGTCGACGAAACCCCGGTGGTGGTGCTGCCCGGCGCCCGGGTGCTGCGCAACCCCGGCAACGCCGAACTGGCGGCCGCGATGGGGCTCCGGCACGTGGAACCGCCGGTGGGCGTGCGCGACCTGCTCGTGGTCGGCGCCGGCCCCGGCGGGCTCGCGGCCGTCGTCTACGCGGCGTCCGAAGGACTGGCGACGTCGGCGTTCGACGCCGTCGCGGCGGGCGGGCAGGCGGGCACGACGTCGCGGATCGAGAACTACCTCGGCTTCCCGTCCGGGATCTCGGGCGCGGAACTGGCCGAGCGGTCGCTGATCCAGGCGGACAAGTTCGGGGTCCGGGTCGCCGTCCCGGGCGAGGCGCGCACGCTCGTCCCGAAGGACGGGCTGTACGCGGTGGGCTTCGACGACGGCACCGAGATCGTCACGCGGACGGTGATCATCGCGAGCGGCGCCCGGTACCGGCGCCTGCCCCTCCCCCGGCTCGACCACCTGGAAGGCACGTGCCTCTACTACGCCGCGACCCCGCAGGAGGCCCGGCAGTGCCGGGCCGACCCGGTCGCGGTGGTCGGCGGCGGCAACTCCGCGGGGCAGGCCGCGGTGTTCCTGGCGGAAACCTCCCCCGTGGTGCACCTGCTGGTGCGCGGCGGCGATCTCGGCAAGGACATGTCGCGCTACCTCGTCGACCAGGTCCATGGACACCCGCGGGTCCGGGTCCACCTGCACACCGAGGTCCGCGAAGTCGTCGAGGACGGCAAGGCGATGGCGGCCGTCGAGGTCGAGGACAACCGCACCCACGAGCGGGACCGGCTCGCCGCCCGCGCGTTGTTCGTCTTCATCGGGGCGGCTCCCCACACGGACTGGCTGTCCGGCCACATCGCGCTCGACGACGACGGGTTCGTGCTCACGGGCGCGGACGTCGGCGGGTTCGCCGACGCCGGGATCTCGCGGGCGCCGTTGCCGCTGGAGACGAGCAGCCCCGGGGTGTTCGCCGTCGGCGACGTCCGGCACGGCTCGGTGAAGCGGGTCGCCTCGGCGGTCGGCGAGGGTGCCATGGCCGTCCGGCTGGTGCACGAGCACCTCGCGCAGCAACTCTGACAACCGGAGGATTCCCATGACCACCAGGCTTTCCCACCCACCCCTCACGCTCCCGGAACCGGACCGGCTGATCAGCCGCGCCGCGGACGACTTCACCATCAGCTCCACCCTGCACCCCGGGCGCTACACCGTCGTCGCGGTCACCGGGCGGGCGGACGCACCGGCGTTGCGGACCCTCGCGGGGTACCTGGCCGGGCTCGTCCACGCGGGCGTCCGCCACGTCGTCATCGACCTCTCCAGGGTCGACCGGCCCGGCGACGACCTCCTCGGCCTGCTGCGCCGCTGCGGCGAACGGCTGGCGGCGGACGGCGGCGCGCTGGAGCTGATCGGGCTGACCCCGCCGGTGCTGTACGAGCTGGACGACGACGCGCTCGCCGAGGTCTTCGCGCGGTACCGCGCCGCCTTCGAGGGCGGCCGGTGGCACTGGGCGGAACGGCGCTGCCCCCAGGGCTTCGACGGCGTCGCCGAGCCCGGCTCCCCCGCCCGCTTCCGCGCCTTCGTCGACACCGGCGCCACCGGGCGCGGCGAGCGGTTCGGGCGGCGCCGATGACCACCACCGGCCACCGCGCCCACCGCCGCACGTGGGCGCGGATCTTCGTGACGGGACTGCTGCTGTGGGTGCTCTCGGTCATCGTGACGTACGCGACCGGCAACCCCAACCTGCTGCCGACGCTCGTGCTGCTCGGCAGTTTCCTGGTGCCGGTGACGTTCGTGGCGTGGGCGTTCGAGCGCCGTGATTCCGGGGAGATCACCGCCGAACTGGTGTTCCGCACCTTCTTCGTCGGCGGCGTGCTCGGCGTCCTCGGCGCGTCGGTGCTGGAGGCCTACCTGCTGTACCCGTCGTGGTGGCTCTACGTGGGGGTCGGGCTCATCGAGGAGGCGGTCAAGCTGGCCGCGCTCGCCCTGCTGACGCGCGGGCTGGCCGTGAAGTCCATGCGGGACGGCATGATCCTGGGCGCGACGGTCGGCTTCGGCTTCTCCGCTTTCGAATCCGCCGGCTACGCGCTCACGTCGTTGTTCACCACCCGGGGCCTGTCGCTGGACGACCTGGTCACGACCGAATTGCTGCGCGGGCTGCTCGCGCCGGTCGGGCACGGGTTGTGGACCGCCATCCTCGGCGGGCTGCTGTTCGCGTGGAGCACGCGCGAGCACTTCGTGCTGAGCCTCCGCCTGGCTCTGGCGTTCCTCGGCGTCGCGCTGCTGCACGCGCTGTGGGACTCCATGTCGGCCATCGCGCTGGTGATCACGCTGGTGCTGTACGGGCAGGTGGCGCAGCTCGAGCCGCGCGGCCTCGTCGTCCCGCCCGCGGACGTGACGACGGTGTACACGGTGACGACCTGGGCGGGCTTGGGCGTGATCGCCCTGCTCGGCGTGCTGTGGCTGGTGGTACTGGTCCGCCGGTCGAGGCGGGAACGCCGGGCACCCCAGTGGGCGTACCGCATCCCGGCCGCGCGGTACTGAACTCCAGCGCTCACGCGCCGCGGGCGGGCGCCGTGATGGCCCGCCCGATCCCGGCGTGGATGTCGAACCGCCCGACCAGCCCGAGCGCGGTGAGCGGCCGCAGCACGGCCCGCGACGGGCGGGCCAGCCGCATGGGGATGCCGGCGTCCCGGAGCGTGAGCCGCGTGTGCTCCAGGACGCCGACACCCCCCGCGCTGAAGAAGCCGATGCGGCCGAAGTCCAGCACCACGAGCCGGTTGCCGGCCCCCAGCAGGCTCCCGAGCGCGCTACGCAGGTCGGCGAGCCCGACCACGTCCACTTCACCCCCCACCTGCAGCACGGTCACGTCCCGGCGGACCCGGTAGGTGCACACCCACAGCTCCCGGGGAACCCGCACCGGGAGACAATCCCCCGGACGGGTTCGAACAGACGGTTCGGCGTGGTCTCGCGGCTCGGCCATGGCGCGGTTTCCCTCCTGCACGGCGAATCGCCCTTCCGGCGTAGGACGAACTCGCATTCTGCCCAGCCGAGCGCGATCGCTCCTCGTCCTGACGGCGTGAACATCGGGGCGCCGGTCAGTCCCCCGGAGTCCATCGGCCCTGCGTATCAAGGGTGTACGGCCCCCTCAAGCGCTCGGCAGCGGGCCCACGCCCGGCGGCTACCGGTGCCAGACTGAAGCACGGAACGTCACCGACTGAGAGGAAACACCATGCCGGTTCGGGCGGTCGTCCTCGACATCGGCGAGACCGTGCTCGACGACACGCGCGAATGGCACGCGTGGGCCGACTGGATCGGCGTCGGCAGGCACACGTTCTCGACCGTGCTCGGCGCGGTCACCGCCGCAGGGCGGGACAACGCCGAAACGTTCCGGTACTTCAAACCGGACTTCGACGTCGCCGCCGAACGGCAACGTCGGGAGGAAACCGGCAACGGCGAGCAGATCGAAGAATCCGACCTCTACTCGGACGTCCGCCCCGCGCTCGCCGAGCTCCGGGCCAGCGGGGTCTGGGTCGGGCTGGCCGGCAACCAGACCGCCAGAGCAGGGAGCCTGCTCCGCAAGCTCGATCTCCCGGTCGACGCCATCGCCACCTCGGCCGAGTGGGGTGTCGCCAAGCCGGATCCCGCCTTCTTCCGGCACGTCGTCGAGCTGGCCAGCGTCGCTCCCCGCGAACTCCTGTACGTCGGCGACCACCGCGACAACGACGTGGTCGCCGGGCACGGCGCCGGGCTGTGGACAGCCCTGATCCGGCGCGGGCCCTGGGGGCGCCTGTGGGCTGACGACCCGGCAGTAGAGGCGAACGCCGACTGGGTCATCGACACGCTCACCGAGCTGCCCTGGCTGATCGCTGGAACTTGATCAGTTCACGTCCGTCTGAGCCGCAGCAGTGCTCGGCCATCCACCCTGCCGACCGGCTGACCGTGACCGGGGGACAGTGGCCCTGCTGGCCTGCGTCCGACGTCGGCCAAGGCGCCGGGCAGCACTACCGGGGCCCTGCGGCATCGAGCAAGGGATCGGGCCTGCCATCGCGGAGATTGAGCCCTTCCCATCGGTCGAGCAGCCGCCGGATCTGGACAGGATGCAGCCGGCACGCGGTCAGAAACGCTTGAACTTGATGGGGTGTGCGTGGCACCGACGGCGAGCTGGTCAAGTTGTACACCTGGGAACGACCGATCCCCGCTCGTCTCGACAGTGCCGTCGGATTCAACTCCGACGTCTTCATCGACAGGTACAAGATTTGCGCCAGATCGGCGCCGTTTTCGACTCGCAGGGCCGCATCCGGCAGCTCTACAAAAGCGCATTTACGCAGTGACCTGCTGTTGCCTGCCGGCGCTGCCAGCTCTGGATGTACAAGGGCCAGTATGTGTGCGATCAACTGGAGGTCGTTGCCCAGGGAGCACTTGGTGAGCAGTTCGAAACCCTGGAAGTAGGTGAGACCGCGCAAGCCTGAAGCATCGCCTCCGGCCACCTGCTCGATCTGCGTCGCCTTGATTCCGAAACGTGCCACGTGCTTAAGCAGGCACTCCCAGCCGGTCGAGCCGCCCGAGCGCTCGATACGGACCAGCAGCCCGACCTCCGCGGCGACCGATTCGCCGGTGCTCCGCCGAATGGCAGATGTCACCTCCAAGATCGCCCGGCCGAGACTGCTCAGCTGGGCCCTGCCATTCCCGGGTCGCCGGGCACCCATGCTCATCACTCTGCCGCCTTTATCATGCAAACGATCTTGTGGGCCATTCTCGGCGCAGCAGCCGAGGTGAGTACCATGACGGCCGCGCACCCCGCGTACCGCAATGCCAACCATGGGTCCGTACCGCATGTATTCCTCATCAACCAGACGAACAGCAGCGTCATGGAAAAGACGATGCTTTGGCCGACGGTGAAGGGTTGCCGCCCGGCGGCGCTGCCCCGCGACTCAGCCAAAGCGGGCTCGGGTGCCGGTGATGGAGGCAACGACATGCTGCACCTCATCTCTGGAGTGCGCGCTGTGTGCACGAGCACCGTCAACGTGCCGCGATCCTGGAGACTTCGCATCGTGGCACGTCAAAGCCGTTGCCGTCGACCTTCGCACTTCCTCACGATTGGGCTGGAATACTTTGCCCGCAGAGGAAGTGTCCAAGTCGTCAGTTCCCGACCTGCCCGTCGGCCATCTCCGGTTTCGGCAACGGCGGCAGTGTCGTCGCTTCTACGCTGCGCGTTCCGGACTTCGACTGTCCAAGTCGGGGGCGATGACCCGCCTGCGACACAGGCCGACGAGCCGGGACCCGGCGGACAGATTTCAAAATAGTCACGATGTCCCCGGGTGTTGCAGGAGACCAGGGCCGCGCGCGGCGACGCCGTCCAGCAGGTCCGCCGTGGCGGCCGCGCGCCCCCGAATTGCTGTGCCGTCGACCCCGTCCGAGGAGCGCGCCGCTCAGGCGGACGAACGCGGCTCCGCACCCCCGATCCGTTCGACGAGTTCGTCGCGGTACTCCCGCACCGCCGGCAGCTCCGGTTCGTCGCCGGTCGCGCGCTTCAACGCGCCTTCCAGGATCTTCAGCCCCTGGCGTTCGTCGCCGCGGGCGTCCGCTTGCCTCGCGGCGTTCTCCAGGGCTCTGGCGAGCTTGGTCCGCGGCTCGGGTGCCTGGGCGGCCGTGTGGATCCGGATCCAGTTGCCGCCCGGGTCGATGACGGTGAACCCGGTGTACCGGTCGTTGCGCAGCCGCGGCCGGGTCATCCGCGGGATGCCGGAGACGAGCACCTTCCCGTGCACGGAGCGCATTCCCGCCGCGAAGGCCTCGAACAGCTCACCGGTGTCCGCCACGATGATCAGGCACGTGCTGTACGACTGCGCCGGGTCGTAGCCGTCCATCCCGAAGAAGTGCAGGTTGATGTCTTCCCGCCGCAGCGCGACGTGCGGGTTCGGCCGCGTCTGCCGGTAGGTGATCTCGAAGCCGAGCATCTCGTAGAACGACGCGATCTCGTCGATGGACGGACAGGGCAGGAGCGGGATGGTCAGTTCGTTCGCCATCGCCCGAACGTAGGCCCGGATCAGCCGAAACGACACGGAGCTATTTGCTCGTGCGAACGGCGTCGTCGCCCGTGGCGGACTGGGCGGTCGTTACCCTGCCCGCGTGAGCTTCGACGACCGCGGGATGACCGCTCTCGCGAGCCTGCCGTCGCCGGTCGAGGAGGTGCGGGACGAGCGGCTCGCGCGGCACGGCGTCCACCTCCGACTCAAGCGCGACGACCTCATCAGCGCCGAGGTACCCGGCACCAAGTGGCGCAAGCTCCGGTACAACCTCCAAGCCGCCCAGGCGCAAGGCGCCACCCGGCTCCTGACCTTCGGCGGCGCGTACTCCAACCACCTCCGCGCGACGGCGGCCGCGGGACGTCGGCTCGGTCTCGGCACCGTCGGCGTCATCCGCGGCGAGGAACACCTGCCGCTCAACGATTCCCTGGCCTACGCCGCCGGCTGTGGCATGACATTGTCCTATTTGGACCGTGCGACTTACCGCCGCAAGGCCGAACCCGGCGTGCTCGCCGCACTGCTCCGGCGGTTCGGTCCGTGTTACGTCCTCCCGGAAGGCGGCAGCAACGCCCTCGCCGTGCGGGGCACCGCGGAGCTGGTCGGCGAAATCTCCGCGGAATTCGACGTGATCTGCTGCGCCACCGGAACCGGCGGCACCCTCGCCGGAATCGCCGCCGGACTTTCCGGTCCGCACCGCGCCATCGGCTTCGCCGTGCTGAAAGGGGGGCGGTTCCTCGTCGACGAGGTCCGACGCCTGCAGTGCGCGGCGTATGGGAAAGCGACCACGAACTGGTCCCTCGACCTCGACTTCTCCTTCGGCGGCTACGCCAAACGCCGCCCGGAGCTGGACGACTTCATCGACGACTTCCGCGATCGGCACGGCATCACCCTCGACTGGGTCTATGAGGCGAAGATGCTTTACGGGCTGTTTTCCCGCGTCGAGGCGGGCGCTTTCGAGCCCGGGACGAGGATCGTCGCGGTCTTGAGCTGAGCCGCGTCGGTCCGTTGGGCGGTACGCCGGCGACCGTGACCGGCGCACCATGGGGCGATGGAGGTCCAACCGGTGCCCTACCCCTTCGCCGATCCCGTGGCACTGCGGCTCCACCCGCGGTTCGCCGAGCTGCGCGATTCCGGCGCACCGGTCCGCGTCACCATGCCCTACGGCGGTGACGCCTGGCTCGTGACGCGTTACGAGCAGACGCGGTTCGTGCTGTCGGACCCCCGGTTTTCGCGTGCCGCCGCGGCGGGGGCGGATGTGCCGCGCGGGCGTCCCGGGCTCGAGCCCGCGGGCAACCTGCTGGCCATGGATCCGCCGGAGCATCACCGGATCCGCGGGTTGGTGGCCAAGGCGTTCACCGCCCGGCGGGTGGAGCTGCTCCAGCCGCGGGTCCGGGAAATCGCCGACACGCTCCTCGACGCGATCGGCCCGCCCGCCGACTTCGCCTCGGCCGTGGCGTGGGAGCTGCCCGTGCAGGTGATCGGCGAGCTGCTCGGTGTGCCGCCTGGCGAACGCCGGATGGTGCGCCGGTGCACCGAAACGCTGGTCGCCTCGGGCGGCGGCGTGGCACCCGCGGACGTCGCCGAAGCACGCGGAAAGCTGGCGGGCGCGCTGAAGACGTTGATCGCGCAGCGCCGAACCGAGCCGGCCGACGACCTGCTGACCGCGCTCGTCGCGGCCCGCGACGAGGACGATCGCCTGACGGACAACGAATTGCTCATGCTCGGCGTGGCGTTGCTGGCGGGCGGCCACGAGACCACGGCGAACCTGATCGGGAGCTTCCTGGTGGAGCTGCTGTCCGACCGCGAACGGTGGACGGCGCTCGTCGCACGTCCGGAGGTGATCCCGTCCGCCGTCGAGGAACTGCTGCGGTTCGTGCCGCTGGTGACGGTCGCGGATCTCGCGCGGATCGCCACGGAGGATCTGGAAATCGGCGGTCGAATCATCCGGGCCGGTGACGCGGTTCTGGTCCAGCTGGATTCGGCCAACCGCGACGAATCGGTCTTTTCGTCAGCGGGAGAACTGGATTTCACCCGCGAAGTCAACCACCACCTCGCGTTCGGTTTCGGCGTGCACCACTGCGTCGGCGCGCCGCTGGCCCGGCTGGAGCTGCGCGTCCTGCTCTCGACGCTGGTCCGGCGCCTGCCGGGCCTGCGCCTCGCGATCCCCGCGGCGGACCTCGAATGGCGCCGCGGCGGGTTGATGCGCGGGGTCACGAGCTTGCCCGTCACCTGGTGACGCACTAAGTCGTCTGGACCTTTACATCGTTGTTCCAACGATGTAAAAATCATTTCCGCCAACTTTCCTGCGAGTTCCGCCCGTCGTCGTCACCGGCGAGCCGATCAGGAGTGCGCGTCATGAAACGTTCGCGAAGCATCGTGCTGTCCATCGCCCTGATCCTCACCGGCCTGGTCTCCGCCGGGCCACCGGCCGGCGCCGCGGGGTCGCTCCCCTGCGACGTCTACGGCTCCGCGGGCACGCCCTGCGTCGGCGCGCACAGCACCGTGCGTGCCCTGTACTCCGCCTACAACGGCCCGCTCTACCAGGTGCGCCGCGCCGACGGCGCCACCACCGACATCGGGCTGCTCACCACGGGCGGGATCGCGAACGCGGCGGCGCAGGACTCCTTCTGCGGCACCTCGGCCTGCGTCATCTCCGAGATCTACGACCAGTCGCCGCGGCACAACCACCTGACCATCGAAGGTGCCGGTGGCGCCGGCGCGGCCGACGTCGGCGCCCCGGCGAACGCGCTGCCGATCAGCATCGGCGGGCACACCGCCTACGGCGTCGAGATCTCCCCCGGCATGGGCTACCGCAACAACAACACCAGCGGGGTGGCGGTCAACGGCCAGCCCGAGGGCATGTACATGGTCGCATCGGCCACGCACGTCAACGGCGGCTGCTGCTTCGACTACGGCAACGCCGAAACGAACAACCAGGACACCGGCAACGGCCACATGGACGCGGTGTACCTCGGCCTGCGCTGCGAGTTCGGCGGCTGCAACAGCTCCGGCGGGCCGTGGGTGGCGGCCGACCTCGAAAACGGGCTCTTCCAGTCGAACACCGGAACCCAGGCCTCCGATCCCGGGCCCGGCATCATCCCGTTCGTCACGGCGATGCTGAACAACAACGGCCAGAACCACTTCGCGCTCAAGCGCGGCAACGCCCAGACCGGCGGGCTCACGACCACCTACTCCGGCTCGGAACCGACCGTGAAGTCCGGGTACTCGCCGCTGCACCAGGAAGGCGCGATCGTCCTCGGCACCGGCGGCGACAACAGCAACGCCGACGTCGGCTCGTTCTTCGAAGGCGTGATGACCGCCGGCGTACCGAGCGACGCGGCCGACAACGCCGTGCAGAGCAGCATCGTGGCGGCCGGCTACGGCGGCTCGAACGGCGTCGCCGGCGGCACGCTCACCCCGGGCTCGTCGATCTCGCTGCGCGCGACCACCGCGTGCTGCACGACCCGCTACCTGCGCCACGCCGGCGGCGACGCGGTCACGTC
Organism: Amycolatopsis solani; assembly: GCF_033441515.1. Lineage (NCBI taxonomy): Bacteria > Bacillati > Actinomycetota > Actinomycetes > Pseudonocardiales > Pseudonocardiaceae > Amycolatopsis > Amycolatopsis solani. Next base: position 1,783,751 of record NZ_JAWQJT010000002.1, read on the forward strand.
CGTGATCAGCGCGAGCAGTTCCGCGCTCGACAAGAACGACGCCACCTGGATCGTCCGCCGCGGCCTGGCCAACAGCTCCTGCCTGTCCTTCGAGTCGAAGAACTACCCGGGCGACTACCTGCGGCATTCGAACTACCAGCTGCACCGCCAGCCCGACGACGGCAGCGCCCTGCTGACCAACGACGCCACGTTCTGCGCCGGCGCCGGCAACAGCGGCTCGTTCACGTCGTTCCAGTCGCTCAACTACCCTGGTTACTACGTCCGGCACTACAACGCCACCGTGTACATCGCGAGCAACGGCGGCGCGAACCCTTGGGACAACACGGCTTCGTGGGCCGCGGACACCACGTGGGAGGTCACCCAGCCCTGGGCCTGAGCCGCCCCGGCAGGAAGTCGTTGCGAGGTAACGGAAGCGTCAGCAGCAGTGCTCGCCGCGCCAGGCTTGGCGGCTCTCCTTCGGGGTGCTGGCCGCCGACCAGGCCGGGCAGTCCGCGGGACGCCCCCCTCAGAAGACGAACTGCTGCCCGCCGTCGATGTCGTAGGTCGCGCCCGTCAGCGCCGTGTTGGTCATCAGGTGGACGGCCAGCGCGGCGACGTCGGCCGGGCCGACCACCCGGCCGATCGGCAGCTTGGCCCGCAGCTCGGCCCGCCGGTCCTCGAGCGCGTCGCCGAGCAGCGCCGCCGACAGCGGGGTGTCGACGAACCCGGCGGCGATCAGGTTGACGCGCACCGGCGCGACTTCGAGGGCCAGTGCCGCGGTGAACGGCGGCAGCGCGGCCGTCGCGGCCGAGACGATGCCGAGGCCGTGCCCGACGCGACGGCCGCCGGTGCCGCCCATCAGCAGGATCGACCCGCCCGGGCGCATCTTCGGCACGGCGTGGCGGGCGATCTCGAGGGAGACGACGATGTGGTCGCTGACGGCCGTCCGCACGTCTTCGGCGCTCATCTCGAGCAGCGGCCCGTAGTGCGGGCCGCCCGCGGTGACCAGCACGTGGTCGATCGGGCCGGGCAGGGCGCCGAAGAAACCCGCCACCGCGGCGGCGTCCGAGGCGTCGAAGGCGGCCGTGCCGCGCGCCCCGAGCGCTTCCGCGGCGCGCTCGAGCTTGGCCGGGTCGCGGGCGGTGAGCACCACCTCGGCGCCTTCGGCCCGCGCCAGCCGCGCCGTCTCGAACCCGATGCCGGCGCTGCCGCCGACCAGCACCACGGTCTGCCCGTCCAGTTCCTTCATCCCACCGGCTCCCTTCGCGCGTCCGGCCACCGTAGCGCTTGCCGGTGGGCGGACCAGGGTGTCTCACGGGGGCGAACCGGCCGCGGGGCGGACGACAGTGGTGGCGAGCGGCGAGGCCCGCCGCCACCCCGGAAGGAATCCGATCATGGACATGAAGCTCGAAGTCGTCGTCCTGCCCGTCACCGACGTCGACCGGTCCAAGCACTTCTACACGGCACTCGGCTGGCGCGAAGACGCCGACATCGTTTTCGGCGAAACCCGGATCGTGCAGCTCACCCCGCCGGGATCCGCGGCGTCGATCCAGTTCGGCCGCGGGATCACCGACGCCGCCCCGGGTTCGGTCCGCGGCACCTACCTCGTCGTCGACGACGTCGAGGCGGCCCGCGCCGAGCTCGCCGGCCACGGCGCCGACGTGACCGAGGTGTTCCACCGCGACGCGACCGGCGCGTTCGCCCCCGGCATCCACCCCGACCGCGGCACCTACTCGTCGTTCGCGTCGTTCAGCGACCCGGACGGCAACACCTGGCTGCTGCAGGAGATCACCGACCGGCTGCCGGGCCGGGTCACCGGCGTGGCCTACGGCTCGACGGCGAAGCTGGAGCGGGCGCTGCGCGACGCCGCGGCCGCGCACGGCGAGCACGAGAAGGAGACCGGGCAGTACGACGAGGAATGGCCGGTCTGGTACGCGGAATACATGGCGCGGCACCAGGACGCTTGATCCGCACCGGATCCCCGGAAGGGGGAAACCATGGCTCAGCGCGATTTCGGCGCCATCGTCCTCCGCGGTGGCGCCCCCGGCGAACACACCGCGGCCGCGATCGCCGCGGGCGTCGTCCAGCCGTTCCCCACCTTCTCCGAAGCCTTCCTCCCCGTCCTGCGCGACCTCGATCGCCAGGTCCGCACCCCGTTGGGAGCCCCGTGATGTCCTACCGTGCGTTCGAAGTGACCGGGCAGCGCGAGTTCGTCCTGGCCGAGCGCGAACTCCGCGACCCGCTGCCGGGTGAAGTGCGCCTGCGCGTCGAGGCCTGCGGGGTCTGCCACAGCGACACCCTCGCCGTCGAGGGCCTGCGTGCCGACCCGGCGAGGCCGGTCGTGCCCGGCCACGAAATCGTCGGCGTCGTCGACGCGACCGGCGCCGGCGTGACGGCGTGGGCGCCCGGCGACCGGGTGGGCGTCGGCTACCTCAACGGTCACTGCGGGCAGTGCGAGAACTGCCGCCGCGGCGACTTCGTCAACTGCACCGACCAGCCCTGGACCGGCACGACGACCGACGGCGGCTACGCCGAGGTCGCCTACGCCCGCGCCACCGGGCTGGTCCGCATCCCCGACGGCGCCCGCGCGCTCGACGTCGCACCGCTGCTGTGCGCCGGGCTGACCGTCTACCGCGCGCTGCTCACCGCCGGCGCGCGGCCGGGGTCACTCGTCGCGGTGCAGGGCATCGGCGGCCTCGGCCACCTCGGCATCCAGTACGCCAAGGCGCTCGGCTACCGCGTGGCGGCGATCGCCCGCGGCACCGGGAAAGCCCGGCTGGCCGAAGAACTCGGCGCCGACGAGTACATCGACAGCACCGCCACCGACCCGGGCGAGGCACTGACCCGGCTCGGCGGCGCCGCGGCCATCGTCGCGACGGCGGCCAGCGGCGCGTCGATGTCCCCGCTGGTCGCCGGGCTCGGCACCCGCGGGCAGCTGCTGGTCGTCGGGGCCGCACCGGACCCCATCGAGGTCCGGACGCCGTCGCTCATCTTCGGCACGCGCTCGGTGACCGGCGCCCTCACCGGGACGTCGATCGAGAACGAGGACAGCCTCCGGCTGGCGCACGGACGGGGAATCCTCAGCCGCAACGAGATCATGCCGTTTTCGGAGGCGCCGAAGGCGTACGAGCGCATGCTGTCCGGCGACGCGCGGTTCCGCCTCGTCCTCGACATCCGGCACTGACGATGGCGAAATCCCGGGAACTCCGGCGCGGAGGTGGCCGACCTGTAGAGCGAACGCCGTCGACAGGAAGGCCACCGCATGCACCGCAGGGACTTTCTCCGGATCTCCGCCGCTTCGACCGGAGCCGCGGCCTTCGCCGTGGGCGGGGCAGGAACCGCTGAGGGCGAGACCAGATCCGGGCCGCTGCGGGTGCAGATCCTGGTGTTCGACGGGGTCGAGGAGCAGGACGTCATCGGTCCCGTCGCCGTGCTGGGCCACGCCGGCCACCAAGGCGCGGAAGTCCAGGTGACGCTCGTGAAACCCGGCTCACCCGGCGAGGTCACCGGGACGTTCGGCACGAGGTTCGCCGTCCCGGCGGCCTGGAACCCGACTGCCGGCGACATCCTGATCGTGCCCGGCGGCGGCTACGCCATGAAGGACGGCCCGGGCGTCAACGCACTGGCCAAGGACAAGACCGTGCTGCGCGATCTCGCCCGCGCGCACCGGGCCGGCGTGCTCGTGACCGGGGTCTGCACCGGCGTGATGGTCCTCGCCGCGGCGGGCCTGACCCAGGGCCGCCCGTGCACCACGCACCACCTCGCGAAGGCGGACCTCGCCGCCCGGCAGACCCAGGTGATCGACGCCCGCGTGGTCGACGACGGCGACCTCGTCACCGCGGGCGGCGTCACCTCGGGCCTGGATCTCGCCCTGTGGCTGGTCACCCGCGAACTGGGCTCGTCCGTCGCCGCCGGCGTCGAGTCCGTGCTGGAGTACGAGCAGCGCGGAGCGGTGTGGCGGCGGCCCTAGCCGACGCCGTGCTCATCGGACGCGAGGGCGCGGTACACCGGCCGGAGCAGCTCGGCGACGTCTTCGCCGCCCGCCGTGAGCGCGAACGGCGGGGCCTGGTCCAGCACCGCGCCGGGCGCCGTCCGTGGTCCGTGCAACGGTGCCGCGCCGCCCAGACCAGGAGCCTGACCGCTGTCGAAGAACGTGTCCATGACATCGGTCAGGGCCGGGGACTGGTCGTCCGGGTCGAGCGGCTCGGCGGAGATCAGCCGGTTCTTCAGGTCCTCGAGCAGCGCTTCGCGGTTCCGGCCGCGCAGCGCGAGGACGGTGAACGGATCCTCGCCGACCCGCGCCACGAGGGCGGAGAACACGGCGTTCAGGTGACCGCACGGCACCTCGACGGCCGAGCAGGTGCAGTCCAGGGACACCTCCCGCGCCGACGACGGGAACAGCGGCAACCGCACGGCTTTGAAGATCTGCTCGACGTCGCGGGGAAGTTCGCCGCTGAGCAGCAGCACCGTGGCCGACGCCTTCGCGGCGAGGGCGTGGGTGATCGCCGCCCAGTCCGCTTTCCCGAACGCCGTGAGCCCGATCCGCACCTGGTGCGCCCGCTCGTCCCGCACCTCGGCGTCGACGCGGCCGGCGCCGACCTCCAACGACACGACGCGGCCTCGGCCGGGTGCGGGCAGGAGGACGCCGATCGCCGTCAACGCGCGCAGGAACCGGGTCGCCCACCACGGGAGTGGCTCAGTCATCGAGCGCCTCCTCCCCCAGCGCCAGCACCCCGCGCAGCGCGTCCGTGGACAGTTCGGTGAGCCAGCTTTCCCCCTCGCCGACGACCATGCCCGCGAGCGCGCGTTTCTTGGCGATCAGGGTGTCGATCCGGTCCTCGATGGTGCCCGGGCACAGGAACTTCCGGACCTGGACGTTCCGGCCCTGCCCGATCCGGAACGCCCGGTCGGTGGCCTGGTTCTCCACGGCCGGGTTCCACCAGCGGTCCAGGTGCAGGACCTGGCTGGCGGCGGTCAGCGTGAGCCCGGAGCCGCCCGCCTTGAGCGAGAGCAGGAGGATCCGCGGGCCGTCGCCGGACTGGAAGCGGTCCACGATCGCGTCCCGCGCCCCCTTGGCCAGGCTCCCGTGCAGGAACGCGACTTCGGTGCCGAGCCGGTCCGACAGGTGCGGCACGAGCAGGTGCCCGAATTCGGTGTACTGCGTGAAGCACAGCACCCGATCGCCCGCCGCCAGGATTTCCGCCAGGATCTCTTCGAGCCGGTTGACCTTGCCGGAGCGGTCGCCGATCGGGGAACCGTCGTGCAGCAGGTGCGCGGGGTGGTTGCAGACCTGCTTGAGCTTCGTGATCGCGGCGAGGACGTTGCCGCGGCGCTTGATGCCGTGGCTGTTCTCGATCTTCTTCATCATCTCTTCGACGATCGCGCGGTACAGCGTGCCCTGTTCGCGGGTGAGCCGGTACTCCTGCCGGATCTCGAGCTTTTCCGGGAGCTCCGGGACGATCGCGGGGTCCGTCTTCACCCGGCGCAGCAGGTACGGCTGCGTGAGCCGGCGCAACGCGGCCGCCGCGGCGGTGTCGCCGCCGCGCTCGATCGGGGCCGCGAACCGTTGCCGGAACTCGAACCGGCTGCCGAGCAGCCCGGGGTTGAGCAGGTCCAGCACCGACCACAGGTCGGCCAGCCGGTTCTCCACCGGGGTGCCGGTCAGCGCGAGCCGGTGCCCGGCGGTGAACCGCCGCACCGCCTTGGCCGTCGCGGTGTCGGCGTTCTTGACGGCATGGGCTTCGTCGAGCACCAGGCGCCGCCAGGTGACCTTCTCGAGCTCGCCGGCGTCACGGGCGGCGGTGGCGTAGGTCGTGACGACGAGGTCGGCCGCGTCGACCTGCTCGGCGAGCGCGTCCCCGCTCGCGCGGGCGCTGCCGTGGTGGGCGAGGACGCGCAGGCCGGGTGCGAAGTCCGCCGCCTCCCGCTGCCACATGCCGACCAGCGACATCGGGCACAGCACCAGCGTCGGCTGGCGATCGCCGTCCGCCCGCTCGGCGGCCTCGAGCGCCAGCGTCTGGACGGTCTTGCCGAGGCCCATGTCGTCGGCCAGGCACGCGCCGAGCCCCAGCGCCGACATGAACGCGAGCCACGCGACACCGCGCTGCTGGTAGGGGCGGAGCGTGGCGCGGAACGACGGCGGCAGCGCGACCGGCCGCAGCGTCCGGTGGACCCGCCCGGCCAGGACGTCCCCGACCCAGCCGCCGGCGCGGACGCCGGTGACCGGGAGCGGCGTCTCGAGCCCGAGGTTGACCAGCTCCAGCAGCTCGGCCGCGGTGGGGCGCACGGGCTGCCGGTGCGGGTCGCGGCGCAGGAACTCGAGCCCGGCGCGGAGCCGGTCGGCGTCGACGCTGACCCACCGGCCCCGCAGCCGCACCAGTGGGGTCTTCGCCGCGACCAGCCGGGCCAGTTCCTCCTCGCCGATTTCGTCGTCGCCGACCGCGACCGACCAGCGGAACCCGGCCAGCTCGTCGCGGCCCACCCGGCTGCGGGCCACGACCTGCTCGGACGGCGTGCTGCGGACGGACAGGCGCAGCCCGAGCCGGCGCCGGCCGTCCCAGGTGGCCGGGAGCTGCGCTTCGAACCCGGCCTCGATCAGCCGGGTCGCGCCCGAGGTGAGGAAGTGTTCGGCTTCCTCGACGGTGAGGTCGTATTCGGACGGCCGCGTCCGGCGCAGCGCCGGCGCCAGCATCGGTTCCACCAGCGCGGCCCGGCCCAGTTCGGCGACGAGCAGCCCCTTCGGGTCCCGGACCAGCCCGTTCGCCTCGCCCGACCAGATCTGCCCCGCCGACAGCAGCAGGCTCGGGTCGGCCGTCGAGCGCAGGAGGAACTGCAGCTGCCACTTGGTGCCGTCGCCGGTCTGGTCGGCGGGATCGTCATCGGCGGCGTGGCGCAGGGTGCCGACCTCGGCCAGCCGGAAGCACGCCCGGCCGTCGACGACGTCGGTGTCGGCGACCTCGTCCCACTTCGCGACGGCGTCCGCCACCACGGCGAGCTCGTCCAGCGGCAGCTCGACGCGGGGATCGCCGCCCTGCAGGGCGGCCAGCCACACCCCGGCCGCGCCCCGGTCCGCGCGCAGGTCGACCGGCGGGTCCGCCCGCGCCAGCCGGTCCCGCACCGCCGTGTCGACGAAGGCGTGCAGGGCATCGGTGACGAGCGCGCGCGGCGACGCCCCGGTGAGCGGCGCGATCTCCTCGGCGCGGCCGACCGGCGGCATGGCCGCGACGAGCGCGTCGAACGCGACGGAGTCCACGCCCTGGAGCACCGGGCGCCAGCGGGCCTCGGCCGCGTCGCCCTGGCGGACCAGCGTCGGCAGCACCCGTCCGCGCCGCACCAGATCCGCGGCGAAGCGGGACACGGCTCGCAGGTAGGTGACCGAAGCGCCGTAGGCGGCGGAGTCGTCGAGGTCGTCCAGCTCGGCGGGGTCCACGACCAGCGCCGGCACCGACCACGGCCGCAACGACGGCGCCGGGCCCCGCCGCGTGCCGCCCGCCGCCTCGGCGGAGGCGAGCGGCCGGCTCGCTCGCGAGGGCAGCAGCACCGTCACCGAGGTGGGTTTGCCAGGGTGCAGCGCGGTCAGCTGCGCACTGGAAACCGCGAAAGGATGGGAAAGCGCGATCCGCGCCGAGCGGCTCGACGTACCGCTCGGCCGCCGGTCGTGCTCGGCCCAGAGCAGCAAACCCCGGCCCGGCGACCACAGCGCGTGCACCACGGGCAAGGTCTGAGGCTCCTTCGTCCGCTCCGGGTTTCCCGCTGATCCTCGCACGGTGGGCCGCCGGGGCCGTCCCGGACCGGGAAGCGGGTGTTCCCTTCTGAGCGATTCTGAGCGATAGTGGTCGAGTCTGAGTTTTACAACGTTGTAAACCGTGGAGGGCCGATGCGACGGCGACTGTCCTGGGGAAGTACCTGGCTGGCCGTCGCGGGCCTGCTCGCGCAGGTCGCGCTCGCCGGCGTCGCCACCGCGGCCGAAGACACCGCGCGTTCCGTCGCCGGCTCGGGGACCCACTTCCTCGACCACTCCGCCGCGCTGGCCGGGTACGCCGATCCCGGGTGGTACGAGGCGAACATCCCGTTCGTGGACCTGCCCGACGCCACGATGGAGAGCGTCTACTACTACCGGTGGCGCGTCTTCAAGGAGCACCTGCGGTACACGAACCCCGCCGACGGCTGGATCTCGACGGAGTTCCTCGACTGCTGCGGGTACGCCGCGCCCTACCAGGCGATCAACGCGGCCGCCGGGCACCAGCTGACCGAGGGGCGCTGGGTGCGCGATCCGGGCTACGGCCAGGACTACCTCCGGTTCTGGCTCACCGGCCCCGGTGCCGGCGCCAAGCCCGCCACCGACGACGTCAACGCCGACACCACCGACTGGGCGCACGAGTACAGCGTCTGGCTGGCCACTTCGGCCTACGGTCAAGCCCAGGTGACCGGGGACTTCGGGCCGCTGCGCGAGCTGCTCCCGGCCCTGGTGCGCCAATACCGCGGCTGGGACAAGCAGTTCAGCGCCGACCTCGGGCTGTACTGGTCGGTGCCGGTGTGGGACGCCATGGAGTTCTCCGCCTCGTCCTACGAGTCGCCCAACCCCTACCACGGCGGCGCCGGCTACCGGCCGACGCTCAACTCCTACCAGTACGGCGACGCGATCGCGATCAGCCGCATCGCCGCATCGGTCGGGGACCGCAAGCTCGCCTCCGAATACGCCCAGCGCGCCGCCCGGCTGAAGACCGCGCTGCAGAAGTGGCTGTGGGACCCGGACCGCGGCTTCTACTTCGCGATGGCCCGAGACGACAACCCGGACCACAAGCTGTCCGGCAGCCGGGAGCAGATCGGCTACCTCCCGTGGATGTTCGGCGCCGCCCAGCCCGGTGACAGCACGGCGTGGGCACAACTGCTCGACCCCCAGGGGTTCGCGAGCGCCTACGGGCCGACCACCACCGAGCGCCGCAGCCCGTTCTTCATGAAGGACGCCGGTTCGTGCTGCCGCTGGGACGGGCCGAGCTGGCCCTTCGCCACCGCGCAGACCTTGACCGGCATGGCGAACCTCCTCGACGACTACCCCGCCCAGACCACCGTGTCCAAAGAGGACTACGCCGCCGCGCTGGCGACCTACGCCCGCACCCAGACCAAGAACGGCAAGCCCTACGTCGCCGAAGCCCACGACCCGGACCGCGACGCGTGGATCTACGACGGGCAGAACCACAGCGAGGACTACAACCACTCCAGCTACACCGACCTCGTGCTGTCCGGGCTGCTCGGCCTCCGGCCGCAGAGCGACGACACCCTGCGCGTCCAGCCGCTCACCCCGGCCACCTGGGACCACTTCGCGGCCGAAAACGTGCCGTACCACGGACACAACGTCAGCGTGCTGTGGGATCGCGACGGCCAGCACTACGGGCAGGGCGCCGGGATGCGGCTCTACGTCGACGGACGGCTCGTCCAGCGCTCCGCCACCCTGCGCGCCACCACGATCGACGTCGGCCGCGCCGCGCTCGCCCCGCCGGACGACCTCGTCAACGACGCCGCGAACCCGTTGCGCACCGGTTTCCCGAAGCCGATCACGTCCTACACCTGGGGAGGCGACAACCCGTGGAACGCGCTCGACGGCAAGGCCTGGTACACCGAAGTCCCCGAGAACACCCGCTGGACCAACTACTCCTCGCCGAACCCGAGCGACTTCTACGGCGTCGACTTCGGCGCGCCCACGCCGGTCGGCGACCTCCGCTGGCACGGCTACGACGACGGCGGCGGCGTCAAGACCGCCGCGGCCTACCGGCTGGAGTACTGGACCGGCTCAGCCTGGCGGGAAGTCGCCGGCCAGGTCCGGGAGCCGGCGAACCCGGTGGGCAACGGCGTCAACCGCGTCACCTTCCCGACGCTGACCACCAGCAAGGTCCGGCTGGTGTTCACCAACCCGCCGGGCGCCTTCGTCGGCGTCACCGAACTGCAGTCCTGGACGCCGTCGAGCCCGGACGCTCGGATCACCGTGGGTCCCGCCAACACAGGCGGTGTCATCACAGTCCGCGAGAGCACGCCGGTGACGGTGACCGTGCGGAACACCACCGGCAGCCCGCTCGTCTCCCCGCGGGTGAGTGTCGCCGTTCCGGACGGCTGGTCGGTCACGTCCGGCACCCGCCCGCCGGGCGCGATCCCGCCCGGCCAGAGCCGGACGTGGAGCTACACGCTGACCGCGCCGGCGGGTGCCGAGCCGGGCAGCGCCGCGACGGTGTCCGCGACCGCGTCCTACCGCGGCCCCGGCGGCCGGGCCGAAGCCACGCACCAGCGCCAGGGCCTCCAGATCGCGCACCCGCCCGGCCGGCAGGACCCGGTCGGCGCCTGGCACCTCGACGAAGGAAGCGGAACCGTCGCCCACGACAGCGCGGGAACGCACGACGCCACCTTGACCGGCTCCCCCGCCTGGGTCCCCGGCACGTCCGGCACCGCTCTTCAGCTCGACGGCTCGAGCCAGTACGCGGCGACCGGCGGCCCCGTCGTCGACACCACGGGCAACTACTCGGTCAGCGCCTGGGTCCGGCTGGACCGCACGGGCTCCTGGGCGACGGCGGTCAGCCAGGACGGCGACCCGAGCAGCGGCTTCTACCTGCAGTACTCCGCGGCCGACGACCGCCTGGCGTTCTCGACCAGTTCGGGCCGGGCGCTGTCGGACGCCGCCCCGCAGGCCGGTCGCTGGTACCACCTGACCGGCGTGCACGACGCCGACGCCGGCACCTACACCCTCTACGTCGACGGCGTGGCGCAGGCCAAGACGTGGCACCAGGCCGCCGGGGACGCCGCCGCGGGTCCACTCGCGATCGGGCGCGCGGTCTCCGGCGGGCGGCACAGCGACTTCTGGCCGGGCAGCGTCGACGACGTCCGGGTGTGGAACCGGGCGCTGACCGCGGCCGAAGCCGCCCGGACCCAGGCCGGCTCCGCGCCGGGGTGAGCGCCGGGCGCCGGGTTCGGCTTCGGTTCCTGGGCGATTTCGCGCTCGGCGAGGACAATCGACGGCCAGGCGTCCGAACCGAGGCGGTGCGAGATGGGCAGCCGATACCCCCAACCGAAGCGGCTGCCGGGCGACCTGTGGGAAGCGGTCCGGCACGCCCAGCAAAGCGTCATCGACGCCGAAGTCCGCACCAGCCGCCGGGCGATCTTCGGCCGCTTCCGGGAGCGGCTGCGCACCGATCCGGCGACGCTGGCCGCTGACGACTTCCTCGCCCTCGCCGATCCCTCGACCGTGCGCTCGGCGATCGTCTTCGCCGCCCAGCACCTCGCGCACGCCGACGCCTGCGACCTCCAGGGGTACGACGCCGCCACCGCGACCCTGCGCATCACCGAGCACCGCGGATTCGCCGCCGCCTTCCTCGAATACTTCGCCGCCGTCGACACCGGCGTGCCGTCCGCGTGCGGCGTCGCTCTGGCCACCCGCGAGCCCGCTTTCGTCGACGACGTGCGCACCAGCCCGGTCTTCGCCGGCCACCACACCCGCACGGTGCTGCTCCGGGCCGGCTCCCGCGCCGTGCAGTCCTACCCGCTCCTGGCCGAGGACGGCGCCGTCCTCGGCATGCTGTCGCTGCACTTCCGCACCCCCGGCCGGCACGACCGGCACCCCGTGCTGGCCCGGGCCGCGGCCCACGCCATCGCCCAGCTCGGCACCCACTGACGCCCGCGACCCCGAGTGTCCATTGTGGACCAATCCGGGCGGTCCCCGATTCACCGATTTTCGCCGGAATGCGTTGGCTACGGCCAAAGCTCCCCTTTCGGGGAACCTTGCCGTATTTTTGATGCCGACTTCGGCGAAAGGCGAGCTGCGTACGTGGACGGCGACCACCACCTCAGCTGCGACCTGTCCACGATGCAGGGCGCCACGATCATCCGCCCCTCGGGCGTGCTGACCGTGCGCACCTACGCGCAGCTGCGCGACGCCCTGCTGAAGTGCGCGGCCGACCAGCCGCGCGCGGTGATCGCCGACCTCGACGCGCTCGAGATCGCGCGCGACTACCTGACGACGGTGTTCGTCACGGTCTGGCTGCGCGTTTCACGCTGGTCCGCGGTGCCGCTGATCGTGGTGCCCGGAACGGCGAACGCCGTGTCGTTCACGAACACGCCGGCGGATCGATTCCTCACCGTCCGCCCGACCGTGCTGGACGCGCTGGCGCAGCTGGACGGACCGGCGCCGCGGCAGCGCACCGAACTGTGGCTGCCGCCGTCGGCCAACAGCGTCCGCGCGGCACGCCGCTTCGTCACCGACACCTGCCACAACTGGAGCATCCCCGCCGTCACCACGCACGCCGTCACGGTCGCCGGCGAACTCGTGGCCAACGCCGCCCTCCACACCACTTCGCCCGCCCGCCTGCGGCTGGAGTTGCGGCAGCGGCGCCTCACCGTCGCCGTCACCGACGACGATCCGCGCCCGGTCCGGCTACCCCGGCCCGGCGACGACCCCGGCGGACCCCACGGCGGCCTGCACCTCGTCACCCACCTCGCGGTCGCCACCGGCTGCTCCCACCGGCAGTCCGGCGGCAAAGTCGTCTGGGCGGTCCTGCGCGTGCCGGACGCGTGACCCGCTCAGCCTCGGTCAGCGGCTGACGGCGCCGAGGACGAAGTCCACCAGCCGGCCCGCGTAGTCGGCGAGCCCGGCGGCGACCCGCGGCCGCAGGTGGGCCGGGGTCGCCAGCGCGTGGTTGAGGCAGCCGCCGACCACGGCGTCCAGCAGCAGGGTCACGCTCGTTTCGCGGTGCAGCTCCCCGCGCGCGATGCCGCGCCGCACGATCGCGCGAGCGGCGAGGACCTGCGCCTGCCGCAGCCGCGCCACGCGCTCGGAGACGCCCGGGATCCGGTCGGCTTCGAGCAGCAGCCGGGTGGTCGCCCGGCCCGACTCGCCGAAGAACGCGACCAGCAGCTGCTCGGCGAGCCGCACCAGGTCCTCGCGCACCGAGCCGGTGTCGATGTCGGCGACCGGGGTGATCCGCGCTTCCAGGCAGCTCGCGAGCAGCTCCTGCTTGTTGTGCCAGCGCAGGTAGATCGACGCCTTGCCGACCCCGGCCCGCCGGGCGACCGAGTCGACGGTGAAGCGGCCCCAGCCGTCCTCCCCGAAGACCTCCGCGGCCGCGCGCAGCACCCGCCGGTCGACTTCGGGATCGCGGGGACGCCCGGCCTCGCCCGTCATCGCGCCTCACCTCGTCCCAGCGGGTCATTGCTGAACGGAATTCGGCCAGTATATGGTCGAGGTATTACTGGACGCACCTTGTTCAGTAACTCGCGGGAGGTGCGTGATGCCGGTCGATCCGGGGCTCGAGGTGCTCGGCGTCGAGCAGCAGACCGCTTGGCTGGCCCGGCAGCGGCCGCCGGTCGAGAAGCTGCCGGGCGGCCTGTGGTCGGTACCGGTGCCCATTCCGGACAACCCGTTGCGCTACACGCTGTCCTACCTCGTGCCCGCCGACGAGGGCCTGGTCGTCGTCGACCCCGGCTGGGACACCAGCGAAGGCTGGACGGCCCTGCTCGACGGCCTCGCGACCGCGGGCGCGTCGGCCGCCGACGTGGCCGGGATCGTGATCACGCACGTCCACCCCGACCACCACGGGCTCTCCGGCCGGCTGCGCGCGGAGTCCGGCGCGTGGATCGGCATGCACCCGGCCGAACGCGACACGCTGCCGCAGCGCCGCCGGGCCGAGCACGGCGACCCCCGGACCGAGATCACGACGTGGCTGCGCGGCTGCGGAGCCCCCGAGGCGGAGATCGCGGACCTGCTGGCCGCGCTCGACCGGGCACCGCGCCCGGCCGACGAGCTCCCCGAGCCCGACGTGCTGCTGGCGGACGGCGACCTCGTCCCGGTGCGCGGCCGCCGGTTGCGGGCGGTGTGGACGCCCGGGCACACCCCCGGGCACCTGTGCCTGCAGGAGCCCGACGCCCGGCTGCTGCTCACCGGCGACCACGTGCTCCCCCGGATCACCCCGGCGATCGGCTCGTGGCCCGGCGCCGCCGAGCCGCCGTTGGGCCAGTTCCTCCGCTCGCTGGAGCGCACCGCCGGCTTCGACGACCACGACGCGCTGCCCGCGCACGAGTACCGCTTCCGCGGCCTGGCCCGGCGCAGCGGCTCGCTCCGGGAGCACCACGAGCAGCGCTGCGAGGAGATCGTCGCCGTCGTCGGCGAACTCGGGCAGCCGACGCCGTGGGCGATCGCCACGCGGCTGACCTGGTCACGCCCGTGGCCGGAGATCGGCTTCATGCGGCTCGGCGCGGTCGCCGAGACCGTCGCCCACATCGAGTACCTGGCCGGACAGGGCCGCCTCAGCTGGCCCGGGTACGGCCCGGTGCCCACCCGGGTGAGCGCTCCCTGACCGGCGTCACCGAACTTCGGCGAACGCGCTGTCGACGGCGTCGGCGAAGGCGGCCATCGACGGGACTTCGAGGTCGTAGGACCACGCACTGTCCGGCGCGGGCGTGGCGCCCCACCCCGGCCGGTCGTGACGCCGGTTGATCCACACCGACGGCAGGCCCTCGCGCTTCGCGGGAACGTGGTCGTGGAACAGGCTTTGCGCCACGTGCAGCAGTTCTCCGCGCTCGACACCCAGCGACGGCAGGGTTTCGTCCAGCGCGCGGAAGTGGTTCCCGGCGGGCTTGTACGCGCCGACGTCCTCGGCCGTGATGATCGCGGCGAAGGTCCCGCGGAGGCGCTCGTTGCTGCCGGCGAACCCGTCGCGGTGGACGTTGGACAGGATGATCAGCCGATAGCGCTCGGCCAGCCGGGCGAGCGCGGCGGCCGAATCCGGGAACGCCGGCCAGTCGGGCACGGACCGCCCGAGGCGGGCGGCCCAGTCGTCGCTCACGTCGGCGCCGAGACCGGCGCCGGTGCGGCGGAACGCTTCGGCCAGCACGTCCGGGTACCGCGTAGCGGGCGCTTCCCGCTCGACGGCGGCTTCGTGGGCGGCGTAGGCGACCAGCAGTTCTTCGTCGGAGAGGCCGAGCCCCCGCTCGGCGCCCCACGGCGACAGGACGGCCGCGATCCCGGCCTCCCAATCGATCAACGTGCCGTAGCAGTCGAAGCTGAGTGCCGTGAAGTTCGTCAGGTCCAGGCTCATCTCGTGTCCTCACTCCCGTCTCGGGATCCACTTCCACAACGCTCCGGCCGCCGCGAAACCCACCAGGCCGCTGGCCGCGATCCCCGCGCCGAGGCCGGCCAGCGCGGTCGCCGCCGAAAGGATCAGCGGGCCCACGCCGGTGCCGATGTCCGCGAGCTCGTTCCAGATGCCCAGGTGGGTCGGGCGGCCCGCGGGAGGGGCGACGTCGGCGCCGAGCGTCATCACGATGCCCGAGCCGATCCCGTTGCCGAAGCCCATCACCATCGCCGCCACCGTCAGCAGGGCCGCGCCGCCGGCGAAGGGCATCATCAGGAACGACGTGCCGAGCACGAGGGTCGCGGGCACGGCCACCCAGCGGCGGCCGTAGCGGTCCATCACCTTGCCCGCCGGGTAGAACGTCAGCGCGTCGACAGCACCGGCGACGCCGTAGATGATCGAACCGGTCGTCGGTGACAGCCCGATGTGCGCCGCCCACAGCGGGACCACCGTCTGCCGCGTCTGGCGGATCGCCGAGAGCAGCAGGATCCCGACGCCCAGCGTCGCGTACACCCGCCGCTGCTGCTTGAGCATCCCCCGCGTCGTGACCACGGGCGCGGCGGCCCGGGCGTCGGTAGGAACCGCCAGGTCGGGCACGCGCAGGACCAGCGCGGCCGCCGCGGCGATCGCGGCCAGGCTCACGTAGTACGCGCCCGGCAGCCCGGCGAACCGCATCGCCGCGGCACCCGCGAACGGCCCGAGGAACACGCCGATCCGCATGCTCCCGCCCAGCGTCGACAACGCCCTGGCCCGCATGTGCGGCGGGACGACTTCACTCAGGTACGACTGCCGGGCCAGGCTGTAGACCGCGGCGGCCGCCCCGATCAGCACGACCCCGGAGCCGTAGAGCAGCAGCGGCCACGGCCCGCGGCCGACGTCGACGAGGCAGATCAGGACCCCCGCGACCAGGACGGCCGCCGCCAGGAGCATCGACCGGCGCTCCCCGACCCGGGTCGCCAGCACCCCGGCGGGGATGTTCGCGGCCAGCGACCCGACGCCGAGCATCGCGGCGATCAGCGCCGCCGTGGACGTGGTGGCGCCGCGTTCGAGCGCGCTCAGCGCGATGACCGGCAGCAAGGCGCCTTCGGACAGCCCGAACAGCACCGCCGGACCGTACGCCGCCGCCGCGACCGAACGCAGGCGGAAGTCTTCGATCATGTCCGATCATCATGCGTCACCGGCGCCGGCCGCGGGGGCCGGGGTGATCATCGTCGCGTCCGCCGCCACGTCCATAGTGGACATCCAGGACGCGGTGCCGGTCGACGCGCCGCGGTTCAGAGCGCGCGTCGCGAGCTCTCGAAGCTTCCTGGCCGGTGCTGTGGCGCGGCTCAGAACCGGCCGGCGCTCAGCGGCGGCCGGCGGCCAGGACGACGAGGAACTGCCCGCCACCCGGCTGGACGTCGGCGGTCACCGGCAGTCCCGGCACCAGGCGCGAGAACCGGTCCACCAGCCAGTCCGCGGCCTCCCGCGCGTCCTGCTCGGTCGGGCAGCGGGCCACCATCTCCCGCCCGCCCTTGCGCTCCAGCCGCCCGGCCACGGTGATCAGCGGCGCGGGTTCGGCCACGTGCAACCGATCCGGCCAGGCGATGACCACCTTGACCGCCCCCTTGCGCGTGTTGCACCCGCGGTGCGCGAGCCGCTCGGGAACCTTGGCCTTCCGATCAGCGGTCCGGCTGTCGACACTGGGCCCCCGCGGATCGTTCACCGACATGTCCGGGTCGACCGGCTCATCGCACACCCAGCAGCGCCAGCCATCGCGCTCGGCGACGTCATCGAGGAGACTCACCCGAGCAAACTAGCCTGCCGGCCTCGGCCCCGCGCGGCGGCCCGCACTCGGTGGTCAGCGCCGGATGACGGTCTTCTTCGCCGCGACGACCTCACCGGTGTGACTGCTCTTCAGGTAGCCGGACGCGGCGAAGCTCCAGTGCCCGGCCCGCCCGTCGAACTTGGGCGACCAGCACCGCGTCTGGCCAGGCAGTCCGGCGCGGCCGCGACCTGCGCGTGCGCCGGGGACTCCGCCCGCCCGGGAGACACGCGTGCTCCCGGGCGGGCGGGGGTCAGCCCACCTGGAGGTCGATGCAGGAGTAGAACGCGTTCGTCGTGTCCGCGATGTTCCACACCGCCAGTACCGTCTGGCGTCCGGTGTGGCCGGACAGGTTCACCTGGTGCGAAAGGGTTTGCGGCGGCTGCTCGTTGTTGCCGCTGATGTCCGCGACCTTCTGGCCGCCGATGTAGTACTCGTAGTTGGTCGTGCGGTGGCGGGCGGTGAACGTCCACGTGAAGGTGGCCGTCGTGCCGACCGGGGCGGCCTTCCAGCCCTTGCTGTCGTCGTTGAGCTCGGCGAACTGCGCGTTGCCGCCGTTGCAGGAGCGCAGCCCCTTCGGGCCTTCGACACTCTGGGGCTCGTACTTGATGTCGCCGCACGACACGGTGCCCTGCGCGCATTGCGCCTGGCGGCTGGCCGGGGAGTTCACGTAGCCGTGTGCGCTCGCGATACCGGCCGGGTTCACGACCACCAGGATCGGCGCCAGGAGGGCTCCCGTGGCGGCCGCGGTCAGTTTGCGGTTCATACCAGCTCCTTCGGGGACGGGCTCGCCTTCCGCCGGGCACGGCGGAGCCGCGGTCCGGGCCCCCGTGGGGGCCCGCCGCCGGCGGGAAGGGTTGTGAGCGAAGGAAAATTGTGGTCTAGACCATACGTCGATTCGTTACCGAGGTCAACAGTTGGCAAAGTCCCGGTTCCTGTTGGTAAGGAGCCAACTGTCACCCGATGTTCCGGTCAGCGGGACCCGCCGGGCAGGACCGGTCGGCGCCGGAGGGACGCGAGCCTCTAGGATCACGCCCGTGACCACCTACGACGACACTTTCGAGCACCTCGACGCCGCGGCCCTGCCGGAACGGCAGCAGAAGATCCTCGTGGCGATCCGGGACTGGGTGGTCCGGTACGGCTACTCCCCCAGCACCCGCGAGATCGGCGAAGCGGTCGGGCTGCAGTCGACGTCCTCGGTCTCGAAGCACCTCGCGAGCCTGGAGGACAAGGGCTTCCTGCGCCGCGGCGTGGGCGTCTCGCGCCCGATGGACGTGCGCGCGTTCCTGCAGGGCGGCGAAGCACGGGAAGACGCCGACTCGGTCCCCGTGCCGGTCGTCGGCGACATCGCCGCCGGCACGCCGATCTCGGCCGTCGAGCACGTCGACGACGTGCTGAAGCTGCCGCGCGACCTCACCGGGCGCGGCACCGTCTTCGGGCTGCGCGTCCGCGGCGACTCGATGATCGACGCCGCCATCTGCGACGGCGACATCGTCGTGGTCAAGCAGCAGAACGAGGCCCACTCCGGCCAGATCGTCGCGGCGATGATCGACGAGGAGGCGACGGTCAAGGTGTACCGCCACCGCGGCGGGCACGTCTACCTCGAGCCCCGCAACCCCGCCTACGACGTCATCGACGGCGACCGGGCGGCGATCCTCGGCGTGGTCGTGTCGGTGCTGCGGAGCGTCTGACGCGCCTCACCAGGTGACCGGCAGTTCGTACACGCCGTACACGGATCCGTCGTGCTTGAACGGGATCCGCTCGACGCCGGTCGCCAGCGCGAGCGTCGGGATCCGCCGGTAGAGCGTGCGGTAGACGACCTGGAGCTCGAGCCGGGCCAGCGGCTGGCCGAGGCACTGGTGCACGCCGAAGCCGAAGGCGACGTGCCGGTGCGCGTCGCGGGTCAGGTCGAGCCGGTCGCCGTCCGGGAACGCCGACGGGTCGCGGTTGGCGATGTCGTTGGCCATGATCAGGCCTTCGCCCGCGCGGACGGTGACCCCCGCGACCTCGATGTCTTCGAGCGCGACGCGGCGGCGGCCGTTGTGCGTGATGTTCAGGTACCGCAACAGTTCCTCGACAGCCGACGCCACCAGCGCCGGGTCGTCGGACTCGCGCAGCAGCGCCAGCTGGTCCGGGTGCTCCAGCAGGGCCAGCGTGCCGAGGGCGATCATGTTCGCCGTCGTTTCGTGGCCGGCGATGAGCAGCAGCACGCCCATCTGCGCCGCTTCCGTCCGTGACAGCTCCCCCGCGCGCACGCGTTCGGCGAGCCCGGACAGCAGGTCGCCGGCGGGGTTCTCGAGCTTCTCCCCCACCAGCCGGTCGAGGTAGCCGACGAGCGCCTGGTGCCCGGCGGCGCGCTCTTCCGGCTTCGCGTCGCGCCGGATGATGACCTTGCTGTTGTCCTGGAAGAACCCGTGGTCGGCGTAGGGCACGCCGAGCAGCTCGCAGATCACCAGTGACGGCACCGGTAGCGCGAACGCCTCCACCAGGTCGACCGGCTTCGGACCGGCCAGCAGCTCGTCGATCAGGTCGTCGACGATCCGCTGCACCGCCGGGCGCAGGGCCGCGGTGCGGCGGATCGTGAACGGCGCGGTCACCATCTTGCGCAGCCGCGCGTGCTCGGGGTTGTCCATCAGGATGAAGCTGATGCCGGTGCCGCCCTTCGGCAGCGGCGCCGGGCTCGGGTAACCGGGGCGCGTGACGTCGGCACTGACCCGGGGATCGGCCAGCAGCGTGCGCTGGTCGGCGTAGCGGGTCACCAGCCACGGCGTGCTGCCGTCCCACAGCCGGACCCGCGCGAGCGGCGCCTCCGCCTGCAGTGCGCGGGCCGCGGGCGGCGGGTCGAACGGGCAGCCCGCGGCGCGTGCCATCGGGAACCCCGGGATTTCGGCGGTGCTCGTCATCGTTCCTCCGCGGTCGCCGTCGGTTCGTGATCAGTCAACCGAAGGCTGCTAAGCTAAGTCAAGCGACTGCTTTAATTCGGACATCCCGACGGAGGACCCGTGCCCGACCCCGCCACCCCGACCGCCGAGGCGCCGTCCCGCGCGAACCTCGTCGTCGGGGTCCTCGCCTTCGCGGGCATCGTCGTCTCACTGATGCAGACGCTGGTCATCCCGCTGATCCCGGCCCTGCCCGGGCTGCTGCACGCCTCCGCCGCCGACGCCACCTGGGCGATCACCGCCACCCTGCTCGCCGGCGCGGTGGCGACGCCGACGGTCGGCAGGCTCGGCGACATGTACGGCAAGCGGCGGATGCTGCTGTTCAGCCTCGGCGCACTGGTAGCGGGCTCGACGATCGGCGCGCTGTCCGACAGCCTGGCGCCGATGGTCGCCGGCCGGGCGCTGCAGGGCCTCGCGGCCGGTGTCATCCCGCTCGGGATCAGCATCATGCGCGACGAACTGCCCGCCGAGCGGCTCGGTTCCGCCACCGCGCTGATGAGCGCGTCCCTCGGCGTCGGCGGCGCGCTCGGGCTGCCCGCCGCGGCGCTGCTGGCGGAAAACGCCGACTGGCACGTGCTGTTCTGGACCGCGGCGGCGCTGGGGCTGGTGGTGGTCGGCCTCGTCGTCGCGCTGGTGCCGGAGTCCCCGGTCCGCACGGGCGGCCGGTTCGACGTCCCGGGCGCGGCCGGGCTTTCGATCGCGCTCGTCTGCCTGCTGCTGGCCATTTCGAAGGGCGCCGACTGGGGCTGGGGCAGCCCGGCGACGCTGGGCCTGTTCGCGGCCGCGGTCGTCGTCCTGCTGCTGTGGGGCCGCTGGGAGCTGCGGACGGCGCAGCCGCTGGTGGACCTGCGCACGACCGCGCGGCGTCAGGTGCTGCTGACGAACATCGCGTCGGCGGTGTTCGGCTTCGCGATGTTCGCGATGTCCCTGGTCCTGCCCCAGCTGCTGCAGCTGCCCGCGGCGACCGGCTACGGGCTCGGCAAGTCGATGCTGGCGGTGGGCCTGGTGATGGCGCCATCGGGGCTGGTGATGATGGCGCTCGCCCCGGTGTCGGCCCGCGTTTCGCGCACGCGCGGCCCGAAGACGACGCTGATGCTCGGCGCGGTCGTCGTCGCGGCCGGGTACGCGCTCGGCATCGTGCTGATGAGCGCGGCCTGGCAGCTGGTGGTCGTGTCGAGCATCATCGGCGCGGGCATCGGGCTGGCGTACGGCGCCATGCCGGCGCTGGTGATGGGTGCGGTGCCGGTTTCGGAAACCGCGGCGGCGAACAGCCTCAACACGCTGATGCGGTCGATCGGGACGTCGGTGTCGAGCGCGACGGCCGGCTTGGTGCTGGCCCGGCTGACCATCCACTTCGGACCGGCGACTCTCCCGTCCCAGAACGGGTTTCGGCTGGTGCTGGCGATGGGCGCGGCCGCGGCGCTGATCGCACTGGCCGTCGCCGCGTTCCTGCCCCGGCGCGCCCCCGCGGCCTCGGCGCCCGCGAGCGTCGAGCCGGCCGCCGCGGTGGGCCGCTGACCGCCCGGGTCACGCCCGGGCGGCCAGGCCGTCGAGGTGGAGCACCCCGTCGGTGTGGTGCGCCGCCACGAACTCCGGGCCCTTCGTCACCAGGCGGGCGATCGCCGTCGCGTGGCCGTGACCGAGGCCGTGGTCGGTCTTCAGCCACGTGACGATCTCGGCGTGCTTCGTGAGGTTCTTGCTCGCCGCCAGGTCGAGGAAGGCGCGCGGGGTGATGCCGGTCTGCTTCTCGGCGTTGTCGAGGTAGGCCTGGAAGGACATCGGGAGCTCCGTGGGTCGGTCCGGTTGCGTGCCCCCAAGTTCTCACCGACAACTTTTTTTGTCAAGGCTTCGCCGCGAGCACCGCCAGCGTCGTGTACGGCAGCACGAAGGGACGCTCGATCGCCGCGCCGACCGCGGCCAGCACGTCGGCGAGGACGTCCGGCTCCAGCCGCGTCAGGCCGCCGGTCGTCGGCAGGAAGTCCAGCCATTCTTCGCGCGTGTACCGCTTCTCCCAGGTGAACCGCCGCAGCTCCGGCTCGCCGAAGCTCTCCGAGGCCCGGATGCCGTCGACGAACCGGGTGAACATGACCTCGTACAACTCGGCGGCACTGCGCGGCTCCGCCGTGAACGGCGAGCCGGGCATCGCGGCCTTGAGCGCGTCCGCGACCGCGGCGGGCGGCTGGAAGACGTGGGCGAAGACGGCGAGCAGCCCGCCGGGCCGCAGCACGCCGGCCGCCTTGGCCGGCCCCGCGGCGGGGTCGACCCAGTGCCAGGCCTGTCCGGCGACGACCGCGTCGAACGTGCGCCCGGCCGGGTCCCAGTCCTCGAACGTGGCGACTTCGACGTCGGTCCCCCGGTCGCGCGCGAACGCGGCCATCCGCGGGTCGGGATCGACGCCGAGCACCCGGCACCCGGCGGCGGCGAACTGCCGGGCCTCGATGCCGGTGCCGCAGCCGACGTCGAGGAAGTCCGGCCCCGGACTGGCGGCGCGGACCCCGGTCACGAGCTCTTCCGGGTACGACGGGCGCGCGCGGTCGTAGCGCTCGGCGTCGACGCCGAAGGATTCAGCCATGCGGCGTGCTTCATGCGGTTGAGTGGGCATGCGCCCACTCTAATGGGCGCTCGCCCACTCAGGCAACGGGCGTTCGACGGCGGCGTACCGGAGAATGGGGACATGCCGACCGGGGTCCACCTTCGCGACGTGCGACGGCAGCTGTTCCGCGCGGCCGAGCGGATCCTGCTGCGCGACGGCGCGAACGCGCTGACCAGCCGCGCGGTGACGGCCGAGGCCGACGTCGCCAAGGGCGTGCTGCACCGGTACTTCGCGGACTTCGACGACTTCCTGGCGGAGCTGGTGCGGGAACGCATCGCCCGGCTCCGGGACCAGGCGGTGCTGCTGCGGGCCGCCGCGGGAACGCGGACGGTCGCGGAAAACGTCGCGGCCGCCCTGACCGAGCTGTTCGATCCGGTGTCGCTGGCGCTCGTCAGCCTGGTTTTCTTCCGCGACGAGGTGCGGGCGCGGTTACGCCGTCCGGGTGACGGCCTGCCGATCCTGGCGGAGGCGCGCACGATGCTCGCGGACTACCTGACCGCCGAGCGCGAACTGGGCCGCATCGCGGCGGACGCCGACGCGGATTCCCTGGCCCTGCCCCTGATCGGCGGCGGCCACCTGCTGTTCGCCGGCCGCCGCGGAACGCTGCCGGACGAGCGCGAGCTGACGCGCATCGTCGAGACGGTGCTCGCGGACGTCTTGCAGCGCAAGCTGTTGTAACCGTCCGAAGTGGACTACCACCGACCGCCGCCCGCCCACCTGACGCGACCACCCGGGGGTCCGGGGGCTCGCCCCCGGCGGGGGCGTGGGGGCTCGGCCCCCACAGGACACAGAACGAGAGAACCCCCGTTCGCGCAATCCGCGAACAGGGGCTCCCGATCTCGAGTGGGCGATACTGGGATCGAACCAGTGACCTCTTCGGTGTGAACGAAGCGCTCTCCCCCTGAGCTAATCGCCCGGTGGTACCAACTTCCACGATGTCCATGGGGGTGGACTCGTGGTGCGCGATACTGGGATTGAACCAGTGACCTCTTCCGTGTCAGGGAAGCGCTCTCCCGCTGAGCTAATCGCGCGCTGGCGGAACTTGGTACTGACGGAAGCATATCGGATGCCTTTCGGCGGGTGCGCGGGGGCCTCCTCCATCGTGCGGTGTGACCCGCTGCACTGCGGAAATCGCCGTGACACCGGGGGGCGGAAACGGGCAGACTGCGAAGGACAGCCGGCCCGGCCGACCCAGGAGCTCCCACCCCGATGACCGACACCGATTCCCGTCCGCCCGCCGACCTGAACCGCGCCCCGGCGCGGGCGGGGCTCCTCATCGGGGTTCTCGTTCTGTCCGCGTTCGTGATGATCCTCAACGAGACGATCCTCAGTGTCGCGCTGCGCGACCTGACCGTCGACCTCCGTGTTCCCACGACGACGGTGCAGTGGCTGACCAGCGGGTTCCTGCTGACCATGGCCGTCGTCATCCCCACGACCGGGTTCCTGCTGGAGCGCTTCTCGCCGCGGCAGGTCTTCCTCTTCTCGCTGTCCGCGTTCAGCCTCGGCACGCTGCTGTGCGCGCTCGCGCCCGGCTTCGCGGTGCTGATGACCGGGCGGGTGGTGCAGGCGTGCGGCACGGCGGTGATGCTGCCGCTGCTGATGACGTCGGTGATGCGGCTGGTGCCGCCGGAGCGGCGCGGCGCGACGATGGGCACGATCACGATCGTCATCGCGGTCGCGCCCGCGATCGGCCCGACCATCGGCGGCGCCGTGCTGTCGTCGCTGGGCTGGCGCTGGATGTTCTGGATCGTGCTGCCGCTGTCGATCGCCGCGCTGGTGGCCGGGGCGCTGCAGCTGAAGCTGGACAGCGAACGGCGCCGCGTGCCGCTGGACGTGCCGTCGGTGCTGCTGTCCGCGATCGGGTTCGGCGGCGTGCTGTACGGGCTGTCCGCCGGCGGTGAACAGGCCGGGGTCGAGCCGCCGGTGCCGGCGTGGGTGCCGATCGTCGTCGGCGTCGTCTCGCTGGTCGTGTTCACCTGGCGCCAGCTGCGGCTGCAGCGCCGCGACCGGGCGCTGCTCGACCTGCGGCCGTTCACGCACCGCAGCTTCGTCGTCTCGCTGGTGCTCACCGCGCTGCTGTTCGTCTGCCTGATCGGCGCGGCGGCGATCATGCTGCCGCTGTACCTGCAGACGGTGCTGCACACGAGCACGTTCGTCAGCGGCCTGGCCGTGCTGCCGGGCGGGCTGGTGCTGGGCCTGCTGGGCCGTCCGGTCGGCGCGCTGTTCGACAAGGTCGGCGCGCGCCCGCTGGTCATCCCCGGCGCCGGCGCGATGGCCGTTTCGCTGTGGCTGTTCACGATCCTGGGCCCGAACTCGCCGCTGATCGCGGTGATCGGGATCCACGTGCTGCTGATGGCCGGGCTCGGCCTGATGATGACGCCGCTGTTCACCGAATCGCTCGGCGTGCTGCCCGAACACCTGTATTCCCACGGCAGCGCGATCCTTTCGACGCTGCAGCAGGTGGCCGGCGCGCTCGGCACGGCGGTGTTCGTCAGCGTGGCGACGCTCGGCAGCGACGACAAGACGGCGGGCAGCCCCGACGCGTCGGGCCTGCACGCGGCGTTCGTGGTGGCGGGGATCGTCGGCCTGGCCGCCTTCGCGGGCACCTGGCTGATCCGCGGCAAGAAGCCGGGCACCACCCCGGCGGCCGCCGCGCACCACTGAGCCCGCGCCGGGATGTAGCCCGCGCCGGGATGTAGTGAATGACTCATTCCTGTCGTCCGACGACAGGAATGAGTCATTCACTACATCGGCGCCGAGGTCCACTCCGGACGCCGGCTTCGGCAAGTGCCGCGCGGTGCGGTGCCGCGCGCCGAGTGCGCGCCTCCAGGAGCCGACTCGAGTGTCGCGAATGACTCATTGGGGACCACGGAGGTCCCGAATGAGTCATTCGCGACCTTCCCGCCGCCGGACCGCGTGAGCGCCGGTCCACGCAAAGAAAAGAAAGTCCCGCTTCCGCTCGGCGAAGGCTGGGGGGAGGCCTGCGAGCGGAAGCGGGAGTTCGAGGCCGGTACGGGGGTCGCCTCGCGGCGAGTGGCTCGACACGGCTCCAGCCGGACTGGTATTCCGTGAAGGCAAGGGGTGAGGCCCGGGGACTCCGCCGTACCGACACCCGTTACAACGCCCCGCGGCCCGGGGTGTTCCCCGACGTGACCCGGCTCATGCGACGCCGGTTTTCGGGGTCGCCCGGACGCCCGTGTGCAGGTACCGCTCCCCCGTCGGCAGCGTGTAGAACGTCACCGACACCCAGCCGCGCATGCCCGCCGGGCGGTGGGCGAAGTGGCCCGGGCCGATCGCCACCAGATCGTCCTCCGTCGTCGGGTCCGGGACCAGGGCCGCCAGCGAACCCGTCACCGTCTGGCGGATGCGGAGCTGTCCTTCCCTGGTCAGGATCTCGATGCGCATCGACTCCCGTTCGTACACGCCCAGGAACTCCGAGACGTCCACCGCGGGCGGGGCCGCGGCCGGCTCGAGCGGGCGCGGCATCGTGACGCCGGCCAGCTCCTCGAAGATCTCCGCGTAGAGCTCCACGTACAGGTCGTGGGCGCTGCCGCCGTTGGTGAGCAGCGTGACCGCCAGCCCGTGCTCCGGCAGGACCCGCAGGAACGCCGACTGCCCGATCGTGTTGCCGTCGTGACCGATCAGGCGGTGGCCGTCCCAGCCGAAGCGGATCCAGCCGAGGCCCCACGAGTCGCCGAGCGTGTGCTTGTCCGGCATCTCGACCTGGTCCTCGGTCATCGCCGCGGCCGACTCCGCGGAGAGCACCCGCGAGCCGTCCGGGCCGAGCCCGCCGGCCAGGTGCATGCGGGCGAAGGCCAGGACGTCCGACGCCGACGCCGTGATCAGGCCGGCCGGGCCCGCCGAGCGCGGGAGACCCCACACGGGAGCCGGCTGCGGGTCTTCCTCGCCGCTGGCCACGTGCCCCATCGCCGCGCGGAACAGCAGCGCCTCCTCCGGCAGGGTGCCGGTGCGCGTCAGGCCCAGCGGCGTGAACAGCCGCTCGCGCAGGGCCGCGTCCCACGTCTTGCCGGTGAGCTTCTCGATCACGCGCCCGATGAGGATGAACCCCGAGTTGCAGTAGGACAGCGTCGCGCCCAGGGGGTGGGTCTGCGCGGCCTGGTCCAGCACCTCGACGTACTTCTCGACGCAGTCGTCGCCGCGGCCGGTGTCGGTGAAGACGTCGCCGTCGATGCCGCTGGTGTGCGTGAGCAGGTGCCGCAGCGTCACCTTCTGCGCGACCTCGGGGTCGGCCAGCCGCAGCTCGGGCAGCACGTCGGCGATCGGCCCGTCGAGCGTCAGCAGGCCCTCGTCGACCAGCTGCATGGCCACGGTGGCCGTCCACACCTTGCTGATCGAGCCGATCTGGAACACCGAGTCGTCGGTGACCTCGACGCCGGTGGTCTTGTTGAGCACGCCGAAGCCCGCGACGAGCTCGTCGTCGCCGCGCAGGATGCCCAGCGTCGCACCGGGAACGCGGTGCTTGCGCGCGAGCTCGGCCAGGCGCCGCCGCCAGTGCGCGGTGTCGAGCGGTACGCGCGCCGGCTTGCCCGGCTCACCCGCGTACTGCTCCACCCAGTCCACGATCCGGCGGTTGAAGTCCACGCGGTGCGACGGCCGCCCGTCGAGGATGAACAGGTGGGACGAGCCGGGGTAGAGCACCAGCCGGGACGGCACGCCCTGCTCGCGCAGCGCGGTGAACCACTGCTCGGCCTGCCCGGCCGGGCAGCGGTCGTCGTCCGCGCCGTGCAGGACCAGCGTCGGCGTGCGCACCTTTTCCACCTGCGCCAGCGGGGAAAGCGCCGCGTAGTGCGCCCGGTTCTCCGCCGGGACGGCGCCGAGTTCGGCGACGCCGAGGAAGTGCCCGGCGTCGGACGTGCCCGCCATGCTCACCGGGTCGCTGACCACGCCGCCCGCGACCGCCGCGGCGAACCGGCCGTCGCGGCTGGTCAGGTAGCAGGTCATGTAGCCGCCGTAGCTGTAGCCGGACACGGCGAGCCGCCGCCCGTCCGCCACGCCCTCGGCGACCAGGTCGTCGAGGGGCTCGAGGAAGTCCTTGGCGTCGGCCAGTCCCCACGCGCCGACCGCGCCGGTGTAGAACGCTTCGCCGTAGCCGTCGCTGCCGCGCGGGTTGAGCAGCAGCACGGCCCAGCCGCGGGCGGCGAGCTCCTGGTGGTAGACGTGCACGGGGTCGGCGGTGCCGTTCCACGCGTTGTGCGGGCCGCCGTGGATGTCCAGCAGCAGCGGCAGCGGACCGGTGCGGGCGGGGTCGCGCAGCAGCCAGCCGTGCACCACCGTGCCGTCGGAGACGGTGAACTCCCGCTCCTCGTGGGTGAACAGTTCGAGGTAGCCGTCGCCGAGCGAAGTGCGGACCTCGGCCGCTCCCCCGCCGGTGCCGACCGTCGCGATCTCGCCGTACGAAGTCGGCGTGGCCAGCACGACGGCCGCGGTGTCCCCGGCGACGCTCAGTGCCGACACGGTGTTCCCCGCTCCGCCCAGGACCAGCCGCGGCTCGCCGCCGGTGACGCCGACGGCGTAGAGGTGCGTGCAGCCGCGGTCGCGGACGCAGAACAGGACTTCGTCCCCGGACAGCTGGGGCAGCGCGCCCGGGTAGCCGGCACCGCCCGGCATCACGTTGCGGTCGAGCGGGGCCGCCAGGTCGGTGGTTTCGCCGCCGTCCAGCGGAACGCGCAGCAGCCCGAGGTGCCCGGTGGCCGTGTCGCGGCGGCCGACGACGAGCAGCGCGCCGCCGTCGGCGGTCCAGGTGACCGTCCCGCACATGCCCTCGCCGGAGCCCACGAGCACGGGTTCGGCGGTCACGCCCGCGGCCTCGAGAACGTAGGCACCGGAACGGAAGGTCAGGTCGCCGTCGGCGTCCCGGCCGGCGGGAAAGGCCAGCCGCGTGCCGTCCGGCGACCAGGCCGGGTCGCCCGCGTGCCAGTCCCCCGACGTCACCCGGCGGACTTCGCCGGTGGCGACGTCGAGGACGTGGACGTGCTTGCGCAGGGTGCGCAGGAGCCCGGCGCCGTCGGCCTTGAAGTCGAGCCGGCCGGCGACCACCGGGGCGTGCGCGCGCCGGCCCGGTGCGCCCGCGTCCTCGCCCGCTTCGGCGTGGAGGTCGATCGGGGCGCTGAAGGCGATCTCGGCGCCGTCCGGGCGCCACACCGGCGTGCCCGCGCCGAGCGGGAGCGTGGTGACCTGCTCGGGTTCGCCGCCGTCGGCGGGCAGCAGCCACAGCTGCGCCGGGCCGTCCTGGGCGCGCAGGAACGCGATCCGCGTGCCGTCGGGGGAAAACGCCGGTGCGAGGTCGGCCTGGCCGCGGGTGAGCCGCCGCGCCGGGCCGCCGCCGGTGGTGACCTGCCACAGCGAGCGGGTGACTTCGTCGGCGTCGCGGTCGGCGGTGCGCACCACGTACGCGATCCGGCCGCCGTCGGGGGAGATCGCCGGCTGCTCGGGGAATTCGAGGGCGTACAGGTCGTCGGTGCCCAGACGTCGGGTCATGCGGGATCTCCTTGGGGGAAGAGGTTTCACGCGGCGAAGTGGCAGGCCGCCCGGTGCGGCCGGTGCTCGGTGCCGTCGGCCGGGTCGGTGCGGACGCAGACGGTGCGGTCGGTGTGCACGAGCGGGCCGACCGGGCACCGCGGGTGGTAGCGGCAGCCGGCCGGCGGGTGGTGCGGGTCGGCGGGTTCGGTGTCGGCGAGGACGTCGTCGCCGTCGAACAGGCCGCGGTGCGCGGACGGCGCGGCGGCCAGCAGCTCTTTCGTGTACGGGTGCCGAGGGTCGGTGAGCACCTGCTCGGCCGGCCCGGCCTCGACGATCCGGCCGAGGTACATCACGGCGACGACGTCGCTGACGTACCGCACCACGGCGAGGTTGTGGGAGATGAACAGCATCGACAGGGAAAGCCGCCGCTGCACGTCCCGGACGAGGTTGAGCACCGCACCCTGCACCGAGACGTCGAGCGCGGAGGTGATCTCGTCGGCGATCAGGACTTTCGGCTGCCCGGCCAGCGCCCGGGCGAGCGCGACGCGCTGTCGCTGCCCGCCGGACAGCTGACCGGGCAGCATCCCCGCCCGATCGGGGTCCAGGTGCACCAGTTCGAGCAGCCGGGCCACTTCGGCCGCCCTCCCGCGGCCGCGGGGCATCGCCTCGGCGATCGACTCGCCGATCGCCATCCGCGGGTCCAGCGACGAATACGGGTCCTGGAACACCATCTGCAGCGGACGGCGCCGGGGCAGCCGCCGCACGTCGGTGCCGTCGAGCCGGACCCGGCCCGCGCTGACCGGCGCGAGCCCGGCCGCGGCCCGGGCCAGGGTCGACTTGCCCGAGCCGGACTCGCCGACCAGGCCGACGACCTGTCCGGAAGGGACGGTCAGGGTGACGCCGTCGACCGCGGTCAGCTTGCCGTAGCGGACACTCACCGCCTCGAACTCCAGAGCACTCACGCCGCACCCTCCTCACGGGACTGTCCGGAAAGGACACCGGCGGGCGGGTGCCAGCAGGCGACCCGGTGCCCCGACGCGGCCGGTTCGAGCACGGGGTCTTCGGTCCGGCAGCGCTCCGACGCCAGCGGGCAGCGGTCGGCGAACGCGCAGCCGTCCGGTACCTGGTCCGGGGCCGGTGGGCGGCCGGGGATCACGGCGAGCGGCTCGTCGCGGTCGGTTTCGAGGTCCACCGTGGTGGCCAGCAACGCCCGCGTGTACGGGTGCCGCGGCTCGCCGCCGGTCGGCAGGTCCTCCACCACGCGCCCGGCGTACATCACCAGCATCCGTTCGCACGTCTGGGAAACGACGGCGATGTCGTGGCTGATCAGCAGGATCGCCGCGCCCTCGGTTTCGCGCGTGCGGGCGAGCAGGCGCAGCACCTGCCGCTGCACCGTGACGTCGAGCGCGGTCGTCGGCTCGTCGGCGATGACCAGCTTCGGCTCGCCCATCAGGCCCATGCCGATCATCGCCCGCTGCCGCATGCCGCCGGAGAACTCGTGCGGGTACTGCCGCGCCCGCCGCGCGGCGGCCGGGACGCGCACCGCGGTCAGCTTCTCGACCGCGCGGGCCAGCGCCTGGCGCCGCGACAGGCCGTGGTGCTGCTCGGACACCTCGGCGAGCTGCCCGCCGACCCGGCGGGCCGGGTTGAACGACGTCATGGGGTCCTGGAACACCATGGCCAGCGACGTGCCGAGCTCGCGGTCCGAGGCCGACGCCACCGGCTTCCCCGCGAACTCCAGCCGGTCGGCGGTGACCACGCCGGGTGCTTCGATCAGGCGGGACACGGCCAGCGCGGTCAGGCTCTTGCCGGAGCCGGACTCGCCGACGACGCCGATCGCTTCGCCCGCGCGGACGGTGAAGCTGACCCCGCGCACCGGCACGGTCCAGCCGGCCGGTCCCGGGAACGCCACCCGCAGGTTCTCGACGACGAGCACCGCGTCGCCCGCCGGTTCCGCGGCGGGCGCGGGCGGAGTCGCCGGGAGCGGCCCCGCCGCGCGCCGGGTCGGCCGGGTCCGGACCCCGACCACCGCGGCGACCGTCTCCCCGACCAGGTTGAACGCCAGCCCGGCGAGCACCACCGCCGCGGCGGGCGCGAGCGCGGCCACCGGGCTGACGTAGATGCCGTCCAGGCCTTCGCGCAGCAGCCGGCCCCAGTCGTAGTCCGGCGCTTGCACGCCGATCCCGAGGAAGGACAGCCCGGCGAAGGCGAGCAGCGAGGAGCCCGCCCCGATGGTCGCGTTGACCACGAGGGGTTCCCCGATGTTGGGCAGCACGTGCCGGGCCAGCAGCCGGATCCGGCCGACACCGGCGATCCGGGCCGCGGCGATGAAGTCGCGCCCGCGCACCGACGCCGACAGCGTCTGCACGAGCCGGGCGAACGCCGGCGCCATCGCGAACGCGATCGCCAGCACCGCGCCCTGGGTGCCGACGCCGAAGATCACCGCGAAGAACAGGGCCAGCAGCAGCCCCGGGAACGCCACCGCGATGTCGACGGCCGCGACGAGCAGCCGGCCCGCCCACCGCGGCAGCACCGACGGCAGCGTCCCGAGCACGACGCCGACGCCGACCCCGATCGCCGTCGCGAGGACCGCGAGCCCGATCGAGAGCCGGGTCGCCACCAGGGTGCGGAGCAGCAGGTCGCGGCCGAGGGAGTCGGTGCCGAACGGGTGCGCGCCCGACGGTCCCTGGCCGATCGCGTCGGTGTCGATCGCCGCGGCGCCGTCACCCCACACGAGCGGGGCCACCACCGCCAGCACGATCACCACGGCCAGCAGCACCGCCGAGCACGCGCCCACCGGGGTGCGCACGGCCGCCACCCAGACCGAACCACGTCGTCGCGCCACGTCAGGCCTCCCGGATCGCCGAGCGGGGGTCGAGCAGCCCGAGCACGACGTCGACCAGCACGTTGACCAGCAGCACGCCGACGCCGTAGACGAGCACGATCCCCTGCACCAGCGGGTAGTCCTTCGTCACGATCGACTGCACGATGGTCGAGCCGAGGCCCGGCCACGCGAACACGTTCTCCACCAGCACCGTGCCCGCCACCATCGAGGTCAGCATCAGCCCGCCCAGGGTGAGCGTCGCGGTGAGCGCGTTCGGCAGCGCGTGGCGGACGTAGACCAGCCGCGCGGGCAGCCGCTTCGCCCGCGCGGTGCGGACGAAGTCGGCGCCCAGCACGGAAAGCAGCTCGACGCGGACGATCCGGGCCAGCACCGCCGCCGGCCCGATCGCCAGTGCCGCCACCGGCAGCACGTACCCGCTCGCGTCGTCGGCGCCGGCGACCGGGAACCAGCCGAGACCGACGGCGAGCAGCGCCACCAGCCCGACGCCGATCAGGAACTCCGGGATGGCGGCCACGAACACGCTCACCGACGTGAAGCCCAGTTCCGCGCCCCGGCGGCGGCCGCCGCGGGTCAGCACCGCGAAGGCGACGCCCAGCGGGACCGCGACGGCCACCACGACCGCGAAGGCGAGCACGGCCAGCTGCACCGTCGAGGGCAGCCGGTCGCCGATCACCTGCGCCACCGGCTGGCCGCTCACCATCGACGTCCCGAAGTCCCCGGTGAGCAGGCCGCGCAGGTAGTGCCCGTACTGCACCCACAGCGGGTCGTCCAGGCCGAGTGCGGCCCGCCGGGCGGCGACCAGCTCGGCGGGCGCGGTCATGCCGAGCGCGGCCCGCACCGGGTCACCCGGGACCAGGTGGATCATCAGGAACGCCGCGGTGAGCAGCGCCCACAGCGAGACGGCGAACCGGGCCAGCCGCCGCGCGGCGAACGCCGGCCACGGGCCGCCGCGCAGGCGGGGTGGTGCCGCCGCCGTCGTCACTTCGCCAGCATCCGGATCGAGGACGGCGTCAGGCTGCCCTGGCTGAGGGTGAACTTCGCGCCGCTGGCGTAGGTCGGCACGACCGAGTCGAAGTACGGCACCGCGTCGACCCGCTTGATCAGCGCGGTCTCCGCCGCGTTCCAGTCCGCGCAGCTGGCGTCACCGGGCTTGGTGGCCGCCTGCTGCGCCGCCTGGTCGTAACCGGGGTTGGCGATGTGGGCGAAGTTCGTGCCGTCGGGCGCGGCCGGGCCGGAGACGAACGGCACCAGCTGGCTCGGCAGCGAGAACCCGACCGGGCCGAGGGAGACCTCCCACTCGCCGGTGCCGAACAGGACCTGGCTGAGGCCGGGGCTGTCGACGCCCTTGAGCGCCACGTCGGCGCCGAGGGCCTTCCACTGCTGCTGGACCAGCTCCGCGGTCGGCGCCATGGTCGGGCCGAGCTGGGTGCCGTAGAGGACCGTGAGCGAAAGCTTCTTGCCGTCCTTGGCCCGCACGCCGTCCGCGCCCTTCGTCCAGCCCGCGGCGTCCAGCGCGGACGCCGCCGCGGCCGGGTCGTGGGACGGCAGGTTCCCGGTGACGGTGTCGCCGGGGCACACCTCCGGCTCGTTCGTGATCATGCCCTGCGACGGCTTGCCGGCGCCGCTGGTCAGCACCTTGCCGAGCTGGGGCAGGTCGAGCGCCTGGGTCAGCGCCCGGCGGACGGCTTCGTCCTGGCCGGGCCGCCCGGCCGCCTGGTTGTAGAACACCTCGCCCATCGGGGCGGTGAAGTCGGTGTGGAACAGCTTGCGGCCCTCCAGCCGCTGCCGGTCCGGCCCGTTGATCTGGCCCGCGTTCAGCTCGCCGGACAGCAGCAGGTTGGTCGCGGTCGTGGTGTTCGGGATGACCCGCACGACGACCTGGTCCGGCAGGCCCGGCTCCGCCTTCCAGTCGCCGGGGCCCCACGCGTAGTCCTTGCGGCGGGTGAACGTGTAGTGGTCGTTGGGCACGGCCTCGGCGACGGTGAACATCCCGGTGCCGGCCTCGCCCTTGGCGAGCAGCTTCCGGTCGCTGAGCCCCTTGGCGCAGGCGATCGGCACGCCGCCGACGTTGCGGGCCAGGAACGCGTCCGGCTTGCCGCTGGTGACGTTGATCGTGCCCGCCGCGTCCGCGGTCGCCTTGGTGCCCGGCGCGATGTACAAGCCGGCGATGGGCGACTTATTCGCCGGGTCGCCGATGAAGTTGATGTTGGCCGCGACGTCGGCGGCGGTCAGCGGGCTGCCGTCCGCGCACGTGAGGCCCTGGCGCAGCGTGAAAGACGCGGTCGTCGTCGACGCCTCCCACTTCGCGGCCAGCCCGGCGACCGGCTTGCCGGCGTCGTCGAGGTTCAGCAGCGAGTCGTAGAGGAACCGGTCGACCTGGATGGCCACCGACAGCACGGTCATGTGCGGGTCGAGGCTGCCGGGGTCGGAGCCGATGGCGAGGCTGAACGTCTTGCCGTCCAAGGGTTTCCCGTCGCCGGCCGCGGCACCGCCGCCCGATCCCCCGCAGGCGGTCGCGGTGAGCGCGAGCACCCCGAGCACGACCCCCGCCGTCCGAATTCTGGTCATGGCGTTTCCTTCCGGAGGTGGTCCACGGCGAGGCGGGCGGCCTTGCCGATGGCGGCGTCGACGGCGGGCTGCCGTTCGGCCAGGGAGTCCGCGCGGGTGAAGACCGCGACGGCGAAGCGGCGGCCGTCCGGGAAGGACACGACACCGGCTTCGTTGCGGACCGCCGGCAGGGTGCCGGTCTTGGCCGCGATGGTGACGTCGGAGCCGAACCCCGAGGAGAGGCGGTGCGGCCAGATCTGCCGCGCCATGATCGCGCGCACCCGTTCGCACGCGGCGGGTTCGGCGGCGCGGTCGGTCCAGATCGCTTCGAGCAGCGTGGTGGTTTCCCGGGGTGTGGACGCCGACGTCCGCTCCGGGTCGAGCACCGCGAGCTTCCAGGTCTGTTCGGGGGTCGCCCCGGCGAACACGGCGTCGAGGTCGGCGTCCTCCCCGGCACCCAGGTCGGCGAGCACCGAAGCGAACAGGTCCTCGCAGCAGCCGATCAGCCGGGTGCGGCTCAGGCCGAGATCGGTGAGCACGCGGTCGACGGCGGCCTGGCCGACGCGGTGGTAGATGACGTCGGTGGCCGCGTTGTCGCTCATGGTCAGCATGAACAGCGCGAGGTCGCGCCAGCTCATTTCGACGTCGTCGGCGCACCCCGCGGTGCCGATCCCGCCGATGCGGTAGCGCTTCCCGACGCGGGTCCGCGCGGTTTCGTCGAGCCGCCCGGCCGCGACTTCCCGCGCGTAGGCGACGGCGACCGGGATCTTGAACACCGACGCCAGCACCACCGGGTCGTCCGCGCCGACGGCCACCTCGGCGGTGCCGCCGAGCTCCCGCGCGTGCAGGAAACCCCGCGCGCCCGCCGCCAGGAACGCGTCCGCGATCCGCCGCTCGACTCCGCTCACGCGCTCACCCGCCGGTCGGCGCGGCCGGTGTGCAGGTACAGCGCGCGCCCGGTGCCGTCGTCGCCGACGAACGCGTGCGGCAGGTACATGCCCTGCATCGGCTCGCGCAGGATCAGCGTGTCGCCGTTCATCGCGACCAGCTCGGTCTTCTCCGGCTTGGCCAGCTCCGCGAAGATGCCCTTCGGGACGCGCTCCACCCAGACACGGCCGTCGTCGTCCTGGCTGACCGTGATGTCCGCGACGGACGACGAGTACTCGCCGACGTACCGGGTGGCGTCGATCCGCGGGGCGTCGGCGGCCGGCACCGGCGGTACGGCGAGCTCGATGCCGGTCAGCTCCTTCAGCAGGTGGCCGACGACTTCGGTGTAGAGGGCGATCGGGTTGCCGCCGTTGGTCAGCAGCGCCACGGCGACGTCGTGCCCGGGCGCGAGGCGCAGGAAGGCCGACTGGCCGATCGTGCCGCCGTCGTGGCCGACGACCGCGCCGCCCTCGGACAGCGACCAGCCGAGGCCCCACGCCTCGCCCATCAGCCCGAGGTCGGGCAGCTCCACCACGCGCTCCCGCATGGCGCGAGCGCTTTCCGCGCTGAGCACGCGGGTACCGTCCGGGGCTTCGCCGTCGCGCAGGTGCATGCCGGCGAACGTCACCAGGTCGCGCGGGCGCATGGCGAGCATCGCGCCGGCCGGGGCGTTGGACGGCGCCAGCGCCCAGATCCCGGCGGGCTCCGGGTCGGCGCCCGGCTCCGGCGTGACGTGCCCGAGCGCGGCCCGGAACCGGATGGCCTCGTACGGGCTCGCGGCGGCGTGCGTCAGTCCCAAGGGGACGAACAGCTGCTCGGCCAGGCAGTCGTTGTAGGACTTGCCCCGCAGCACTTCCACGATCCGGCCGAGCACGCAGAAGGCGGCGTTGTTGTAGGAGAACATCTCGCCGGGTGCGAAGAGCTGGGGCACGTCGCCGAGGGTGGCGACGTACTTCTCGACGCAGTCGTCGCCGCGGCCGGTGTCGGTGAAGATGTCGCCCTCGAAGCCGGAAGTGTGGCACATCAGCTGCCGGACGGTGATTTTGGCGGCTGAAACATGGTCGGCGATCTTGAACTCCGGCAGGTACTTCCGGACCGGCTGGTCGAGGTCGAGGCGGCCTTCGTCGACCAGCTGCAGGGCCAGGGTGGTCGTCCAGATCTTCGTGATGGACCCGATCTGGAACAGCGAATCGACGTCGGCCTCGACGCCGGTGCCCTTGTTGAGCACCCCCGCGGCGTGGTCGATGATCTCGCCGCCGGCGTACACGGCGACGGCCGCGCCCGGCACCTGGTGCTCGGCCAGCAGCGCGGGCAGACGGCTGTCCAGCCAGGCGGAGAGTTCGGTGAGCTTCGACATGGTTGCCTCTCGTGGCGAGGGTGGGGAACCGGCGATGCGGGGATGCTAGGACGGGTGCCGGGGCGGCCGGTTCGTCGGAACCGACGAGACCCGGCGAAACTTTCATCGCGGCGGACGAACCGCCCGCAGCCGCCGGCCCACACCGGCCCGCAGCCCCGCGTACCGCACCGCGACCAGGACCTTGAGCCGCGACGCGGTGACGGCGGCACCGGCCGCGTACGTGCGGGCCCGCACGCCGGCCCCCGCCGCCCAGCGGGCGAGCACCTGTTCGGCTGACTCCATCGGACCC
Organism: Amycolatopsis solani; assembly: GCF_033441515.1. Lineage (NCBI taxonomy): Bacteria > Bacillati > Actinomycetota > Actinomycetes > Pseudonocardiales > Pseudonocardiaceae > Amycolatopsis > Amycolatopsis solani. Next base: position 1,820,621 of record NZ_JAWQJT010000002.1, read on the forward strand.
TCCGTCCCTTGTGGACTATCCGGCGACCGGCGCGCACTTTCACGTGAAAGTGCCCACCAGGGGGCCGCACTTTCACGTGAAAGTGCGGCCCGGTGCGGTTACGGGGTGAGCCACGCCTTCGCCGTCGTCACCTCGGCGAGCCGCTCCGGGATGGGCGTGACGCCGAGGCCGGGACCGGACGGCACCGGCAGCCGGCCGCCCGCTTCCAGGACGAACGGCTCGGTGATGTCGGTGCGGTAGAACCGGTCCGACGCCGAGGTGTCGCCCGGCAGCGTGAACCCGGGCAGCGACGCCAGCGCGACGTTCGCGGCCCGGCCGAGCCCGGTTTCGATCATCCCGCCGCACCAGACCGGGACGCCGTGCGCGGCGCAGACGTCGTGCACCCGCCGCGCTTCGAGGTAGCCGCCGACCCGGCTCGGCTTGATGTTGACGATCCGGCAGGCGCCGAGCGCGATCGCGTCGGCGGCCGACCGCGCGGAGACGACGGACTCGTCCAGGCAGATCGGCGTCCGGATGTGCTTCGCCAGTTCGGCGTGGCCGCGGACGTCCTCCTCTTCCAGCGGCTGCTCGATCAGCAGCAGCTCGAACGGGTCGAGCCGTTGCAGCTGCGGCACGTCCGACAGCGTGTACGCGGTGTTCGCGTCGACCTGGAGCAGGATGTCCCCGAAGCGTTCGCGGACCGCGCGGACCGGCTCGACGTCCCAGCCGGGCTCGATCTTGAGCTTGATCCGGACGTACCCGTCGTCGAGGTAGCCGGCGACGACGTCCAGCAGCTTCGGGATCGTGTCCATGATGCCGACGGACACCCCGCACGGCACGGAGTCCCGGGTGGACCCGAGGGCGGTGCCGAAGGACAGGCCGTGGGCGCGCAGTTCGGCGTCGAGGACCGCCATTTCCAGCGCGGCCTTGGCCATCCGGTGGCCCTTGAACTTCGCCAGCAGTGGCGCGACCTCGTTCGCCGTCAGGTTCTCGGCGGCGAGCAGGGCGGGCACGAGGAAGGTGCGCAGCACGTGCTCGACGCCGTCGACGTACTCCGAGGAGTAGAGCGGGTCGACCATCGCGCCGCACTCGCCCCAGCCCTCGCCGTCGGCCGTCACCGCGCGCAGGAGCAGGAGTTCGCGCTCGGCCTGCGTGCCGAACGACGTCCGGAACGGTGCCACCAGCGGCATCCGGACGCGCAGCAGTTCCACCCCGGTGAGTTTCACGACGTGTGCTCCTTCTCGACCACGTACCAGCCGGTCCGATCGAATCCGGTGACCGACGCCCCGCCGGCCATCAAGCCGCCCAGGACGTCCCGCAGCGCGACCCGCCACGCCCGGCCCAGCTCCGGGTCGCTGCGCCGGAGCGCCTCGATGTCCGGCGGCACGGCGACGAGCAGGACGTTCGCATCCGCGGGGCCGGTCGTCGGCGCCCCGGCGGCGTCCGCGGCCAGTGCCACCGCGGCACCCCGCTTCCGCAGCGCGGTGGCGTCCACCCGGTCCGGGACCCCGCCCGCGGCCGCCCGCACCGGCGCGCTCGTCAGGTTCCAGACGGCCAGCAGCCGGTCGGTGTCGCCGGCGCCGTTGATGCCGTCGTGCATCGGGCCGTAGAAGTCGGGCAGGTAGTGCGCCGGGCGGGCGGCGAGCTTGGTCAGGTTGAAGTGGGCGTTGCGGCGCACCAGCGGGTCGAACGTCCAGGAGATCTCGCCGACGTCCTGGCGCAGCGCCCACGCGCGCTGGTGCAGCTTGAGCGCGAAGCCGATGCCGCGGCCGTGCCCGCTCGTGGCGACACCGGCGATGTGGCTGTGCAGTCCTCCCTTCGCCGGTCCGCCGAAGAACCCGAAGCAGGCGCCGAGCAGTTCGGTCCCGTCGAAGGCGCCGGCCACGTAGTTGCCCGCCGAGACCATGGCGCGCAGCAGTTCGGCGGTCACCGGCGGGTTTCCCGGTTCGGGGCGCCAGATCGACTCGAAGAGCCGGGTCACGGCGGCCAGGTCGGCGACCTCGGCCAGGGTCCGGACGGCGACCCCCGAGGCCGTGGCGGCGGTGGCCGCGGCGGCGGCCGCCTCGTCCCGCAGCGGCGGGGCTGTGTTCGTCACGACTTCAGTCACGCTGACGATCCTCTCCGGACCCGGCCCGCCGGTCACCGTGGCGCCGCACCGGATTCACCCCGCGCGTTCGTCGGCGCGGACGAACTTCCCCGCGCCAGCACGGTTTCGGCGAGCTTGCGGACCAGCGCGGTGCGGCGGGGCAGCTCCGCGACGAGGACGTGTTCGTCGTCGGCGTGCGCACCGCCGCCGACCGCGCCGAGGCCGTCGAGCGTCGGAATGCCCAGCCCGGCGGTGAAATTGCCGTCCGACGCCCCGCCGACGGCCGCTTCGGCGAGCGGCCCGAACCCGAGATCGGCGGCGAGTTCGTCCGCCAGCGCGAACAGCTCCGCCGACGCCTTCGCGTCCAGCGGCGCCCGGTTGATGCCGCCGCCGATCCGGATCCCCGAGCCGTCGACGACCGGGGACAGGCTCCGGATGGCGCGGTCCACGCGGTCCTGTTCCCCGGCGTCCCACACGCGGGCGTCGACCGCGACGCTCGCCGCGGCGGGCACGGTGTTGGTCGTCGTCCCGGCGCTGAGCGCGGTCGGGACGACGGTCGTGCCCTTCTCCGCGTCCGCGAGCGCGGCCACCGCGAGGATCTGGTGCGCGACCTCGATCCCGGCGTTGACGCCCTTCTCCGGCTCGAGCCCGGCGTGCGCGGCGCGGCCCTCGACTTCGACCCAGTACCGGGAAACGCCTTTGCGGCGGGTCTTCAGCGCCCCGCCGTCGGCCGAGGCTTCGAGCACGAACACCGCGTCGCAGGTCATGGCCTCGGCCTCGATCAGCGGCCGGGACCGCGGCGAACCGATCTCCTCGTCGCCGGTGACGAGGATCGAGAGCCCGTCGCGGTCGGGCAGCGCCGCGGCGGCGTGCAGGGCCATCACGACGCCGGCCTTCATATCGAAGCAGCCGGGCCCGCGCAGGACGCCGTCGCGGACCTCGAACGGGTGAGTCTCCAAGGACCCCAGCGGCCACACGGTGTCGTGGTGCCCGAGCAGCAGGACCCGCGGTTCGCCGAAGCGCCACCGCAGGTGGGTGCAGCCGTCGGTGACGATCCGTTCGGGCTCGACCCCGAGCAGCCTGCGCCCGACCGCGGCGACGGCTTCGGCGCTGCGCGCGACGGCTTCGTGGTCCTCCGACGGGGATTCGCAGCGGACCAGCGCCTCGATGTCCTCGATCACTTCGGCTCACCCCGCAGCGGCTTCCCGGGAAGCGCTTCCGGGTCGAGCTCCCCTTCGCCGACCACGCGGACTCCGGCGACGAAGAGGTGCCGGACGCCGGTCGAGGGCCGGGTGGGGTCGGTGTAGGTCGCGGCGTCGGTGATCCGCTCCGGGTCGAGGACGACGAGATCGGCGTCGGCGCCCTTCGCGAGGTGGCCTTTGCCGCGGGCGGCGGGCGCGACGTCGTCGAGGAGCCGCGAAGGCAGGTAGGAGCAGCGGCGGAAGGCTTCGAGCCAGCTCCAGGCGCCGGTTTCGCGGACCATCAGCCGCAGGGTCTTCGCGAAGGTGCCGGCGGTGCGCGGGTGCGTCGTGCCACCCGGCGGCAGCGGCCATTCGGTGCTCTCGGCGCGGCCGTCCTTCCAGTACACCGGCATGGCGTCGCTGGCGACGATCGCGTCGGGGAAGGCGAGGGCCTGGTGCAGCAGGGCGCGGTCGCGCGGATCGGTTTCGTCGAGGAACTCCAGCAGGCAGGGCGCGCCCGGGTCCTGTGCGCGGATCTGCCGGAGGCGGGCTTCGTCGCGGACGCGCTCGCCCGTCTCGAGGATCACGACGCTGGAGGGGCGGAGTCCTTTGAGGCGCAAGCGGTCCGGCTCGATGAACGCGGCGCCGACGGCGGTGCTGCCTGCCCCGTACGGGTAGGCCTCGACGGTGACGCGGGAGCCTTCGCGGCGGGCGTTCTCCAGGGTGGCGAGGACGCGGTCGACGTGGTGGCCGGAGGTGCTGTTGACGTGGCAGTGGTGCATGGCGGCCCCGGTTTCCCCGGCCGCCACGGCGATTTCGACCGAGCCGTCGACCGGGATCGCCGGGTCGACCTCGACCAGCTCGCGGACGTGGGTGTAGGTCGGCACCCCGGCCTTGGCGGCGAGGCGCGCGACGGCGAGGAACTCACCGGGGTCGGTGGCGGGCGCGTACCCCATGAGGACACCGATGCCCAGCGCGCCCTTCGCGATCTCGGCGTCCAAAAGGGACAGCCAGGCGGCCAGTTCCTCTTTGGAAGAACTCCGCTGCCACCGAGGGTTCCCGAGCACGGCCAGCCCGCCGCCGATGTCCGCGTCGGGTTCGATGCCGGCGAGCACCTGCGCGCGGGCCGCGCCCCAGGAGGCGGAGAAGCCGTAGTGCAGCGGCCGCCCGGCCGCGGCGGCCTCGGCGTAGGCTCGCTCGACGGGCATCAGCCCGGCTTCGAGGTCGAGCGCGGTGGTCACGCCGTCCATGGCCTGCAGTCGCTGCCCGGCGATCGAGTGCACGTGGCTGTGCAGGTCGACGAACCCGGGCCCGACGACGAGCCCGGTCACGTCGACCTCGGTGGCGTCCGGCGCGTCGAGCCGCGCGCCGACGGCTTCGACCTTGCTGCCGTCGATGAGCACGTCGGCGACGCCGTCGAACCCGCTGCCCGGGTCGACGACCCGGCCGCCCCGCAAGAGTGTCCGCACCCGCTGCCTCCTCGTCGTCGCCGATCGAGGTGACGTTAGGAGGATTCCGGGCGCGGCCGTTGGTGCGGGACGACGAAGCCGGGCGGCGTGCTCCGTCCGCGCGGACGAACCAGTCAGGCACTCCGGGCGGGTCGTGAGTGGCAAGTCGGGTTCTAACCCGACTTGCCACTCACGACGGGGTCAGGCGGTCGGGCCGGTCCAGCCTTCGGGCACGTGCCCGATCCGGACCCGCTGCGGGTGGTCGCCCACCGGGACCGAGACGCGCTTGCGCCCGGTGGCGAAGTCGATCGCGGTGACCTGGTCGGCGCCGGCCTCGGAGATCACGCAGGCGGTGCCGTCGCCGCTGACCGTGGCCCAGTACGGCTTCACCGCCGGGACCAGCGTGCCCGGCTGCAGGGTCGCGCGGTCGACGACCGTGGCGTAGTCGTCCATGGTGCCCGCGACGCAGAGCTTGTCCCCCGCCGGGCTCATCGACAGGCCGTGGTGGCGCGAGTCGTTGACGAAGGTCTTGCGGTCGTCGCTGGTGGCCGGGTTCTTCGGCAGTTCCTTGAGCCGGGTGATCTTGTCGGTCGCGACGTCGTACTCCAGGAAGCCGTTGAAGAACGAGACCTGGAAGTACAGTTTCGACTCGTCCTGGGTGAACGCCACCGGCCGCACCGCGTCGGACAGGTCCCGCCGCCCGAAGGCGTCGAGGCGCTGCCGCATGTCGATCACCTTGACCTGGCCGAAGGTCGCGGCGTCGACGACGGTGATCCGCCGGTCCCCCTTGGTGAAGTCCCACGCCGGGTCGTCGAGGTCGGTGTTGACCTCGCCGATCGACATGTTCCAGAGGTACCGGCCGCCGCCGGTGAACACGTTCTCGTGCGGCTTGTCGCCGGTGGTGAAGGAGCCGACCTGCTGCCCGGTGCCGATGTCCAGCACGTGCACCGTGTTGGACGTCGAGGCGGACACCGCGACGCGGCGGCCGTCCGGCGAGACGGCCATGTGGTCGGAGCGGAAGCCCGACACCGGGAAGCGCCAGTTGATCCGGCCGGTGGTGAGGTTGATCGACACGACGTCGGCGAAGCTGGGCCGCGACGCCACCACCGATCCGCCGTCCGGGGTGGTGTACATGTCGTCGACGAACTGGTCGTGGCCTTCGCCGGGGCCGTTGCGGATGCCGAGGAAGAACGCGAGCTTGATCGGGTTGAGGTAGATCTCCCGCAGCCGGTCGTCCTTGTCCGGGATGATGTTCACGCGCCCGATGCGGGCGAAGGAGTCCCGCGACTGGATGACGTCCGCCGTTCCTTCCCAGTTGTTGCCGACGAACATCACCTCCCGCAGGGCCGCCGGGGCGCCGGTCGCCGGCACCGCGGCGCCGGCGGCGAGCAGGGCGGCCGCGGAAAGCGCGTACGCCGCGCGCGAGAGGTACGACCGCCGTCGGATCGGGGAAGTGCGCACTGGGAACACCTTTCGACGCTGAAGAGGTGCGGCGGGGACTTCGATGGCTTTCGCGAGGTAGAGAGGTTACTGTCCGGTATCGCCACGATAACCGGCCCCCGGAGCCGCTCCGGTAGGGCCGCTCGGCCAACATCGGGCGTGCGGCGTTGTGGCCGAGGCACAAGGGGTTCCGGGAGGTGCCGTGCCGGCGTTGCCGCTGCTCCGGCAGGTGCTCGACGCGATGGCCGCGGACGAGACCGTGCTGGACGAGCTGGTGCGAGCCGCCCGCACCGAGTCACCGGGCGTCGCGCGGCTGCCGGAGGCCGAGAACCGCCGCCACGTCCGGTTCCTGCTGTCCGCGGCACTGCGCGCGACGACGAACCCGGGCACCGCCGACTACACGACGGCGGAGAAGCTCGGCGCCGACCGCGCCGAGCAGGGCGTCCCGCTCACCGACCTGCTGCGCGGGGTCCAAGCGGGCCGCACGCTCGCGGCCCGCGTCGCGGTCGAACGCTGCCGGGCGGCGGGCCTGCCCGACGACGTCATCCTCGAGACGGTCCTGGCCGCCGAGCGCTACACGGGCGCGCTGGAACGCCACATCGTCAAGGGCTACCACGCGGCCGAGCTCCAGCGCTCGCGCACCGTGCGCGACGCGCGGACCCAGCTGCTGCGCACGCTGCTGCTCGCGGGGAACCCGCCGTCGCCGGAAGAGCTCCGGCGAGCGGGACTGCGTCCCGAAGGCCGGTACCACTGCGTGGTGTCCGACGTCAGCGATCCGGCGCTGGCCCGCACGCTGGAGCAGGCACTGCTGGAGTCCGGCGGGATCTACGGCCTGGTGGAGGGCAGGCTCACCGGCTTGGCGCCCCGCACGCCGCCGGTCGAACCGGCGGCCGGAGCGGTGCTGGTCGTCGCGCCCGCGGTTTCGCTGTCCGAGCTGCGGGAAGTCCACGACCTGTGCACGGCGGCGGCGCGCGTGGCCGGCCCCGGCCGCCACGACCTCACGGCGTTGGCGGGCGGTCTGGCGCTGGCCGCGCAGCCGTTGCTCGCGGAGTTGCTGACGACGTCGCTGCTCGGGTCACTGGACCCGGCGAACCCGTTCCACCACGAGCTGGCGGCGACGGCACTGGCGTACCTCGACCACGGCCAGCGCCTCCGAACGACGGCGGAAGCCCTGCACCTGCACCCGAACACGGTCCGCTACCGGCTGGACCGGCTGGCGGAGCTGACCCCGCTGACCTTGACGGAGAACAGCGGCGGGCGGGTGTTGGACTCGGTGCGGTCTTGGTGGGCGCTGCACCACTGGCTGGGCGATCCGGGCTGACCGCTTCGCGCCGTTGGGGCTGCGCGCGCCGCTCCGCTGGTGCCGTGAATGACTCATTCACGTCGTCGGACGACATGAATGAGTCATTCACTACGTCCGGACCCGGGAGGCGGCGGTGGGCGAGCACACCTTCGCCGGCCCCTCAGCGCACCACCTGCCGTGAAGGGGTCCTTCACGGCATTCAGCGACCCGGGCTGATCCCCCGCACCGCCAGCCCCAGCAACCGCTGTGCCTCGCCCGCCGGGTCGGGGTCGTTCTCCGTGGCCAGCACGATTCCGGTCACCAGCGCGATCAGGTCCGCCGTCGTCACCTCCGCGCCGACCACCCCCGCCTCCGCCGCGCGGCGCACCAGTGGATCGCCGGCCGCCGTCATCGTCGCCGAGCAGGCGTGCGCCGCCGAGGAGTCGCGGACCAGGGCCGTGGCCAGGCCGCGGGCGGTCGCCGCGTACGTCGTCAGCGCCGTGAGCCAGTCGAGCAGCGCGGCCCGGGGGTCCGGGGATCCGGCCAGCTCGCCCGCACGGGCCGTCAGCGCGTCGATCTGGCCGCGGAAGACCGCGTCCAGCAGCGCGCGGCGGGTCGGGAAGTGGCGGCGGACCGTCGCCGAGCCCACTCCCGCGGTGCGGGCGATCTGCTCCAGGGACGCGTCCGCGCCGTGCGCGGCGACCTCGGCCTCGGCGACTTCGAGGATGCGCGCGTAGTTGCGGCGGGCGTCGGACCGCGGCACGGACCACCTCCTGGACGTAAGTGGCGGGGGCCGCCACTTGATGGCTAGTGTAGCGAGCACGAAGTGGTGGGCCCCGCCACTTAAGGTTCGGAGGAGTTCCCCGTGTCCCCAGTCCTCGTCACCGGCGCCACCGGCAAGCAAGGCGGCGCCACCGCCCGCGCCCTCCTGAAGGCGGGCATCCCCGTGCGGGCGCTCGTGCGCGACCCCGCCCGCGCCCAGGCCGTCCGCGAACTCGGCGCCGAACTCGTCGTCGGCGACCTCTACGACCCCGAATCGCTCCGGCCCGCCGTGCGGGGCGTCCGAGGCGTGTTCTCCGTGCAGATGCCAGACCTGAGCGACCTCGACGGCGACTCCGAGTGGGTCCAGGGCCGCAACCTGATCGACGCCGCGCGCGAGGCGGGCGTGCCGCAGTTCGTGCACACGTCGGTTTCCGGCGCCGGGCAGCACCGGTCCGTGCCGGGCTGGAACGAAGGCCGCTGGACGTCGATGGAGCACTACCTCGAGACGAAGACCGCGCTGCAGGACCGCGTCCGCGACGCCGGGTTCGCGCACTGGACGCTGCTCAAGCCGGGGTTCTTCATGGAGAACTTCCTGCCGCCGTCGTTCCTGCTGCCCCACGGGCGGCTCGTCACGACCATCAAGCCGGCCACCGAACTCGCGCTCGTCGCGGTGGCCGACATCGGTGCCGCGGCGGCCGCGGCGTTCGCCGACCCGGCGCGCTTCCACCGCGTCGAACTGGAACTGGCGAGCGAGCGCATGACCATGACCGAGGTGGCCGCGATCCTGTCGCGCGCGCTGGGTACCGAACTGACCGCGCCGGACCTGACCGCGGCCGAAGCCGTGGCCGCCGGGGCGCCCGCGTTCGCCGTGCGGCACGAGTGGCAGAACGAGGTCGGCCACCCCGCCCGGCCCGAGTTCGCCCGCGCCCTCGGCGTTCCGCTGACGTCGTTCGCCGAGTGGGCGGCGAAGCACCTGACAGCCTGATGATCACCCGGATAGGGTCACCCCCATGGCTGAACTCAAGCGCATGCCGGCGACCACCGACGGCGGCGAATGCATCTTCTGCGCCATCGCCACCGGCCGCGCGCCGGCGGCGTTCGTGCACGAGGACGACGACTTCGCCGCGATCGTCGACCTGCGCCCGGTCACCACCGGCCACCTGCTCGTCCTCCCCCGCGCGCACCACGCGGATCTGGCTTCGCTGCCGTCCGAGACCGGGAGCCGGATGTTCGCCGTCGCGCAGACGCTGGCCGCGGCCCTGCGCCGGACCGACCTCCCGTGCGAGGGCATCAACCTCTTCCTCGCCGACGGTTCGGCCGCGGGCCAGGAGATCCCCCACGTCCACCTGCACGTGATCCCCCGCCACGCCGGCGACGGCTTCGTCATGAACGCCGACTGGCGGGTGCGCAGCCGCGAGGAGCTGACCGAGGTCGCGGCCAAGGTCAAGGCGGCGCTCTAGGCCCGGTGCAGCTTGTCCGGGTGGTGCACGGCGGTCTTCCCGGACTTCTCGCTCCGCACGAGGTACTGCGGCTCGTCCGGCGACGCCTTCACCTCGCGCTTGCCCGCATGGGTGTTCCCGGTGATCTTCTCCTCGACCGTCCCGACCGAACTCTGGTTGCCCGCGTCCCAGCGGACGCGGTCACCCTTCTTGAAGTCCTTGCTCATCGGACACCTCCTGACCAGCGGGTACCCGGACGACGCCGCCGTACTCCTCCGGCACCGGCGCCGAGGAACTCCAGCAGCCGCTCGCCCTCTTCCATGACCTCCGTGCGCTCGCGCGGGGTGAGCCGGTCGTGCTCGGTGACGTGCAGGGCGCCGTCGTGCACGCGCCAGTCCGCCCGGTAGAAGCCGTCCACCAGCAGCGTTCCCCGCGACGCGCCGTTGCCCGGCGGGAGCGGCACCCGCCGGCCCGGCGGCAGCACCCGGGACCGGTCGGCGTGGGAGAGCAGGACGTTGTCGTACTCCGGTAGGAACCGCACCGGCGCCGGGACGTCCTCGTCCGGCAGCAGACCGTCCTCGACGTCGTACAGCAGCTCGCCGGACTCCGCGCGGAACGTCCGCAGCGCCATCCGCGCCACGACCTCCCGCAGCTTCGTCAGTCCCGACCACGCCTGCACATCCGCGACCGAAGCCGGGCCGAACGCACGCAGGTACCGCCGCACCACGTCTTCGATCGACGGCCGGGCCGCCCAGCGGGCGGCCGAGCCAGCCGTCCAACGTCGTGAGCGTCGCGGGGCCGGTCGCGCCCCACACCCCGCGGGGCGTCACCTGCGCCGTCGGCACGAGGTAGCTCACCGCATACGAGAGCGCTTCGGCGTCCTGCTCCGGCCGCCGCGCGGCCAGCGCGTCCTGCAGCTGCCGCCGGGTTCGCGGCTGTTCGTCCAGCAGCCGGCGGCCGAACCGCGCCACCGCGCCGAGGTCGGCGTCGCCGATCCGGCGCCCGAAGTGCCCGGTGTACCCGCCCGCCACGACCGGCTGGACCAGCGGCCGCAGCGTGCGGGCGTCCTCGGCGAGGACCAGGTGGACCGTTCCCCGCATCAGCAGCCCGCGCACCGCTTCCCGCCGGGTGAGGAGCGACGCCAGCTCGCCGGGCCGGAACCCGGCGAGCCGCGTCCACAACCCGACGTACGGCGCCAGCGGTGCCTGCGCCTGCATCCCGGTCAGGTGCCCGAGCATCGCGGCCGCCGGGAGTTCGGCGCGGGCCAGCAGGTGCTGCCTCGCGAGCAGCGCGCGGTTGAGGGCGCGGACGTTCACGGGCGCAGCCCCCGGAAGAACGCGCGGACGTCGGCCACGAGCAGCTCCGGTTCCTCCAGCGCGGCGAAGTGCCCACCCGTGGCGAACTCCGACCAGTGCGCGATCTTTTCTTCCGGGTCCATGATCCGCCGGACCACCGGCGAGGCGTCGAACACCGCCCAGCCGGCCGGGACGTCCGACGGCGCCAGCCAGCCGTGCGCGGAATGCGCGGCCTCGTACAGGAACCGGGCCGCGGTCGCGCCGCTGCGGGTGAACCAGTAGAGGCTCACGTTCGTCAGCAGCCGGTCGCGGTCGACGCCGTCGCCGGTCCACGCCTGGAACTTCTCCGCGATCCAAGCCAGCTGCCCGACCGGGGAGTCGGTGAGCGCGGCCGCGATCGTTTCGGGCTTGTGCGACTGGAGATCCAGGTAGCCGCGGCCGGCTTTCCACACCTCGCGCGCGGTGTCCCATTCGGACTGTTCGGCCGGCGACAGGTTCTCCGGCAAGGGAAGCTGCTCCCCCGCCAGCGCGATCGTCCCGCGGTCGCTGTTGACGTGCGTGCCGATGACGCGCTCCGGGTAGAGCGAAGCGAGCCGCCCGGTGACGCCCGCGCCGATGTCGCCACCCTGCGCGGCGAACCGGTCGTAGCCCAGGCGCGTCATCAACTCCGCGAACGCGTCCGTCGTCCGGGCCAGCTCCCAGCCCGGTCCGCTCAGCGGCGTCGAGAACCCGAAGCCGGGCAGGGACGGGACGACGACGTGGAAGGCGTCCGGGCCGTCCGCGGCGAGCGGGCCGACGACGTCGAGGAATTCGGCGATCGAGCTGGGGTAGCCGTGGGTGAGCAGCAGCGGCACGGCGTCGGCGCGCGGCGACCGGACGTGCAGGAAGTGGATGGTCTGCCCGTCGATCTCGGTCGTGAACTGCGGGAACGCGTTGAGCGCCGCTTCCCGCGCCCGCCAGTCGAACCCGTCGCGCCAGTACTCGGCCAGCTCGCGGACGGCTTCGGTGGGCATGCCGCGGGACCAGTCCGGCTCGTCGCCGGGCACGACGTCGGCGAAGCGGGCGGCGGCGAGCCGTCGGTGCAGGTCGTCCAGGTCGGGCTGCGGGATCTCGATGCGGAAGGGGCGGATTTCGTTCGTCATGGGAAGGACGCTAGAAGCCATTGCGGAAGACTTCCTTCCGCGATTCGTGGGAAGCTCGAAAGATGTTGCAGACCTCCGCCCGCCTGCTCCGGCTGCTCTCGCTGCTCGAAACGCGGCGCGACTGGACCGGCGCCGACCTCGCCGAGCGGCTGGGCGTCACCACGCGCACCGTCCGCACCGACGTCGGCAAGCTGCGCGAGCTCGGCTACCCGGTCGAGGCCGCGCCCGGCGTCCAGGGCGGTTACCGGCTCGGCGCCGGCGCGCACCTGCCACCGCTGCTCCTGGACGACGACGAAGCCGTCGCCGTCGCGGTCGGTCTCCGGACGGCGACGGGCGTGTCCGGCATCGCCGAGACGTCGGTGCGCGCGCTCGCCAAGCTCGAACAGGTCCTGCCGTCCCGGCTGCGGCACCGGGTCCAGGCCCTGCAGGCCGCGACCGTCGCGGTGCCCGGCGCCGGCCCGGCCGTCGACGCCGGCGTGCTGACCGCGATCTCGGCGGCGATCCGGGCGAGCGAACGGCTGCGCTTCGACTACACGAGCCACCACCGCGAGGCGAGCCGCCGCGACGTCGAGCCGCACCGGCTGGTCAGCTGGGGACGGCGCTGGTACCTCGTCGCCTGGGACACCGCCCGCGACGACTGGCGCACGTTCCGCGTCGACCGCATGACGCCGAAGGTGCCGAACGGCCCGCGCTTCGCCCCGCGCGACCCGCCGGAGGGCGACGTCGCGCAGTTCGTCCAGCGCAGCGCGGGCGCGGCGACCTGGCGTTTCCACGCCCGGGTCCGGCTGCACGCGCCGGCGGAGCACGTCCGCGCCCGGCTGCCGATCGCCGTCGACGTGACGCCGGACGGGCCGGACCACTGCGTCGCCGAGGTCGGGTCGGACAACGCGCAGACGCTCGGGCTGTACCTGGGAATGCTCGAAGTGGACTTCGAGGTGCTCGACGCGCCGGAACTCGCCGCGGAACTGGCGAAGACGGGCGAGCGGTTCCTGCGGGCCGCTAACGCAGGGAGTCGGCCAGCTCCTGGATGATCACCATCTGTTCCTGGACACCGACCTCCATGCCGGACTCGTAGATCGTGTCGCGCAGTTCCTTGCTGCCGGTCACGGTCAGCAGCCGCAGGAGCGTCCGGTCGCCGTCGAGGGCGGTGAAGGTGACGGTGTTGAGCGGCCCGTCCACCGAGTCGAGCGGCACGCCCGGCAGTTCGAACACCTCGGTGTAGACGATCCGCTCGTCGGGCACGATCTCGCGGTATTCGCCGTGGAAGCCGACCTCGGCCCCGTCATCGGTCTTCAGCACATAGCGCCAGCGGCCGCCGGGCCGCAGGTCCAGCTCGACTTCGGTGGTGGTCCCGCGGTGGCCGCTCCACCAGCGGCGCACCAGCTCGGGCGTGGTCCACACGCGGTAGACGAGGTGCTTGGGCGCGTCGAACTCGCGCGTGATGAGGATCTGGTCGTCGGCCGGCAGGGTGATCTCCACGTCAGTGCTCCTGTTCCTTGAGTTCTTCGAGGACGTCGTCCATCAGGCCGAACCGCTCCGCCCACGTCCGCTCGTACTGCCGGACCCAGTCGTGGATCGGCTTGAGCGCGGGCCCGTTCAGCCGGTAAAGCCGCTGGCGGCCGTCACCGCGCACGTCGACCGCGCCCACCTCCCGCAGCACCCGCAGGTGCTTCGACACCTGCGGCTGCGCCAGGCCCAGCAGGTCGACGAGGTCGCCGACGGAACGCTCGCCGTCACGGAGGACGTCGAGGATCTGCCGCCGCCGCGGTTCGGCGACGGCGTTGAAGGTGTCGGTGGTCGTCGCTGCTCTTGCCACGGGAGTCATCATATGCCGATATGGGTATGCGTCAATACCCACATCCTGGGCAGGCTGGGCCGCCACCCCGGGGTCTGTCACCCCGCCGCTCGCCGCCCGTGGGGCCGTCGGTCGCCGGCGTCTTGAATGACTCATTCGAGACGCCGGAGGACCTGAATGACTCATTCAAGACATCCCGGCGCCCGATGCCCCGGAGGCGGCCCCGCGCTCCGCCGCCGAGACCCCGCAGGCGCACTGACCCACGCGCGATCCTCGAACAAGACCTCCGCCGCCATCCACATCCTGGGCACGCCGGTCGCCACCCCGGTTCTGCCGCCCCGCCGCTCGCAGGCCCGCGGGGCTGTCGGTCGCCGGTGTCCTGAATGACTCATTCAAGACGTCGGCGCACCGGCCAAGCACGATCCGAACGAGAACTCGGGCCGCCATCCACATCCTGGGCAGGCTGGGCCGCCACCCCGGTGTCTGCCACCATCAGGCCATGACGGCCCGGGCCGACGCTCCACAGAGGACGGACGCGCGCGGCGCCCGGCGCACCGCCAGTGCCAGTGCCGTCCTGCGGGCCGTGCTCGACGGGGGGCCGATCGCGCGCAGCACCATCGCGCGCCGGACCGGGTTGTCCGCCGCCGCTGTCAGTGGGCACAGTGCCGAACTGCTCCAGCGCGGTCTGCTGCGGGAGCTGCCGGAAACCGAAAAGCGCGTCGGGCGGCCGCACGTGCCCGTCGACCTCGATACCGGGCGGCACGTCGCCGGTGCGCTGCACCTCGCCGTGCACCACGCCACCGTCGCGCTGCTCGACGTGCGCGGGAACGTCCTGGTGCAGCACGAAGAACCGCACGACGGGCTGGCCGCCGAGGACCTGCTCGCGCGGGCCGCCGAGATCCTCGACGACCTCCTGCTCGGGTACGCCCCGGACCGCGAGCCGCTCGGGCTCGGGGTGGCCACCGGGGGCTGGGTCGACCGCGCGTCCGGGACGGTGGTCGAACACCCGCTGCTGGGGTGGCGGGACGTCCCGGTGCGCGACCTGCTCGCCGCGTCGACCGGACTCACCGTCGCGGTCGACGGGCACGCGCGTTCCCTGGTGCACGCCGAACAGCTCTTCGGGCACCCGCGGGCGCGGGACAGCGTCGTGCAGCTGTTCACCGGCAACGTCGTCGACGCGGCGTTCGCCACCGGCGGCACCGTGCACCACGGGCCGCGCTCGGCCGCGGGGGCGGTCGCGCACCTGCCGGTCGACGGCAGCGCCGAAGCGTGCCGGTGCGGGCGCAGCGGCTGCCTCGAAGCCACCGTTTCGGAAGCGACCCTCGCGCGCAGGGCCGCGGAAAGCGGGTTGATCGCGCGCCCGGATTTCCCGGAATTGCTCGCGCTCGCCGGAGAAGGCGATTCCGCGGCGGTGCGGATGTTCCACGAGCGCGCCCGGCTCATCGGGCAGGCGGCGGCCTTGCTGCTCGACGTCCTCAACCCGGCCGTGCTCGTGGTGGTCGACCGCAGCATAGCGGGCGTGCCCGGCTGCCTTCCCGCCATCCGGGACGAGGTCGGCGAACGCTCCCGCCGCCTTGACAGCGCGGAAACCGTTGTGGGCACGAGCTTCCCGGGCACCGAGCTGGCCACCGCGGGCGGTGCGGTCCTGCTCGACCTCCTCTACGAAGACCCGCTCGGTCCGCTCCTCACCGGACTCTCCCACGCTTCGTGAACCACCCGAGTTATTTCACGAACTCGCAAAATTGACCCTCCGGCCGGCGGCTGCCGACAATTGCCCCAACCCCGCCGACTCCCGGAACGGACGAAACCACCGTGAAGAAAACCCTGCCCCTGCTCGCCTTCGCCGCCGCGCTGCTCGCCGGCTGCGCTTCGGCGACGGCCACCGGTGCGCCCGGGCAACCCGAGAAGCTGGAACTGCGCTACCAGGGCAACGCCAATTCCGTGAGCCTGCCCGAACTCGCCGAAGACCTGGGCTACTTCGGCCCGGTCAAACTGAAGTGGGTCGGCAACACGATCAGCGGCCCGCAGGACATCCAGTCCGCGGCCACCGACCAGACCGACTTCGGCGGCGCCTTCACCGGCGCGGTCGTCAAGCTCGTCGAGGCCGGGGCGCCGGTCAAGGCGGTCGTCAACTACTACGGCTCCGACGCCAAGGCGTTCATCGGGTTCTACACCAAAGAGGACAGTCCGATCCGGACCGCCCGCGACCTGATCGGCAAGAAGGTCGGCGTCAACACCGCCGGGGCGAACCTCGAAGCCGCACTCGACACGTGGCTGAGGGGCCAGGGCCTCTCGGACGACGAGATCAAGCAGGTCCAGCTGGTCGTCATCCCGCCGGTCAACGCCGAGCAGGCGCTGCGCAACGGCCAGCTCGACGTCGCCGCGCTGCAGGGCATCCTGCAGGACCACGCCCTCGCCACCGGCGGCGTCCGCGCGCTCTTCAGCGACGTCCAGGCGTTCGGGCCCTACAACGGAGGGCCGTACGTGCTGCGCACCGACTTCATCAAGAAGTACCCGGAAACCACGAAGGTCTTCGTCTCGGCGGTGGCCCGCGCCATCGAATGGGAACGCACCACGCCCCGCGAAGAGGTGATCGCCCGGTTCACCAAGATCGTCAAAGCCCGTGGCCGCAACGAAAGCACGGAAACGCTGAAGTACTGGAAGAGCGCCGGCCTCACCCGTGGCGGGCTCATCTCCGACCAGGACTACACGCTCTGGGAGCCGTGGCTGAAGCAGCAGGGCTACCTCAAGGGCGACAAGATCGACACCTCGAAGCTCTACACCAACGAATTCAACCCCTACCGCGACGGCGCTCCGGCGGTGAGCAAGTGATCGCCATCCGCGCGGTGACCAAGACCTTCGGCGCGCTCACCGCACTCGACGACGTCTCCCTCGACATCGCCGACGGCACGTTCCTCTCCCTCGTCGGGCCCAGCGGGTCGGGCAAGTCGACGCTGCTGGACCTCCTCGGCGGGCTCACCACCCCGACGTCCGGCGAGGTGCTCATCGACGGCGAGCCGGTGCGCGGCCCCGGCCTCGACCGCGGCGTCGTCTTCCAGCAGTACGCGCTGTTCCCGTGGCGCACCGCCCGCGCGAACGTCGAGTTCGGCCTCGAAGGCGGCCCGCTCGGGAAGCGGCAGCGCGCGGACCGGGCCCGCGAATTCCTCGACCTGGTCGGGCTTTCCGGCTTCGAGGACCGCTACCCGCACGAGCTGTCGGGCGGGATGAAGCAGCGCGTCGCGATCGCCCGCAGCCTCGCCTACGACCCGGCGGTGCTGCTGATGGACGAGCCGTTCGCCGCGCTCGACGCGCAGACCCGCGAGCAGCTGCAGGAGGAGCTGCTGCGGATCTGGCGCCGCACCGGCAAGACGATCGTGTTCATCACCCACGGCATCGACGAGGCGGTCTACTTGGGACAGCGGGTCGCCGTGCTCACCTCGCGGCCCGGGCGGCTCAAGGCCGTCGTCGACGTCGACCTCGGCGACCGCACCGGTGACGTGCGCTCCGCCCCGGAGTTCGGGCGGCAGCGCCACCGGCTCTGGGAACTGCTGCACGACGAAGTCCGCAAGGCGGCCGAACACGAACGGAGCGCGGTGCGATGACGACCACCCTCGAAGCCCCCGCCGTCCACACCGGACCGGCAGCGCCACCGCCCGAACCACGCCGGCTCACCAAGAAGCTCACCCGGGCGGTGCACGCGTCCGCCGCGGTCGTGCTGTTCGCGGCGCTCTGGGAGCTCGTCCCCCGGTTCGTCCTCGACGAGAGCACCCGCACGTTCCTGCCACCGCTGTCGGAAGACCTGCGAGCGCTCTGGGAACTGGTCCTCGACGGCCAGCTCGCCGAGCACCTGCTGGCCAGCATCGGCCGGTCGGCCGCCGGGTTCGCGATCGCCGTCGGCGTCGCCGTCCCGCTCGGGCTGCTGATCGGCTGGTACCGGCCGGTCGCGCGGTTCCTGCAGCCGCTGCTGGAACTCGCCCGCAACACCGCCGCGCTGGCGCTGCTCCCGGTGTTCACGCTGCTGCTGGGCATCGGCGAGCTGTCCAAGGTCAGCCTCGTGGTCTACGCCTGCGTGTGGCCCGTGCTGCTCAACACGATCGCCGGCGTGCACACCGTCGACCCGCTGCTGGTGAAGGCGGCCCGCTCGCTCGGGTTGTCGAGCCCGCGGCTGTTCCGGAAGGTGATCCTGCCGTCGGCGGTGCCGACGGTGTTCACCGGCATCCGGATGGCGGCCTCGTACTCGATCCTGGTGCTGGTGGCCGCCGAGATGGTCGGCGCGAAGGCGGGGCTCGGCTACCTGATCAACACCACCCAGGTGAACTTCCTCATCCCCCAGATGTACGCCGGGATCATCGCGGTCTCGCTGCTCGGCGTGCTCGTCAACCAGGGCTTCGTCGTGCTCGAACGACGGTTCTCGACCTGGCGTCCCAAGGAGAACCCATGATGCACCTCAACGCGTTCGTGATGCCGAACGGCCACCACGAAGCGGCGTGGCGGCACCCCTCGACCGACCCGGTCCGGGCCCGGACGCTGCAGCACTACGCCGACATCGCGCGGACGGCCGAGCGCGGCAAGCTCGATTCCCTCTTCCTCGCCGACGGCGTCGCCCTCTGGGGCAACGTGAAGCACAACTCCCACAGCCACTTCGAACCGCTGACGCTGCTGTCCGCGCTCGCCGCGAGCACGGTCCACATCGGACTCATCGCGACCGCGTCCACGACCTACAACGAGCCCTACCACCTCGCCCGCAAGTTCGCCTCGCTCGACCACCTCTCCGGCGGCCGCGCGGGCTGGAACATCGTCACCTCGGCGGGGATCGACGAGGCCCGCAACTTCAACCTGGCCAAGCGGCCGTCGCACGCGGCCCGCTACGAACGAGCCGACGAGTTCGTCGAGGTCGTCAAGAAGCTCTGGGACAGCTGGGAAGACGACGCCGCGCTCGTCGACCGCGCGAGCGGGATCTACGCCGACACCGATCGCATCCGGGCGATCGAGCACGACGGCCCGCACTTCCAGGTGCACGGGCCGCTCAACATCGAGCGCCCGCCGCAGGGCCACCCGCTGCTCGTGCAGGCCGGGTCCTCGGAGACCGGCAAGGAGTACGCCGCCCGCCACGCCGAAGCCGTTTTCACCGCGCAGCAGACCTTCGCGGAAGGCAAGGCGTTCTACGACGACGTCAAGGGCAGGCTCGCGAAGTACGGCCGCAGCCCGGACGAGCTCAAGATCCTGCCCGGCATCTCGCCCATCCTCGGCCGCACGGAAGCCGAGGCGCGCGAGCGGGAGGCCGAGCTGAACGCGCTGATCACGCCGGACTACGGGCTGCGGCAGCTGTCGAAGATGCTCGACCACGACGTCACCGGCTACCCGCTGGACGGCCCGCTGCCGGAGGTCGGCAGCTTCACCGAGGGCGGCCAGAGCCGGTTCGAGCTGGTCGTCGGCCTGGCCCGGCGCGAAGACCTGACCATCCGGCAGCTGCTGGAGCGGCTGGCGGGCGGGCGCGGGCACCGTGTCTTCGCCGGCACGCCGGCCCAGGTCGCCGACGAGCTCGAGGCGTGGTTCACCGGCGGCGCCGCCGACGGCTTCAACGTCATGCCGCCCACCCTGCCCGGCGGGCTCGACGACTTCGTCGACCTCGTCGTCCCGGAGCTGCAGCGGCGCGGGCTCTTCCGCACCGAGTACTCCGGCCGCACCCTGCGCGAGCACTACGGCCTCGCGCGTCCCGTCACCCACCACCGAGTCAAGGAGCCCGCATGACCGCGATCAGCACCGACGTCCGCAAGATCACCGGGAGGATCGGCGCCGAGATCGTCGGCTTCGACCCCACCGGCGACCTCGACGCGGCCCAGGTCGCCTTCCTGACCGACGCGCTGCACGAGCACAAGGCGCTGGTGTTCCGGGGCGTCGAGCTCGACGACGAGGGCCAGCAGCGCTTCGCCGCGCACTTCGGCGAGCTCACCAAGGCCCACCCGACGGTGCCCGCCGTCGAGGGCGCGCCGACGATCCTGCCCGTCGACAGCGAGCAGGGCCGCGCCAACCACTGGCACACCGACGTCACCTTCGTGCTCAACCCGCCCCGGGCGAGCACGCTGCGCAGCCTCGTAGTGCCGCCCTACGGCGGCGAAACACTGATCGCGAACGCCGCGGCGGCCTACCGCGACCTGCCGGAACCGCTGCGGGCGTTCGCCGGCACGCTGCGGGCGGTGCACACCAACGACTACGACTACGTCCAGCCGCCGGAGACGGTGGACGACAAGGAGCAGGCGCGCCGCGCGCAGTTCGTCTCGCGCAAGTACCGGACCGTGCACCCGGTGGTGCGGGTGCACCCGGTGACCGGCGAGCGCGGGCTGTTCATCGGCGGCTTCGCCCAGCGGATCGAAGGGCTTTCGGTGAACGAATCGCGCGACCTGCTGCGGTTGCTGCAGTCCTACGTGACGCGGCCGGAGAACGTCGTGCGGGTGCCGTGGGAGCCGAACCAGCTGGTGCTGTTCGACAACCGGATCACGCAGCACTACGCGATCGACAACTACGACGGCCTCCCCCGGCGCCTCAACCGCGTCACGGTGGCCGGCGACGTCCCGGTGGGCCTCGACGGCCGGGCGAGCGAGTCGCTCGAAGGGGACGCCTCCCACTACACCTCCGTCGCCTAGTTAGGTTCCGTCCGCGCCCGGGTAACCGGGTGCGGACGGAAGGGGTGTGCGGTGGTCAGTGTGCAGGCGAAGGTCAAGATCGCGCTGCTGCGCGCGTCGGGCCAGAAACGGTTCTACGACAACGCGTCGGCGCTGCACCATCGGCTGCCCCGGCACCAGAAGCCGTCGATGGCCCGGCCGCAGCGAGGGGTCCGGCGCCGGTGCGCCGTCGAGCGGCACGCGGTGAACGGTTTCCCGTGCTTCACCTTCCGGCCGCGCGGCGGCACGCCGAGCGACCTGCACGTCCTGCACCTGCACGGCGGCGGGTTCGTCGAGCAGGTCGAGAAGCACCACTGGAAGTACGCCGCCGACCTGGTGTCGCGGCTCGGCTGCGCGGTGACGCTGCCGGTGTACCCGCTGGTGCCGCACTACGACCACACGGCGACGATCCCGATGGTGCAGGCGTCCTACGACGGGATCGAGGCCGGGCGCGTCGTGGTCTCCGGCGACTCCGCGGGCGGGGCACTCGCCCTGGCGATCGCCCAGGAGCTGCGGGCGGCCGGGCGGCCGCAACCCGAACGGCTGGTGCTGTACTCGCCGTGGCTGGACGTCCTGCTGGAAGACCCGGTCTCGGAGCTGCTGGACGAGACCGACCCCATGCTCGGCATCGCCGGGCTGCGGGAGGCGGGCCGGATGTACGCCGAGGGCGCCGACCCGCACGACCCGCGGATCAGCCCGATCCACGCCGACCTGAGCGGCCTCGCGCCGATCACGCTGTTCATCGGGACGCGCGACGTCCTGCTGCCGGACTGCCGCCGGTTCCACGCTCGCGCACGGGACGCCGGGGCGGACCTGGACTACCGCGAGTACCCCGGGATGTTCCACAACTGGCTGATGCAGGACATCCCCGAGGGCCGCGAAGCGATGAACCACGTGGAGCGGCTGCTGCGCCGTCCGGTCAGTGCCCGGAGCGCGCCAGGTCGTGGAAGCAGTCCCACGCCCGGCTGACCAGGGCCGGGTGGGTGCGCAGGTCGATCGCCGTGCGGGCCAGTGCCGCCGCCGACGCCAGCATCGCCGAACGGCCGCGCGGGCTCGCCGCCGCGGCCGCGAACTCGGGGGTGTGGTCGGCGTACTCCTCCGCCGTGATCGCCACGAACGGGTGGATCGCCGGGACGCGGACGCTGACGTCGCCGATGTCCGACGAGCCCAGGTACACGCCGGGGGACGGCGGGGTCGCGTGGATGCCGCACGCGGCCAGGTGCTCGGTGAACCGCTCGGACAGCACCGGGTTGTCGCGGAAGTGCGCGTAACCGCGGCCGTCGCGTTCGACGTCCACCTTCGCGCCCGTCGCCAGTGCCGCGCCCTGCGCACCCGCCGTCACGTCCTCGACCAGGCTGTCCAGCGCGCCCGTCGTCAGCGCGCGGAGCCCGAAGCGCCCCTCGGCGCGGTCCGGGACGATGTTCGTCGCCTCGCCGCCGTGGGTGATGATGCCCTGGATGTGCGAGCCCGCGGGCAGGCGCTGGCGCAGCGCGGCCATCGCGCCGAACATCTGGATCAGCGCGGCGAGGGCGTCGATGCCCGCCTCCGGGTCGCCGGTCGGGTGCGCGGCGCGGCCGTGGAAGGTCACCTTCACCTCCACCTGCGCGGTCAGCGGGGCCCACGACCACGAGTGGACGCCGGGGTGGACCATCAGCGCCGCGTCGACGTCGTCGAAGACACCGGCTTCGGCGAGCGCGACCTTGCCACCGCCGCGTTCCTCCGCGGGACAGCCCACGACCAGCAGCGCGCCCGGGCTGTCCGCCAGCACTTCCTTGGCTGCCAGCGCGGCTCCGAGCCCGGCCGCGGCGATCAGGTTGTGCCCGCAGGCGTGCCCGAGGCCGGGCAGCGCGTCGTATTCGAGCAGCAGCGCGACGCACGGCCGCCCGCCGCCGGCCCGCGCGGTGAACGCCGTCGGCAGCCCGGCGATCCCGGTTTCCACCTCGAAGCCGTCCTCGGCCAGCTCCCGCGCCAGGCGTTCCGCGGCCGCGTGCTCCTCATAGGACAGTTCCGGGTTCTCGTGCAACGCGGTCGCGACCGCCCACAGGCGTTCGTCCAGCCGCTGGACCCGCTCGTCCGACCGCTCGTGCAGTTCCTCGTGCCCGTCCATGCCCACCGGATACCTTTACCACGTCCGGGCCGGCCACGCGGCCCTCACGGCGCAGCCAGCTCACGCAGGGCGATCTGCGAGTTCTCCAGTTCCTTCGTCATCAGCAGGGCGACCGTTCCGGCGTGCGCCAGTGCCCGGCCGACCTCGCCCACCGAATCCCACACCGCCCCGGCGTCGTCGTCGCCGTGGCGGACCACCCGGCCGGACAGCAGGCCGTCTTCCAGCCGCCCCTGGAGGGCGGGCAGCAGCTGGGTGAGGTCGTCGGCCAGCAGCCGCAACTCCCCGAGCACGTGGTACAGCTCGGCCGGCGGAACGAGTTCGCCGGCCCCGATGCGGCAGGCGAGCCGGTGCAAGGTGGCACCGGCGTCGGCGGCCAGCAGTGACGGCGAAGCGGTGGCGCTCGGGTTCATGACCGACCGGATACCCCCGGTGCGACGGCGAAAACGCCGTTTGCGCGGTCCGCGTCGCGGGTACTCATCGCACCCCCCGACCCCCAGGAGAACATCGGTGAACGAACCGACCGGCGACGTGCCGACCTTCGGCGTCGAAGAGGAGTTCTTCGTCGTCGACCGCCACGGCCACCTGTCCCAGGCCGGCGACGACGTCGTCGACGCCGCCGAAGCGGCCGCCGACGAGCAAGGCGAGCTGCAGCACGAACTGACGCGGTCTCAGGCCGAGGCCGCCACCGGCGTCTGCCGGACCCACGACGAGGCCTTGCGCCAGCTGCGCGGCCTGCGTGACGACCTGTCCGCGGCGGCCAGGCGGCGCGGCTACCGGCTGCTGCCCGCCGCCGCACCCCCACTGTCCGAAGTGGACTTGCCGAGCATCACGCCGAACCCGCGCTACGAGCGGATGGCCCGGCACTTCGGCGCCACCGCGCGGACTTCGCTCACGTGCGGCTGCCACGTGCACGTCGCCATCCCCGACGCCGAGACCGGCGTCCAGGTGCTGAACCGGGTCCGGCCGTGGCTGCCGGCGCTGCTCACCGTCACCGCGAACTCGGCGATTTCCGACGGCTACGACACCGGCTACTGCAGCTGGCGCTACCAGCAGTGGAGCCGGTGGCCCTCGGCCGGGTCGCCGCCCCGGTTCGCCTCGCTCGACGAGTACGAGAGCATCGTCGACGCGTGGCTGCGCGCGGGGTCGATCCTCGACCGCGGGATGATCTACTGGGACGTCCGGCTCTCGGAAAACCAGCCGACGCTCGAATTCCGCATCGCCGACGTCGCCGCGACCCCCGAAGAAGCGGTGCTCCTGGCGGTGCTGGTCCGCGCCTTGGTCGCCACGGTGCAGCACGACGCCGCTCCCCCGCCGGCCCTGCCGAACGAGGTGCTGCGCGCCCAGCTCTGGCGGGCGTCCCGCGACGGCGTCACCGGCGACTGCGCGCACCCGGACACCGGGGACCTGGCACCGGCGAAGGCGGTGCTCGACGATCTCCTCGCCCGGACGGCGCCGGTGCTGGAAGCGGCCGGCGACCTCGACTTCGCGCGGGACGGCGTCGCGCGGCTGGCCGCCGAGGGAGGCGGCGCCGACCGGCAGCGGCGCCGCTTCGCGGACAAGGAACGCGGTGAAGACGTGGTGGACCTGCTGACCGGGGGCGGCTAAGCCCGCAGCCGGTCGAGGAGGTCGAGCGCGCGGGCCGCCGGGTGCGACCGGCCCGCGTCGAGGACGAGGTGGACGCCGACGGCGGCGGCCCGCTCGTGGGCGCGCATCAGCGCGCGAAGCCCGGCGGCGCCCAGGAAGCGGACTTCACCCAGGTCGAGGCGCACCACCCGGGGCCCGGCCCGGAGGAAGTCGTCGAGCGCGGCTTCCAGGCGGGACACGGTGCAGACGTCGATTTCGCCCGTCACCTCCACGACGACGGCGTCGGCGGTCGACCACCGGGTACGGCCGCTCAGCTCGCCGACGGGAGCGCGAGGCGAAGGCAGCCGGTACGTCGGCGGATCCGGTGCGGGTGCGCGTTGCCGCTCATGAGTCGTCATTGACTTGAGTTACCCGGTGCGCGTTCGTGGCCAAACAACCCCCGGTCCACGCGCGTTTCCGCAGCCGGAGCGGGTATCCCGCCGGCACCGCCCGGAAGGAGCCCGCCATGCCCGACGGCCCGCCCACGATGGGCGTCGAAGAAGAGTTCCTCCTCGTCAACCCGCGCACCGGGCACGCGTCCGCGCACGCGGACCAGGTGCTGGCGCGCCACCGCCACCACGGCCCCCTCCCCGACGGCGTCCGGGTGCACCGCGAGCTGCGGCTCACCCAGATCGAAGCCGCCAGCGGGGTCTGCACCACCGCGGACGGGCTCCGGCACCAGCTGACGGCGGCCCGGCGCGTGCTGGCCGGGGCCGCCGCGGCCGAAGACTGCGCGCTCCTGGCCACCGGCACCCCGATCGGGCCCGGCCCTGCCGCGCACCCACCCGCGAGCGAAGAGCGGTTTGCCCGGATCGACGAGACCTACGGCGCGGTGGTCGCCGACTACGAAGCCTGCGGGTGCCACGTCCACGTCGGGGTGCCCGATCCCGACACCGCGGTCGCGGTCGTCAACCACGTCGGCCGGTGGCTGCCCACGCTGCTCGCGCTGTCGGCGAACGCGCCGTTCGACCACGGTCGCGACACGGGCTACCACAGCTGGCGGATGGTCCAGCAGTCCCGCTTCCCCGGTTCCGGCGTCGCGCCGCACCTGCGCGACCACGCCGAGTACCGCCGGACCGTCGAGACGCTGGTCGACTGCGGCGCGCTCGTCGACCCGCACCAGACGTTCTGGCTGGCCCGCCCGTCCGGCCGGTTCCCGACCGTGGAGTTCCGGGTCGCCGACACCGCGCTGACCGTCGAGCACGCCCTCCTGCAGGCGCTGCTGAGCCGGGCGCTGGTGCGGCGGGCACTCGCCGACCTCGGCCGCGGGCGCACGGCGGAGCCGCTGTCCCCGCAGGTGGCCGCGGCGGCGGTGTGGACCGCGGCGCGCCACGGCCTCACCGGGCAGCTCGTCGACGTCGCCGGGCGGACGCGCCGTCCGGCGTGGGCTCTGGTCGAGCAGCTGCTCACGCACGTCAGGGAACCCCTCGAAGCGAACGGTGACCTGGCCGAAGCCCGAGCACTGGTCGCGGTCCTGCGTGCCGAGGGCACCGGTTCCGTCCAGCAGCGCGCGCTGGCCGGCCGCGGCTCCCCGGAGGCCGTCGTCGGGGCGCTCACCGCGCTGACCGTGCCGCCGGGGCATGGAACGCTGCGTACGGGGTAACCGTCGACCATGACGACCTCGACCCTCGTGGCGGCCACCCTGCCCGCCGCCCGCGGCCCGCTCTCGGAGTCCGTGCTGGGCACCCTGCTGCGCGAACAGCCCCGCGCGGACCTCGGCTTCGACGGGCTCGTGGCCGCCGACCCGCTCGGCGACGACGTCCAGCTGGCCCTGCACCTGTGCTACGAACTGCACTACCAGGGCCTGCCCGGGGTGTCGCCCGACTGGGAGTGGGACCCGGAACTGCTGCGCCTGCGCGGCGCGCTGGAGTCGCGCTTCCTCGCGGCCCTGCACGAAAACGTGCCGGGTGGCGACGACGTCACCGCCGAACTGGACGCGATGCTGGTCGAGCCGGTCGACGCGGAAGGCGTCTCGCACTTCCTCCGCGACCACGGCGACTGGGAGCACCTGCGGGAGTACTTCACGCACCGCTCGGTCTACCACCACAAGGAAGCCGACCCGCACGCGTGGGTGATCCCGCGCCTGCGCGGGCGCGCCAAGGCGGCGCTGGTGGCGGTGGAGTTCGACGAGTACGGCGGCGGCCGCGCGGAGCTGGCGCACGCGCGGCTCTACACCGACCTGCTGCGGGCAGCCGGCCTGCCGGACGGCTACCTGGAGCTCATCGACCACGCCCCCGCCGAGATGCTGGCGGTGGTCAACATGATGTCGTTGTTCGGCCTGCACCGGTCGTTGCGCGGCGCGCTGTGCGGTCACTTCGCGGCGGCGGAGATCACGACCGGGCCGTCCGCGCACCGGATGGACCAGGCGCTGCAGCGCGTCGGCGCCCCCGAGGCGTGCCGGTTCTTCTACACCGAGCACATCGAAGCCGACGCGGTCCACGAACAGGTGATGCGCCACGAGGTGCTCGGCGACCTGCTCGAGCAGGAACCCGAACTGGCCGCCGACGTCGTGTTCGGCATCCAGGCGACGGAATTCCTCGAAGGCCGGTTCGGCACGCGGCTCCTGGAGCGGTGGCAGGCCGGGGAATGCTCGCTCCGGATTCCCCTGGCCTGACCGGGCTTCAGTCCTTCCCGCGCACCCGTTTGCGGTGGCTGGTGTCGCAGAAGGGGAACCGCTTGCTGCGGCGGCACGCGCACACCGCGACCACGAACCGGTCGGACCGCACGACCTCCCCCTCCGGTGTGCGCAGCTCCACCGGCCCCTCCACGAGCACCGGGCCGCCGGGGACCACGGTCACCCGGCGCGGGCGGTCAGCGGTCGGCACGCAGCACCACCAGTTCCTCCGTCCGCCGGCCCGGCGCGATCAGGCCGGCCGCCTCGAGGAACGCGGTCCGTCCGGAAAGGACCGGGCCGAACGGGATCCGGGCGCGCCGGGCCACCGAGACGCGCAAGCCTCGCGCGGCCAGCGCGGCCCACGACTTGTCCACATCGGACAGTTCTGATTGGACGATGAGCAGCGTCCCGCCGGGACGCAGGAGCGTGCTCGCCGCCGCGCACAACGGGTCCAGCACCGCGCGGCCGTCCGGCCCCGCGTCCCAGCCACGCGTGGCGCGGACCGCCTCGGCCGGCGCCGGGACGTACGGCGGGTTGGCGACCACGACGTCGAACGGGCCCCGGCGCACCGCCGTCGTCAGGTCTCCCCGGCGGGCGCGGACGGCGGCCTGGCAGACCAGCGCGTTGAGCCGCGCCGAGGCCAGTGCCCGGCGCGAAAGGTCCACGGCCAGCACGGATCTGGCGCCGCCGCGGGCCAGCGCGATCGCCTGCGCGCCGGTACCCGTGCACAGGTCCAGTGCCCGAGCGCCGGGCGGGATGGCCAGGTCGGCGATCGCGGCGGCGAGCAGGGCGGTGTCCTCCTGCGGGCGGTAGACACCGGGCAGGCGCAGCAGCCGCGGGACTCGCGGCGGCGCGGGGACGACGGCCGAGGGGACAGGGAGGGCGGGTTCCGCCGACGTGGTCATCGCGGTCTCCTTCAGCTCACCGCGGGCCGGCGCGCTCGCCGGCGGACAACCGCGTCACCCTCGGTTACCCGGCGAAGATCTTCGCAAACTCCTCTGTCACAACGGTTCCGGCTCAGTCGAACTCGAACGGCAACGCGTCCACACAGGCCTGGTACTTCCGCGTCATCTCGTGCTCGGTGTGCGCCGCGATGAACAGCTCCGCCAGCTCGAAGCTGTAGCTGTCCTGCTCCGGCAGGTCCGAAAGCCGTTGCCCCACCTCGGGCACGATCTCGATCCGCGTACCGTCGATGCGCTCCTCGACCGCCGCGACCTCCTCACGGGTCGGCACGCGCGTCACGACGCCGTCGGAGAACCGGCGCAGGTACCACTTGCCCGCGATCTGGTACTTGCCCTTGCTCGGCCGGCGCGCGGGGTCCTGGCCGAGGCCGAGGCGCACCATGATCTCGTGGTTGGCGACCCCGTCGACGAACTCGAAGAGCTCCGCGTGGGACTGGGAGTGCCGCGGGTTGATCTCCAGCAGGCACACCTGGCCCGACTCCGGGTCGCAGAAGAACTCGATGCTGAAGGTGCCGTTGTCGAAGCCGATCTGTCTCATCACGCGCTCGGCGACGTCCCGCATCCGCTGCACCGTTTCCTCGCCCAGCTGGGACGGGTACTGGTGGCGCAGGAACGAGGGGCTGTCCGGGTAGTCGATCGAGTCGAGGGCGCCGTAGACGGTGACTTCGCCGCGGTACACGTACCCTTCGACGGCCGCTTGAACGCCGTGCAGCGCCTCCTCGGCCAGGCACGCGGCCCCGCCGACTTCGGCGATTTCCGGCGGCAGCCGGACCTGGTCGAGCACGTAGCCGAACGGCTCGCCCACCCGGCCGACCCCGGCCCGGATCTCGGCGACGGCGTCGGCGAACTCGGCATCGTTCTCCGCCTTGAAGGCGAGCTCCGAGGAGAACGACTTGACCGGCTTCAGCCACATCGGGAAGCCGACGCCCTCCGGCGGCGCAGGCCGCTCGCGGTCGAGGTCGACGACGCCGAAGTGCGGCAGCTCGTCGATCACCTTCCGCTGCTCCAAGCGGCTCCAGTACTTGTGCTCGCACTTGAGCACCGCTTCCAGCGGCACACTCGGCAGGTCGTACCGGGCGCACAGGATCGGCACCAGGCACGCGGCCGGGAAGTCCCAGTAGCCGACGATGGCGCCGACGTCGCCGTCGAAGGCGTCCAGCTCGTGCTGCGCCGTCTTCAGCAGCGCTTCGAAGTCGATGTCCCCGTGCTGCAGCTCTTCGGGGGTCAGCAGGCCGTGGAACTCGTAGCTCCCGGCCCACGGCAGGCGCTCCAGCACCCGCTGGTTCTCCTCGTCCAGACCGATCACGAAGATGTTGATAGCCATGTCGGAGAGCTACCCGGGGCGGGTGCGCCGAAACGGGGCCGGATGGCCGGTTTCGCGGCCGGGGGAACGGGCACCCGAAGGTGCTTTTCCGCTATCCCGAAGCCAGCTTCTTGCCCGCGTCGTAGAGCAGGTGCAGGACGTCGGCCAGGCCGACCGCGGTCAGCACCGTGGCGGCCAGGCGCGTCGGCCGTGGTGCCACGACCAGGCCCGCGGCCAGGCCGGTGCCGATCCACACGTCGAGGCAGAACGGGCACGACACGAGCTCGCCGACGGCGTGTGCGGCGTGGCCGCGCGCCGGCACGGACTCGTTCAGCTCGTCTTCACCCGCCGGCTCTTCGTACTTCGTGAACGGCGCCCGCAGCGGGCTGGTGATCGCGGCCTTCGCCAGCACGCGGCTGGCTTTGAACGTCGCGGTGCCCAGCAGGACCGTGTCGCCGGCGCTGAAGCGGCGTGGCAGCCGGGCACCGGCCGCGCGCCCGAGCGCCGTCAGCGCGCCGACGAAGACGCCGTACGCCCCCATCGCGCCGAGGTACCCGGCGAGCGGGCGGTCGGCTTCCCCGGCGTACCCGCGCTGGACCCGCTTCGCCTTGGCCTCGATGTCCTTCACGGCGTTCACGACTGGTCCTCGAGCGGCGTGGCTGCGGTGGTCATCCGTGCTCCTTCCGGTGTTTCCCGCGGCGTACCCGCGCCGGCGCGCGGCAATCATGGTTTCCCGGTGCGCCCGGCGGGTACTTGGCGGCGATGGGACGTACCCGGCTCCGGCGCAGCGACCTGCGCGGCCCCGGCATCCGGCGGATCCGCCGCGGCCGGGGGTTCTCCTACGTCGAGTCCGACGGCTCGCCGGTCACCGACGACGAGCTGCTCGCGCGGATCAAGGACCTGGTCATCCCGCCGGCCTGGCGGAACGTGTGGATCTGCCCGTACCCGAACGGGCACGTCCAGGCGGTCGGCACCGACGACGCCGGGCGGCGCCAGTACCTCTACCACGAGCAGTGGCGCCGCGACCGCGACGAGGAGAAGCACGACCGCGTCCTCGCGATGGCCCGGCGGCTGCCCGGGTGGCGGGAGTCGGTGGCGGCCGACCTGGCCGGCCGCGGCCTGACCAGGAAACGCGTCCTCGCGGCGGCGCTGCGCATGCTCGACCGGGGCATCTTCCGCACCGGCGGCGAGGAGTACGCGGACGAGAACGGCACCCACGGCGTCGCGACGCTGCTGCGGGAGCACGCCTCCGTCCGCGGCGACGAATGCCGGTTCAGCTACGTCGCCAAGGGCGGCCTCGACCGCGAGGTGGCGATCCGCGACGCGGCGCTGGCTTCGGTGGTGAAGTCGCTCCTGCGCAGCCGGTCCGGAAGCGACCGGCTGCTCGTCTACCGCGACGGCGACACCTGGCACGAGGTGCACGCCGCCGACATCAACGAGCGCTTCAAGGAGCTGGCCGGCGAGGACTGCACCGCGAAGGACCTGCGCACGTGGACGGCGACGGTCCTGGCGGCGGCCGCCTTCGCCGCGGCCGAGCCGCCGACGTCCGAGACCGCCCGCAAGCGCGCGGAAGCCGGGGTGATGCGGGAGGTGTCCCGGGCGCTCGGCAACACCCCCGCTGTGTGCCGGGCGTCCTATGTGGACCCCCGGCTGGTCGAGGCGTACCGCGGCGAGCGCACCATCGCGCCCGCGCTCAAGCGCGTGGCCCGGCTGGAGGGCGACGAGGCACGCGCGGCGCTGGAGAAGGCGTGCGCCCGGCTGCTGAAGGCGTCATGAGTCACTCTTAGTCGATCAGGGCGCGGCAGCTTGGTCGAGCGGCAGGAGGCACGGTGAGTGAACGGCAATCCATCCGAACGTGTACTGGCCCCCGGACACGCGCGTCCGGGACCCTGAGGACGATGACTTCCGACCCGTCCCCCGTGCGCTGGCGCGCCTCGATCGGCCTCGCCGTGGGCGGCGACGGCCCGGTCTCGAGCATCGTCGAGTCCGAGCACGGCAGCGAGGGCTCGGCCCGCGAGTGGATCGAGCGGAAACTCCCCCGCACCCGCTTCCCGGCGTGGATCCCGGCGGCCCGCCGCGCGGACGGCGTGGAACTGTTCGGCCGGGTGGCCCGCGGCCACGTGGTGACCGGCAGGCTGGTGCCGACGTGGGAGTCGGATGCGGGCACGGCGGTCTGGCACGCGGACCGCGAGGGCGACCACGTCCAGTGGCGCCGCTGCGCGGCCGAGGACCACTGACCGGCCCGCTCGCGACCAGCGGCGGTAGGCAAGCCGGCGGCCGGTCGGCCTGGCAGCCGTGACCAGCGGCAGCGGACCCACCGGCAGCCGGTCGGGCCGACGCCCGTGGCCAACGACAGCAGGCCCCCGGCGCCGCCACCAGCGACAGCAAGCCCACCGCGCCCGGCGCCCGCGACCAGCGGCAGCAGACCGTCCGCGCCCGGTCGGCCCGGTGTCCTGAATGAGTCATTCAGGTCACCGGAAGTCCTGAATGACTCATTCAAGACACCCGGTCAGCCCGGCGCGCGACCGTCAGTCCGTGCCCAGCTCTTTCCGCAGCAGGCAGAACTCGTTGCCCTCCGGGTCCTGCAGCACCACCCACGACTCCGTGCCGTCCTGGCCGACGTCCGCCGGGCGGGCGCCCAGGGCCAGCAGGCGTTGCAGCTCCGTCTCCTGGTCGGCGCCCTCCGGGTTCACGTCCACGTGGAGCGGGAGCTTGCCGCGGCGGGGGTCGTCCGTGCGGGCCAGTACCAGCGTCGGGGGGCCCTCGCCCAGCGGGACGCCCGGGACGCCCAGCTCGAGGCCGTCGGGCTCGTGGCCGATCACCTCGTAGCCGAGCGCCGCGCACCAGAACTCCGCCAGGCGGTCGGGGTCGTGGCAGTCCAGCACCAGTCCGGTGATGCGGGCGGCCATCCGGTCAGCTCCGTTCCGTCTCGCGCGCCACGTCCGCGGCCTCGTCTTCGTCCATCGCCCTGGTGTCCCGCGGCGGCAGGAAGGGCTCCCCCTGGTCCTCGTCCCGCCCCGCTTCGATGCTGCGGCTCCGGGCGAGCTCGGCGTCGAGTTCGGCGCCCAGCAACACAGCCAGGTTCGAGATCCACAACCATACAAGGAACACGATCACGCCCGCCAGCGAACCGTAAGTCTTGTTGTACGAACCGAAGTTCGCGACGTACAGCGCGAATCCGGCCGACGCCAGCACCCACAGCAGCACCGCCACCAGCCCACCCGGCGTCAGCCACTTGAAGCCCGGCTGCCGCACGTTCGGGCCCACCCAGTACAGCAACGCGAACGCCAGGCTGACCAGCAGCGCGATCACCGGCCACTTCGCGATCTCCCACACCAGCACCCCGGTCGAGCCGAGGCCGATCAGGTCACCCAGCCGGCGCGCGACCGCGCCCGTCGCCACCACGCCCAGTGCGCACAACGCCAGCAGCACGACGATCCCGATCGTCAGCAGCACCCGGATCGGCACCACCTTCCACACCGGACGGCCCTCCGGCATGCCGTAGATCGCGTTCGACGCCCGCATGAACGCGCCGACGTAGCCGGAAGCCGACCACAGCGCGCCCAGCAGGCCGATGATCGCCAGCGGCCCGGCCAGGCCGCGCGAGCCCGCCAGCTCCTTGATCGCGCCGACGAGGATGTCCTTGCCCTGTCCCGGGACGACCTGCTGGACGTTGTCGATCACGGCCTGGATCTTGTCCGGGCCGAGCAGGCCGAGCAGCGACGTGAGCACGATGACGCCCGGGAACATCGACAGCACGCCGTAGTAGGTCAGTGCGGCCGCCCAGTCGGTCACGTTGTCGCGGCCGAACTGCTTGAACGTGCGCTTGAGCACCGCCCGCCACGACCGCTTGGACAGGTCCTCGGGACCTTCGGGCTCTTCGTGCCGCTTCGCCGCCATCGCCACCTCCGCTTTCGTCGGCGATGGCATACCCCGTCCGGCACTGGGTATTCCCCCTGCGTCCCGACGACCAGGAGGATTCCCGTGACCGAGGTCAGCCGCGTGATCGACGTACCACCCGACGCCGTGTTCGACGTGCTCGCCGACGGCTGGCTCTACGCGGGCTGGGTGGTCGGCAGCTCGCACATCCGCGACGTCGACCACGACTGGCCGGCGGTCGGCTCCCGGATCCACCACAGCGTCGGCCCGTGGCCGGTGCACATCCAGGACGTCACCGTGGTCCGGGCGGTGGAACCGGGCCTGTCGCTGTCCTTGGAGGCCCGCGGCTGGCCCCTGGGCGCGGCGGCGGTCGGGCTGACGCTCGTCCCGCACGGCGAAGGGGCCACGCTGGTCCGGATGACCGAGCACGCGATGCGCGGCGTCGGCAAGGTGCTGCCGGAGGCGGTGCAAGCGCTGATCATCAAGCCCCGCAACACCGAATCCCTCGCCCGCCTCGCCGACCTGGCCACCGGCAAGTACGCCCGCGCGAAGGAAGGCCACCCCCGCCCCTAGGTCTTGCGCGGCTGGTCGTGGGTGTTCAGTCGGGTTCTAACCCGACTGAACACTCACGAGCGGGCGGGTCAGCTGTAGATCGCGCGGTGGGCCGCGCGGATCACCGCCGCGTAGCCGCCGCCGAGCGGGCCGGAGCGGGCCAGGGCCGCGCGGGCCGCGTTGGCGCCCGGGCCGCCGTGGACCGCGCCTCCGGGGTGGGCCGACGCGCCCGCCAGGAACAGCCGGTCGACCGGGGTGTCGGCCCGGCCCGTGCCCGGCACCGGCCGGAAGAACAGCTGCTGGTGGATCGCCGTCGTTCCGGCGTTGATCGCACCGCCCACCAGGCCCGGGTTGTGCCCGGCCAGTTCGACCGGCCCCTGCACGTACCGCGCTTTGATCAGCCCGGTGAACCCCGGCGCGCTGGCTTCGACCGTCTCCTCGATCCGCTTCGCCCGCCGCTCCAGCGCCGACCGGTTCTCCATCGTCCCGCGCGGCACGTGCGTGTACGCCCACGCCGCTTCGGTCCCGGACGGCGAGCGCGTCGGGTCGGTCGTGGTCATCTGGCCCAGCAGCAGGAACGGGCGGCGCGGGGTCCGGCCGCGGGCGAGTTCGCCGCCGAACGCCGCGAGCCCGTCGAGGTCCGTGCCGAGGTGGACCGTGCCCGCGCCGCGGGCGCCTTCGGCCGTCCACGGGATGGGGCCGGACAGCGCCCAGTCCACTTTGACCGTTCCACTGTCCCACTCGAACTTCGTGAGGTCCTCGACCAGCCGGGACGGCAGCCACTGCTCCCCCACCAGCTCGCGGTACAGCACCGGCGCCGGCACGTCGGCGAGCACGGCCTTGCGCGCCCGGACCGGGTCACCGGCGGCGTCCCGCACGCCCAGCGCGCGGCCGCCGCCGACGAGGACCTCCCGCACCGGCCGTCCACAGTGGACCTGTCCGCCGCGCGACTCCAGCCGCCGGACCAGCGCCGCGACCAGTTCGCCTGCACCGCCTTCGGGCACCGGGAAGCCTTCGTCCTGCCCGATCATCGCGAGCAGCCAGCCGAACACCGCGCTGCCCGCGTTGTCGACGGAAAGGTCGCTGTGCGCGGCGTTCCCCGCCACGAGCAGCTTCGCGCCCTCGCCGCCGAACAGCTCGTCGCCGAACCGGCGCGCCGGCAGCGTCAGCATGCGCGCCAGCCGCAGCGCGTCCCCCGTTCCGGTGCGGCGCAGCAGCTTCAGCGCCGGGCGGACCGGTGGGAACGGCGTGAACAGCGCGTTCACCAGCGGCTCGCGGATTTCCCGCCACTGCTCGAACAGCCGCCGCCAAGCGTCGCCGTCGCCCGGGGCGAACTCGTCGGCCGACGCGGCCGTGCGGTCGAGGTCACGCGAGAGCACCGCGCACCGGTCGTCGGGCAGCACGTGCGCGAGGACGTCGGGGGCGTGCCGCCAGCGCAGGCCGTGCTCCGCCAGCCGCAGCCCCTTGATCACCGGCGACACCGCGGAAAGCGGGTAGAACGCGCTGAACAGGTCGTTGCGGAAGCCCGGTTCGGTCACCTCGGCCGTCCGGACCGAGCCGCCCGGGTGCTCGGTCGCCTCCAGGACGAGGACCGACCAGCCGGCGTCGGCCAGCAGGTTAGCCGCCACCAGCCCGTTGTGCCCGGCGCCGATCACCACGGCGTCGAAGGCTTCCGTTCCCACTGGCCCTCCTGCTGGTCAGGCTTGCGACTGGTGGCTCGGCCCGGCCCGCGTGAGCGAGCGGAGCCGGGCCAGTACCCCGGAACCGCGCGGCGGCGCCAGGGGCGGGCTCGCCGCCCCCGCACCCGAGCGCAGCCCGGCGACCAGTTCGGCGATCGCGGACGCGGCGTCATACCGAGGTTGCCAGCCCAGGACGGTCTCCGCCACCGTGGTGTCCGCGAGGGCCGCGCGGTCGGCGAGTTCGAGCCAGCCGGGGTGCACCGGGAGCACTCCGCTCGCCCAGGCCGCGTGAACCACCGCGCGCGCGAGCGGCTTCGGCACCGGGAGCCGGGTTCCCCCGAGGACGGCGGCCAGTTCGTCGGCGTCGAGGACGCCGGGCGCGGCCAGGTTGACCGGGCCGGTGTAGCCGGTGGCGAGGACCAGCCGGATCGCCTCGGCGACGTCGGAGGTGTGCACCGCCTGGGCACGCAGGTCGTTCCACAGCGGAACCGGCAGCCGCCGCCCGCCGGCGAACCGGGCGGGCACCGCCGGGTCGAGCAGCCAGCGGGCGAACTCGCCCGCCGCGCGCCGCTGCAGGATCGCGCACGGCCGGAGCCGGGCGATGCCGATCTCCGGGTGCCGCGCCTCGAACCGGTCCAGCAGGGACTCCAGCGCGGCTTTCCCGCGGCTGTAGGCGCTGTGCGCGATCCCGGTGCACGGGTGGTATTCGCTCACCTTGTCCCAGCGCGGCGCGGGCCCGTAGGCGGCCACCGAAGACGCGACGACCAGGTGTGGCACCCCGGCGGCGGCCGCCGCGGCGAGCACGTGCCGGGTGCCGTGGTCGTTGGTGCGCCACATCGGCGGGTCGCCGCGCACCGGTGAGATGGCCCAGGCGAGGTGGACGACGGCGTCCGCGCCTTCGAACAGCGCGGTCAGCTCCCGCTCGGCGCCGCGGTCGCCGACGTCGAGCGCGCACCAGGCGGCCGAGCGGTACGGCTCGGCCGTCGTGTCCGGCAGCCGCCGCGCCAGCCCGGTCACGTCGTGACCGGGCTCGAGGGCGGCCAGCAAGGCCGTTCCGACGTTCCCGGTGGCACCGGTGATCACGATCCGCACCCGCACCGCTTACCCGCGGGTGCGGCGCCGAAACTCAAACCAGGTCGCGGGGAATCCGCCGGTGCCAGTTGCGCGAGACGATCCGCCGGGCCCCTTCGTAGCCGTCGAGCTGCGCGTCGATGACGAATTCGGTGTCCGTGCAGGACACCCGGGTGCGGGTCTCGCTGCGGGCCAGCCACTCGCCGCGGGCGAAGGTGACCTCCCACGCGGTTTCCGCCACTGGCGAGCGGAAGTCGTCGGCGACCCAGGTGTAGCGCTCGCGGACGTCCCGGGTGACCGCCAGGTCGAGGTCGTCGAAGCGCACGGTCCCGGCGTCCTTCACGATGTCCAGCGCCGACTGGTAGTCGACGAGGTCACGGGAGACGGTCCAGCGCTGCTCCCCCGGCGTCACCGCGGTCACGGCCATCGGCGGCGCGCCTTCGGGTTCGCCGAACGGCCGGGCGGGCAGCTCGTCCGGCTCGGCGACCGGCCGGACCGGCAGCTCGAGCGCGCTGTGCCCGGTGTGGACCGCCAGCAGCACCGGCGTCGGCGGCGGCCAGGCCAGCGGCCAGTACGAAGTGGACAGTGACAGCCGGATCCGGTGCCCCGCCGGGAAAGCCTGCGCGACGGCGTTCAGCTCGATCTCCACCGCGCACCGCTGCCCCGGCTCCATCGGCGCCGGCTCGTCGTGGCCGTCGCGGTGGGTCAGGTTGAGCAGCCCGTAGGTGACGCGGGTGGCCCGGCCGTCCGGGGCGACGTCGGAGAGCCGCGCCGCGACCATCGCGACCGGCTGGTCGGCGGAGACCTCCAGCCGCACCACCGGCGAGCCGAGGATCTCGCACCGCTCGGTGAGCACGTCGGTGTCGAACACGAGGGACCCGCCGTCCTCTTCCCGCTGGTCGTAGGGCAGGTCGGGCGGGGCGCTGTAGGACGCCCACTTCCCGGAGAACTGCCCCACCGAAAGCGGGGAAGACACCGTCAGCGCTTCGTCTTCGACGGTCTCGCCCGGCCGCGCGAGCCGGTGCGGCGCCAGCGGCAGCTGCTGCGGCTTCACGTGCGGCGACGGCCAGGTGGCTTCGCCGACCCAGCGGCCGGGCCGGTCCTCGTAGGACGTCGAGGGCGGCACGCTCTCCTGCATCCACGTCCGCAACATCGG
The DNA here is from genome assembly GCF_033441515.1 of Amycolatopsis solani. Taxonomy (NCBI): domain Bacteria; kingdom Bacillati; phylum Actinomycetota; class Actinomycetes; order Pseudonocardiales; family Pseudonocardiaceae; genus Amycolatopsis; species Amycolatopsis solani. The sequence goes on from NZ_JAWQJT010000002.1 coordinate 1,858,078, forward strand.
GCCGTCCATGGCGTCGTTGTCCTCGCCGCGCAGCCAGTGGTCCCACCACCGCACGACTTCCTGGAGGTAGCCGATCGCCGGGCCGGGCTCGCCGAGGTGCGGGTACTTGTGCGACCACGGCCCGATCAGCCCGCGCCGCGGCACGTCGAGGTGCGCCAGCAACCGGATGACGGCGTTGGAGTAGCCGTCGGCCCAGCCGCTGGAGGCCAGCACCGGCACCTGGACGTCATGGTAGTTCCCGCAGATCGAGGCGTGCCGCCAGTAGTCGTCGCGGCGCTGGTGCTCGAGCCAGTTCCCGATCCACAGGCTGCAGTTCTCCAGCCGCTCCAGCCACATCTCCCGCCACCGCTCGCCGACGACCGCGGGGTCGGGCGGCAGCGTGGCGTAGGCGAACATGGTGCCGGACTCGGCGACGTTGTCCGAGAGCAGGCAGCCGCCCATGTAGTGCATGTCGTCGGCGAACCGGTCGTCGGTGAACGAGGAGATCACGATGGCGCGCAGGCTCGGCGGTTTCCGCGCCGCCACCTGCAACGCGGCGAACGCACCCCAGGAAATCCCCATCATGCCGGTGTCGCCGGTGCACCACGGCCGCTCGGCGATCCACGCCAGGACGTCCTCGGCGTCGAGCTGCTCGCGTTCGAGGTACTCGTCGGCCAGAACGCCTTCGGACTCGCCGGTGCCGCGGATGTCCACGCGCACGCAGGCGTACCCGTGCCCGGCGAGGTAGGGGTGGTGGATCGCGTCGCGCGGCGCGGTGAGATCCCTTTTGCGATAAGGGATGTACTCCAGGATCGCCGGCACCGGCTCGGCGTCCGACGAGACCGGCCGCCAGACGCGGGCGGACAGCACAGTCCCGTCGGACGCGGGGATCCGGACGTGGTCTTCGACGACGATTTCGTGCGGCAGCGAGGTGACGGCTCGCAACGGCTGGCTCCTCCCCGGGGTCTAGGCGGTCGGCTGCAGCAGGATCTTCTGGGCGCCGTCGAGCTTCTTCTGAAAGATCTCGTACGCGCGCGGCGCGTCCCGCAGGGGCAGCTTGTGAGTGGCGAAGCCCTCGACGCCGAGCGGATCACCGTCGGCGGTGAGCACCGGCATGATGTCGTCGATCCAGCGCCGGACGTTGGCCTGCCCCATCCGCAGCTGGACCTGCTTGTCGAACAGCTCCATCATCGGGATCGGGTCGACCATCCCGCCGTAGACGCCCGACAGCGAGATCGTGCCGCCGCGGCGGACGCTGTCGATGGCCGCGTACAGCACGCTCAGCCGGTCGATGCCCGCCTTCTCGGTGATCTTCGCGCCGATCGCCTGCGGAAGCAGGTTGACCAGATCGTGCGCCAGTTTCCCGACGGGCGCCCCATGGGCCTCCATGCCGACGGCGTCGATCACCGAGTCGGCGCCCCGGCCGCCGGTGAGACCGCGGATGTGGTCACCGATCTGCTTGTGGTCGCGAGTGTCCACCGCGACGGCCCCGTGTTCGCGAGCCCGCGCGAGCCGCTCGGGCACGAGGTCGACCCCGATCACCTGCCCGGCCCCGCGGTGCCGCGCGATCCGGGCGCTCATCTGCCCGATCGGCCCGAGGCCGAAGACGACGACGGTCCCGTCCCGGGGCACGTTCGCGTACTCGACGGCCTGCCACGCGGTGGGCACGACGTCGGAGAGGTAGACGAACCGCTCGTCCGGCGGGCCGTCCGGCACCTTGATCGGGCCGTAGTGGGCCTGCGGGACGCGCAGGTACTCGGCCTGGCCACCGGGGACCTGGCCGTAGAGCTTGGTGTACCCGAGCAGCGCGGCGCCCTTGCCCTGGTCGGTGACCTGGGTGGTTTCGCACTGCGACTGCAGCCCGCGGTCGCACATCCAGCAGTGGCCGCAGGAGATGTTGAAGGGGATCACGACGCGGTCGCCGGGCTTGATGTGCGTCACCCCGGCGCCGACCTCCTCGACGACACCCATGGGCTCGTGGCCGAGGATGTCGCCTTCGGTCATGAACGCGCCGAGCACTTCGTAGAGGTGCAGGTCGGAGCCGCAGATGCCGGTGGAGGTCACCCGGATGACGGCGTCGGTGTCCTCCTCGATCTTCGGGTCCGGCACCTCGTCGACGCGGACGTCGCGTTTGCCGTGCCAGGTGACTGCCTTCATGGCCCTCCCTTTTCCGCGGACGGTTCTCGCCCCCGGTTTCCCGGCGGCGGGGAGGGCAAACGCGGGTCAGGTGAGCGGGCCGGCCACCCGCAACGGGCGAGGAGGTCCTGTCCTGCGGCACCGACGTCTTGAATGAGTCATTCAGGACACCGGAGGTCCTGAATGACTCATTCAAGACACCGCGGGTCCACCCGGCACCCGGGTCAGGTGAGCAGGTCCGCCACCAGGTACACCGCCGCGGCCACCGCGGCGGCCGCCGGGAAGGTCAGGACCCAGCCCAGGACGATGTCCCTGGCGATGCCCCAGCGCACCGCCGAGAGCCTCCGGGTCGCGCCCACGCCCATGATCGCCGCCGTGATCACGTGGGTCGTCGAGATCGGGGCCTTCACCGCGAACGCCGTCACGTACAGCACCGACGAGGCCACCGACTCCGCCACGAAGCCGTGCGGCGGGTCCAGCGGGAACACCCGGCGGCCCAGCGTGCGCATGATCCGCAGACCACCCGAATAGGTGCCCAGCGACAACGCCGCCGCGCACAGGAGCGTCACCCACATCGGGACCGCGAACGTCGACTGCTGGCCCGCCGCCACCAGGGCGAGCACGATCACGCCCATGCCCTTCTGCGCGTCCTGCAGGCCGTGGCCGAGCGCGAGCGCCGAAGCCGAGACGATCTGGAAGCGGCGGAACACCCGGCCGCTGCGGTGCGGGTTCGCCCGGCGCAGCAGCCACAGCGCCGCCAGCATCGCCGCGTAGCCCAGGATCAGCCCGAGCAGCGGCGAAGCCACCATCGGGATCAGCACCTTCTCGGCGATCCCCGCCCAGTGCACCGTGCTCGCCGCCGCCAGCGCGGCGCCGACCATGCCGCCGATCAGCGAGTGCGATGACGACGACGGGAGGCCGAAGTACCACGTGATCAGGTTCCAGGTGATCGCGCCGACCAGCGCGGCGAAGACCACGGTGAGCGCGTCCGGCCCGGCCGGGACGTCGATGATGCCCTTGGCCACCGTCGCGGCGATCCCGGTGGACAGCAGCGCGCCGGCCAGGTTCATCACCGCCGCCAGCACCAGCGCGGCCCGCAGGGTCAAGGCGCGGGTCGACACCGCGCTGGCGATCGCGTTCGCCGCGTCGTGGAAGCCGTTGGTGTAGTCGAAGACGAGCGTCAGCACGATCACCGTGACCAGGGCGGCCGTCCCCGTCACTAGGACTCCTTGACCGCGATGGTCTGCACCACGTCGGCCACGTGCTCGAAGGCGTCGGCGGCGAGCTCGAACTGCTCGACGACTTCCTTGGTCTTCAGCACCTCGAGGGCGTCGCCGCCCGGTTCGAACAGGTGCGCCAGGATCCGGCGGTAGATGCGGTCGGCCTCGTTCTCGAGCTCGTTGACCTCGATCCAGTACGGCTCGAGGTCGCCGACCTTCGCCAGGCCCGGCATCGACGACGCGGTCAGCTCCGCGCAGCGACACAGCACGCGGACCAGCACGTCCGTGCCCGGCGGGAACGCCTCGATGCGGTACAGCACCGCCAGGTCGGCCGCGGTGTCCATGAAGTCGAGGACGTCGTCGAGCTTGCCGGCGAGGGCCTGGATGTCCTCGCGGTCGAACGGCGTCACGAACGAGCTGTTCAGCTCGACCATGATCGTGTGCGTCAGCTCGTCACCCTGGTGTTCGACCTCGTGCAGGCGCTTGGCGAGCGCTTCCCGGTCTTCGGGACGCGCGGCCACCAGCTCGCGCAGGAGCGCGCTCGCGGTCACCAGGTTTCTCGCGGCATCGGTGAGCAAGTCGAAGAACCGCGTACCCCGTGGGGTGAACCGCATCGCTGGAAATCCCTTCTTCGCCGCCCGGCCGCCCACGAGCCGGGTACCCGTGGCGGCCGGACGTTTAACCGGCGGTGTCCGGGAAACCAGGAGGACATGACCGATCCCGGCTCCCGGCGCCTGAGAGTACTGCTCTGGCACGTCCACGGCTCGTGGACCGACGCTTTCGTCCGCGGCCGCCACGAATACCTCTTGCCGGTGTCCCCCGACGGCGCGCCGTGGGGCCTGGGAAAAGCCGGGCGGGACTGGCCGTCGGTGACCGAGGTGCCGCTGGACCGGCTGGCCGAGGCCGAGCCCGACGTCGTCGTCCTGCAACGCCCGGAAGAGCTGGACTTGGCCGCGCGGCTGGGCGTGCCGTCCGTCTACGTCGAACACAACGCGCCCCGGCCGTACGCCGCGTCGAGCGAGCACCCGCTGGCCGGGCGCTCCGACATCACCGTCGCGCACGTGACGCACTTCAACGCGGCGATGTGGGACTGCGGGCGCGCGCCGGTCACCGTCGTTCCCCACGGCATTCCGGACCCCGGCGCGCGCTACACCGGGGAGATCGCCGCCGGCGTGTCGATGATCAACGAGCCCGTGCGCCGCCGGCGCGTCACGGGCTCGGACCTGCTCGGCACGCTCGCCGGCACCGCGCCGGTCGACGTGTTCGGCATGGGCACCGAGGAGCTCGGCCCGCCGTTGCGCGGGCGGGGCGACGTGCCGGTGCCCCGGCTGCACGACGAGATCGCCCGCCGCCGCGTCTTCCTCCACACCGCGCGCTGGACGTCGCTGGGCCTGTCCCTGCTGGAGGCGATGCACCTCGCGATGCCGGTCGTCGTCTTCGCCGCCACGGAGGCGGTGGCGGCGGTGCCGCCCGACGCGGGCGTGGTCTCCACCGACGTTTCGGTGCTGGCCCGCGGATTCCGCGAGCTGCTGCACGAACCCGACTACGCCGTGCTCGCCGGCAAGAACGCCCGCGAGCACGCGCTGAGGCACCACGGGCTCCGCGCTTTCCTGACCGCTTGGGACCACCTCCTCGCCGAGACGGCCCGCTGACCCCGAGAGGAACGTCGCACCGATGAAGATCGCGATGGTGTCCGAGCACGCCAATCCCCTGGCCGCGCTGGGGGAAGCCGACGCCGGCGGCCAGAACGTGCACGTGGCGGAGCTGTCGGCCGCGCTCACGCGGGCCGGGCACGACGTCACCGTCTACACGCGCCGGGAGAGCCGCGACGAGCCGCCGGAGGTCCGGACCGAGCAGGGGTTCCGCGTCGTGCACGTCCCCGCCGGGCCGGCGCGCAAGGAGCCGAAGGACCACCTGCTGCCCTACATGGGCGAGTTCGGCGGGTTCCTGCGCGACCGGTGGACGGCCGAGCGGCCGGACCTGGCGCACGCGCACTTCTGGATGTCGGGGCTCGCGACCGCCCTCGCGGCGGGCGCGACCGGCACCCCGGTCGCGCAGACCTTCCACGCGCTGGGCGTGGTCAAGAAGCGCTACCAGGGTGACAAGGACACGAGCCCGGCCGACCGGATCCGGCTCGAGCGGATCATCGGGCGGCAGGCCGGGCGGGTGCTCGCCACCTGCTCGGACGAGGTCTTCGAACTGTCCCGGCTCGGCGTACCGCGGTCGCGGATCTCGATCGTCCCTTGTGGCGTCGACCTCGGGCGGTTCACCGCGGACGGGCCGGTCGCCCACCGCCGGGCGCCGCACCGGCTGGTCGCCGTGGGCCGGCTGGTCCCGCGCAAGGGGTTCGACACCGCGATCACCGCGCTCGCGGAGCTGCCCGGCACCGAGCTCGTCATCGCGGGCGGCCCCGAGCGCGGCCGGCTTTCCCAGGATCCGGAGGCGCGGCGGCTGCGTGAGCTCGCCGACCGCCTCGGCGTCGGCGGCCGCGTCCGCTGGCCGGGTCAGGTGTCCCGGGCGGACATGCCCGCCCTGCTGCGCTCGGCCGACGCCGTCGTCTGCACGCCGTGGTACGAGCCGTTCGGGATCGTGCCGCTGGAAGCGATGGCGTGCGGTGTCCCGGTGGTCGCGACCGCGGTGGGCGGCCTGACCGACACGGTCGTCGACGGCGTCACCGGGCTGCTCGTCCGCCCGCGCGAGCCGAGGGAGCTCGCGTCCCGGGTACGGCGGCTGCTCGACAACCCGGCGCTCGGCCAGACCTTCGGGGCCGCCGGCCACGACCGCGCGAGCGCCCGCTACTCGTGGGACCGCGTCGCCGCCGACACGCTGCGGGCTTACCACAAGCTGGTCCCCGAGCCCGCGGCCACCGCCGAGGCCCGCTGACCTGAAGGGGACGGTGCCGGCATCTGGTGCGCTGAAGGGGACTTTCCTGTCATCACATGACAGGAAAGTCCCCTTCAGCACGTTCAGCCCACGTAGCGGCGGGCCTGGGACGCGCGCTGGGGTGCCTCCAGGAGACGCAGGCCGTGCTCGACCTGCGCGGGGACCACGCGGCGCTGGGCGAGCACCCACGGGAGGCCGCGGACTACGTCGCCGAGGGCCGCCAGGGTTGCCCGGTCGCGGGGTGCCGAGCGCAGCACGTCCCGGCCGCGGCGGAAGACGGCGGGCCAGGGGCGGCGGAGCAGGAGCGTCCACAGCGTGTTGCGGATGCCGAGCCGTCGGCGGTGCCGCGGGTCGCGCAGCTTCGACGGCGCGTGGTGGATCACCACGTCCTCCGCCCAGCACATCCACCAGCCGCGCGCGGCGAGGTCCAAAGCGAACAGTTCTTCCTCCCCGCCGAGCCACATCCGCGGTGAAAAGCCGCCGACCTCGCGGAACGCGCTGACCCGCACCGCGGTCAGCCCGGCCATGATGCCGAGCAGCGCCGGTCCGGGCAGCCAGTCCGGCCCCGGCACCGGGGACTCGCGCAGCTCCGGCGTGATCGGGTCCTCGGCCAGGCCCGGCTCGACCAGGCACCGGCCGGTCACCGAACCGAGGCCGGGGTGGGCGTCCAGGATGTCCGCGGCGCGGGTCAGCGAGCCCGGCTGCCACGTCGTGTCGTCGTCGCAGAAGGCGACGTACGGCGTCGTCACCGCTTCGACGGCGACGTTCCGGGCCACCGCGCCGAGGTTCTCCGCCAGCCGGAACAGGCAGACGCCGGGGAATTCCCGGGCGACCATGTCCGCCGTGCCGTCCGCGGACCCGTTGTCCGCCAGGAAGATCGGCGGGCTGTCGGGAAGGGACGTCATGTGCGCCAACGTTTCCCGCAACTGCGCACAGCGGTTGCAGGTGATGATCACGACCGAGATTCGCGCCATTCGGCGGTCCTTTCCAGCGTCCGGGCCTGGAGTTCGACGTGGGCGGGCAGCACGCGGCGGTGCCCGAGCGCCCGCGGCAGCCGGGCCACCGCGCCGAGCACGGCCCGCGGCGCCGCGACGAGCGTCCGCGCCACCTCCCGGCGGCAGACCCGCGGCGGCCGGCGCAGCACCGCGATGAGCAGCCGGTTGCGCAGTTCGGCGCGGCGGCGCCACGACGACGGCGGCCGCGACCGCGACGGGTGGTGGTGGGCCCGCAGGTGCCCGACGTAGCAGACTTCCCAGCCGTGCGCGGCCAGGTCGTAGGCCAGCAGCTGCTCCTCCGCGCCGAAGTGCAGCAGCGGGCTGAAGCCGCCGGTCTGCAGGTACGCCTTGCGGCGCACGATCGCCGAGCAGGCGAGGAACCCGAGGACCAGTGGCCCGGGCGCGCCGTCGGGGTGGCCCAGCGGGCTGCGCTCGAGCTCTGGCGTCACCGGGTCGTCCCGGTTTTCCGGGCCGACCAGGGTGCGCGCGGCCAGCAGCCCGGTCCGCGGGTGCTCGTCGAAGATGCGTTCGGCTTCGGGCAGCGCGTCCGGCGCCCACCACGAATCGTCGTCGCTGAAGGCCACGTAGGGCGTTTCGGCCACGACGACGCCGAGGGTGCGGGCGGCGGCGGCGAGGTTGCGCGGCAGCCGGATCACGCGCACGTTCGCGTACCCCCCGGCGACCTCGGCGGTCCCGTCCGAGGAAGCGTTGTCCAGCACGACGACCGGCGGCACGGGGTCCAACGCGGACAGCCGGTCCAGGGTGCGCGCCAGCTCGGCCGCGCGGTCGCGGGTGGCGATGACGACGGTCGTGCGCGCGCTCACCGCTCCCCCACCAGCGCCTCGACGAAACCGGCCAGCGACGGGACGGGCGGGTCGACGGCGGCCTGGCCCGACAGGCACCACTTCAGCCGGGCGTCGAGCAGTTCGGCGTCGACGGCGTCCTCGGCGGCGAGCACCGGCCAGCCGAGCGCCGCGCCTTGCGCGGTCACCTTCCCGCCGCCGTCGACCGGGTCGACGGCGACCACCGGCACCCCCGCCTTGAGCCCGAGCACCAGTCCGTGCAGCCGGGTGGTCACCACGGCGTCCATCGCGGACAGTGCGGAAACGAACTGGCCGGGCGTCGAACACCGCTCCCAGTCGGCGTGCGCCAGGCGGGTGTCCAGGGGCACGCGGGCGCAGTCGAGCCCGGCGAGCCAGCCGGTCAGCGCCGCGTGGACCTCGTCGTGGCGGCCCGCGCCGCCGTATTCCGGCTGGTGCGGCGCGAGGACCACGCCGAGCACCGGGGTCTTCGCCACGGAAGCCGCCAGGGAAAGGTCCGGCGTGCGGCCGTCGTCGCGCGGGAGGACCCGGTGGAACCCGGTCACCGCCGGGTCGTCCGGATCGGGGACGGACACGCCGACGGCGATCCGGCGGCACCCCGCGTACCGCTCGTGCAGCGAACGCACCTGCGGCCCGTGCACCGGCCCGCAGGCGAACACGAGGTGCGTGTAGTCCGCGGGCGGCGCGTCCGGCAGGTGCCGGGCGCCGGGGCGGAACCCGGGGCTCCAGGCGACGTCGTAGCCGATCCCCTCCCGCTCGAGCGCGGCCCCCGCCGCGTGCAAGCTGAGGACGTCACCCGCGGTCGCTTCGCCGTGCAGGAAACTGGCCCATCCGGTGAGCAGAACTCGCATGGAGCGCCGCGTACCCGCTCGCGGTGGCCTTACACGGGTTTGCCACCGGTACCGCCGGGTAGCCGCCACGGCATGACGAATCCGGGAGTGACCAGGCAGTTCGGACGAGCGGTGGTGACCGGGGGTGCCGGCTTCGTCGGCGCGCACCTGTGCGAGCTGCTGCTCGGCGAAGGCCTCGAAGTGATCGCCGTGGACAACCTGGCGACGTCCTCGGCGGACACCCTGGACGGCCTGCTCCGCCACGAGCGGTTCCGGTTCGTGCGCCACGACGTCACCCGGCCGATGCCGTTGAACTGCCGGGCCGACGTCGTTTTCCACCTGGCTTCGGCGGCGTCCCCGCGCGACTACCTCGCGCTGCCGATCGAGACCCTGCGCGCCGGGTCCCACGGCACCGAGAACGCCCTCGAGCTGGCTCGCCGCGACGGTGCCCGGTTCGTCCTCGCGTCCACCAGCGAGGTCTACGGCGACCCGCTGGAACACCCGCAGCGCGAGCAGTACTGGGGCAACGTCAACCCGATCGGGCCGCGCAGCGTGTACGACGAAGCCAAGCGCTACGCCGAAGCCCTGACGTCGGCCTACCGGCGCGAACACGGCGTCGACACCGGCATCGCGCGGATCTTCAACACCTACGGCCCCGGCATGCGCGCCCACGACGGCCGGATGATCCCGGCGTTCGTCGACCAGGCGCTCAAGGGCGAGCCGATCACGGTCACCGGTACCGGCGAGCAGACGCGCTCCATCTGCTACGTCGAGGACACCGTCCGCGGCCTCCTGGAGCTCGCGCGCTCGGGCCACCCCGGGCCGGTGAACCTCGGCAACCCGCACGAGCTGACCGTCCGCCAGGTCGCCGAGCGGATCAAGGAGATCACCGGGTCCGGTTCCCCCATCGAGGAGATCGACGCCGTCGTCGACGACCCGAAGCGCCGCTGTCCCGACATCTCGCTCGCGCGCGAGGTCCTGGGCTGGGCCCCTAAGGTCGACGCCGACGACGGCCTCCGCCGCACCGCGGCGTGGTTCGGCCGGGCGTCGCTGCGCTGAGTAGCGACGCCCAGGCAATTCGTTTATGGGTGACTTCGCCGGGTAGCGCTATAGGCGAACGCGGGCCGCAGGAGTCCGCACCGGACGCCAGGGCAGGTCGATGCGCATCCTCGGGATCAACGCCGTGTTCCACGACCCGGCCGCCGCGCTGGTCGTGGACGGCGAGGTCGTCGCCGCGGCGGAAGAAGAACGCTTCAGCCGCCGCAAGCACGGCAAGCAAGCAGTCCCGTTCTCCACCTGGGAACAACCCGCCCAAGCCGCGGCCTGGTGCCTCGAGCGGGCGGGACTGTCCGCGAAGGACCTCGACGCGGTCGGCTACTCCTACGACCCCGCGCTGGTCGAGCCGGGCCTGCCCGGCCACGACCCGAGCGGGGAGGAACTGCGGACCGAATTCGCCCGGCGGGCGCCGCTGTTCCTCAAGTCCGCTCTGCCCGAGCTCGACCCGGGGATCGTCAAGTTCGTCCGGCACCACGTGGCGCACGCCGCCTCGGCCGCGCTCGCCGCGCCGTTCGGCGACTGCGCCGTGCTCGTCGCCGACGGCCGCGGCGAAAGCACGTCGTACCTGGCAGGCGAATACCGCGACGGGCGGTGCAAAGAGCTTGCGGCGCAACGGCTTCCGCACTCGCTCGGCCTGCTCTACGAGGACCTGACCGAACACCTCGGCTTCGCCCGCTCCAGCGACGAGTACAAGGTGATGGCGCTGGCTTCCTACGGCAAGCCCGAATACCTCGACGAACTGTGCGAGCACGTCCACGTCACCGGCGACGGCGGGTTCCGCGCCCACGGCGTGCACCTGGCGGAGCTGGCCCCGCGCCGCGAAGCGGGCGAGGAGCTGACCCGGCGGCACGCCGATCTCGCCGCGAGCGTCCAAAAGGTCCTCGAAGACGTCCTGCTGGAGCTCGCGGACTGGCTGCACGACGCCACCGGCCAGCGCGATCTGGCGCTGGCCGGCGGGATCGCCCTCAACTGCGTCGCCAACACCCGCCTGCACGCCGAAGGCCCGTTCGACCGGATCTGGGTGCAACCCGCCGCCGGGGACGCGGGCACCGCGCTCGGCGCGGCCCTGCAGCTGGCCGCCGAAGCCGGGGAACGCGGCGCGCCGATGGGCGATGCCGGGCTGGGTCGCGAATGGACCGACGAAGAGCTCGAAGAGATCCTCGTCAAGGCGAAGCTGCCCTACGAACGTCCCGGCGACGTCGCCGAGACGGTGGCCGAGGCGCTGGCGGACGACCAGGTGATCGCGTGGTTCCAGGGCCGGGCCGAATTCGGCCCGCGGGCGCTCGGGCACCGGTCGCTGCTGGCCCACCCCGGCCGCGAGGCGAACCTGGAACGCCTCAACGACGTCAAGGGACGCGAGCAGTTCCGCCCGGTGGCGCCGATGGTGCGGGCGGAGCGGGCGGCCGGGATCTTCACCAGGGGCCCGCTCCCGAGCCCGTACATGCTGTTCGTGCACGACGTCGCCGCGGACTGGCGCGACCGCATCCCGGCGGTCACGCACGTCGACGGCACGGCCCGCGTGCAGACCGTCGAAGACCGCGAAAACCCGCTGCTGGCCCGGATGCTCGCGGCGTTCGAGCGGCGGACCGGCCTGCCGGTCGTGATCAACACCAGTCTCAACACGGCGGGCCGTCCGATGGTCGACTCGCCCCGCGACGCGCTCGAGTGCTTCGGCTCGGCGCCGATCGACCTGCTGGCGCTGGGGCCGTTCGTGCTCCGCCGCCCGCGTCCGACCCGACCCGGCGCGGCGTCGCCGGCGAAGAAGGAGGTGCCGTGATGGAGGACCATCTCGCCGCTCTGACCGAGGCCGCCCGGCGGATCCGGGGATCCGCTCCGAAGATCACCGCGTGGGGACGGCACCTCGCCGGGGTGTTCGAAGCGGACGGACGGCTGCTCGCCTGCGGCAACGGGGGCAGCGCCGCCGAAGCCCAGCACCTGACGGGCGAGCTCGTCGGCCGGTTCCGCGACGAGCGGCGGCCGCTCTCGGCCATCGCGCTGCACGCGGACACCTCCGCGGCCACGGCCATCGTCAACGACTACGGCGACCACGAGCTCTTCGCCCGCCAGGTGCACGCGCACGGCCGGCCGGGTGACGTCCTGGTCTGCCTGTCCACCAGCGGCACCAGCCAGAACGTCGTCGCCGCAGCGAAGGCCGCGCACGAGCTCGGTGTGACGACCTGGGCACTGACCGGTCCCGCGCCGAACCCGCTCGCCGCCTTGTGCGACGACGCCGTGACGGTGGAGGCGCCTTCGGTCGCGACCGTCCAGGAAATGCACCTCGTGCTGGTGCACGGCCTGTGCGCGGCGCTCGACCACGCCCTCGGGGTGACCGCGTGAAGCCGCTGGTCGTCCTGGGCGACACTTTGCTGGACGTGGACGCCGAAGGCACCGCCGAGCGGCTGTGCCCCGAGGCGCCGGTGCCGGTCGTCGACCTCACCGCCCGCCGTCGCCGCCCCGGCGGGGCCGGTCTCGCCGCGCTCCTGGCGGCCCGGTCCGCGGCCGAGGTCGTCCTGATCACGCCGGTGGGCGACGACGAAGGCGGCCACGCGCTCACCGGGCTGCTGGAACCGGACGTCACCGTGCTGCCGCTGCCGCTGCGCGGCACGACGGTGTGCAAGACGCGGGTCCGCGCGGGCGGGCAGTCGTTGCTGCGCCTGGATTCCGGCGACGGCACCGCCGGCACCGGCCCGCTGCCCGCCGCGGCCCGCGAAGCGCTCGCCGAGGCGGGCGCGATCCTCGTCGCCGACTACGGGCGCGGCTTGACGCGCAACCCCCACGTCCGGCGGGTCCTGCGGGAATGTGCCGGGCACACCCCCGTCGTCTGGGACCCGCACCCGCGCGGGGCCCAGCCGGTGCCGGGCACCGGGCTGGTCACGCCGAACCTCGCCGAGGCGGGCGCGGTGCTCGCCGGGTACGAGGACCCGGCCGAGCTCGCCAAGCTGCTGCGCGGGCACTGGCTCGTCGACGCGGTCGCCATCACCACCGGCGCCCGCGGCGCGGTGCTCGCCGACGGCCTCGGCGAAACGAACGTCCCGGTCCCCGCCGAGGCGCGGATCCCGGGCCACAGCGCGCCCGACACGTGCGGCGCGGGCGACCGGTTCGCCGCCGCGGTCACCGCGGCCCTGCTCGGCGGCGCGGACGTCACCGAAGCCGTCGTGACGGCGGTCGAAGCGGCCGCCCGGTTCGTCGCCGCCGGGGGTGCGACGGCACTGTCCACGAACGACGGTCCGGTCGCCGACCCGCAGCCCCCGGCCGACGCGTTCGGGCTCGCCGACCGCATCCGCACCGGCGGCGGCCGCCTGATCGCCACCGGCGGCTGCTTCGACCTGCTCCACCCCGGGCACGTCAGCCTGCTGCGGCAGGCCCGCGCGCTGGGCGACGCGCTCGTCGTCTGCTTGAACTCCGACGAGTCGGTGCGCGCCCTCAAGGGCCCCGGCCGGCCGCTGGTGCGCGACCGCGACCGGGCCCGGCTCCTGACCGCGTTGTCCTTCGTGGACGCGGTCGCCGTCTTCGACGAGCCCTCCCCCACCGCCGTGCTCGACCGGCTGCGCCCGCACGTGTGGGTCAAAGGCGGCGACTACGCGGCCGCCGACCTGCCCGAACGCGCCGTCGTGCAGCGGCACGGCGGCGAGGTCGTCCTCGTCCCGACCGTGCCCGGCTACTCGACGTCCCGGCTGGTCGCCGCCGCGGCCGGTGCCTGAAACCCCGATTCTCCAAGGAGTGCGATGCGACCCCTCGGCAACGTCCTGATCACCGGTGGTGCCTCCGGTCTCGGCGCCGCCACCGTCGACGCCGTCCGCAAGGCGGGCGGCACCCCGTACGTCCTCGACCGCGTCCGTCCCGAAGACCCGGCGGAATACGTCGAAGCCGACCTGACCGACACCGCCGCGACGGAAGCGGCGGTGCGGGACCTCGCCGAGCGCGCGGGCGGCCTCGACGGCGTCTTCACCGCCGCCGGGACCGACGCCTGCGGTCCGCTGTCCACCGTGTCCACCGCGGACTGGGAGCGGGTGGTGAAGGTGAACCTGCTCGGCACCGCGGCCGTCGTCCGCGCCGCGCTCCCGTACCTGGAACGCTCGCGCGGCACGGTCGTCACCGTGGCGTCCACCCTGGGCATCAAGGCGGTGAGCGACGCGACCGCCTACTGCGCTTCGAAGTTCGGCGTCGTCGGCTTCACCCGCGCGCTCGCCGCGGAACTGGCCGGCCGCGTCGGCGTCACGCTGCTGATCCCCGGCGGGATGTGGACGCACTTCTTCGACGACCGCACCGACCAGTACAAGCCGCCGCCGGACGCCAAGCTCAACCAGCCCGAAAACGTCGCGGCCACCGTCGTCTTCGCGCTGCAGCAGCCGCCCGGCTCGGAAGTCCGCGAGCTGGTCGTCTGCGGATCCGAGGAGGGGTCGTGGCCGTGAGCTCCGCCGTTCTCGTGCTGCGCGCGCTCGGGCTCGGGGACCTGCTGACGGCGGTGCCCGCGCTCCGGGCGCTGCGGGCGGCGCACCCGGACGACCGGCTGGTGCTGGCCGCCCCCGAGGGTCTGCGCGACCTGGTGGAGCTGATCGACGCGGTCGACGAGCTGCTGCCGACGCCGGGCCTCGGGGAACTCGCGTGGCCGGGACCGCCGCCGAAGCTCGCGGTCAACCTGCACGGCAGCGGGCCGGAGAGCCTCCACGACCTCCTGCAGACCGACCCCGCGGAGCTGCTCACCCACCACCACCCGGACTTCCCCGACGTGCCCGGACTCGCGTGGCGCGACGACGTGCACGAGGTCGACCGCTGGTGCCGGCTCGTCGAGTACGGCCACCTCCCGGCCGACCGCTCGGCACTGGCGCTGCCGGTGCCGCCGGGTCCCAGCCCCGCCCCGGGCGCCGTCGTCGTGCACCCGGGCGCGGCGTTCCCCGCCCGGCGCTGGCCGCCGGAGCGGTTCGCCGTCGTCGTCCGGGCGCTCGCCGCGGCCGGGCACCGCGTCGTGCTCACCGGCGGTCCCGGGGAACGCGACCTGTGCCGGTCGATCGCCGAACCGGCCGGGCTCGGCGACGACGCCGTGCTGGCCGGGCGGACCGGCCTGGCGGAACTGGCCGCGCTGGTGGCCGGGGCCGCGCTCGTCGTCTGCGGCGACACGGGCGTCGGGCACCTCGCGACCGCGTTCGGCACGCCGTCGGTCCTGTTGTTCGGGCCGACCCCGCCGCGGTTGTGGGGACCGCCGCCGTCCGAGCGGCGGCACGTCGTGCTCTGGGCCGGGAACGTCGGCGACCCGCACGGCGAGGAACCCGACGGCGGCCTGCTCCTGCTCGGCGAGGAGCGCGTGCTCGCCGCCACCCGCTCGGCGCTCGAGGCGCAGGTGGCGCATGGCTGAGCACATCGGGATCGTCGGCGCGGGTTACGTCGGCCTGACGAGCGCCGCGTGCTTCGCGCGGCTCGGGCACCGGGTGACCTGCGTGGACGCCGACGAGTCCAAAGTGGACGAGCTGGGCCGCGGCGTGGTGTCGATCGCGGAGCCGGGGCTGGCCGGACTGGTCGCCCAGGGTCTCGGCGACGGCACGCTCACCTTCACCACCGCCCAGGCCGAGCTCCACGGCACTGATCTGGTGTTCCTGTGCCTGCCCACGCCGCCCGCCGAAGACGGGCGCCCCGACCTCGGCGTCCTCGAACACGTCGTCCCGCAACTCGGGCGCCTGCTGCGGCCGGGATGCGTGGTGGTCACGAAGTCGACGGTGCCGGTCGGCACGGCGGCGCGGCTGCCCGGCCTGCTGGGCCGGGGCGACCTGCCGGTGGCCGCCAACCCCGAGTTCCTCCGCGAAGGTCACGCCGTCGAGGACTTCCTGCACCCGGACCGGGTGGTGGTCGGCACCGACCCGCCGGGCTCGGCGGCGGCGAAGCGCGTGGCGCGGCTGTACGAGCCGGCCGGCGCCCCGGTCGTCACCACCGACTCGGCCAGCGCGGAACTCGCGAAGTACGCGAGCAACGCGTTCCTCGCGGTGAAGCTGTCCTACGTGAACGTCCTCGCCGAACTGTCCGAGTGCTTCGGCGCCGACGTCCGCGAGGTCGCCCGCACCATGGGCCTGGACGCGCGGATCGGCCCGGAGTTCCTCGCCCCCGGCCCCGGCTGGGGCGGCTCGTGCCTGCCGAAGGACACCTCCGCGCTGCTGCACGCGGCCGAGGCGGCGGGCGTCGACTTCGGCATCCTGCGCGACGCGGTCCGTGTCAACGCCCGCCAGCGCGCGCGGGCCGTACGGGCGGTCCGGCAGGCGGTGACCGGCTCACCCGCGGGTTCGCTCGCCGGCGCCCGCGTCGGCCTGCTGGGCCTGGCGTTCAAGGCGGGCACCGGCGACCTGCGGGACTCCCCCGCGCTGGCGGTGGCCGAGGACCTGGTCCGCGCGGGCGCCGAGCTGACCGCGTACGACCCCGCGGTCGGCAGCGTGCCCGGTGCGGGCGCGATCCAGGTCGTCGACGACCCCTATCTGGTGGCCAAGGACGCCGCCGCGCTGATCGTGCTCACCGAGTGGCCGGAGTTCCGCGATCTCGACTGGACGCGGCTGGCCGCGTCGGCCGCGCGGCCGGTGGTCGTGGACACCCGCAACCTCCTCGACCCCGCCGCTCTCGCCGAGGCCGGCTTCGCCCACGTCGGCGTCGGAACGCGAGCGCACCCTACTCCTTTCGGGTGACAACATTGCTCCGGGCGAGTGTGGTCGCGGTCACGGGGTAAGCGGGCGGAACCTTCGATCCCGTCAGGGGGCGTCCCATGCCGAACCGAGTGCTGATCAGCCGAGACAGCAAGCCCATCCCGTGCGAGGAGTGCGGTCTGCCCGCCTTGCACGTCGCCCGGCTGGTGTCGGGCGAGGGGGAGCTGCTCGGCCAGACGATGGTGTGCACCGCGTGCCGCCGTCACCGTTCGGAGGCCGACGCGATCGCGGTGCACTGAGGATCAGCGGTCTTCGAGCTTCTCCAGCAGCAGGCGCGCGGGGAGGGTCATCGCGCCGAGCCCCAGCCGGGCCGGCACCCCGTCGTCCTCGGCGGTGACCAGGCGCTGTTCGAGTTCGTGCAGCAGCGCCCGGCACCGGTCGAGTTCGACGGGCTCCCCGACCGCGGCGACGGCTTGGACGGCCCCGGCGAGGCAGTGCATGAGGTCCGCGAGCGCGTCCCGCGCATCCGGCCACGGGTAGGCGAACGGGTGCTCCTGGCGAGCCGACGTCGTCCGCACGGCGGCGACGAGCTGGGACAGCGGCGGCCAGACGGTGAGGAGCGTCTGCAGGGGACGCTCGTGCCGCGCCCCGGAGCTCGGGCGGTCCCGGCGCAGGTTGAGCCGCCGCCCCTCCCGCGTCAGCCCCGCGGCGGCTTCGGCGGCCAGCACCTGGCTGCGCGTGTCGTTCGCCTGGGCGAGCAGGGCGTCGCCGCCTTCGGGTTCGTCGTGGCGGACGAGGTCGGACGCCGACTCCAGCAGTTCCGCCAGCGCCGTCGCCAGCCGGCCGGCGGCGGTGACGAGCCGTTCGCCGTGCAGCGGCGGGAAGATCAGGGTGTTGACGGCGACCCCGATGGCGGCCCCGAGCGCGGTTTCGAGCAGGCGGTCGCCGAGCAACACCGGTTCGGTGGCGGTGCCGTAGGAGACCACGAGCATGCCGGTCACCCCGACCCACACCCCGGCATCCCCGAACCGCCGCCAGCTCCCGGCGAGCAACCCGGCGAACACGACCACGGCGAGCGCGACGGCCTGCCACGGGATGAAGTGCCCCGCGACGGCGGCGAGCAGCACGCCGGTGGCCACCGAGCCGACCTGCTGCACCCACCCCCGCAACGACCGGTAGACGGTCGCCTCGACGAGGAAGACGGCGGCGTAGGGCGCGAGAAACGGCTGCGGCAGGCGAAGCACGAGGGTGGCGAGCAGCCAGGCTCCGGTGGCGGCGAGGGTGGCTTTGGCGCTCTGGACCAGAACCCGCCGCTCGTGCCCGGGCACGCGAAAGGCCCGCGCGAGCCAGCCGAGCGGCGTGCGGTCGCAGTCGTCGTCGGGCGAGGGCCCGCTGTTCCCGAGCGCGACGGTGATCCGCCGCTTGAACGGGAACCGCCGCCCGTCGGCCGGGCTGGCTCCGGAGGCGGGGTCGCGGCTCGCGGATCGTCCGCGGCGCTGGGGGTCGGCCGCCGGACCGCAGGCGGCGCGCTGACCCGGGCGATTTGGATCCGCCGCGGACCGGGCGCCACCGCCCACCGCCGAACCCGCGCCATCCCGCGCAGCCGCCGCCGAGCCGCCGCTCGTGATCTCGCCTGATCGGTCCGCCCCCTCCTGGCCCGCCCGGGATTGCTTGCCCTGCCGGTCGGTCATCCCGGCGGCGCCACGTGCACCAGCTTCGTCTGGGTCAGCTCGTCGAGCAGCTCCGGCCCGTAGCCGTACCCGTTCCCACTCCGGCCGCGGGGTTGCGCCGCGCCGCCGGGGGCGCCGCCGAAGACGTTGTTGACCTTCACCGTTCCCGCCGGGAGCTCGCGCCACGCGCGCTGGGCGTTGGCCATCGACGCGGTCAGGACCGTCGCCGCCAGGCCGTAATCGCCCTTCGCCGCCTCGGTCAGGCCGTGCTCGAAGCTCGGCACCACCTGCACCGGCGCCACCGGGCCGAACGTCTCCTCCGTCATCACCCGCAGCTCCGAAGCACATTCGGCGAGCACCGTGGCCGGGTAGTGCGCGCCCGGTCCGTCCGGGACCGCTCCCCCGGTCAGCAGCCGGGCGCCCCGGGAAACCGCGTCGGACACGTGCGCATGGACGTGGTCACGGTGCCGCCGGTCCACCAGCGGCGCCAGCGTCCGGGACTCGGCTTCCTTCACCAGCGCGTCCAGGAACTCCGAAGCCACCGCCTCGTGCACGTAAATCCGTTCCACCGCAACGCAGATCTGCCCCGAGTTGGCGAACGCCCCCAGCGCCGCCTGCCCCGCCGCCCACACCGGGTCGACGTCCGAGTCGATCACCAGCGGGTCGTTGCCGCCGTTCTCCAGCAGCGTCTTCGCGCCCGTCGCCGCCGCGCTCGCCGCGATCGAGCGGCCGGTCGCCGTGCTGCCGACGTGGGCCAGGACGTCGACGTCGTCGCGCATCGCCAGGATCGCGCCCACTCCCCCGTCGCCGTGGACGGTCTGCAGCACGCCGCCCGGGAGCACGCCGGCGAGCAGCTCGCCGAGCAGCTGCCCGGTGTGCGGTGCGCGCTCGCTCGGCTTGTGCACCACCGTGTTCCCGGTGGCCAGCGCGGCGCCGAGCAGTCCGCACGCGACCGCGACCGGGTCGTTCCACGGCGTCAGCGCCACGACGACCCCGCGCGGCTCCGGCACCATCAGGTCCGTCGCGCCCGGGTCGCCCAGCAGGCTGCGGCCGCGGTGGACCGGCCCGAGCTCGGCGTACTGGTCCAGGGTGCCCGCCCCGGCGAGCACGCCTTCGCGGGCTTCCTCGCGCGGCCGCCCGGTTTCCGCTTCGTTCAGCTTCGCCAGCTCGTCCGCTTGGGCGCGCAAGCGCTCCGCGGCCGTGTGCAGCAACGCGCCGCGCTCGGCGGCCGGCGTCCGCGCCCAGGCGGGCAGGGTCTCGTTCGCCAGCCCCAGCGCGGCGTCGATCTCGTCTTCGCCCGCGGCCGGCACGCTGCCGACCACGCTGCCGTCGGCCGGGTTCCGGATCTCGATCATCCGCACCTCCTCCGTGTCCCCGGCCGGTTACCCGCGGGCGGGCGATCGACACGCCGTTTGACGCACCACCCGGCGGGTAGCCCGCAGCGGTGACACTCGACTACTCCGTGGTGATCCCCACGACGGGCCGGGAGACACTCCGGCCGTTGCTGGAAACCCTGCTCGGCGGCGAAGGACCGCGCCCGGCGGAGATCCTCGTCGTCGACGACCGCCCCGGCGGGTCCGAGCTCGACCTGCCCGGCGGCGTCCGCGTGCTCCGCTCCGGCGGGCGCGGCCCGGCGGCGGCCCGCAACCTGGGCTGGCGCACCGCGAAGAGCGAGTGGATCGCCTTCGTCGACGACGACGTCGTGCTCGCCCCGGACTGGCCCCGGCAGCTCGCCGCGGACCTGCTGCCGCTGCCGCCGGAAGTCGCCGCCTCCCAGGGCCGGATCACCGTGCCGCTGCCGGCGGACCGCCGTCCCGCCGACGACGAGCGCGGCACCGCGGGCCTCGAGCACGCCCGGTGGATCACCGCCGACATGGCGTACCGCCGCGCCGCGCTGGCCGAGGCCGGCGGCTTCGACGAACGCTTCCCGCGCGCCTTCCGCGAAGACTCCGACCTGGCTTTGCGCGTCTCCGAAGCCGGGCACCGGATCGGCCGGGGCGAACGGCTGACCACGCACCCGGCTCGCCGCGCCGGGTTCCTCTACAGCCTCAAGTCCCAGCGCGGCAACGCCGACAACGCGGTGATGCGCCACAAGCACGGCGCGCTGTGGCGCCAGCGCACCGGCGCCGGGCCCGGCCGGCTGGGACGGCACGCACTGTCCACTGTGGCCGGACTCGCCGCCATCGTGCTACCCCTGGTGCGGCAGCGGAGAAAGGCCGTCCTCGCCGCCGCGCTCTGGGCGGGACTGACCGCCGAGTTCGCCACCCGCCGGATCCTGCCGGGCCCGCGCACCCCCGGCGAAATCGCGCGCATGGTCGTCACCAGCGCGCTGATCCCGCCCGCCGCCTGCTACCACCGCCTACGCGGGGAGCTCGCGGCGCGGCGGCCCCGGCCGCCGGTCGCCGTCCTGTTCGACCGCGACGACACGCTGATCGTCGACGTCCCCTACCTCGACGACCCGGCGGGGGTCCGCCCGGTCCCCGGCGCCGTCGACCTGGTGCGGAGACTGCGGGAAAACGGGATCCCGGTGGGGATCGTGAGCAACCAGTCGGGAGTCGCGAAAGGACTGATCACCCCGGACCGGCTCGCGGCGGTGAATGCCCGCGTCGAAGAGCTGTTCGGCCCCTTCGGCACCTGGCAGGTCTGCGTCCACGACGACGGCGACGGCTGCGACTGCCGCAAGCCCCGCCCCGGGATGGTGCTGCGCGCCGCCGGCGAACTGGGCGTCGACCCCGCGTCCTGCGTGGTCATCGGCGACACCGGGGCCGACGTCGAGGCCGCGCTCGCCGCGGGTGCCCGCGCGGTGCTGGTGCCCACCGCCCGCACGCTCGGCCCCGAGATCGACCGGGCGCGCCGGGACGCCGCCGTGGCCCGCGACCTGGCCGAGGCGCTGCGGGTGGCCGGGGTCGCCGGATGACCCGGGTGCTCGTCGCCCGCCAGGACAACCTCGGGGACGTCCTGCTCGCCGGGCCCTGCGTCCGCGCGGTGGCCGCGCACGCGTCGCACGTGACGCTGCTGACCGGTCCGCACGGCCGCGCCGCCGGCGAGCTCCTGCCGGGCGTCGACGACGTGCTCACGTGGCGGGCGCCGTGGATCGACCCCGAGCCACCGCCGGTGACCGCGGCGGACACCGGCGCGTTCGTCGAGCTGGCTCGCGCCGGGCGCTTCGACCGGGCGCTGGTCCTGACGTCGTTCCACCAGTCGCCGCTGCCGCTGGCCCTGCTGCTGCGGCAGGCGGGCGTGCCGTGGATCGGCGCCGTTTCCGAGGACTACCCGGGCAGCCTCCTCGACCTGCGCCACCGCGTCGACGGCGACCCGCCGGAGCCGGAGCGCATGCTGTCGCTGGCCGAAGCGGCGGGTTTCCCGCTGCCCCCGGACGATCACGGCGCCCTGGCCTTGCGGCGCCCGCTGCCGGACACCACCCGGCTCACCGGCGGCGGCCCGTACGTCGTGGTGCACCCGGCCGCGTCCGTGCCCGCCCGCCAGCCGTCCGCGGCGTGGAGCAGGCGGCTGGTGCGCGCCTTGGTCGACGACGGCCACCGCGTGCTCGTGACGGGCGCGCCCGCCGAGCGCGAGCTGACCCGCGGCGTGGCCGGCACGTCGGCGGTGGACCTCGGCGGCCGGACGACGCTGCCGGAACTGGCCGCGGTGCTGTCCGGCGCGCGGGTCGTGGTCGCGCCCAACACCGGCCCCGCCCACCTCGCCGCGGCCGCGGGCACGCCGGTGGTGTCGTTGTTCGCGCCGGTGGTCCCGTCCGCGCGGTGGGCGCCCTACGGGGTGCCGACGGTGCTGCTCGGCGACCAGCACGCATCGTGCCGGGACACCCGGGCGCGGGTTTGCCCCGTGCCCGGCCACCCCTGTCTCGAGACGATCGATCCCGCCGACGTCTGCCGCGCGGTGACGGCACTGGTCCAGCCCGGCGCCCAGGTGGGATGACCGGGTTCCCATGTCCCCATCGGACGGCGACGGGCACCAGGAAGAACCGGGCTCGAGACGTGGTTCCACGTCCCGTCGGAAGCCACGGCGACGAGCAAACCGCCGCCCCGCTGGAAGATGTGGTTGGTGCGGCGCTCTTCCCGCTCGTCCTGCTGACGACGATGACCTACGTCGTAATGCCGGTGGTGACCCGCCTGCTGCGGCGCCGGCTGTGACGACGGGCGTTTACCTCCCGGACGAAGTGGTAGCCGCCCGGTAACACAGAGAAAAGGAGATGCCCGTGCCCACTCCGGCCCCCTTGCCCGCCGAAGCCGCTTCGCCGCGGAGTGCCGTCGTGTCCGGCGCCGACTCCGGTATCGGCCGCGCGGTGGCGGTGGCCCTCGCCGGCGGTGGCCTCGACGTCGGCATCACCTACCACTCCGACGCCGACGGCGCCGAAGAAACGGCCGCGGAGGTCCGTTCGCGCGGCGTGGCCGCCCACGTCCGGAAGCTCGACCTGACCGAGCTCCCCGGGGCCGCCGACGTCGTCGACGCCTTCGCGGACGACCTCGGCGGCATCGACGTCCTGGTCAACTGCGCCGGGACCGGCGGCAGCCAGCGTGCGGTGGACCTGGACTACCGGAAGTGGCGCCAAGTCCTCGACGTCGACCTGGACGGCGTGTTCCTCCTTTCGCAGCGCGCGGCGCGGCACATGATCGACGCCGGGCACGGCGGGCGGATCATCACCATCACCAGCGTCCACGAGCACGTGCCCCGCGTCGGCGCCGCGCCCTACTGCGCCGCCAAGGCCGGGGCGGGCGCGCTGACCCAGGTCCTCGCGCTGGAGCTGGCCGAGCACGGCATCACCGTGAACTCGGTGGCCCCCGGCGAGATCTCGACGCCGATGACCGGGCAGGCCGACGCCGACCCGCGGGAGCAGGACCGGCCCGGCATCCCGCTCGGCCGCCCCGGGCACGCCGCCGAGGTGGCCGCCGCGGTCGCGTTCCTGGCCACCCCGGCGGCCGGGTACATCACCGGCACCTCGCTGGTCGTCGACGGCGGCCTGCTCCTGATGGGTGCCCAGCTCGGCACCGCGTACCGCGAGCACGACTGGCGTTCCCCCTAGACCAGGGGCCCGCGTCCTGGCTGCAGGGACCGGCGCGGGTCCCGGCGCGGGCCGGACGGCCTCCCCACGATGGCCGTCCGGCCCCTTCCCTTCCGCCGTTTGCCACCCCCGCCGACGGGTATCCGCTCCCGGAGGGAAGGAGAAACCCCATGTCGTCCACCGAAACCCGCTCCCGGGCGGCCTGGCTCCGCCCGGTCGTGGCCGGGGTGGGACTGGTCTACCTGGTGCTGGGCGTCGCGGGGTTCCTGACCCCGGAGACCGCGGAGGTCGGGCACGAGACGACCCGGGCGGTGTGGATCTTCAGCGTGACCCCGCTGCTCAACCTCGTCCACACGGCGGTCGGCGTGCTCGGGCTGCTCGCCGCGACCCGGCGCACCGGTTCGCTCATCTACTGCTGGGTCCTGTTCGTGGGCTTCGCCGGCATGACGGCGTACGGCGTCCTGGCCACCGCGTTCAGCACCCCCGAAGACCCGATCAACCTGAACTGGGCGGACAACGTGCTGCACGGGCTCACCGCGCTCGCCGCGCTGGCGCTCGGCATCTTCGCCGCCCGCGCCGTCAACCGGAAGCACACCGCGTGAAGGAGGTTCCCATGCACCGCGAAAGCGACCAGCATTCGCCGCGCGAGGACGACGAGCTGAAGGCCGAGCTGCGCGGGACCCTGCAGGGCAACGGCCCGTCCCGCGCCGAGGAATGGCGCGACCCCGAAAACGCCCCCGACGACGACACCGACCTCCCGCCGGCCGGCGGCGGCTCATGACCGCCGGGGTGACGGCGGCGGAGACGCCCACCGTCGTGGTGCACCACCGGCTGCACGCGGACTTCGCCGTCCCGTTCCCGTTGCTGCACCGCCTGCTGGGCCCGCGCAGCGGCTTGGAACTCGACGCCGGCGGCCTGCGCGTCCGGTTCGGTCCGTGGCTGGTCGAAACCCCGCTGGCCAACCTCGCCGGCGCCGAGGCCACCGGCCCGTTCAGCCCCCTGCGCGCGCTCGGCGTCCGGCTGTCCCTCGCCGACCGCGGCCTGACGTTCGGCACCACCACCCGGGGCGGCGTCTGCCTCCGCTTCCGGGAACCGGTCCCCGGCATCGACCCGTGGGGCAAGCTCCGCCACCCGGGCCTGACGGTGACGGTCGCCGAGCCCGAGCTGGTGGCCGCGACGATCAACCGGATCGTGTCGTGACCCGCCTGCTCGCCGTCGCCGTCGACTGCCACAAGCCCGACCTGCTCGCCGAGTTCTGGGCGGCGGCCCTCGGGCACGGCGAAGTCCGCACGTGGACCGATTCCCACGGCCTGACCTACCGGCAGCTGGACCTCGGCGACGGGCCCGCGCTGCTCTTCCAGGAAGTACCGGAGGACAAGTCCGGCAAGAACCGGCTGCACCTCGACCTCGCGCCGGAGCAGCTGGACCAGCGGGCGGAGGTGGAACGCCTGGTGCTGCTGGGAGCGAAGGTCCTCGACGACCCGCCGGACGACCCGTGGATCGTGCTCGCCGACCCGGAGGGCAACGAGTTCTGCGTCCTCCCGCCCCGCTGACTCAGGCCTGGCCGACCGGATCGGCGGAGTAGGCGGCCAAGCGGTCCTCGAACCCGTCCGGGGCGCCCGGGGTCCGGAAGCCCGGCGGGTCGGGTTGTCCCGGGTAGTCCTCGCCGTACATGTCCCGCACGAACGCCACGACCTCGTCCGGCGACGGCAGGACGTCCACCCCCAGGTAGGCGAGGGCGATGACTTCGTCGCCCGACGGCGATTCGACCGCCGCCGACCAGCCGTCGCGCTCGTCCCACAGCAGCGCCGCCTCGTGGTCCGGGAAGCGGTCGAGGCGCTGGTCGAGGGCCAGGTAGCCCCCGGCGGGCACGGCGACGTCGCAGAACCAGGCGGGCACGTCCAGCTTGGCCGCCACGGCCAGCAGGTACTGCCGCAGCCCGCGCGCCGCCACGCCGAGCCCGTCCCGTTCGATCATCGCGCCTGCCCATCCCCGATCGGTGCCCCTGCCGGGTGTTACCCCGTCACCCACTCGGTCAACCCGACCTGCCCCGGGCGGAGCAGTGCGTCACCGGTCGAGCAGATCCAGCACGTCTTCGTCCCCGATCTGGTGGAAATCCGCGTACCACTGACCGACGGCGCGGAAGCTCGGCGGTTCGGCGACGCAGACGACGTCGTCGGCTTCGCCCAGCAACCGCGCGGCCGCTTCGGGGGCGGCCACCGGGGCGGCGAACACCACCGTCCGCGGCTCCGCCGCGCGTAGTTCGCGCAGGGCCGCTGTCGCGGTGACGCCGGTCGCCAGCCCGTCGTCGACCACGATGACGTCCCGGCCGGGGAGACGCACCGGCGGCCGGCCGGCGCGGTAGCGCTCGAGCCGGCGGCGCGCTTCCGCCCGCTCCCGGTCTTCCGCCCGCACCATCCGGGCGGCGGTCAGCTCGAGCGTGCGGAGGATGGCCTCGTCGTAGTACGCGGGGCCGTCCGGCGTCACCGCGCCGACCCCGTATTCACGCCGCCCCGGCGCGCCGATCTTGCGCGCCACCACGACGTCCAGTTCGGCGCCGAGCCGCCGGGCGACCACGGCGGCCACCGGGACGCCGCCGCGGGCGAGTCCCAGGACGAGCGGGTCCACCCAGCTCCGGCCGCGGAGCTCGGCGGCCAGCCGCCGGCCGCCGTCGTCGCGGTCGGCGAACACCCGCGCCGCGCCGTCCCGGGTGACCATGGGTGCTCCCTCCGCGTCCGCCGCCGCTCGGGGTAAGTCTGCGCCTCTTCACCGGCTTCCCGCGCGCCCGGGCTCAGGTGTTCGCGCGCGAAGCCGGGACCGAGCAGCTCGACAGTCCACAAAGGACGTCAGGGTGGACGGCCCGGGTGCGGCCCCGCCGGGACCGAGCACCACCTCCGCGGGCGGGCGCCGCCGGGTGCCTGCTCCCGCCGAGTTCCCGCCGCTCGTGAATTCTTGTCCGGAAGCCTGTCCGGCAAAGGACTGGACCAACGATCTTTCCCTGCTACAAAGGAAAAGGCATCGCCCTTCAGCGCGGAAGGTGACCGATGAACTTCCTGGTTCCCCTGCTCAGCATCGTCCTGACCACTACACCGGCACCCACCCCCTCGCCGTCGCCGGTCGCCCCGCTGGCGGCGATCTGCGACAAGTACTGCGACGCCCGGGATCCCGCCCTCTCCCCCGGCGATCGCGAAGGCGCTTCGGCGAGCATCGGCGGGCGCCGGCTCTCGCTGCACCTCGACGACGCCGACGACATGGGCTGGGCGGCGATCACCGGCGGTGCGGCCGGCGACCACGTCTGGCTGGACCGCTCGTTCGACGCCGGCCGCTCGTGGGCGTCGGGCAGCAAACTCGGCGACACCGCGACGCCGTCGGGCTCGACCGGCTGGCGGACCCTGATGTACAACGCCGACGACTGGGCGAACAAGGGTGTCGGCCTGCTGCGCGCCTGCGGTCAGCCCGCCGGCTCGGGCAGCGTCGCCTGCACCGGCTGGGCGCGCCCGACGTGGAATGCGTGGGACCGCCGCACCGCGGCCGCCACCGCGCTGATGGAGCGGTACAACCTCGGCACCGGCCTGTTCGACACGACCGGCTGGTGGAACTCGGCGAACGCGCTGACCGCGATCATCGACAACGCCCGGATCAGCGGCATGGGCAGCTACCGGTACGCGATCGACGCGACGTACACGAAGAACCTCGCGGCGCAGGGCGGCCAGTTCCGCAACGACTACCTGGACGACACCGGGTGGTGGGGCCTGGCGTGGGTGGACGCCTACGACCTGACCGGCGACGGCAAGTACCTGAACACCGCCCGAGCCGACGCGGACCACATGTACGCCTATTGGGACGGCGTCTGCGGCGGCGGGGTCTGGTGGAGCACCGACCGCACCTACAAGAACGCGATCCCGAATTCGCTGTACATCCAGCTGAACGCGGCGCTGCACAACCGGATCCCGGGCGACACGGTGTACCTGGCGCGCGCCCGCGCGGGGTGGGCGTGGTTCGCGGGCACCGGGATGATCAACGGCTCGAACCTGGTCAACGACGGCCTGAACTCGGCCTGCGCGAACAACGGCCAGCCGACCTGGACGTACAACCAGGGCGTGCCGCTGGCGGCGCTGACGGAGCTGTACCGCGCGACCGGGGACGCGGCCCTGATGACCAAGGCCCGGACGATGGCCAACGCGTCGACGTCGAGCGGTTCCCTCAACCCGGGCGGCATCCTGCGCGACCCGGGCGAGGCGGCGGGTGGCGGTGGCGCGGACGGCCCGACGTTCAAGGGCGTCTACGTCCGCGACCTGGCGGTGCTGAACGCGGCCCTCTCGGACCACCCGTACACGGGTTACCTGCAGCGCCAGGCGAATTCGGCGTACGCCAACGACCGAAACAGCGCGGAAGCGTACGGACTGCTGTGGGCGGGCCCGTTCGACCAGGCCGACGCCGCCCGCCAGCAGACCGCGCTGGACCTGATGAACGCGGCCCCCTGACCCGTGCCCCCGCCGGTCGTGAGTGGTAAGTCGGGTTAGAACCCGACTTATCACTCACGACCCGCGAGCACAGGTCCGGCGGTCAGAGCGTCTTCTCCAGGCGGCCGGCGAGCAGCTTGATGAAGCGCGACGGGTCGGCCAGCTCGCCGCCCTCCGCGAGCAGGGCCATGCCGTAGAGCAGCTCGGCCGTCTCGGCCAGCCCCTCGTCCTCCGGCCGCGCCGCGTGCGCTTCGCGCAGGCCGGTGACCAGGCCGTGCTCCGGGTTCAGCTCGAGGATGCGCTTGATCGGCGGCAGTTCCTGACCCATCGCGCGGTACATCTTCTCCAGCGTCGGCGTCAGGTCGTGGGTGTCCCCGACGATGCAGGCCGGCGACGTCGTCAGCCGCGACGAAAGCCGGACCTCCTTGACGTCCTCGCCCAGCGCCGTACCCATCCACGACAGCAGGCCCTCGAAGTCCTTGTTCTGCTGCTCGCGGGCGACCTCGGTGGCCTTCTTGTCCTCGTCCGACTCCAGGTCGACCTGCCCCTTGGCGATCGACTGGAACTGCTTGCCGTCGAAGCCCGGCACCGCGTCGACCCACATCTCGTCGATCGGGTCGGTCAGCACCAGCACCTCGAAGCCCTTGGCCCGGAAGGCCTCCATGTGCGGCGAGTTCTCGATGGCCGAGCGCGACTCGCCGGTCATGAAGTAGATGTGTTCCTGGCCGTCCTTCATCCGCTCGACGTACTCGCGCAGCGAGGTCGGCTTCTCGGCGTCGTGCGTCGAGGCGAACGACGAGATCTCGAGGATGGCTTCGCGGTTCTCGAAGTCGTCGAGCAGGCCTTCCTTGACCGCCCGGCCGAACTCGCGCCAGAACGTCGCGTACTTCTCGGCGTCGGCGGTCATCATCGTCTTGACCGTCGAGAGCACCTTCTTCACCAGGCGGCGGCGGATCAGCTGGATCTGCCGGTCCTGCTGGAGGATCTCGCGCGAGACGTTGAGCGAGAGGTCCTGCGCGTCGACGACCCCCTTGACGAACCGCAGGTACTCGGGGACGAGCGACTCGCAGTCGTCCATGATGAAGACGCGCTTCACGTACAGCTGCACGCCGCGCTTGCGCTCGCGCAGGAACAGGTCCATCGGCGCGTGCGAGGGCAGGAACAGCAGCGCCTGGTACTCGAAGGTGCCCTCGGCCTGCAGCCGGATGGTCTCCAGCGGGTCCTGCCAGTCGTGGCTGACGTGCTGGTAGAACTCGTGGTACTCGTCCTCGGTGACCTCGCTGGACGAGCGCGCCCACAGCGCCTTCATCGAGTTGACGGTCTCGGCCTTCGGCTCTTCACCCTCGGCGGCCTCGCCGGTCATCCGGATCGGCCAGGTGATGAAGTCCGAGTACTTCTTCACGATCTCCCGGATCTTCGCCGGGGACGTGTAGTCGTAGAGGTGGTCCTCGGCGTCCTCGGGCTTGAGGTGCAGCGTGACCGCGGTGCCCTGGGGCGCGTCCTCGACCTCCTGGATCGTGTACGTACCCTCGCCGGTCGACTCCCAGCGCACGCCCTCGGTGGTGCCCGCCTTGCGCGTCACCAGCGTGACCTGGTCCGCGACCATGAAGCTGGCGTAGAACCCGACGCCGAACTGGCCGATCAGGTCCTGCGACGCGGCCGCGTCCTTCGCTTCCTTCAGCTTGGTCAGGAAGTCGGCGGTGCCCGACTTGGCGATCGTGCCGATGAGGGCGACGACCTCCTCCCGGGTCATGCCGATGCCGTTGTCGCGCACCGTCAGCGTCCGCGCGGCCGGGTCCGTCTCGAGCGCGATGTGCAGGTCGGACGTGTCCGCTTCGAGGTCTTTGTCGCGGTAGGACTCCAGCCGCAGCTTGTCCAGTGCGTCGGAGGCGTTGGACACGAGCTCGCGGAGGAAGGTGTCCTTGTTCGAGTAGATCGAATGGATCATCAGCTGGAGCAGCTGACGCGCTTCCGACTGGAACTCGAGCGTCTCGATCGGGGTGCTCACTTCCGGTCCTTTCCGGTTTCTCGGCCGCAGGGTGGGTCGATCCTACCGATGCACGCCGCGCACTTTATGAACGCAATGTAGGAGGGCCCGCGACCTGGTGTGATGCTGGCCACGCCCCGCTGCCGATCAAGGAGGATCGAGTGCCCGGACGCCTTCCCCGGTGGACCGCCGCGTTCGCCGCGGCCTGTGCCCTGACCACCGCCTTCGCCGCCCCCGCCGCCGCGGCGGGCGTCGCCGACCACCCCGTCCACACCACCGGCTGCGGGCGCGCCCCGGACCTCCCGGCCGGCGCCACGACGACCCGGCACGTCGTCTCGGGCGGCTTGGACCGCGAGTACACCGTCCACCTGCCCGCCCGCTACAACCCGCACCGCGCGTACCCGCTCGTGCTGTCGTTCCACGGCCACAAGCGGACGTCGCAGTACCAGGAGGAGCTGTCCGGGTTCTCGGCGCTGGACGTGATCTCGGTGTACCCCCAGGGCCTGATCGGCACGGACGGCGAGTCGGCGTGGACCGGCGCGCCCTACTCGGCCGCCGCCGACGACGTCCTCTTCACCAGCGACCTGCTGAACTCGCTGCAGCGCACGCTGTGCGTCGACCCGGGCCGCATCTACGCGGCGGGCAAGTCCAACGGCGGCGGGTTCGTCGGGGTGCTGGCCTGCCGCCTGGCCGGCCGGATCGCGGCGTTCGCCCCGGTGTCGGGCGCGTTCTACCCGCAGGGCGGCGCGTGCGACCCGAGCCGCCCGGTGCCGGTGCTGGACTTCCACGGCACCGCCGACACGACCATCCCGTACGACGGCAACCCGGCGAAGGGCCTGCCGGCCATCCCGGACTGGCTGGCCGCGTGGTCCACAAGGGACGGTTGCCGGCCGGCGCCGGTGTCGTGGACGCCGGTTTCCGGGGTCGTGGCCCAGAAGTGGCTCGGCTGCGACCGCCGTGGCGCGCTCGAGCACTACCGTGTCGAAGGCGCCGGCCACGTCTGGCCGAGCACCCGGCCGAACAACGATTCGGCGACGCCGACGGTGATCGACGCGACCCCGGTCATCTGGCGGTTCTTCCGCGCGCATCCCCTGTGGTGAAACGCGATTGACGCACCTCTTTCCCCTCGGCGACGATTTCCGCCGAGGAGAAAGAGGTGCAAGGTGAAGGTGCTCGTCCTGAACGCCGGTTACGAACCGCTCCAGACGGTTTCGGTGCCGCACGCGATCCGCATGCTCGTGCGGCACGTCGCCGAGATCCACGAAGCCGAAGACGGTCTCGCGTACGGGTTGTTCCCGCGCCCGAAGATCGTGCGGTTGCTGAGGTACGTGGTGATGAAGTGGCGATATACGCAGCCGCCCCGGTGGAGCCGCCGCGGCGTGCTGACCCGCGACGGCCACCGCTGCGCGTACTGCGGCGCCCGCGCCACGACGATCGACCACGTGACCCCGCTCAGCCGCGGCGGCGAGCGCACGTCGTGGCTGAACACGGTCGCCGCGTGCGGCGGCACGGCCCGAAGCTGCAACGCGCGGAAGGCGGACAAGCTGCCGGCGGAGGCGGGCATGAAGCTGAGGTTCACGCCGTACGTCCCGGCGTGGGACCAGCTGCACCGCCTAGGCGCGTGACCCGCTCCCTGAAGGGGACTTTCACGGCATGTCATGCGGTGAAAGTCCCCTTCAGGGCGTCAGATGCCGGCAACGTCCCCTTCACGCGCGCCGGCTGGAGGGGTGCCGCGGCCCGCTGGGGCAGCTGCGGTGCGGCGGACCACCGGCACGCTGCAGACGGCCGCGGTGCGGCGGGCCGCTGGCGTGCAGCGGCCGCCGGAAAGCTGCGGGCCGCCGGGCTGTCGCGGGCCGCCCGGGGGCGCCGCGGCTGGATTGCGATGGCCGCGACGGAATCCGGCTGCCGCAGCAGGCCTCGGGTGGCCGGCAGGGGCGCCACGACCGGCTCCGCGCGACCCACTCCGCCGCGACCGGTCTGCCGGTGCCGTGGTGGCCGTGTGAGCCGGGCCTGCCCGTCGGCACTCCCGCCGCCAGGTCGTTAAGCTCGAACCGATCGTCCCCCGGATCCGTGTGTTCCGGGGAAGGCCGGGAGGTCGTCGTGACCGACGCAGGAGAGCTGATCGCCGGGCGCTACCGGCTGGCCGAACGGATCGGCCAGGGCGCCATGGGTGTCGTCTGGCGGGCGCGTGACGAGCGGCTCGACCGGGTCGTCGCGGTCAAGCAGCTGGACTACGACACCGCCATCGGGCAGGCCGCCGGGGAGCAGGCGGCCGAGCGCGCGCTGCGGGAAGCCCGGCTCACCGCGCGCCTGCGGCACCCGCACGCCGTCACCGTGCACGACGTCGTCGAGCAGGGCGGTGAGCCGTACCTCGTGATGGAGTACCTGCCGTCGCGGAGCCTGGCCGAAATCCTGCTCGACCGCGAGTCCCTGCCCGCCGGAGAAGTGGCGCGCATCGGCAGGCAAACCGCGTCCGCGCTCGCCGCCGCGCACGCCGAGGGGATCGTGCACCGGGACGTCACGCCCGGCAACGTCCTCATCGGCGAGGACGGCGTCGCCAAGATCGCCGACTTCGGCATCTCCCGGGCGACCGGCGAAGGCACCGTGACCGGCGGCGGGTTCATCGCGGGTACCCCGGCTTACTTGTCCCCCGAAGTCGCCAACGGCCGCGAAGCGGGTTTCCCGGCCGACGTCTTCTCGCTCGGCTCGACGCTTTACCGCGCGCTCGAAGGCACCCCGCCGTTCGGCACCGACGACAACCCGATCGCCCTGCTCCTGCGCGTCGCCCGCGAGGACGTCACGCCGCCCCGGCACGACGGCCCGCTCGCCGAGGTCCTCACCCGCCTGCTCCAGCGCGATCCGGACGCGCGCCCGTCGATGGCCGAAGTCCAGCAGCTCTTCGAGGCGGTCACCGAAAACCGGCCGCTGCCGCCCCCGCGTCCCCGGCCCCGCACGGGGACACGTCTGCTGCGCGTCCGCCGTCCCCGCCGCCGGCTCGTCCTGGCCGCCGCGGCCGGCGCCGTCCTGCTGGCCGCGGGCGTGCTCATCGGCACAGCATTGGTGCCCGACGCGACCCCGGTGGTCGCCGCCCCGGTCACGTCCGCGCCGCCGCCCACCCCGACGACCGCCGCCGACCTGGGCTGCGCGGCCCGCTACGAGGTGACGAACTCCTGGCCCGGCGGTTACCAGGTGCAGGTGACGGTGCGCAACGACCACGACGAGAACCTCTCCGGCTGGAGCGTCCGCTGGTCCCTGCCGGGCGGCCACCGCATCACGGGCCTGTGGAACGGCGACTACACCGTGGACGGCCCGACGGTCACGGTCGACAACGCGGCCTGGAACGCGAAGCTCGACGCCGGCGGCAGCACGACGTTCGGCTTCATCGCGCTGACCCCGAGCGGCAGCGCCGACCGCCCGGCCGTCACCTGCCGGACGCTCTGACGAGCCGGGCCGGCCGAGCTCAGCCTGACCGTGCGTTGTTGATCCGATCGGGGTAATTGGAGAAGTTCGGGAACCCGGCTCAACTCCCCCGGCGTCTGGCCCGTCGGTAGTGGTGATCAACCACCACAGGGAGGTGCCAGTGCGAAGAAATCTTTCGGTGCTCGCGGTTCTGCTCGCGGGCCTGGTGGGGCTCGCCCCGCCGGCCGTCGCGGCCACGCCGTCGGACACCGTCACGCTGATCACCGGTGACCGGGTCGCGGTCCGGACCACGCCGGACGGCCGGTCGCTGTTCGACGTGCGCCCGGCGGCGGCCAAGGGCATGGCGCGGGCGCTCGTGCACCTGCGGCTCGGCGACCGGGACTTCGAGGTCCCCGGCACCGCGCTCCCCTACCTGGGACGCGGCCTCGACCTGAGCCTGTTCGACCTGCAAGCGCTGCGTGCCGGTGCGCCGCTGCCGGCCGACCCGGCTACGTTCGGGACAGCGCTGGCCAAGCAGTTCAAGGAGGACAACGCACGCGGGCAGTTCGGCGGCGCCGGGCTCTTCGCCGCGGGCAGGACGTTCGCGCTCGCCGGGGCCCGGCCGGCCGCGCGGCCGCGGTCGGTGATGCGCACGGTTTCGGTCGACGCGAACGACATCGGCGGGAAGCCCGCCGACACCGGCGTCGCGTTCCTGTACAACACCGACGACGGCAACCTGCTCGACCCGAACGAAAGCCTCAACTACTTCGCCGGGGGAACGGCGAAGTTCAGCGTGCCGGACGGGAACTACAGCGCGCTCGGCGTGTTCTGGACCGCCGACGCCGACGGCAACCCGACCGAGGTGCGGTTCAGCGCGCAGCCGGATTTCGCGGTGAAGGCGGACACGGCCGTCCGCGTCGACGCCGCCCGCGCGACCAGCAAGCTGACCTGGGTGACCCCGCGGCCCGCGCTGCTCGACGACACCGGGTTCCTGTTCCGCCGGGCCGCGAAGACCGGGCCCGCGCTGGTCGTCGACTTCGACGCCGGGCCGGGCGTGCCGATTTCGGTGTCGCCGACGGCGATCCCGGTGCGCACCGGGGCGTTGCAGACGTACCCGTACAGCCGGCTCGTGTCGCCGCCCGGGCCGGGCACGCCGTACGAATACGTGCTACAGAAGGCCACCACCGGCCGGATTCCCCAGCAGCGGTACGTGATCACGGCGCAGGACATCGCCACCGTGGACTCGACCTACTTCAGCGAGTTCTCCTCGCTCGGGCTGCGGCAGCGCAGCGGGATGTTCTCCTTCGAGGACAGCGGCGGCCGGGTGTCGCACCCGATCCCGCTGCCGCGGAAGCAGACCGAGTACGTCTCGGCGGCGCCGGACCTGCGCTGGTTCGGCGGGTTCTCGAAGTACGTCCTGCCCGGCCCGTTCCCGGGGTGGGCCGGTGGCCAGTACGAGCCGTTCCACGCCTACCGCGGCGGCACGACGGTCACCGAGGACTGGAACCGGTTCCCGCTGCACCCGGCCGGCGGCGTCGCGTTGCTGCCGCTCGACGACGCGACCCTGCCGGAGCAACCGGCGGCGACGCGCGCCGGCGACCTGCTGCGGCTGGCGATCACGCCGTTCAGCGACAACCAGCCCGGCCACACCGGCTTCGGCTTCTACGGCGAGGCCCGGGACACCGTGACCGGGCACTACACCCTGACCCAGGACGGCGTGCCGCTCGCCGAGGGCAGCCCGGTGGGCGCGACCGAACTCGCGGTGGCGCAGGAGGTCGCGGCCGGGCCGTCGACGCTCGGGCTGACGATCGACGCGGGCCGCACCGGGCCGATGTACCACCAGAGCACCGCGACGCACACGGAATGGACGTGGCGCTCGCGGCACGTCGAGGGTGCGACGCTCCCGCCGGCGTTGTACTGCGCGCGCGGGCAATCCGGGCCCGACCGCGCGTGCGGCGTCGAACCGCTGCTGACGCTGGGGTACGCGGTCGGCGGGCTGCGGCCCGACGGGTCCGCAGTGGCCGGTCCGCAGCGCCTCGACCTGACGGTCGGGCACCTGCAGCAGAGCGCCGCGTCGCCGATCTCGGGCGCGACGGTGCAGTACTCGACCGACGGCACGACCTGGCACGACGCGGCGGTCACCGCCCGCGGCGGCGGGGTCTTCCACGCGGAGTTCCCGGCGGACACGGACTCCTACCGCGGCACCGACGTCTCGCTGCGCGTCACCGCGTCCGACACCGCGGGCGCGACGATCGCGGAGACGATCACCGCCGCCTACCACGCTTACCTGTCATGAGGAGACCGTCCACAGTGCACAGAAAATGGATCGGCGTGCTGGCCGCCGTGGTGGCGCTCGTTCCGGCCGCGCCGGCGGCCACCGCGGCACCGGTGTCCCGCGCGGCGTGCCCCGACCCGGGTCCAGGCCTGCTGCGCTGCCTGTCGACGTACACCCCGGGCGCGACAAGGGGTTTGACCGACGGCCCGATCGGCTGGGGTGCGGACGACCTGGCGTCGGCCTACCGCCTGCCGTCGACGGCGGGTCCGGAGACGGTCATCGGCATCTCGATCGCCTACGACGCCCCGAACCTGGAGGCGGACCTGGCCACCTACCGCGCGCAGTACGGCCTCCCGCCGTGCACGACGGCGAACGGCTGCTTCCGCAAGGTGAACCAGAAAGGCGCCCCGGCCCCGTTGCCCGCCACGAGCTTCGGCTGGGCCCTGGAGTCCACATTGGACGTCTCGATGGTCTCGGCGGCGTGCCCGTCGTGCCGCATCCTGGTCGTGGAGGGCGCGTCGCCCGGCTTCGCCGACCTGGCCGAGACGGAGGACACGGCGGTGCGCCTGGGCGCGAAGGTGGTGTCGAACAGCTACGGCGCCCGCGAAGGCGGCGCGCCCCTGGCGTACGCGAGCCACTACCAGCACCCGGGCGTGACGGTGGTGGCGTCTTCGGGCGACTCCGGCTTCACGGCGGCGAGCTACCCGGCGGTTCTGGCCTCGACGATCGCGGTCGGCGGCACGACGCTGGCCCGCGACCCGGAGTCCGCACGGGGCTGGGCGGAGTCGGCCTGGGAGTACGGCGGCAGCGGGTGTTCGGCGTACATCGCGAAGCCGTCGTGGCAGCGGGACACGCACTGCGGCAAGCGAACGGTCGCGGACCTCGCGGCGGTGGCGGACAGCGTGGCGGTGTACTACGCCGAGGTGGGCGGCTGGCTCCCGGTGAGCGGCACCAGCGCGTCGGCCCCGTTCGTGGCGGGCCTGATCGGCCGCTCGGGCCACCTCCCGGCACCGTCGGACTTGTACGCGCACGCGTCACAGTTCATCGACATCACGACGGGCCACAACGACCCGACGGGCGGCGGCAAGAAGTGCGGCGGCGACTACTTGTGCGTCGCGGGCCCGGGCTACGACGCCCCAACCGGCGTAGGCGTACCGAACGGCCTCAGCGGCTTCTGACCCGCCGCTCCCGGTCTCAAACGCCCCAATGTGGCGTTGGGTGCATCTGACGCACCGAACGCCACATTGGGTGCGTCCAACGCACCCAACGCCACATTGGGGCGCTGTCCGCTCAGCCCGTCCACCAGGTCGACCCGGCCGGCTCAGCCTGGACGGCACAGCCCTCGCTCGTAGGCCACCAGTCCGGCCTCCGTGCGGTGGGCGCAGCCCAGCTTCCGCACCACCCGCGCCACCGACTCGCGCACCGCCGGCTCCGTCAGGCCCAGCTTCTCCGCGATCTCCGCGTTCGTCAGCGCCGACCCGACCCCGATCAGGACCTCGCGCTCCCGCGTCGACAGCCGGTCCACCCTGGCCAGCCGCTCGTCTCGGGGGCCCGACAGCCGGGTCGCCGCCGAGATCCAGCGGCGGGAGGCGTCCGGGGAGAGGACCACGTGCCCGTCCGCCGCCAGGCGGACCACCTTCAGCAGCTCGTTCCGCCGCGCCGACCGCAGGACGAACCCCGCCGCTCCGTCGCGCAGGGCTCGCAGGATGCCCGCGTCGGAATCGAACGTCGCCAGCACCAGCACCGCCGGGCGGCGGGGTACCGGGCCGAGCGGGGCCAGGCGCAGGTCGAGCAGCACCAGGTCCGGCAGGCGACGGCGGAGAACCGCACGGGCGGCCGTCGCGTCGCCGACCGCGGCGAGCAGCTCGACGCCGTCCGCATCGGCGAGGATCGCGCCCAGCCGGTTCCGGACCGTCTCGTCCCGCTCGGCCACCAGGACCCGGACCGGCGGCGCGAGCACGCTCAGTCCTGCGGGCGGAGGCGGATCAGCGGCAGGTCGGTCTTCGCCGCGCCGACCAGGTCACGGCCGCCGGGGCCGCGCAGCCGCAGCTCGCGGAACCGCACCGAGGACAACTGCGCCGCTTCGATCGGGTAGACGTCGCCGTAGCGCTTGATCTTCTCCACCAGCTCCTTGCCGAGCAGCTCGACCAGCCCCGCGTGCCGGGTCGCGCCGCCGCCCAGCGGGACGTCCAGCTGCTTGCGCACCTCGGGGAAGCGCTGGTCCAGTTCGACGGCGAGCTGGTGGATCGTGACGTACGCGGGCCCGAAGTCGCCCGCCTCCGGTCCCGCCGGGATGTCCTTCAGCACCTTGATGAGCTTGTCGTCCATCCCGAGCTTGTCCCACAGGGTCACGCTTTTCCTCCTGCCGCGGCAGCCGTTGTCTACCAGAGGACCGGCACGCGGTCCACTCCCCCGGTGACACGGTTCGTCCGGACCCGCAGTTCATCGACGCCGACGGCCAGCCGCAGCCCCGGGAACCGGCGGAACAGCGAGCCGAACACCACGCGCAGCTCGGTGCGGGCGAGGCTCGCGCCGATGCAGAACCAGCCGCCGTAGGCGAAGGCCACGTGCGCGTTCGGCTTGCGGCCCGGGTCGAACGCGTCGGGGTCCGGGAACACGGTCTCGTCCCGGTTGGCCGCCGCGATCGCCAGGACGACGGCGTCGCCGCGGGCGATCCGCACGCCGCCGAGTTCGACGTCGTCGTGGGCGTACCGCAGGACGCCGAGCCCGCTCGGCGCGGACAGCCGCAGGATCTCTTCGACGACGCCGTGCGTGCGGCCCGCCGGGTCGGCGGCGAGCGCGTCGCGGCGGCCGAGGTCGGTGAGCAGGTAGAGCGCGCCGAGGTCGATCCGGTTGGACGTCGTCTCGTGGCCGGCGAACAGCAGGCCGGCGGCGAGCCGGGCGAGCTGGTCGTCGTCGAACGAGGGGTCAGCCGCCTGGGCGCGCACCATGTCCGAAACGACGTCCTGGCCGGGTTCGCGCCGCTTGGCCGCGGCGAGCCGCCCCATGTAGGCGGCGAACTCGTCGAGCGCGGCCTCGGCGCCGGTGCCGATGTCCATCCGGCCCATCCGCTCCGACAGCACCCGGAACGTGTCGCGGTCCTCGTACGGGACGCCGAGCAGTTCGCAGATCACCAGCACCGGCAGCGGGAAGGAAAGGTGCTCGTGCAGATCGACCGGCTCGTCGCCGTCGCGAGCCCGTTCCATGGCGTCGAAGCAGCCGTCGGCCAGTTCCTGGACGTGCCCGGCGAGCCGCCGGATCCGGTTGGCCGAGAAGGCGGGCACGAGCATCTTCCGCATCCGCGCGTGCTCGGTGTGCTCGGTTTCGTGGTCGCCCTGCGGCCGGCTGAGGATGGCGGCTTCCGACAACGCCGACGCTTCCTCGGGCGCGGGGTGCGAACGGCCGAAGCGCGGATCGGTGAAGACCGCGCGCACCTGCTCGAACCCGGTGACCAGCCAGGCCGGGTCGCCCGCCGGCGTGGTCACCTCGACCACCGGCCCCTGCCGCCGCAGCACCGCGAACAGCGGCGCGATCTCCAGGGCGTTCGGCCGTTCGAACGGCAGGCGCGGCGTGTCCGTGGTGGCGGTCATCGTGGTCCCTCCCGGGTGCGCGGCCGGCCGCGGGGGACGCGGGCGGCCGGTCACCGGCCCCTCCCCCGGCCCCCGCGATCCACGGTACTCAGGAACCGCGCTCCCAAGCGGAAAGCGCGATTTCCCGCCCTTTCGGGTCAATCCCTACAGCAACTTCCACGCCCGCGTCAGCGTGTCCCGCAGGATCTGCTCCATCTCGTCGAACTGCGCCTGATCACAGACCAGCGGCGGCGACAGCTGCACCACCGGCTCGGCCCGATCGTCGGCCCGGCAGTACAACCCGGCCTCGAACAACGCCTCCGACAGGAACCCCCGCAGCACCCGCTCCGACTCGGCCGCGCTGAACGTCTCCTTCGTCGCCTTGTCCTTCACCAGCTCGATCCCGTAGAAGAACCCCGCCCCGCGGACGTCCCCGACGATCGGCAGGTCGGTCAGCTTGTCCAAAGTGGACCGGAACGCCGATTCGCGCGACAGCACGTGTTCGTAGATCCCCTCGCGCTCCATCAGATCGAGGTTCGCCAGCGCCACCGCGCAGGAAACCGGGTGCCCGCCGTAGGTGGACCCGTGCATGAACGTCGTTTCCCCGCGGGTGAACGGCTCCATCAGCCGCTCCGAAGCCAGCACCGCGCCCAGCGGCGCGTACCCGGACGTCAGTCCCTTCGCGGTCGTGATGATGTCCGGCTGGTACCCGTACCGCTTCGCCGCGAAGTCGTACCCGACCCGCCCGAACGCGCAGATCACCTCGTCGGACACCAGCAGCACGTCGTGCTTGTCGCAGATCTCCCGCACCCGCGCGAAATACCCGGGCGGCGGCACGAAGCACCCGCCCGTGTTCTGCACCGGTTCGAGGAACACCGCCGCGACCGTGTCGGCCCCCTCGAACTCGATCGCCTCCTCGATGCGGTCCGCCGCCCAGCGCCCGTAGGCCTCGTAGTCGTCGGCGTGCTCGGGGGCGCGGTAGAAGTTCGTGTTCGGCACGCGCAGGCTGCTCGGCACGAGCGGCTCGAAGTCCGCCTTCGCACCGGGGATGCCGGTGATCGACAGCGCGCCCTGCGACGTCCCGTGGTAGGCCAGCGCACGGCTGATCACCTTGTGCTTGCCCGGTTTCCCGACGAGCTTGAAGTACTGCTTCGCCAGTTTCCACGCCGTCTCGACCGATTCCCCGCCGCTCACCGTGAAGAACACGCGGTTCAGGTCGCCGGGGGACGCCGAGGCCAGCCGGGTGGCCAGCTCGATCGCCGCCGGGTGGGCGTGGCCCCACAGCGGGAAGTACGCGAGCTGCTTCGTCTGCCGCGCGGCGGCTTCGGCCAGCTCCTCGCGGCCGTGGCCGACCTGGACCGCGAACAGGCCGGCGAGCCCGTCCAGGTAGCGCTTGCCGCGGGCGTCCCAGATGTACGGGCCTTCGCCGCGCACGATGACCGGGACGTCGGCCTCGTCGTAGGCCGAGTGGCGGGTGAAGTGCATCCAGAGGTTGCTGCGGGCGGCCTTGGCGAGGCTCGAAGCGTCGGCGGTGGCGCGGTCGGCGGTTGTGGTCATGCCTCGGTTATCGCACGCCCCGGACCACGATGGCAAGCGATTCAGTCGTCCAGCCGAACTTCGACAACTAATTCAAAAGTTCCACAGCGGACAGACCTTCGGATTCAGTCGTCACGCTCCGCGAGTTCCCCACTGGTAGGTCTGCTTCCGCAGCTTGAGGTAGACCATCGCCTCCGCGTGCCGGACGCCGGGCAGCGCGCGGATCCGCGTCGAGATCAGCTGCAGCAGGGCCTCGTCGTCCGCGCAGACCGCCTCGCACAGCAGGTCGTAGCGCCCGGCGCAGAGGATCACGTACGCGATCTCGTCCATTTCGGCCAGCGCGTCGCCGACCGGCTCGAGCGGGCCGTCCACGGTGATCGCGATCATCGCCTGCCGGAACAGCCCCACCTGCAACGGATCCGAGACGGCGACGATCTGGATGACGCCGGAATCCGACAGCCGCTGGACCCGCTGCCGGACCGCCGCTTCGGAAAGGCCGACCGCCTTCCCGATCGTCGCGTACGCCCGACGGCCGTCCTCCTGCAGCTGCGCGATGATCTGCCGGGAGATGTCGTCGAGCACCGGCGGCGCGGGCCGGCTGGGGGTTTCCTGGCTGCTCACGTCCCGGATCATCCCCGACCCGCCCGGCGCCGGGCAACCGGCACGCCGTCACGGCCCGTCACTAAATGCGAAGACGCTTCGCCGACCAGACGACGGATTTAGTCGTCGAAGTGGCGTTGACAACACCGAATCGGTGCTGTTCCATCCGTCGCACCTTGCCCCGGCCGGAGGGAACGCCCATGCCCCGCACTCCCGCCCCGCCCGACGTCAGCGCCGCCGTCAAAGCGAAGAAAACCCTCACCCGCTCCATCGGCGTCGGCGGCGGCACCCTGCTGACGCTCAGCTGCGTGACGCCGGCGTCCTCGCTGTTCGTCCTCGTGCCCCCGCTGTTCGCCGACCTCGGCACCGGCACCGCGCTCGCCATCGCCCTCGCGGTGCTGCTCTGCGTCGGGATCGCCTTCTGCTACTCCGAACTCGGCACGCTGGTGCCGAGCGCCGGCGGCGAGTACGCGATGGTCACGACGGTGGCGAACCGGTTCGCCGGCTGGCTGACCTTCATGCTGTCGTTCATCGTCATCCTGGTGGTGCCGCCGATCATCGCGATCGGCGTGGCCGACTACCTCGCCGCCGTCGCCGACGTCAGCCCCTCGGTCGCGGGCGCGGTCGTGATGCTCGCGTCGACTGTGATGGGCCTGCTGAACCTGCGGTCCAACGCCTGGATCACCGGCGTCTTCCTGGTCATCGAGATCGTCGCGATCTTCGCCGTGTCCCTGCTCGGCTTCACGCACACCACGCAGAGCCCGGCCGTGCTGCTGAAGCCGAGCCTCGGCACGAGCGGGATCGGGCTGATCGCCGTCGTCGCCGGGCTCGCCGTCGCGCTGTTCGTCGTGCAGGGCTTCAGCACCGCCGTCTACCTCGCCGAGGAGATGCGGGAACCGCGCCGGACCGTGGCCAGGACGGTGTTCTGGACGCTCGGCATCAGCGCCGTGGTCATCCTGGCCCCGGTCGTGGCGATCACCCTGGCCGTGCCGGACGCCGCCGCGCTCGCCGGGGTCGACCTCACCGCGCTGGTCACCGCCTGGAGCAGCTCGGCCGTCGGCGCCGCGATCAGCCTGTGCATCGCGGCGGCCATCGTCAACGCGGTGATCGTCATGGTCATCCAGAACTCGCGCGTGCTCTACGCCTCCGCGCGCGACCAGGCGTGGCCGACGCCGGTGAACCGCGCGATGAGCGTAGTGAGCGAGCGGTTCGGCGCGCCGTGGGTGGCGACCCTCGTGGTCGGGCTGTCCGAAGCGGTCCTCTGCTTCGTCCCGGTGGACACGCTCAGCGGCGTCACCGGGGTCGCCGTCGTCGCGCTCTACCTCAGCGTCGCGGCCGCCGCGCTGGGCGCCCGCCGGGCGGCGCACCGCAAACCGCACGTCTGGCGGATGCCGGCGTGGCCGGTGGTGCCGGTGCTCGCGGCCGGGGTGCTGGCCTACGTCCTGGTCGAGCAGAGCGCGCTCGACCTCGGCATCACCGCGGGCGTGCTGGTCGTGTCGGCGCTGTACTGGTGGGGCTACCTGCGCCGCCGTCCCGAGCGCTGGGTCGTGACCGTCCCGCAGGACTAGTCCTTCGGACGGCCCCGCAGCTGGCGGATGCCGACGACGATCACCGCGAGCAGGCCTGCCACCGCGACCAGCACCCACACCCAGGTGGGGATGCCGACGGAGTCGAGGGTGGCCGGCGCCGCGGACGTCGGCGCCGCCGGGCTCGAGGCCGCCGTCGGGCTCGACGCTGCCGCCGGCGCGGCGCTCGCCACCGGGGCGGTCAGGGTGAAGTGCACGTTCCCGGTGACGTTGTCGCCGTCCTTCGCGACCACCTTCCACGTCAGCGTGTAGGCCTGCGCGGGACCGGACGGCGTCACGGGCGCCGTCACGACTCCGCCGTCGACCGCCGGGGTACCGACTTTCCAGCTGACGCCGTCGCGGCCGACGACCTCGATCGCGTCCGGCGGCAGCGTGACCGGCTCGCCGAAGGTCAGCCGGACCTGCGCGGGGGCGGCGTCGAGCGCGGCGCCTTCGGCGGGCGAGCTGGACTCCAGCTCGGTGTGGGCCGACGCGGGCCCGGCGAGCACGACGAGGCCGGTGAGGGCGGCGAGAACGGCTCCGAAGACACGGCGCGGGATCATCCGGACATCCTGCCCTATCCGCCCGTGCAGTCTTCGTGTCCACCCGTGCAGCCGCGGCGGGCCTCCTTCTCTTCGCGGCCCGCATTGGTCAGGATGGACGCCTGGGTGGCGAAGGAGAGACGTCCATGGCGACAGTGCGGGACGAAGCCGACGCGCGGCACCAGCTGCGCTCGGAAGACCGGCTCACGGCGAACCGGCCGCGGGAGAAGGCGGCGGACGTCGCGAAACCCGAGGGCGGCGGCTCGGCCGCGCTGGTCGCGAGCGCCGACGTCATCGCGCTGGACTACGACGAGGTCGAGCGGGCCAAAGCGGCCATCGACGCGCGCTACCAGGCGCTTTCCGAACACCTCGGCGCCGCCGCCGAACTCGGCACCCCGCTGGCCGACGGGCACGGCCCGGTGGCGCACTGGATGCGCCGCTCGTTCCGCCTTCGCGGTGGCGACGACCCCGGCGGCGTGCAGGCCACACTGCGGTCCTACCTGACCGAGCTGGCCTCGTTGCGGCAAGCGCTCGACGACGTCGCCACGACCCACCGGCGCAACGACGACGAGGCCGCCACGGTCCTCCGGGCGGGGGATACCGATGCCTGAATTCCACTCCTCGCACCACGCGCCGACCGCGCGCGAAAAGCGGAAGGCGCGGCGCGTCCGGCGGCAGAAAGAGGTCAACAGCCGCGAAGCGTCGTTCGGCAAGATCCACTGGGACAGCTACGACCACCGCGAAATGTGGAACATGGTCCAGGCGGCCGACCCGCCGAAGCTCGGCGAGCAGGCGCACCGGTGGGCCGAGCTGGCCAAGGGCGTCGACGCGGAGACCGGCGAGGTCCACAAG
Organism: Amycolatopsis solani; assembly: GCF_033441515.1. Classification (NCBI taxonomy): domain Bacteria; kingdom Bacillati; phylum Actinomycetota; class Actinomycetes; order Pseudonocardiales; family Pseudonocardiaceae; genus Amycolatopsis; species Amycolatopsis solani. The sequence goes on from NZ_JAWQJT010000002.1 coordinate 1,902,096, forward strand.
CTGGTGCAGAACCTGCTGCTGTCGTGGCGCGGACCGTCCGCCGTCCAGGCCGCGGACTCGATCGGCAAGCTGACGCACTGGGCGAGCACGGCGAGCGCGAACGCCCGCGAGATCGGCGACGGCCTCGACGCGTACACCTCGGCGATCGGCCAGGCGCGGCGGAACATGCCGGAACCGGTGCACTACTGGGCCGAGCAGTGGTTCCAGCAGGGGTACGCGGTCAAGCGGCTCGACGGGCCCGAAGGCGCATACATGCTGAACGACCTGCTCGACGACAAGCAGCCGACCAAGAAGCAGGCGGACGACGCGAAGGCCGAAGCCGTCCGGGTGATGGAACAGTACGAGAGCGCGAGCCACGACGTCCGCCACCGCCTCCCGACGTTCGACACCGCACCGCAGGTCAGCGCGAAGGGCGACGTGGTGCACCGCGTGCCGCTGACTCCGACGACCCCGGAGCGGGATCCCGGCGTCGACGACCCGCCCACCGATCCGCGCGTCCCCGGCTCCTCGTCCGGCTCGTCGCCCAACGACTCGACGTCGACGGCGTCCGCGCTGCCCGCGGCGCTCGGGGCCGGGCTGCCGGGCGGGCTGGACGGCGTGCCGGGAACGACGGGCGCGGCCGGCCCCGGCTTCTCCGGGCTCATCGGCGCCGGCACGCTCGGCGAAGGCACGCAGGCCGGCACCGGCCGCGTCCCCGGCACCGGGACGGCGGGTTTCGGCCCCGGCTCGGCGGGCGCGCGCGGCACGGCCGGCGGGTACGGCATGTACCCGCCGGGCCAGGGCGCGGGGCGCGAGGAGGACACCGAGCACCGCGACAAGTACGCGTCGGGGTACGACCTGCTCGACGACCTCCCGCCCGCCTACCCGCCGGTGTTCGGCGAATGACCGGCTTCCACGCCGACCCGGACGCCCTCGACGCCCTCGCGCGGCAGCTGGCGGACACGGCCGGGGAGTACGCGGCCGCGGTGCCGGAGTCCGACGTGGGCGACCTCGGACCGCCCGCGGTCTCCGGTGCCCTCGCCGCGCTCGCGAGCGAGTGGGCGGGCCGGATCCGGGTCGTGCACGACGAGTTCGCCGCGTCGGCGGACAGCGTCCGGGCCGCGGCGAAGGCCTACCGCACCACCGACGCGGCCGCCACCGACGAGCTGGGTCGCACCGATGGCTGACTTCCACGGCCTCGACGCGACCGCCACCGACCAGCCGGAGCGCGCCGATGGCTGACTTCCGCGGCCTCGGGTTCGACCCGGTGCCCGGCGACCCCGGCGCCGTCGCCGAAGCCGCCCGCCGGTGCGTCGCGGCCGCCACGCGCCTGCGGGAGGTCCGGGCGCCGGGCGAGATCCCCGAATGGGCCGGTCCGTCGGCACAGGCGCACGCCGAACGCGCCGGCCGGGCCGTGACCGGGCTCGCCGCCACGCCGGAAGCCATGGACGCGGCCGCCGGAGTGCTCGAAGGCTGGGCCGGGACCCTGGTCGCGCACCACCGCCGTGCCGAAGAGCTCGACGTCCGGGCCGGTGCCGCGCGCCGGGCCGTCGTCGACGCCGAGGACGACGTCGAGCGCGCCGCGACCGAAGCGCAGTTCTCGCCCGCCGGAGCGGGAAATCTCGCGGCCGCCCGCACGCGGCTCGCGCACCGGCGCCAGGACCTCGACCGCGTGCTCACCGAAGCCCGCGACCTCGAACGCCTCCACGCCACCGAAGCGAGCCGCGTCGCCGGCCGCCTCACCGCGCTCGGCGACGGCACGCCGCTACCGTCCGCACCCGATTTCCGGGGCCTGGCCACGCGGCTCGAGTCGTTCTCGGCCGCCGGGCGCGAGCTGGGCGTGACCGTCGCGCGCACCCCCGTCGCGCCGGTGACGCCGCCGCCGGGTGCCGTGTCCGCGTTCGCCGCCGCGCTGGGTGGCCGGTGAAACTGCCCGCCGTACCGGGGATCACCCCGGTGAACCTGGATTCGGTCGAGCGCACCACGGCCGAGCTGCACGCGCTCATGGCCCGCCTGCGCGGTCCGGACGCCGCGCGCGACCTCGGCCTCGAAGCGGCCGCCGTGCAGTCCGCGGAAATCGCCCACGAGCAGCGGGCCGGCCTGTTGGCGCTGGTCGAACACCGCGACGCGGACCCGGCGCTGCTGATCGCCGGCGTGGTCCCGGTGGACGGCCCGCTCGAAGAAGCCGCGGACCTGCGACACTTCGTCGCCGACACCACTCCCGGCCTGCGCGAGACGAGCACCGCGCGGACCGCCCGCGGCTACCCGGTGGTGATCGTCGAGCGGATCGGCCTGTCCGGCGCGCAGCTGCAGGCCGTCGTGCTCGACCCGGACCGCCCGCGCGCGGCGGTGTTCACCCTGCACTCCCCCGGCGGCCGGGGCTGGCTCGAGGTCGCCGGGCTGGCCGGGACGCTCGTCGCCGGCGTCGACCTCACCCCCGCAGCGCCCGCTCCCGGTATTCGCGCGGGGTCCGGCCGGTCGCCCGGCGGAACGTCCGCGAGAAGTGCGGGGCGCTGGTGAACCCGCAGTCCCGCGCGACTTCCGCGATCCCGCGGCCGGCCTTCGCCGGGTCCGCGAGCACCGCCTTCGCGCGCTCGATCCGCAGGCCCTTGAGCCGTTCGGAGACGCCTTGGCCGTCGTCGAACAGCTGGTACAGCCGCCGGCGCGAGATGTACAGCGCTTCGGCGATCCTGTCCGCGGTGAGCGACGGGTCGCCGAGGTGGGAGCGCATGTACTCCAGCGCCTCGCGCCGCCGGGCCGCGAGCGCGTCGACGCGGTCGAGCTCCACGCGCAGCGCGCTGCGCAACACCAGTTCGGCCAGGCCCAGCAGGTGGTGGGCCAGCCCGTGCGGGTCGAGCCGCGGCCCGGCCGCGAGGACGTGGGCCACCGCGCTCGCGAACAGGGCCCGCAGCGGCGCGTCCACCCCGACCGGCCGGAACATCAGCGGCCGCAGCTCGGCGAACGAGATCGACAGCTTCGCCGCCGCGACCGTCAGCATGACGACCCCGCGCTCCGACGGCAGCAGGTGCAGCGTCGCGTCGGCGAACGTCAGCTTCGCGCCGGACTCGGCGACCGCCCGCGGCACCGGGCAGCGGAGCAGCAGCTGGATGTGCTCGGGGGCACCGGCGGCGCCGCCGAGGATCGCCGCCCGCGCCGCCGCCGCGCCCGAAGCGCGGACGACGAGGTACCCGCTCGCGGGTACGTCCACCGGGTACGGCTCGGCCATCGGCACCATCGTGCCCGACGGCGGCCGCCCACGACGGGAAGGGGGACCATGGCGCGCCGCACCACGACGACGGCGGGGGTGATCCTGTCGCATCTCGAATTCGATCTCCTCTGGGAGGACCTGGGCCCGGGCGGGCCGCCACCGCACCCGTTCGACGTCGCCGCGCACGGCCGCACCCACGCCGAGCGCGACGACCTGGGCGTGCGCGTGTTCGCGGACCTCGCCGAAGCCGGCCTCACCGACGGCGACGACGTCGCCGGTGAGCTCGCGGACCTGTTCACGGTGCTGGGTTCACCGTCGCTGAGCGTCGACGCACTGGTGCTCGGCGAAGCACCCTGGCGGCTGCTGGCGGCGGCCCGCGACGCGGCGGGCGTGCTCGCCGTGCTCGACGAACGCGACCTGGTCCTCGAGCCGGTGCGCCCGGCCGGCCTGGTGCCCGCGGTCGTGCGGATGCTGGGCGAGCAGCCCCCGGGCCCGGGCGACCAGCTCCGCCTCCCGAGGGCGGTGTACACGGCGGCGATGGACGCGTACGCGAGCAACGGGTACGACGCGTTCGAGCGAGCACTGGGCGCCGCGGGCATCACCGGCCGCGCGGTCCGCCCGCTGGCGACACTGGCGACGTCGGAGCGCTACGCGGCGGGCCAGCTGGGCGCGACCGGCCCGGCGGGCCGTCCCCCGGTCCTGGCCTGGTTCGACACGGCGGCGGGCCGCTACGCGCTGACCCAGGAGAACGCGGGCGGCGACCCCTGGGTGATGGTGACCCCGGCGGACAGCACTTGGCTCACCGACCGCGTGACCCGAATGCTCACCACAACCACCTGACACCCCTCGCACCGCACAGGCCGAGCCGCCGACCAGACCAGGTGCGGCGCGGGTGGTCGTGAGTGTTAAGGCGGGTTCTAACCCTCCTTAACACTCACGACCCCCGGGTCACGTCGCCCAGGTGACCGGGGCGAAGGAGTCGTCGTCGGGTTCCCGGCGCGGCCGGATCGCCGGGCCCGCCGCGGCGACCGGCTCGTTCACGGGCGGCGCCCCGATCGTCGGCCCGGCCAAACCGGCCACGCGGTCAGCCACCGGCTCGTTCACGGGCGGCGCCCCGATCGTCGGCCCCGCCCAGCCGGCCACGCGATCAGCCACCGGCTCGTTCACCGGCGGCGCCCCGAACACCGGCCCCGCGGCCGGCTCTTCCGGCAGCAGGTCTCCGAGCAGCTCACGACCCTGCCGCAAAGCCTCCACCCCCGCCTCCGCCGCCAGCCGCCGGATCGCTCCCGCCAGCTCCCCCGGCGACCGGTTCAGCGCCCACCGCTCGAACCGCAGCTCCACCAGCGCGCCGTGCAGGTCCACCGCCAGCGCCACCCCGTCGTCCGCCGCCTCGGCGCGGATCGCCGCCAGCCGGGCGCCGTACCCCGGGCCCGGCTCCGCGAAGGCGTCCTCGATCAGCTCCACCGTCGTCCGTTCCCCGCTCACTGCGCCCGCCAGCTTTCCGGCGTCGTCGCTTCCGCCGCCTCACCCGCCGCGGGCAGGCCGAGCCCGTCCACGCTGTGCCACAACGAGGCCGTCGCGCGCGCCGAAGCGGCCGCCGTCAGCAGCAGGATGCGGCGGGCGAGCTCGTCCGGTTCCAGCCGCAGCGCCGCGGCCTCCAGGGTCAGCTCCTGCAGCGCCCCGCCGGGCGCGACCTCCACGGCGACCGTGCGGTCGGCGGCTTTTCCGGTGATCACGGGTGCACCCCTCCGTAGAACGTCGACGCCGAGAGCGTGTGCGTGTTCCGGCGGACGGCGTCCCCGGAATTGCCCTCGATCATCGTGACCTTGTTCCCCTCGACCTTTTCGACGATGCCGATGTGCGTGCTCGTCGACGTGTTCTGCGGCCCGGTGCCGAAGATCAGCACGTCCCCCGGCCGCGCGTCGTGCAGCGAGTTCTTGCCGTAGGCGTGCCCGTTGCGCTGTCCCCAATGGAAGACGTCGCCGCTGAACGGCAGGACCGGGATCTTCACGCCGGCCTTGCGCCACATCGCCGTGGCGAACGACGAGCACCACGCGGCGGTCGGCCCGTACGGGTTGCGGTTGCTGCCCGGCGGGTTCTCGCGCGTGCCGAGCTCCTTGCGCGCGGCGTGGACGATCTCCTTGCCCCGCCCGGAAACCCGGCTCGCGTGCGTCGCCTTGTCCACGACGCCGTCGTGGGTCAGGTCCTTCCGCAGCGCGTGGAGTTTCTTCGCCGCCGCCTCGAGTTCGGCGTGGACGTGCCGCAACGTCGAAGCGGACTGCCGCGTGTACTGCGGCGCCAGGTCGGCGACGTGCCCGACGGCCCGCATCAGCGCGGCCTGCGTCCCGGTGGCGACGCCGGCGTCGAGGACCTGCTTGGCCTTGGCGGTGTATTCGTCGACCAGCCGCTGCACGGCGATGTGCCCGCTGTCCACTGTGGACGCTACGTGCGCGACGATCTTCTCCGCGGCGGCGCCGGCCGCGCCGGTGACCTTCAGCTCCTTCGTCAGTTTCGCGCTGGTGTGGCGGAAACCGTCGGCGCCGTGGCCGTGCCACTCGCCGAGCACGGCAGTGCTTTCCTTGTGGTAGGCGTCGTGCTGGTCGTCCAGCGCGGTGGCCACCTGGTGCAGGGCGTACTCGGCGCGGACGGCGTCCTCGGCCTTGCCGGCGAGCTTGTTCCGGTGCGCGATGAGGTCCTTCGCGAAGGAATGCGCGAGTGCGGCGGTGTCCATGTCAGCTCCGTCGGACGTGGTCGTCGAGCGCGGCCGCGGTGGCCGTCTCGTGCTCGCGGTAGGTCTTGGCGGCCTTCTGCGCGGCCGAGGCCAGCCCGTCGGCGTGCGTGCCCACGCCCTTGACCTGCCGCTGCAGCGCCAGCCCGAAGCCGGCCAGCGCGCCGGCGAACCCCGAATCCTTGCCGATCCGGCCGAAGCTGTCCTCGGCGATGTCCCGGACGTCCCGCAGCTGCCCGGTGGCGCCGCCCAGCGCGTCGGCGACGTGCCGGGTCCGCCGCACGTAGCCGTGCAGCACGGCGTCGTCCACCTTCAGCGCCCCGCCGCCACCGCTCTGCGCGGGCGGCTTGCCGTGGTGCGCGGTGACGTCCTTCGCGGCCTTGCGCGCCGCGGCGAGGTGGTCCTTGTAGGCGCCGTTCGTGTACGTCGACCAGGGTGTGAAGTCGTGCCCGTCGTTCGAGATGCGGTTCGCGACGCGGGCGTTGGTGGCCGGGTCGAACAGCTGGTCGTTCGACTTCAGGTGGTACTCGTGGCGCCGCTCGGGCCCCAGCGCGCCCAGCATGTTGATCTGCCACAGGCCGTAGGAGTTGTCCGGCGGGGTGGCGTTGTGCGCGGTCGTCCGCCCGCCGGACTCGGCCAGCGCGACCGCCACCGCGGTGGTGAGGCCCTGCCCCCGGAACCCGGCCGCGTAGGCGTGCCGGGCGATCTGCTCGGCGCTCAGCTTGGTCATGGTTCGACCTTGACCGTCCGGGTACCCGCGCCGGTAGCCGCGCTGCACGCTGGGACAACCCGCGTGCACGCCCGGCGCAACCTTCGGGGCCGCTCAGCCGTACTGCTCCCCGGGAGGACCTTCGACGAGGGGATGGCGGATGCGCGGCACCGGGGTGCTGACCCTGCTGGGGTTGACGCTGGTCACGGCGGCTTGTTCGGCACCGCGCACGACCACGCCGAGCCCGATCGCGGAGCCGGTGCCGCTGGCCCGCACGACCACCCCCGCCACCACCACCGCGCCACCCGCGCGGGTCTGCGCCGTCACGACCGGCGCCTGCGTGAGCCTGGCGCAGCGGCTGGCCTGGCTGCTGCGCGACGGCCGGGTTGTGCGCGGCCCGGTCCCGGCCGGGTTCGGGCCACCCGATCAGGCGACTCCCGCCGGGGCGTTCCACGTCGTGTGGAAGGACCGCGAGCACCGCAGCAGCGTCTACGGCACCGACATGCCCAATTCGGTGTTCTTCGCGGCGGGCGGCATCGCCTTCCACGAGGGACCGCTCGACGCGCCTTCGCACGGCTGCGTCCACCTGACCGGCGCCGATTCGGCGGCGTTCTTCGACGGCCTGAACGTCGGGGACGCGGTGGAGGTCCGGTAGGCTCCGTCCCCGGTGGACACTTCATCCGTCATCTCCCGCTTGCGCGCCGCCGGCTGCGTGTTCGCCGAGGACGAGGCCGCGCTGCTCGTCGACGCCGCCGCGACGCCGGCCGAGCTCGAGTCCCTCGTCGCCCGCCGGGTCGCCGGGCTCCCGCTGGAGCACCTGCTCGGCTGGGCGGAGTTCCACGGCCTGCGCGTGCGCGTGCGGCCCGGGGTGTTCGTGCCGCGGCACCGCACCGAATTCCTCGTCGACGTCGCCGTTTCGCTCGCCCCGCCGGATCCGGTGGTGCTCGACCTGTGCTGCGGGTCCGGTGCGCTCGGCGCGGCGTTCACGGCGGCGGTGCGGCCGCGTGAGCTGCACGCGGCGGACGTCGAGCCCGCGGCCGTCGCCTGCGCCCGGGACAACCTGCCGGGCGCGCACGTCCACCAGGGCGATCTCTACGACGCCCTGCCGCCGTCGCTGCGCGGCCGGGTCGACGTCCTGCTGGCGAACGTGCCGTACGTGCCTTCGGACGCCGTCGCGACCATGCCGCCCGAGGCGCGCCTGCACGAACCGCGTGCCGCCCTCGACGGCGGGTCGGACGGACTCGATCTCGCCCGCCGGGTCGCCGCGGGCGCGCCGTCCTGGCTGGCACCGGGCGGGACCGTGCTGGTGGAATCGAGTGAGCGGCAGGCACCGGTGCTGGCGGGCGTGTTCACGGCGGCCGGGCTGACGCCGGAGGTGCACTCGGCCGACGAGCTGGGCGCGACCGTCGTCACCGGTACCCCGAAGGAGTGACCTCACGTTCCGGCCGCCCCGGACGTCTTCAAGGTGTGATCGTGAAACCGTTCGAGCAGATCGTGGCCGAGCACGGGCCGATGGTGCTCCGCGTCTGCCGGGCCGTCCTCGGCCCCGCCGACGCCGAGGACGCCTGGTCGGAGACCTTCCTGTCGGCGTTGAGGGCGTACCCGGAACTGCCGGCGGACGCGAACGTCCAGGCGTGGCTCGTCACGATCGCGCACCGCAAGGCCATCGACGTCACCCGCGCGCAAGCCCGCCGCCCACTGCCGGTCGGGGAAATCCCGGACCGGCCGGGCCGCGCGGAGACGTTCACCGGCGACCTGTGGGACGCGCTGGCGAGGTTGCCGGACAAGCAACGCCTCGCCGTCGCCTACCACTATCTGGCCGGGCTGCCGTACCGCGAAATCGCGGAGATCACCGGGGGCACCGCGGACGCCGCACGCCGCGCCGCCGCCGACGGCGTCAAGGCACTGCGCAGCACTTACCCCTTGGAAGGAGCGCACTCATGACGGACATCTTCTTCGCTGCTCCAGAGCTCTACCAGCTCGACCCGAACCCCCTGCACGCCCAGCTCGCCGCCGCCGCCGACCGCGAAGGCCTGCTGGACGTCGCCTACCGGACACTCGACACCCCGGTCGGCTCCCTGCTGCTCGCCGCGACGAAGCAGGGACTGGTCAAGGTGGCGTTCGACCGCCAAGACCACGACGCGGTGCTGGCCGAGCTGGCCTCGCTCATCAGCCCCCGGATCCTCCACGCCCCGGCCCGCCTCGACCCGGTCGTCCGCCAGCTCGACGAGTACTTCGCCGGCGGACGCCACTCCTTCGACGTCCCCCTCGACTTCCGGCTCGCCCGCGGATTCCGCCTGTCCGTGCTGGAGCACCTGCCGGAGATCACGTACGGCCACACAGAGAGCTACGCCCAGGTCGCCGCGGCGGCGGGCAGCCCGAAGGCCGTCCGCGCGGTCGGCACGGCATGCGCGCTGAACCCGCTGCCGCTGGTGGTGCCCTGCCACCGAGTCGTCCGCTCCGACGGCTCGTACGGCCAGTACGCCGGCGGCGAGGAGGCGAAGCGGCTGCTGCTCACGATGGAAGCAGCTTGAGGTTCCGATCTCACGTTTCGCTCCGCCGCAGCGTCTACCAGGTATGAGCACTTTCGAGAAACGCGTCGCCGCGGCCGACTGGGCCGCGGTGGCGGCGGAGGTCGACGACTACGGCTGCGCGCTCCTGCCCCAGCTGCTCACGCCGGCGGACTGCGCGCAGCTGGTGGCGTTGTGGGACGAACCATCGCACTTCCGGGCGACGGTGAACCTGCGCCGCCACCGCTTCGGGGACAACGGCGACTACCACTACTTCGCCGCGCCGTTCCCGGAGCCCGTCCAGCGGCTGCGGCAGGCGCTCTACCCGCGGCTGCTGCCGATCGCGCGGGACTGGTCCGCGCGGCTGGGCCGGGAGGCGGAGTGGCCGTCCACTTTGGACGAGTGGCTCGCGATCTGCCACGCGGCGGGCCAACGGCGCCCGACACCGATCCTGCTGCGCTACGAGACAGGCGGCTGGAACGCCCTGCACCGTGACCTCTACGGCGACAAGGTGTTCCCCCTCCAGGTGGTGATCAACCTGAACAACCCGGGCACCGACCACACCGGCGGCGAGTTCCTCTTGGTGGAGCAGCGCCCGCGAGCACAATCCCGCGGCACGGCAACGCTCATCCCGCAGGGCCACGGCCTGGTCTTCACCACCCGCGACCGCCCGGTCCGCTCCGCCCGCGGCTGGTCGGCAGCCCCAGTCCGCCACGGCGTATCAGCAGTCCGCACCGGCCGCCGCCACACCCTGGGCCTCGTCTTCCACGACGCGGCATGACACCCGAGGCCCCGCCATCCGGCCGGCCTCGCAACCCACGCCCCTAGCGCACCACCCCACGGCTGGCCCGCACCCACTTCCCGAAGCACCGCCACCCGGCCGGCCTCGCAACCCCGCGCCCCTGGCGCACCACCCCACAGCCGACCCACACCCACTTCCCGAGGCACCGCCACCCGGCCGGCCTCGCAACCCCGCGCCCCTGGCGCACCACCCCACAGCCGACCCACACCCACCTCCCGAGGCACCGCCACCCTCCGACCCCGCACCACAGCGCGACAACCCACGACCCGAGCACCCGGCCCGCCCCGCACCCCACTCCCGCGCGCCACCAACACCCGGCCCGCCCCGCACCACAGCGCGACAGCCCGCGAACCCAGGCACCGTCAAGCCACCGGCCCCACTCCCCAAGACACAGCACGACAACCGCGAACCCGGAGGCGCGCGTGAACCCCTCACCCCACCGTCAGCCCGCCGGCCCGGCACTCCTCACCACAGCATGACCGGCGCCGAACTCGAGGCGCTCGTGGCCCTGATCGGCCGCGCCCGCCACATCGTGGTCGGCACCGCCGCCGATCCGACTTCGCGCACCGACGGTGCCCGAATCGCCGCAACATGGGGCGGCCTCGTGCTCGCCACGGTGGCGTGGCCGGAAACGGCGGCGTCATGGCTGCGCCACGCCCGGCGCTTCGCCACCCCGGCCCCGGACCTCTGGGTGGTCAGCGCCACCCCGGCGGGCTGGGCCGGAATGGTGAAACGGCTCCAGCTCTCGACATCCTGGAGTCCACACCGGACAGTCACCACCTCCACGCTCGCGGACTTCGCGTTGCCCGGACTACGCGGCACCCGAGCAGACGGCACAACCTGGGAGAGCAGATGAAACACCTCGCACTGGATTCCCCCATCGGCACCCTGACCCTGGTCGGCACCGACGACGTCGTGACGGGCGTGTACTTCCCGAACCACTGGACCCGCCCGGACCGCACCGCCTTCGGAGAACGGGATGACACCGCCTTCCCGGACGCCGTCCACCAGCTGAAGGAGTACTTCGCCGGCCAGCGCACCGCGTTCGACGTCCCGACGCAGGCAGCCGGCCCCGCCTTCGACCGCGCGGTCTGGGCCGAGATCGCCAAAATCCCGTACGGCACCACGGCGACGTACGGCGACCTGGCCCAAGCCGTCGGCGGGCTCCCCCACGAGGTCGGCGCGGCCGTGGGCCGCAACCCGCTGAGCATCTTCGTCGCGTGCCACCGGGTCGTCGGCAAGAACGGCAAGCTGACCGGGTACGCGGGCGGCCTGAAACGGAAGGAGTTCCTGCTGGAACTGGAGCGCCCGCCGGCCACCGAACGCGGGCAGCTCTGGTGACCTAAACCCGGCTGAGCAGCATCGTCACGCCCAGCCCCGTCATCGTCACGGCGATCACGACGTCCAGCACGCGCCACGCGACGGGCTTGGCGAACACCCCGGCGAGCCGCTTGGCCCCGAACCCGAGCGCGCTGAACCAGACGGCGCTGGCGATCCCGGCCCCCACGCCGAACAGCCACCGTCCGTCTCCGTGGGCGACGGCGACCGAGCCGAGCAGCAGGACGGTGTCCAGGTAGACGTGCGGGTTGAGCCAGGTGAAGGCCACGCACGCCAGCACGGCCTTCCGCAGCGGCGTCGTGTCGTCTCCGACCGTCATGACCGACGGCCGGAACGCCCGCCGGGCCGCTAAGACGCCGTAGCCGAGCAGGAACGCCCCGCCGCCGACGGCGATGACCCCGATGGCGGTGGGCCACCGCTCCAGCACCGCCCCGATCCCGCTCACCCCGAGCCCGATCAGCACCAGATCGGAGACAGCGCAGATGACGACCAGCGGCGCCACCGCACCCCCGCGCAGCCCTTGCTGCAAGAGAAAGGCGTTCTGTGAACCGATCGCGACGATGAGGGACAGCCCGGTCCCGAACCCGGCCAGGAGAAGCGTGAACACGCAGTCACGGTACGGCCGTCCGGCTGGGTTACTCCAGCTAAAGATTCTTACGTAACATTAGCGCTCGTGATGTCCGATCTCCCACTCGACCAGGTCCGCACGCTGCTGGCCGTCGTGGACGAGCAAAGCTTCGACGCCGCGGCGGCGGTCCTGCACGTAACGCCCTCGGCGGTCAGCCAGCGCGTCAAAGCTCTCGAGCAGCGCACCGGCCGGGTGCTGCTCCTGCGCACCAAGCCGATCCAGCTGACGGCGTCGGGCCAGGTTCTGGTCCGGTTCGCGCGGTCACTGGCGCAGCTGGAGCAGGACGCGCTGTCCGAACTGGGCCTCGGCTCGTCGGTCCGCACCCTCTCGATCGCGGTCAACGCGGACTCCCTGGCCACCTGGTTCCTGCCGGCACTGGCCGAAGTCCCCGACGCCATCTGCTTCGACCTCCAACGAGAAGACCAGGACCACACCGCGGCCCTGCTCCGCGAAGGCCTTGTGATGGCCGCGGTAACGGCGTCGCCCCAACCGGTCCAGGGCTGCACGTCGGTGCGGCTGGGCCGCATGCGCTACCGGGCGATGGCGTCGCCGGCGTTCGTCGCCAAGTGGCTGTCGGCGGCTCCCCTGCCGTCGGCCCTCCCCACCGCGCCGGTGATCGTGTTCGACCGCAAGGACGACCTGCAGGACCGCTTCCTCCGCGGCCTGACGCGCCGCCGGAGCTTCACGCTGGTCTGCCACCACATCCCGGCTTCGGAATCCTTCGTGGACGCCGTCGCCGCGGGACTCGGCTGGGGCATGGTGCCGGAGATCCAAGCGGCCACGCGGGGTGCGGCGCTCGTGGACCTCGCTCCGGACCGGCCGCTCGACGTGCCGCTGCACTGGCAGCAGTGGAAGCTGGACTCCCCCGCACTGGCCGCGGTGGCCGGTGCGGTGGCCCGGGGCGCGCGGGCATCCCTTCGCTGACGGGGAGTGCTGAGCAATGCCTGAGTAGCGCCCGGCTCCCGCAGTTGAGTAGCGATTGCTCACGACGTGCGCGGCCGTGACGGCGATCCTGGATCGCACCGCCGAGACCGGCGGGTCACTGTGGTCCCACGGCGAGGGAGGCCAGTCATGGCATGGCGAGTCGCACGATCGCTCGAAGTCCTGCGGGCCCAGCTGAACACGATCGCGCCGGGCCGCGACCGCTCGAGCGACGGCGGGATCGGCGACGCCGCGCACGCTTCGCGCGACAGCGACCACAACCCCTGGTTCCACCTGCCCGGTGACCCGACCGGAATCGTCACCGCGCGGGACTTCACGCACGACCCGGCGGGCGGGCTCGACGGGCAGCGGCTCGCCGACACCCTCGAACAAGGGCGTGACCGGCGGATCAAGTACGTCATCTGGAACCGGCGGATCATGGCGGGGGACGCCGGCCCGTCGCCGTGGGAGTGGCGGACCTACCGCGGCGCCAACCCGCACACGAAACACCTGCACCTGTCCGTGCTCGCCGACGCGACCTGCGACGACACCACGGAATGGGCACTGGTCGGCCTGGCCAGGCCGAGCGCCGCCGAATGGGCCGAGTTCGCGAACACCCCGTTCGAATGGGTCACCGACGACGAGTCCGAGCCCTTCCTGTTCATCGAGGAGTTCCCGGACCAGGAAGACGTCGGGAAGTTCCTCGCCGGGCTGGGTGCGGGCGCCGCCACCGGCGCGGCCACGGGTGCCGCGGCCGGTCCGTGGGGAGCGCTGATCGGCGCCGGGATCGGCGCCGGCCTTTCGGCGATCTCCCAGGCGACCGCCCCGCAGCCACCGGCGCGCCCGCCCGCCCCGCCCCGGCCGCGGCCCCCGGCACCGGCGCCCGCACCCGCGCCGACGCCCGCACCCGCGCCCGCCGTGGTTTCCCCGCCCGCGCCGGGAGGCCGCCCCGCGCCGTTGCCTCGGCCGATCGCACCGGTTCCGACTGTCCGGCCCGGGGTCGTGCCACCGCAGGCACCGGCGCAAGACGGGACCGCGCTACAGCTGGCTCTGCTCCTGCCCGCGCTGGCGCAGCTCGTGCAGTCCATGGCGGCGCAGCCGGGAGCCGCACCGCCGGCCCCGGCGGTCGACCGGTCGGATCCGGCCACCGACGACGCGGCCTGGGAGGACTTCGCCGAGTACGAGACGTCCTACTACGGCCCGACCGGCGAGTACGGCGAATTCGACGAACGCCGGGCCGGGCCGCCACCCGAACTCGGCGACGAGCCGATCGAGGGGTGCTGAGCGGATGAACCCGGCGATGATGGCGCTGCTCACCAAGCAGCTGGCCGCGCAGAACGGCGGCGGTTCCGCCGAAACCGCCGGCGGTGACGGGCCGGCCATGGACCCGCTGATGTCGACCCTGCTCAGCCAGATGGCCGGCTCCGGCGGCGAAAGCGAGCAAGAGAAACGGGTCGAAGAACTCGAGAACCGGCTCGCCGCGGCCAAACGGCGGATCGGTTCGCTGCGAGCCGCGTTGAGCGTCTCCGAGGAAATGATCGAGTTCGTGGCAGAAACCCTCGGCGCCTGCCGGGAGTGCTGGGGCCTGAACCAGCTGTGCCGTCGGTGCCACGGTGCCGGTGGCCCCGGCTGGCGGCACCCGAGCACCGAAGAACTCCTGCTGTGGATCGAACCGGCGCTCGCCCGTTCCGGTCTTCGAGTGCTGCAGCGCACCACGCACGCGATCGAGGAAGGAGCGGATCCGGAGCGCATCGGTCAACACCGGGCGAGTTGAGTGAATTTCGGGCAGCGACGAGGAACGACCAACGGAGAACACGATGCCGGTCATGCACGAGAACGACGAAGACACCTTCGAATCCGATTGGGACGAGGCCTTCGACGAGTTGGAATCCGACGACGAAGGGCTCTACGACGACGAAGCCGCGCCCTCGGCGCAGTTCCGCGGCGGGTTCGCTCCGCTGCGGCGCAGCCCGCTCGGCCGCGTCACCACACCGACCGGCAGCGGGGTTTCCGCCGCCGTGCTCGCGACCCCGCAGGGGCAGGCGAGGATGCAGCTCTCGCAGAGCGTCGTCAGCAAGACCGACTTCGACTCGACGATCACCGCACTGCGCAACGGGCTCAACCGCAACACCGATCGGCTGAACACCGTCCAGCGGGACGTCGCCGGCCTCTCCAGCCGCGTCACCGCGGTCTTCAACGCCGATCAGCGCCAGCGCCGGGAACTGGCGAAACTGCGCGCCCAGACGACGAAGTGGCAGAAGGCGAACACGACGGCGATCACCAAGGCGCGCCGGGAATCGCAGAACACGACCATGCTGTTCGTGCTGCTGACCGTGCTCGGGCAGAGCAGTTCGGGCACCACCAACAACAACGCGTTGATCCTGCTCCCCCTCCTGCTGCTCGGTGGGCTGGGCGGAGACGGTGGCGGCAGTGGCGGCGGCGATGCCAACAACAACATGATGACCATGCTGATCCTCGTCCTCGTGCTGACCGGGAGCCTGGGCACCAAGACCGCCTAGACCCGACGGGGAGGAGACGATCATGTACAACGAATCGCTGATCCCGATCATCCTGCTGCTCTCCAGCGGCAAGGAGGTGCAGCGGCGCAGCCAGCAGGCGGTCCTGCTGAACACCATCCCGATCGCCTCGAACATGCGGGGCACGATCGGCGCGCTGGGCGCCGTCCAGCAGGCGAAGCAGTCGCTCGTCGACGAGGCGCAGGCGGTCAACGCGGCCGCGGACCTGCTCCTCGACGTCATCCAGGGCGGCGGCACGATCGACCTCGCCCGGCTGCAGGCCGACGCGGTGCTCCAGCGGATCGCTTCGCAGGAGATCGCGGACAAGCTGCAGGCGATAGTGGACTTGGCGACGTCGATGCCGGACGGCGGCAAGGCCGTCACCGAACGGGCCCGGCCCAACGGCGAGGAGTCCGCGAGCACCCGGAGGAAGGCCGTCGCCGCCGGTCCGGCGAAGTGACGGCGCACGGGCAACCGGGCCGTCCGGACGCGGCGATCCGCGTCCGGACGGCGATGGGAGGCGAGTCTTCGTGACCGGAACGCCGCAGTTCGATCCCGCGCTCAAAGCGCACCTGCTCGCCGGAGCCGGGACCGCGCCGGGCACGGAACTGGCCGTCATCGCGCGGCTGCACGACCGGGCCACCGCGGTCCAGGACCTGCGGGTGGTCGCCCGGTTCGGGGACGTCGTCACGGCCCGGGTGCCACTCGAGCGGCTGCTGGCCGTGCGGGCGGACCCGAACGTGGCCAGCCTGAAAGCGGGCCGCACGTACGCGCCGACGCTGGCCCGGTCCGTGCCGGCGCTCGGTGCGTCCCCGGAGCAGCTCCGCGTCGTCGGCCTGCCCGAGGGGATCGACGGCAGCGGCACGCTGCTCGGCGTCGTCGACTGGGGTGTCGACGCCGGGCACGCGAACTTCCGCGACGGCAACGGCGGCACCCGGCTGCTGCGGCTGTGGGACCAGCGGGGCGCGGAAACACCGTCCAGCCCGGCGCCGTTCGGCTACGGCCGGGTCTTCACCCGCGAACAGATCGACGCGGCGCTCGTCACCGGCGACGTCTACACCGCGCTCGGCTACGACCCCGCCGACGCCGACCCCACGCGCACCGGGACGCACGGCACCCACGTGCTCGACATCGCCGCCGGCAGCGGCCGCGCCCCGGGCGCGGCTCCCGGCGTGGCCCCCGGTGCCGACCTCGTTTTCGTGCACCTGAAGGCAGACGACACGCGGGTCGAGGACACCCTCGGGGACTCGGTCCGGATCCTGGAAGCCATCCGGTACGTCACCGACGTGGCCGACGAACTCGACCGGCCGGTGGTGATCGGGTGCTCGTTCGGGCGGACGGGCGGCCCGAAGGACCAGAGCCCGCTGGTCGTGCAAGGCATCGACGCGCTGCTCGCCGAGAAGCCCGGCCGCCAGGTCGTGGTCAGCGCCGGCAACTACTTCGACGCCCGGCTGCACGCGGCCGGCCGGATCCGCGCCGGCGACGTGCTCAGCCTGCCGTGGATCCTGCCGGAGCGCGGCCACGGCGTCGCCGAGATCGAGGTCTGGTACCCCGGCGAGGACCGGCTCGACGTCGAGCTGCTCGATCCGGCCGGCACCCGGGTCGCCGGCGCGGCACTGGGCGACGACGACGTCGCCACCGACGAGCGGGGCACGCTGGCCGCGCTGTTCCACCGGCGGTGGGACCCCAACAACGGCGACAACCTGATCAACGCGCTGGTGCAGCCGAGGGCCCCGGCGGGAACGTGGACGCTGCGCCTGCGCGGCGACCGCGTTTCCGACGGCGCGTGGCACGCCTGGATCGAGCGGGCGTCCGTGCGGGCGCAGTCACGGTTCCCCGGCGCGGTCGCCAACCCGGCCACCACGATCGGCACGATCGCCGGCGGCGAGCGCAGCATCGCGGTCGCGGCCCTCGACCTGGAGCGCGGCGCGCCCGCGGCGTTCAGCAGCGCCGGCCCGACCCGCGACGGCAGGCTCAAGCCCGACCTCGCCGCGCCCGGTTACGCGATCAAGGCGGCGAAGTCGAGTACGCGCACCGAAACCGGCCGGACGTCCGACGAGCTGACGGTCAAGAGCGGCACCAGCATGGCGACCCCGCACGTCGCGGGCACGATCGCGCTGATGAACCAGGCTGCGGCACCGCGGCGCCTGACGGCGGAGGAGACCCTGCGCATCCTGCGCCACACGGCCCTCCGCGACCCGGCGGCCAACCAGCCGGAGCTGCTGCGCTTCGGGTCGGGCCGCGTCAACGCGGCGGCCGCCTGCCGGGCCGCTGCCGCGCTGGCCCGAGGTGGGCGGCCGGCGGCGGAGTCCGAGGCTGCGGAGGCGACCTTCGCGCCCGACGAGAGCGTGGCGGAACCGGACGAGGCGGTGCGGCGCTCGAGACGGGGACGCCGGGCCCCTTCACGGCCGACGCGCCCGGGAACCGGCGGCGCAACAACACAACCCGCGCCGGCCACCACTCAACCGGGCGGGGCCACCAGTCCGCCGGGCGGGGCGACGCCGGCCATTCCACCGGGCGGCGCCACCACTCCGCCGGGCGGGGCCACGCCAGCCACTCCACCGGGCGCGGCCACACCTGACACTCCAGCGGGCGTGGGCGCGCCGACCCCGGCCCCACCGACCGCTTCCGCTCCGGCCACGCCGACCGGCGACTTGCCCGGCCTCCTGCCCTTGGACCCGCCACCCGCACCGACGACCCCGGCAATCGCGCCCCCACCACCCCCGGCGGCCGTGGCGGCGCCCCCCGCCGAACCCGCACCGCCGACCGCACCACCCGCCGGGCTGACGTCGCCGACCGCTCCCACCAGTCCCGCCGCCGGCGACTTGCCCGGTCTCGTGGCGCTCGAACCACCACCGGCGCCCCCTGCGGTCACGACCGCGCCACCAGCCCGCCCCACCGCACCGCCGCCGACCGCTGCCCCGGTCGCACCCGCCGGCGACTTGCCCGGCCTCCTACCGCTCGATCCCCCAGCCCCACCGACGACACCGGCGGTCGCAACCACGCCACCAGCCCAACCCACCGCACCACCGCCACCTGCCACCACCGCGGCAGCCGCACCACCGCCACCCGCCGCCACCACTGCGGCAGTCGCGCCCGGCGGTGACCTGCCCGGCCTCCTGCCCCTCGATCCCCCAGCCACAGCGGCGACCCCGACGCTCACGACCGCGCCGGCAGCCCAATCCGCCGCACCACCGCCGACCGCCGCCCCGGTCGCACCCGCCGGTGACCTGCCCGGCCTCCTACCCCTCGACCCCCCATCCCCGCCGACGACCCCGGCGGTCGTCACCGCCGCACCGCAAGCCCAGCCGGGTGCTGCCGGGGAGTTGGCCGGTCTCCCGGACCCCGCACCGCATGTGCCGAGCAAAGGACAGCCGCTCATGACGTCGTCACTGGTCGTCTCCGATGAGTTTGCCGAAGACACCCACGGGCGGGTTCCCGACTGGCCCGGTGCGACCCCCGACCAGCTCCGGTTCATGGCCGAGGTCTTCGCCCGGCACGTGGCGAACTCCGAACGGATCCGGCCCTACGTCGCCGATGTGCCCGCCTCCGAACTGTCCACTGTGGAAGGTGGGCACCAGCTCCGGACGGCCGCCGCCGCGGATGCGGTGGCCATGCTCGCCGCGGCGCGGGGGGAGCTCGGGGGGCGGAGCCGGGTCGGCGTGGTGTCCGGTTATCGGTCCGCGTCGCGGCAGTTCTCGCTGTGGCAGCAAGGCTTTCCGCGGTATTACCGGGAAACCGAAGACAGCCGCGCCGCGCTTCCCGGTGGGGTGCACGGGAGTGCCGCCGCCGACTCCCTCGCCAGGGAGATCGGGCGGTGGCTCGGCGCTCCCGGGCACAGCCTGCACAACGACGGCCGGGCGCTCGACCTCGGCGTCACCGAAGACGGCGTCCGGCTCAGCGCCCGCCGGGGCGACAACCCGCGCTGGCTGACTTCGCGCCTGTTCGCGTGGCTGTCGGCCAACGCCGCCCGGTTCCACTTCGAACAGGACCCCTCGATCACCGAGTACTGGCACTGGCGCCACACCGGGGCCACCGAGTCGTCCCCGGAAGAGAGCGTCGCGCTCCCGGCGGGCGAGCTCGTGCTGAACGACGTCGAACTGCTGCGTCCGCACCGCGGCACCCCGCCCGATCTGCTGATCCGGTGGAACGAACTGCCGGCCGGGACGCAGTCGGCCGACGTCGTCGTGCACTTCCACGGCTACTCCGGGCGGCGGTCCGCCATGGACATCGTCCGGGACAAGGCCCCGAACAGCGGGCTCGACTTCGCCGATCCCGACGGCGGCGCCGACGCGGCCCGCCGGACCCGGCCGACGATCGGCCTGCTGCCCCGGGGGAACCACTTCGGCGGACGCAGCGGGAACGGCTACGACTTCCCGCAGCTCATGGCGCCCGGGAAGCTGACCGAGCTGATTTCGCTGGCGCTGGCCGCGGTGGCCGAACGCGCCGGCTCGCCCGGGATCACCGCGGGACGGCTCATCCTCACCGCGCATTCGGGCGGGGGCACGGCGTTGACGCGGGTGCTGGCGCACACCGATCCGGACGAAATCCAGACCTTCGACGCGCTGTACGGCCCGGTCGGACCGCTCGTCAGCTGGGTCCGCCGCCGGATCGAGCTCGACCGCACCGACCCCGGCCGGCGGGGTTCGCTGCGGGTCTTCTTCCGGCGCCACGAAGGAACCGAACGCGGCAGCGTCACCGTCGCGGAAGCCCTGCGGACCGCGCTGGCCGGCTCGCCGGTGGCGTCGCGCTACCGGGTCGAGGCCACCACGCTCGCGCACGGCGCCATCCCCCGTGCCTACGGCTGGCGGATGCTGGCCGACCCCGGCGCCGACGTCCCGCACGTCGCCCGCGCGGACCAGGCGGGCGAGGCCGAGTGGTGGCCGTTCCCGCTGCCGGTGCCGCCGGCCGACCCGCTCGTCCCCGACATCGTCCGCGCGATCGCGCAGCACGAAACCGGCGAGCGGGCTGTGGAATCGTCGATGCACACGAGCGCCGGCGTCCGGGCCAGCATGGCCAGCCAGGTGCAGGCCACCACGCCCTGGGCGATCGACGCCCTCCTCGCGCTAGACGACGCGGCGCTGACCGGCTTCGGGCTGACCCGGCCGGAACTCACCTCGGCCCGGGACGTCGCGGCCGCGACGCGACGGCTGTGGGGACGGATCCACGCCAACGCACCGGGCGCCGACCCGGCCGCGTTCGCCGCCGACCCGGCCAACCAGCCGTTGCTCACCGCCACCGGCTTCGGCCTGACGGAGGTCACGACGATGTTCGACTTCCGGGAACTGCGCGCGGAAACCGGCACGGCGGTCGCGGTCCGGCTCGGGCAGCTGCAGGCGCTCGGCCAGGCTCAGCTGTTCGCCCGCGCGGACGCGGCGGACCGCCGGTTCGCGGGGGTGTCGGCCGCGGGCCAGCTGGCGGACGCGCAGCGCCGGGCGACGCTGGAACGCCGCGTCTCCGCGCGGGAGGGGGCGGCCGACGTCATGACGGCCTCGGCCCGGCCCGCGCGGCTCGGGATCCGCGAAACCGACCTGTTCGCCTACGCGCGCGGCAACTGGGGCGAGGACGGCGCGGCGTGGCAACGGCTCGCGGTGAGCAGGCAGCCGGCCGGTCCCCGGATCGAGGCCGCGGCGACCGCCGACCAGGGGCTCGAGCTCGGCCGCGCGCGGGTCCGCCGGATCGTCGACGCCTTCCGCGCCGACCCGGCCACCGCGTCGGCCACCGACGAACGCGTCTGCGCGCACGTCGCCTCCCGGCACAACCCCGGCGCCGGCGACCGGTACCGCGACGACGTGGTGGCGCACTTCCTCGCCCTGCGCGGAAGTACCGGACAGCGGTGCAGCAACCACGGCCGGCTCTGACCGCGCGGGGCGGCCCACCCCGCGCGGAACCGCCGAGCCGCGGGACAGCCACCACGACCGGCTCCAACCACCCCGCCGCGGCCCACCCCGCGCGCGGAACCGCGGCGCCGCAATCACCGCCGGCTCACCAGTGGACCCGGCCGGCGAGGGCGCCGGTCAGCTCGTCTCGGCCGGTGATGCCCAGCTTCAGGTAGATCCGGTGCAGGTGGTTGTCCACCGTCCGCACGGACAACGTCAACCGGTCCGCGATCGCCCGGCTCGGGCGTCCCTCGGCGGCGAGCAAAGCGATCTCGCGCTCCCGGGCCGTCAGCGGCGCGGCCGGTGCGGCGGCCGCCACCAGCCCCGGCGTACGGGCGCCCGCGCAGGACTGGGCCAGTGTCTGGCCGAGCGCGGCGGCCTTGACGGCGTCCCCGGTCCGCCCGCTCCGCCGGTGGATCGCGCTCGCCCGGACGGCGGCCTCGGCCGCATACAGGAGAAAACCCCGGTCCGCGAACCACTCGGAAGTCCGCTCCAGCCACCAAGCGTCCCCGACGACGACCGCGGCGGCGTGCTCGGCGAGCGTCGAAACCAGTGTGCCGTCGACCCCGTGGGTCAGCCGGGCCAGCCGGTCTTCCGCCCGCCCGAGCTCGCGTTGGGGCCCGCCCAGGCGGACGACGTCGTGCCAGGCCAGCATTTCGAAGCCGGCCGCCCCGGCCTCGGCCGCCTCCTCCGCGGCCGCCACGGCGGTGCGGCGCGCGGCCGGTAGGTCGCCGCGTGCGCAGGCGATCCAGGCGCGGGCGCGGCTGCGGGGGCCGACGGGGATCCCGGGCGGCAGCGACCGATCGGCCTCCTCGAGCGCCGCGGTCGCCCGGACCGTGTCCCCCAGCACCGCCGACGCCTCGGCGAGCCAGCCGAAGAGCTGCGGTTCCAGGTGCCACGTCCAGCCGGACGGGTGCGCGCGGACGAGGACCGCCGCTTCCCGGAGCAGCCCGGCCGCCGCGCTCGCCCGGCCGGCCAGGAGCTCCAGGTAGCCACTGGTCATCGCCCAGATCGCCTGCGCCTCGGCGGATCGCCGGTCGAGCGTGTGGCGGTAGCGGTCGGCCGCGATCCGCCGCGCGTCGGCGATCCGGCCGGCCAGCGCGTGCGCCAGCGCGGACCACGGCAGCAGCGTCTCGCCGGCGGGACCGGTGCCCGGCTGGGCCCGGCCCGCGAGCTCGCCGCGGCGGACGAAGTCGAGCGCCCGCTCCGAACGGCCGGACAGCGCGGCGGCGGCCGCGGCGGTCTCGGCCGCGGCCACGGCGACGACCGGGGCGGCCGAGCCCACGTGGGGCACCGCGAGTTCCAGCGCGGTGCCGACCCGCCAGTGGCGGAGCGCGGCTTCCGCGCGGGCGACCGACGGCAGGCCGGGGCCGCACCCCGCGAACTCGGCGTCCGCCACGGCGTCGCCCTGGCCGCGCCGCGCCCGGCACCGCAGGGCCAGCAGGGCGGCGAGGTCGCGCTCACCACCATGCCGCGCCGCCGTCCGCCAGCCGGTGAGCGCGGTTTCGACGTCGTCAGCGCGGCCGCGCAGGTAGGCGACGACGGCCTGGGCGAGCGCCGCGGCGAACCCGCCGCCCGATCGGGCGCCCGCGCCGGCGAGCCGTTCCGCCAGGTCGAGGTCCCCGGCCGCGGCCGCTTCCCAGGTGCCGGTGACGAACGCGCTCGCCGGGCACGACTGACCCGCCGCCAGCCGCCCGGCCGCCAGCCGGGCCCCGTCGCCGCGGCGGCGGGCGCCGATGCCCTCCAGCGCGTCGGCCAGCCGCCGGTGCACCTTCCGCGCGTGCAACGGCTGCACGGTATCCGCGAGCACCCGCGCGCACAGGGGATCGCGCAGCCGCAACCGGTGCCGCCGCTGCTCGACCTCGGCGTCGAGCAGCCCGGCCCCGTCCACCGCGGCGAGCGCGTCGGCGTCGAAGACCAGTTCGGCCAGGCCGGTCTCCCAGGGTTCGCACAGCGCCAGCCCCTGCGCCACCGACCTCGCTTCGGGATCGAGGTCGCGGAGCTTGGCGAGCTCCGGGGCGGACAGCCGCCACCCGGGCGTCCACCAGCGCTCCAGCCGCCACAGCCCGTGCTTCTCCCCCAGCGCGGCGCGATCGCCCATGTCTTCGACCAGGCGCCGCAGCAGCATCGGGTTGCCGCCGGAGAAACGCCACGACCAGTGCACCAGTGCCCCGTCGACCTGGCCGCCGAGCACCTCGGCCAGCAGTTCCGCGATTCCTTCGCACGACAACGGTTCCAACGTGAGCTGCGTGAAGCCGTCGGAAGCGTTCAGCGCGGCGAGCGGCGGCGGTCCCGGTTCTTCGCTGCTCGCCGTGCACAGCACGAACGCGGCGCCGCTCGTCGCCAGCCGCAGTGCCTCGGTGACGGCCGGGCCGTCCAGCAGGTGCACGTCGTCGAGGCACAGCACCGGACGGCCCGGCGCGGCGGCGACGTCCGGGATCGCGGCCGCGCCCCAGAGCGCCGCGGTGCCCTGCTTGACCGCACGGTGCATCGCCTCGGTGAGCAGCCGCGTCTTGCCCATCCCGGCGCACCCGGACACCACCACGCCGAACACGTCGCCGCGGTGCGCGGCATCCGCGATCCGCCGCAGCGGGCGGCGCCGGTCCGTCAATGGCCAGCCGCCGGCGTGCACCGGCGTCACCGGAATCATGGCTCAGGTGGCCAGGCCGGTCTGCCGTTCCTCATTTCGCGTCCCCTCCACGCCCATCGCGCGCCGGACTTCCGGGGCGCGGAACTCAGGAATACACCTGGGGAAACGGGACGGTGAAGGCGTTTCCCCCGGATGCGGCGGCGAGCTCGCCTTTACGGGCGAAGGACGACACGGTCGGGAAACACTTTTTCAGTCCGGCTAACGGGCGGCCGGGAAGTCGCCCACACCGCTCTCGACCAGGTCGAACGCCTCGTCGATGAACGCCACCTGCTCCCGCCGCACCAGTTCCGCG
Source organism: Amycolatopsis solani (assembly GCF_033441515.1). Classification (NCBI taxonomy): domain Bacteria; kingdom Bacillati; phylum Actinomycetota; class Actinomycetes; order Pseudonocardiales; family Pseudonocardiaceae; genus Amycolatopsis; species Amycolatopsis solani. The sequence continues at coordinate 1,926,256 of NZ_JAWQJT010000002.1, forward strand.
TCTTCGCCGCCGATGATCCGCTCCATCGCGTGCGAAAAGATCGTCGCGATCGCCGTCGTCAGCAATCCCGCCACCATCCGGGACCGGAAAGCATCCCCCGTTTCCGAGACGAACACTTCCGTGAACGCCGAAGCGATCTCCCGCTCCTGCTCGTACCACCGGGCCATCAGGGCCGGGCTCGACGTCAGGACCCACCAGAAGCCGGGGCCGCCGGCGATGGCGCCGGACAACGGGTGCCCCGCGGCCAGCAGCGAGTGCTGGTGCGCCCGCAGAGCCTCACACGGCGAAGTCCCCGCCGGCCGCGAAGTGATGACCGACTTCAGCTCGGCCAGGCGGTCGGCGTGCCGGTCGAGGAACAGGTCCTCCTTGCGCGGGAAGTAGTTGAACACCGTCATCTTCGAGACGCCCGCGGCCTCGGCGATCTCCGCCACGGTCACCTGGTCGAAGCCGCGCTGGATGAAGAGGCCGGTGGCCACGTTCGAGATGAGCAGCCGTGTCGCCTGCTTCTTGCGCTCGCGCAGTCCGTGATCCGCCATGAGCCGAGAGTATAGACCCGGCATAAAGTTTGACCCGGTAAAAGTTTTGCGGCATCATCGGAGCCATGAACAGGGATGTGGTGATCTCCGGGGGCGGACCGGTCGGCTTGATGCTGGCCTGCGAACTGCGGCTGGCGGGCGTGGACGTGCTCGTCGTCGAACGGCTGCCCGAGCCGGACCTGACGATCAAGGCCGGGTCGGTCAACCTGACGACCGCCGAAGCCTTCTACCGGCGGGGACTGCTGCCCGCCATGGACGAGAACGTGCGGCAGAACGCCGCACGCATCGAAGAGTTCCTCAAGTCGCGCGGTGGGGGCGGGCCGAAGCCGGCGATGCCCGTCGGGCACTTCGCGGGCATCATGGTCGCCTCGAACGGGGTCGACTTCGAGGATCCCGACTTCCGCGACGTCGGGCCGGCGGCCCGCGTGGTCGTGATCCAGCAGCAGGCCGTCGAGGCGATCCTCGCCGCGCGCGCCCTCGAGCTGGGGGCCGAGATCCGGCGGGGCGCGGAGCTGACCGGGTTCGAGGCCGACGACGACGGCGTCACGGTGCACCTCGGCGACGACCGGGTGCGCGCGAGCTGGCTGGTCGGCTGCGACGGGGGTCGCAGCCCGGTCCGGAAGCTGGCCGGGTTCGAGTTCCCCGGGACCGATCCCGCCGTCACCGGGCGGCAGGCGATGGCCGAGCTCAGCGGCGCCGACCAGCTGCCCGGGGGCTGGCAGCACGGCACCGGCGGGCTCTACGTCCACGGGCCGATGCCCGGGCGGATGCTCACCGTCGAGTTCGACGGACCGCCCGCGGACCGCGAAGCCCCGGTCACCGCGCAGGAGCTCGAGGACAGCTTCCGGCGGGTGTCCGGCGCCGACGTCCGGGTGCTGAAGGTGCACAGCGCGACGCGCTTCACCGACAACGCACGCCAGGCGAGCACCTACCGCCTCGGCCGCGTCCTGCTGGCCGGCGACGCCGCGCACGTCCACTCCCCCTTCGGCGGGCAGGGGCTGAACCTGGGCATCGGCGACGCCGTCAACCTCGGCTGGAAGCTCGCCGCGACCATCCGGGGCTGGGCGCCCGAGGGCCTGCTCGACACCTACACGACCGAGCGGCACCCGATCGGCGAGTGGGTACTGGAATGGACCCGGGCGCAGGTCGCGCTGATGCGCAGCGACGTCCGGACGAAGGCGCTGCGCCAGGTCGTCGGCGACCTGCTGCGCACCGACGACGGCGCGACCTTCCTGGCCAAGAAGCTTTCCGGCGTGCTGCACCGGTATCCGCTCGAAGGCGAGCACGACCTCACCGGCCGCGCCGCGCCGGACTTCGCCTTCGCCGACGGCAGCCGCCTCGGCGAGCACCTCCAGGACGGCAAGGCGCTCCTGCTCGACCTCGCCGACGACGCCGCGATGCGGCAGGCGGCCGCCGGCTGGGACGAGCGGGTGACCGTGCTGAGCGCGAAGTGCGAGAGCGACCCCACGCTGACCGGGGTGCTCGTCCGGCCGGACGGCTTCATCGCCTGGGCGAGCGAGGACGGCGGGACCGCCGGGCTGGACACCGCGCTGCGGCGGTGGTTCGGCGAACCTGCCTGACGCCGGGGGCGCGCCGGGACCGTCCCGGCGCGCCCGGGACAATGACGCGGTGTACCCGCCGATCGAGCCCCACGACCACGGCCTGCTCGACGTCGGCGACGGGCAGCGGATCCACTGGGAGACCTGCGGGAACCCGGACGGCAAGCCCGCGCTGGTGCTGCACGGCGGCCCCGGCCAAGGCTGTTCGCCGGGGATGCGGCGGGTGTTCGACCCCGCCCGCTACCGGGTCGTGCTGGTGGACCAGCGCGGGTGCGGCCGGAGCCTGCCGCACGCGAGCGACCCGGCCACGAGCCTGCGGGACAACACCACCGGCCACCTCGTCGCCGACCTCGAACGGCTGCGCGAGCACCTCGGCATCGAGCGCTGGCTGCTGACCGGGGGTTCGTGGGGCGCGACGCTCGCCCTGGTGTACGCCGAACGCTTCCCGCACCGGGTGTCGGAGATCGTGCTCAGCGCGATCAGCACCACGCGGCGCTCGGAGATCGACTGGCTCTACCGCGGGGCCGGCCGGTTCTTCCCCGAGGCGTGGCAACGCTTCCGCGACCGCGCCGGGGACGACGACATCGTGCGCGGCTACGCCCGGCTGATGACGGATCCCGGCGAGCGGGAACGCGCCGCTCTCGCGTGGCTCGAGTGGGAGCAAACGGTGCTGTCCCTCGAACCGGGCGCCGAAGTCCACAGTGGACCGATCGACGACGCCGCGCTCGCGTTCGTCCGGCTCACCACGCACTACTACGCGAACGCCGGCTGGCTCGAAGAAGGCGCCGTGATCCGCGACGCCGGGAAGCTGGCGGGCATCCCCGGCGTGCTGATCCACGGCCGTCTCGACCTCAGCTGCCCGGTCACGACGGCGTGGGAGCTCGCGCGGGCCTGGCCGGGCGCCGAACTGCTCGTCGACGACCGGTCCGGGCACCGCGCGAGCGAGACCAAGCGCGCCTGGAAGCAGGCGGCTTTGGACCGCTTCGCGCGTTAGCCGGTCACGTCGACACCGCCAGCACCGCCGTGAGCAGCCAGACCTTCGCGAGCTGCCCCAGCGTCGGCGGCCGGCCGGTGGCCTCGACCACGAACCGCAGGCCGCAGAGCAGACCGCCCAGCGTGGCGCCCCACCAGCGCCGCAGCAGTACGCGGTGGGTCAGCGAGATGACCGCGTAGACCGCCACCCCGGGCCAGAACGACAGGCCGAACCGCGTGGCGATCACGAGGGTCGTGGTGAGGTGCAGCGCCACGTCGGTCAGCAACGCGAGTACGCCGAGGACCGCTGGTGCCGACGGGTACGGCGCGCCCGCACGCAGGTCGCGGCGGCGCACGAGCTCGGGCAGGAGCGTCTCGTCCGGGGCTTCGGTCGTCACGGCTGTTCCACGCGCGAAGCCCGCGTCCGGTTGCCTACCCCTCCGCGGCCAGCTGCACCGCGACGTCGATGATCATGTCCTCCTGGCCGCCGACCAGTGCGAGTTCGCCGCAGCGGCGAAGGATCGCCTGGGCCGGGACGCCGTAGCGCTCCGCCGCGCGCTCGGCGTGCAGCAGGAAGCTCGAGTAGACCCCCGCCCAGCCCTGGACGATCGCGTTGCGGTCCATCTTCGGCCAGCGCTGCAGGTACGGCCGGACGACCTCCTCGGCCGCGTCCAGCAGGGCGCCGACGTCGAGGCCCGTGCCGATCCCCAGTCGGTCGAACACCGCCGCGAGGACCTCCGTCGGCGAATTGCCCGCGCCCGCGCCGAGGGCGCACAGCGAGCCGTCGATGTAGCGGACGCCGGCTTCGTGGGCCAGCACGGAGTTCGCGACGCCGAGCGAGAGGTTCTGGTGCCCGTGGTAGCCGACCCACGCCGTGTCGCCGACCTCCGCGACCAGCGCTTCGAACCGCGCCTTCGCTTCGTGCATCAGCAGCGCGCCCGCCGAGTCCGTCACGTACGCCGCCTGGCAGCCCGCGTCCACCATGATCCTGGCCTGCTTCGCCAGGTCCTCCGGCGGCGTCCGGTGCGCCATCATGAGGAAGCCCGCCGTCTCCATCCCGAGCTCGCGCGCCAGGCCGAAGTGCTGCGGCGAGACGTCGGCCTCGGTGCAGTGCGTTGCCACCCGCACCATTTCCGCGCCCGCGTCGAACGCGCGCTGGAGGTCCTCCGCCGTGCCGATGCCCGGCACGAGCAGCACGGCGATCTTCGCCTGCTTCGCCTCCTCGCGCGCCGCCGCGATCAGCTTCAGTTCGTCGACGGCGGAGAAGCCGTAGGTGAACGACGAGCCGCCGAGGCCGTCGCCGTGGGTCACCTCGATCACCTCGACGCCCGCGCGGTCCAATGCGCGTACGGTGTCGCGCACCTGCTGCTCGGTGAAGCGGTGGGCCATCGCGTGGCTGCCGTCGCGCAACGTCGTGTCGACGATCCGGACGTCGTGGCGCAGTTCCGGGCGGGTCATGCGGACACCTCCTGCTTCGCCTGCGCCATCAGCTCGCCGACCCGGGCCGCCGCGGCCGTCATGATGTCCAGGTTCCCGGCGTACTCGGGCAGGTAGTCGCCGTTGCCGCGGACCTCGAGGAAGATGCCGACCCGCGCGTTGCCGTCCCAGTCCTCGCGCGCGTCGTCGAACTGCGGATCCGCGCGCAGGGTGTAGCCGGGGACGTACTGCCCGACTTCGGTGACCATTTCGTGGATCGACGTGGTGATCGCGTCGCGTTCGGCGTCGGGGCCGATCGCGCAGAACACGGTGTCCCGCATGATCATCGGCGGCTCGACCGGGTTGAGGATGATGATCGCCTTCCCGCGCCCGGCCCCGCCGATCTCGGCGACCGCCTGCGACGTCGTGCGCGTGAACTCGTCGATGTTCGCCCGGGTGCCGGGACCCGCGCCGCGCGAGGCCACCGAGGCGACGATCTCCGCGTACGGCACCGGTGTCACCCGGGAAACGGCGTGCACCATCGGGATCGTGGCCTGGCCGCCGCAGGTGATCATCGAGACGTTCGGGGCGTCGAGGTGGGCACCGAGGTTCACCGGCGGGCACACCATCGGGCCGAGGTGCGCCGGGGTGAGGTCGATCGCCTGGATGCCCGCCGCCTCGTAGCGGGGCGCGTTCGCGGCGTGCGCCTTCGCCGACGTCGCCTCGAACACCAGCTCCGGCAACGGATCCTGGCGCAGCAGCCAGTCGACGCCGTCGGCCGACGCCGCGATCCCCTGCGCGCGAGCGCGTTCGAGGCCCTCGGACTCGACCACGCCGACCACGTACCCGACTTCGATCACTTCACTGCGTCGCAGCTTCGCCAGCAAATCGGTGCCGATGTTGCCGGGGCCGACGATCGCCGCCATCACGGGAGCCATGCCCCGACCGTCGCACCGGACTCGGCGGCCGGGACAGCCTCGCGTTCCGTCGAGCGGAACATCCGGGCCGGTTTGAGCATCCCCCGATCGGGGCAGCTCCGTGGGGAAGAGCGATCAAGGAGGTTCGATGGCCGAACGGCGTTGGCACTTCATCCCTTCCACCGCCCCGTTGTGCTGGCTGTACCTGGGCGCGGGCGCGATCCTGCTCCTGTCCAGCGTCCTCACGTTGACGGGCACCGAAACCCGCGCGCCCGTCCTGCCGGTGATCGCGGCGGTGGCGGCGGTCGCGTTGATCGTCCTGGCCGCGATCGGCCTGGCGAAGCCCCGCTTGCGCGGACGCTGACTCAGCGCGGGCGCCGCTTGGTGGTGGTGCGGCGCGGGGTCGTCGTCTTCTTCGTGGTCGCGGTCGGCGGGTGCGCTCGGGTCTGAGTCGACGTCGGCGGCGCCGTGGTCGTCACCGGCGACTCCGCCGTCGTGCTGGTCGGCGGGGTCGTCGTGGGGGTCGGCGGGATCAGCCGCCCGGTGCCCGATCCGCCGCCGGCGCACGCGGCGAGCAGCGCAACCGCACCCAAGACGACTCCGCAGCACCAGATCCGCACCACCGGACGTTAACAGCGCGGCGCGCGGGAAACCGGCGAACCGCGGTTTTCGCGCGACCGCATGATCAGCGCCGCGACGTGGTAGACGCACTCCTCGTCGCCGCGGTTCGCGTACGAGTGCGGTGCGTCGGCCGGGAAGTAGAGCGAGTCGCCCGCGCTCAGAACGTGGTCCGTCTCGCCGACGCCCAGGCACAGCACCCCCGATTCGACGGCGACGAACTCGTGGGACCCCGGGGCGTAGGCGGGGAACTCGCCCGCGTCGCAGTGCGGCGGCAGGGTCGTGCGGATCCATTCGAAGTTGACGCCGGGCACGACCGGCGTAAGCACCGTGCGGTGCCAGCCGCCCGGCTCGGCGATGTGCTCCTGCTCGGCGGCGCGGCGCACGATCACGCGGTCGGTTTCGAGGTCGGCCAGCAGGCGGGACAGCGACAGGCCGAGGCCGTCGGCGATCCGGGACAGCACGACGACCGTCGGCGTCTTCTCGCCGCGCTCGATGGCCGACAGCATGCTGACGCTGACTCCCGCCGCCCCGGCGAGCGCGCTCAGCGCGAGCCCGCGGTCGGCGCGGAGTTCGTGCAGGCGACGGCCGAGCACCACCGGGTCGATCATTCCTCTATAATAGCAAGCGTGTCCACTATAGAGGAAGCGACGGAGGCCGACGCCGAAGGCATCGCCGCGGTCTTCGCGCCGTACGCCACCGGCTCCGTCGTCACGTTCGAGACCACGCCACCCACCCCGGACCAGTGGCGGACGAAGATCCGCGAGCACGCGTGGCCGTTCCTCGTCCTCGCCGAAGGAGGCGAGGTCCTCGGCTACGCGCTCGCGGCGCCGTGGCGGCCGAAGCCGGCGTACCGGTACTCGGTGGAGACGACGATCTACCTCGCGCCGGGCGCCACCGGCCGCGGCCTCGGGCGACGGCTGCTCGGCGAACTGCTGAAGCGCTGCGGCGAAGCCGGGGCCCGGCAGGCGATCGCGGTGATCGTCGACTCCGGCAGCCCGGCCTCCCAGAACCTCCACCTCGCGGCCGGCTTCACCGACGCGGGCGTACTGCGGCGCGTCGGGTTCAAGCACGGCCGCTGGCTCGACACGCTCCTCATGCAGCGGGACCTGGGTTAACGGGACTTCGCCCGCAGGTGGAGCCGCTCCCCCTGCTTCCCGAACAGGCTGAGGATCTCCGCGGGCCGGTCGAGCGCGCCGAACCAGTGCGGCAGGCGCGTGTCGAACTCCGCCGCCTCGCCCGGGCCCAGGACCATGTCGCGGTCGGCCAGGACCAGCCGCAGCCGGCCCGACAGGACGTACAGCCACTCGTAGCCCTCGTGGACCTGGGGATCGGGCTCACCCGTCTCCGGTTCCAGGACCATCTTGAACGCCTGGGGCGCGCCGGGCTGACGGGTCAGCGGGAGGACGGTCATCGTCGCGCCGTTGTGGCGCGGGATGCGGCGGGCGGTGAGGCGGACGCGGGGATCCCCGACCTCCGGGGCGCCCACCAGCTCGTCGAGCGGGACCTGGTGGGCCTGCGCGATCGGCAGCAGCAGCTCCAGGCTCGGCTTCCGCTGCCCGGACTCCAGCCGGGACAGCGTGCTCTTCGAAATGCCCGTCGCCGCCGAGAGGTCGGCCAGCGTGACCCGCCGCTGCGTGCGGACCCGCTTGAGCCGGGGGCCGACTTCGGAGAGGGCCTGGGTGATCGCGTCCGTCATGCCTCCAGGAAACCCGCTCGTCCCGGAAACGGCAACATTAGTTGTCGGATTCGCGCGGCCGGGTTCATGGTGGCGGCATGACCGAAAACAGCTACGACGTCCTGGTGGTGGGCGGCGGTGCCGCCGGCCTGAACGCCGCCCTGATGCTGGGCCGCGCGCGGCGGCGGGTCGCCGTCGTCGACGCCCGGGAACCGCGCAACGCCCCGGCCGAACACATGCACGGCTTCCTTTCGCGGGACGGCCTGCCGCCGTCCGAACTGCTCGAAATCGGCCGCGGGGAGCTCGCCGGGTACGGCGTCGACCTCGTCGAAGACCGCGTGACCGGGCTCGAACCCGGCTTCACCGCCCGGCTCGCGAGCGGGCGGGAGCTGACCGCGCGGCGCGTCCTGGTCGCCACCGGCGTCCACGACGACCTGCCGGACCTGCCCGGGCTGCGGGAGAGCTGGGGCGCCGGCGCGGTGACCTGCCCCTACTGCCACGGCTACGAGGTGCGCGACGAGCCGCTCGGCGTGCTCGGCACCGAGCCGGCGAGCGTCGAGCACGCGCTGCTCGTCCGCCAGTGGTCACCCGACGTCGTCTACTTCGCCCACACCGCGCCACCGTCCGAAGCGGACCGCGAACGGCTCGACGCGCGCGGCATCCGCGTCGTCGAAGGCATCGTGACCGCGGTGCGGCGGGAAGCCGGGCGGCTCACCGGGATCGAGCTCGGCGACCGGTTCGTCCCGCGGACGGCGCTGTTCCTGCGCACCCGGACCGTCCCGCACGACGAGCTGTTGCGCGGACTCGGCTACGTCGAAGGCGCGATCGACCCCAGCGGGCAGACCAGCGTGCCCGGGGTGTGGGCGGCCGGGAACGTCGTCGACGCACGGGCGACCGTGGTCATCGCCGCGGCCCAGGGCGCGGCGGCCGCGGGAGCGCTCAACCACGACCTCGTCACCGAAGACGTCAAGCGGGCGGTCGAGGCCTACGGCGGCTTCTCCCCCACGGCCGAACGAGCCGCCGCCGGAGCGCGCTAGCTTCCGGGGGCGCGGCGTGCCAGTCTCGGCGGGTGCGCCCCTCGCTCTACGAATTCGCCGGCGGTGACCCCGCGTTCCTCGCACTGGCCGCCGCCCACCACGAGCGCTGCCTGGCCGACCCGGAGCTGAACCACCCGTTCTCGCACCCGGGGCAGCACCCGCAGCACGTCGAACGGCTGGCCGGCTACTGGGCCGAGGTCATGGGCGGGCCGCCACGGTTCTCCCGGGAGTGCGGCGACCACTCCGCGATGCTGCGGATGCACGCCGGCAACGGCGACATGAGCGACCTCGGCCGCCGGTTCGTGACCTGCTTCGTGGCGGCCGCGGACGACGCCGGCCTGCCCGCCGATCCCGAGTTCCGCGCCGCGCTGCGGGCGTACATGGAGTGGGCGGTGGCGGAGGTGCTGACCTACCCGGGCCCGCCCGCCGAGGTGCCCGGGGAGCTGCCGATGCCGCACTGGTCGTGGAACGGGTTGCAGTCGCTGTAACGCCTTGAGCGGCCGCCGCGTCTTGCAGGCGACGACCGGCTGTGGAGGTCCGTCGCCAGAGCCCGGTCCGGGCGGGTTCCCCCCACCTGCCCGGACCGGGCTCGTCCACGACGTCGAAAACCCGCCAGCGCCCCGCACGGCACCCGCACCAGACTGGCGGACATGCTCCTGGACCGGTTCCTGCTCGCCAGCAAGGGTTTCGAGCACCACCTCAGCGCGGTGCCGTCCGATGGCTGGGGCGCACCGACCCCGTGCACCGAGTGGGACGTGCGCGCGCTGGTCAACCACATGACCCGCGGCAACCTCAACTACGTCGGGCTCCTCGCCGGTGCGACCCGGGAGGAGTTCCTGGCCGCCCGCGACGCCGACGCGCTCGGGGACGACCCCGTCACGGCGTTCACCGAGTCGGTGCGGGTGTGCGCCGAAGCGTTCGCGACGCCCGGCGCGCTGGACCGGGTCGTCGACTACCCGCTGGGCGAGCTGACCGGACGGCGGGCGCTCGCGGTCCGCACGGCCGACAGCACCGTGCACACCTGGGACCTGGCTCGCGCCCTCGGCGCGGCCGACACCCTCGACCCCGGTCTCGTCAAGTGGGTCGACGAGGACTACGAAGCCATCTTCGCGGGCCTGGCGCTCAACTCGCGGGTGTTCGCGGACCCGCCTCCGGACGAGCCCGGCGCGTCCCGGCAGGACCGGGTGCTCAGGCGGTTCGGCCGCGATCCCCGCACCCCAGCCGGGCGGTCAGCTCGGTGAGCGCCGCGCCGAGCGGGCGGTCGACCCGCACCGACGCGTAGCGGTCGCCCCGGGTTTCGCCGCGGTTGACGATCACCACCGGCTTGCCCGCCTTCGCCGCGTGGCGGACGAACCGGAGGCCGGACATCACCGTCAGGGACGAGCCGAGCACCAGCAGCGCGTCGGCGTCGTCGACCAGCCGGAAGCACTCCTCGACGCGCGGGCGCGGGACGTTCTCGCCGAAGAACACGACGTCCGGTTTCAGCACCCCGGACGCACAGTCTTCGCACGGCACCGGCGTGAAGCGGCGCACGACGTCGTCGGGCAGGTCGACGTCGCCGTCCGGGTTGATGCGGGTGGCCGCGCCGTCGAACCCGGGGTTCGCCGCGCGCAGGCGGCGGTCCAGGTCCGCGCGCGGGCTCGTGCGGCGGCAGCCGAGGCAGATCACGCGGTCGAGGCTGCCGTGCAGCTCGATCGCGTCGGCCGTGCCCGCCGCCTGGTGCAGGCCGTCGACGTTCTGCGTGATGACGCCGTCGACGAACCCGCCTTCGCGCAGGGCGGTCACCGCGCGGTGCCCGTCGTTGGGGTCGGCGCGGGCGATCGTGCGCCAGCCGAGGTGGCTGCGCGCCCAGTACCGCTGCCGCCCATCGGCGCTGGTGACGAACTCGTCGTAGGTCATCGGCGTGTGCCGGCGCAGGCTGCCGGTCTCGCCGCGGTAGTCGGGGATCCCGGACTCGGTGGACAGCCCGGCGCCGCTCAGCACGGCGACGCGGCCGCGCGCGACGACGCCGGTGAGCTCGTCGAGGCTGGACGTCCGCGGCAGCGGCGCGTCCGCCGACGTCCAGGAGAGGGTGGGGCGGGTCCGCACTAGGCAAGGGTACGGGGAGCGGCGAGGTGCTTCTCGAACCAGTGATCGGCGTAGTGCTCGTCGTTGAACGCGGAGACCTCCCGGTAGCCGGCCGCGCGGTACAGCCCGATCGCCTCGGCGAGCGCGCGGTTCGTCTCCAGCCGCAGCGTCCGGACACCCTGCGAGGCGGCGTGGGCCTCCAGTTCGGCGAGCAGCCGGCGGCCCAGCCCGAGGCCGCGCGCCGACGGCGCCACCCACATCCGCTTGACCTCGGCGGGCCCGCCCCCGTGGAACTTCAGCGCACCGCACCCGACCGGCTCGCCGTGCAGCGTGGCGACGAGCAGCACCCCGGACGGCGGCGTCATCTCGGCGTCGGCCGCGGAGGTGCTGAGCTCCGGGTCGAAGCCGCCGTCGAACCGCCGGGCCAGCTCGCCGAAGTAGGCGCGCAGGCAGAGCCGGGCGGCGGGCCGCTCCGGCGGGCACGACGCGACCTCGACCGCCGACGCGGTCAGGAGCCGCTCGACCTCGGCCATGGCGGCGACGAGCCGGGCGCGCTGCCCGCCGGACAGCGGCCCGAGGATCGCCGCGGCGGCGTCGTCGGAGAGCTGGTCGAGGGTGGCGCGCTCGGTCCGCCCGGCCTCGGTCAGCCACGCGGTCCGCACCCGCCCGTCGGCGTCGCTGGGCTCGACGCGCACCAGGCCGTCCCGTTCGAGCCCGCGCAGCAGCCTGCTCAGGTAGCCGGAGTCGAGGTCGAGCCGTTCACGCAGCTCGCGCACGTCCAGGCCGGCCTCACCGATCTCCCACAGGACCCGGGCCTGACCGAGCGGCCGGTCACGGGCGAGGAAGCCGTCCTCGAGCGCGCCGATCCGCTGGGTGACCGTGCGGGTGAACCGCCGGACGCCGTCGATCAGGTCCCTTTCCATTCTCTGACCATAGTCAGCAATCTCGTCGGTGTAACGTCCTTGCCCGCGGGCGACGACTTCCCGGTGTCTGCGGAGGGATCAACGTGAGCTGGCAGTTCGGGCCCTACCGCGTGGAGTCGCTGATCGCGCGCGGCGGGATGGGCGAGGTGTACCGCGCCCACGACACCCGCCACGATCGTGTCGTCGCCCTCAAGCTGCTCGCCCCCGGGTTCGCCGCCGACCGGGAGTTCCAGGAGCGGTTCCGGCGGGAGGCGCACGCGGTGGCGCGGCTGCGGGAGCCGCACGTCATCCCGATCCACGCCTACGGGGAGCTCGACGGGCGGCTCTACCTCGACATGCGGCTGGTCGACGGCGACGACCTCGGCAGCAGGCTGGCCGCGGGCGGGGCGCCGCCGGTCGCCGATGCCGTCGACGTCGTCGGGCAGGTCGCGCGGGCGCTGGCCGCCGCGCACGCCGAAGGGCTGGTGCACCGGGACGTCAAGCCGTCGAACGTGCTCGTCGACGCGACCGGGTTCGCCTACCTCGTGGACTTCGGGATCGCCCGCGCGGCCGGGTCCGCCACCGGGCTCACCGCGACCGGCGGGGCTGTCGGCACCCTCGACTACATGGCGCCCGAGCGCTTCACCGACGCGCCCGCCGACCACCGCGTCGACGTCTACTCGCTGGCCTGCGTGCTCCACCAGTGCCTGACCGGCAGCAAGCCGTTCCCGGCGTCGACGGCCGCGTCGCTGATCGGCGCCCACCTGCACCAGCCGCCGCCCCGGCCGAGCGCGCTGCGGCCCGGCCTGCCCGCCGCGTTCGACGACGTGATCGCGCGGGGCATGGCGAAGGACCCGGCGGACCGGTTCGGCTCGGTCGCGGAACTGGCCGACGCCGCGCGGGCCGCGCTCGGCGGCACCAGCCCGGTCCGCGCGGCCGCTCCGCCGACGCGGCAGGCCACCCGGGTCTCGCCGATGCCGGAGCCGGTTCCCGAGCGGCCGCGGACGGCGAAGGCGCCCTGGGTGGTCGCCGCGGTGGCGTTGCTCGCCCTCGCGGGCGTGGCCGCCTGGTTCACGATCTTCAGCCCCTCCTCGCAGCACGAGCCGACGGCGGGCCCGGCCTCGGCTTCGCCGTCCACCACGGCGCCGTCCTCCCCGCCGCCGTCGCCCGCCGCGCCGGTCACGACCACGCAGGTGAGCGTCCGGACGTCCGTCGCCACCACGGTCGTCGCGGGCGGGGCGGACCTCGGGCTGGCGACCGCGATGAGCACGCCCGCGTGCGACGGGTCGTTCGTGGTGATCCTCGGCTCCGCCGTGACCCCGGCCCGCTACCGCGCCGACGTCCAGCGCTTCCTCGACGCGCACCCCGGCTCGAGCTACCTGCACGCGCCGAGCACCGGCTGCGGGTCGCTGCGGCAGCGGGTGAACGGCGCCGACGTGTACGCGGTCTACGCCGGGCCGTTCGCCACCAAGGAATCCGCGTGCGCCCGGCGCGGTGGCGACGCGTACGTGAAACGGCTCGACACCACGAGTTCGCCGGCGCAGGTGCTCAGCTGCTGAGCCCGTCCCAGACGGAGTTGGCGTCCACAAAGGACTTCAGCGGCCCGGTCAGCCGGGCGTCGCCGCGGCCGTTCAGCTCGTCGGAGGCGATGCGGCGGGCGACGCCGGCGAGGAAGTCGGCGATCTGGACCCGGGCGTCGGCGCGGGAGTCGACGAACCGGACGCCGGCCAGCCGGTGGCCGAGGGTGGCTTTGAGCTGCAGCACGCGCTCGGCGGTCAGGGCGAGCTGTTCGTCGTGGACCAGCGCGACCGGCGTGCCGTCCGCGCTCCAGTGGCGGATCGTGTGGAGCACCGCGGGCACCAGCGGGTCGAGCACCGGCACCAGGCCCGGGTCGCTCGCCAGCCGCGCGCGGTAGGCGGCCACGCGGTCGGCGCCGCCGCGGAAGAGGCCGAGGATTTCGCCGGCTTCGCCAGGGGTCGCGGCGAGGTCGCCGACCAGCGCGAAGAACCGCTCCGGCGACGTCGTCACGCCGCGCCGGGGGTTGAGCCGCAGCACGCTGGTGAACGCGGTCAGGAAGTACTTCCAGCGAGCGGCGCCGAACGCGGCGGGGCCCGCGCGGTGGAGGGTGGGGGCGAGCTCACCCGCGTCCGGCCCGGCCAGCAGCTCGACCGCGGCGCGCACGGCGAAGAGCTTCTTGTCGGTCAGGTGGACGTGGCCGTGGCCGTCGAGCGGGCCGCCGGGGTCGAGCAGCCACTCGAGCACCGCGCGGTGCTTGGCGCGCAGCAGGTGGTTGGCCTTGTATTCCTCGGCCGGGGAGCCGATGCGCGCGCGGATTTCGCGCACGCAGTCCGCGGCGGCGTCCGGGGTCAGCCACACCCCGGCGTGGGCGAAGACGTCGGTCTCGCCGCCGAGCAGGTTTTCGCCCTCCGAGCCCGACTCGTCGCAGGCGATCTCGACCGGGCTCACCCGCCCGATGGTGCCAGAGCGAGCCGCGCGCGGCGACCGCTTTGACCGCACCCCGGTCACGGTTGGGCCACGGCGGCTAACGACCACGCCAGGTCCGGTGACTCGCGAAGAACAGGGGTTCCCGGGGAGGCGCGGATGACCGAGAACAACCGCCCGGCCCGGCTCGCACTCACCGCGGCCGTGGTCGCGCTGCTGCTGAGCGGGACGGGAATCCTGGTGCGGCAGGGGTTTCCGGCGCGTCCGGGTGGGACGGTCGCGGGGATCGAGGTCACCGGAGTCCCGGCGGTGGTACGCCCGGCGCCGGAGCCGGCGGTGACGACACCACTGACCCGCCGAACGGGCAGCGGCGCGGACATCGGTTTCACCGGCGGCGTGGCCCGTCTCCGGATCGCGGCGGCGGCACCGCTGCCGGGCTTCGCGGCAGTGGTCATCACCACGGACGGAACCCGTCTCCTGCCCGCGGCTTACGACACGGCGACGCGGAGCATCGTGGCGGACCTGCCACGGCCGGGGCGGTTCTGGGGTGGGCTGCTCGATCTGGGTGCGCTGGGTCGTGACGTAGTGCCGGCCCCGGCGGCCCGGCCGGGGTGCGTCGGGCGGGCGGCGAGTTTTGGCGGTGTGACGGTCGTGGCGGGGCAGGTGGGCGGTGCCGGCGGCTCGACCGCCGGTGGCTCGACCGCCGGTGGCGGGGGTACTGGCGGCTCCGAACGGCCGGCCGGTTCCGGCAGCAAGACCGGCGGCCCCGGCCGCGGGGCCGGCTCCGGCGGGCTGGCCAACCTCGGTGGCCCAGACGGTCCCGGCAGTGCGACCGGCTCCGGCACCGAGGGCACGACCACCTCCGGCAACACAGCCAGCCCGGGCAGCACGGCCAACCTCGGTGGCACAGCCGGCTCGGGCAGCGCAGCCGAGGTCGGCAGCACGACCACCGGCACAGCGGGCGCGACTCCCTCCGGAAGCACAGCCGGTTCCGGCAATGCGGCGAGCTCCGGTGGCACAGCCGGCTCCGCCAGCGCAGCCAAGGTTGGCAACGCGACCACCGGCACAGCGGGCCCGACTCCCTCCGGCAGCGCAGCCGGCTCCGGCAATGCGGCGAGCTCCGGCAGTGCGGCCGGCTCCGGTGGCGCGGCTAGCTCCGGCAGCACGGCCAACCTCGGCGGTACAGCCGGCCCCGGCAACGCGGCCGGCTCCGGCAGCACGACCGTCGTCCCCGGGCACGCGGCCGACCCCAGCGGCGAAACCGCCAGCCCTGGGCAGGCTGATGCGCCGGTGTGGGTCTGCGTCACCGCGGGCTCCGGACGCGCCGGGGTTACCCTTACCTCGAACGCGCGCGTTCCCTACCGGGTCGCCGTGCCGTCGAACTGGGCGGACTCCGCCGCGCGGACCGGGGTCGCCGCGCCGCTGGATCTGCTCTGGCCGGGCGCCTCCGTGAGCTACGAAGTCCCGTTCGCCCGCCTGCCGGCGACGCTGCGTGGTCAGCCCGATCCCGGGCCCGCTCTCGGTGCGCTGCTGGCCGCCGCCGCTCATCGGGTGGCCGCGTTGTTCGGCTCGGCCGTCGGGTCCGGGCCGGCGCCGGGCGTGCTGACCTGCGCCGCCACCACCGCGGCCGCCCGGTACAGCGCCGATCGGGCCGCCGCCGATATGGCCGCCGATGTGTGGGCCGCGCTCGGAGCGTGTCACCTCGATGGCGGGGACACCGTGCGCTGGTTCCTCGCCGCCGGGATCGGGGCAGTTGCCGGCGCGCCCGCGGCGGGTCCCGCCTTCGAAGTCCCCGTCACCGCCGGGCGGGTGCAGCGGTTCACGCAGGTCCTCGAGTACCGGGCCAAGACCGGCGCGCCCGCGAGTGGGCGGTGCGGGGCCGTGTCCGCGGTTTCCGGGCGCCACGACGCCTACCGGTGCACCAGCGGCGGCACCACCTACGACCCGTGCTTCGCCACGACGGAGTCGCGGGTCGTCTGCCCGACCTCGGTGACCGGGGCCGTGCTGCTCACCTACGCCGGTGACCTGCCGTCGCCGCCGCAGGCTGGGGGCGGCGGGAAGCCCTTCCTGCTCGTGCTCGCGAACGGGCTGCAGTGCCTGGCCGTCGCGGGCGGTGGGTACTCCTGCACCGACGGCCGGACCCGTGACGTCGACACGTCCAGTCCGATGTGGACGGTTGACGGCGTCACCGTCGTGAAGGCCTACACCTAGGTCAGGGTGATCTTGCCGCCGGTGACCGTGACCGCCTTCTTCGGCAGGGGCTGGGAGGCCGGGCCGTTCGCGACCGAGCCGTCGGCGATCTTGAACTTGCTGCCGTGGCAGGGGCAGGAAATCGTGCCGTCCGCGACGGTGTCGACCGTGCAGCCCTGGTGGGTGCAGACGGCCGAGAAGGCCGCGAACGTCCCCGCCGCCGGCTGGGTCACCACCACCTGCTTGTCCGCGAACACTTTGCCACCGCCGACCGGGATGTCCGCGGCGGCGCCGAGTTCCGTGCCACCCGCCGCCGGGGGTGGCTGGGCCGCCGAGGGCGGAGCCTGGGTGCCGCCGTAGGTGCTGCAGCCGGCCACCAGCCCGGCGCCCAGGACCGTCAGGGCCGTCCGGCGCGCCAGCACCGGGTCCACGTCGTCGTCGCGCACTCGCGTCCTCCGCCTAGAAGGTCAAACCGGACTGGGTGAAGAACCACAGCGACGCGCTCAGCCAGAGCCCGACCAGCCCGGTGAAGACGAGCCCGCCGAGCACCGGCAGCGCCCACGCGGGCGCGCCGTCCTTGCGCAGCAGCAGCATCTTCGCGACGAACACGCCGTAGAAGAAGCAGCCCAGCAGGGAATGCAGCAGGACGCGCGTGTCGAACGACTGGAACCCCAGCGCGTACAGGCAGTGCAGCGCCACCGGGATCGACACGAGGAAGGCCGCCCGGCCCGACCAGCGGTGCACCGCGCCCATCCACGCGGGCGTCGCGCCGAGCTTGCCGTACAGCGAAAGCGCCGAGAGCAGCTGGACGACGGCGAGCACGACGACCACCGTCGCCAGCCACGCCTTCACCGACTGCGGGCTGGAGAACCCGGCGACGTTCACCGCGACGCCGGTCGGCGTGTGCAGGCTGCCGTAGACGCCGAGCACCACCGCGACGACGGCGCCGGCGAGCAGCGGGACCAGGAGCGCGACCGCGGTGCGGCGCCCGGCCGTGGTCATCAGAAGTCACCGGTCCCGGCCAGGCCGGTGACCGCCTCGGCGGTCACCGGGGCGCCGTCGACGGTCGCGGTGCCCGCGGCCGGGTCGAGCGCCGGGGCGGCCGTGGCGTCGTCACCCGTGGCGAGGACGGCGAGGACGCCGACCTGGCTGCCGTCGGGCAGCACGATCCAGCCCACCTTCGCCTGCTGCCCCTTCACCTTCGGCGTGGCCCGGTAGAGCCCGGCGGGCTTCTTCGCCACCGGCGCCGTGAACTGCCACGTCTTGCCGGACGCGGTCACCGTGCCGGTCACCGCGGTGGCGTCGAAACTGCCGGTCAGCGCGGTGTTCTTGGCGCCCTTCAGGTCCAGTTTCCCGCCGGTCGTCACGCCTTGCAGCCACGCCTCGACCTTCTTGCCGTCGCAGAGGTAGGCGATGGCGTGGCCGTCGCGCACCGACACCGCGACCGACGCGCCGCCGCCGGTCACGCGCCCGGCGTAGTCCGCCCGCGCGGGCGCGTCGGGCTTCGGCGCTTCCGACGTCGTCGTCGCGGCCGGCGCCGGCGCCGCCGTGGTGCTGCTCGCGGCGCCCGCCGCGTTCGCGGCTCCGGCGACCGGCGCGGCGCCGGTCCCCGTCGCCAGGTTGACGATCCCGATCCCGCCGGCGAGCGCGACGCCGGCGAGCAACGTGTACAACGGCCCCGGATGTTTCATGTTCTTCCCCGCATTCCCCTGACCCACCACCGTGCCCGTAACACGGAGGTCGGGGCGGAACGGCTCAACGCTACGCGCGGAAAAGAGGTATCGCTTAGCCCCCGCAACCGGGTGGTTCTGGTTGACTGGCGCCATGCTGCCCTGGGAAGGCGACCTCGCCGGCCGGCTCGACCGGCACACCGTGGAGTCCGAGCTGCTGCGGGGCAACCCGCTCGGCGACCCGCACGAACGGCCGCTGTGGGTGTACGTCCCGCCGGGCTACGACGACGGCGACGAGCGCTACCCGGCGGTGTACGTCATCCAGGGCTACACCGGGCACGTGGCGATGTGGGCCAACCGGACGCCGTTCCGGCAGACCTTCCTGGAGACCGCCGACGCGGTCTTCGCCGGCGGGGCCCCGGGCTGCGTGGTCGTGTACGTCGACGCGTGGACCGCCTACGGCGGCTCCCAGTTCGTCGATTCGCCCGGCACCGGCCGCTACCACTCGTACCTGTGCGACGAGATCGTGCCTTGGGTGGACGCGCACTACCGGACCCTGCCCGCCGCCGCGTCCCGCGCGATCGCCGGCAAGTCCTCGGGCGGGTTCGGCGCGATGATCACGCCGATGCTGCGCCCCGACCTGTTCGGCGCGCTCGCGACGCACGCGGGCGACTCGCTGTACGAGCTGAGTTACGTCCAGGACTTCGGCAAGGGGGCCCGCGCGCTGCGCGGCTACGACCAGGACATCCTGAAGTGGTGGGCGGACTTCCGCTCGCGCCCGTCGTTCACCAAGCCGGAGGACGCGACCCTGCTGCAGCTGCTCGGCGTCTCGGCGTGCTTCTCGGCCCGCGAGGACGGGACGCCCGAGCTGCCGTGCGACCCGCTGACCGGCGCCGTCCGGCCGGAGGTGTGGGAACGTTGGCTGGCCTGGGACCCGGTCCGGATGGTGCCGGAGCACGCGGCGGCGATCCGGGACTTGCGTGCGGTGTGGATCGACGCGGGCACCAGCGACGAGTACTACCTCGACCTCGGCGCCGAGGCCTTCCGCGCGGCGATCGCGGAGGCGGGCTTGCCCGACGAACGCGTGCACTTCGAGCTGTTCGACGCCGGCCACGCGGCGATCGACTACCGCTACCCGCTCTCGCTGGCGTGGCTCGCCGGGCGGCTGGCCCGGTGACCGCGTTCGCCGAACGCGACCTGACGCTGCCCGGCGGGCGCACCCTGCACGTCTACGACAGCGGTGGCCCGGGGCGGCTCACCGTCCTGTGGCACCACGGCACGCCCAACCTCGGGGCGCCGCCCGGGCCGCTGCTGCCGCTGGGCGAGGAGCTCGGGATCCGCTGGATCTCCTACGACCGGCCCGGTTACGGGAGCTCGACGCCGGTGCCGGAGCGGTCGGTCGGGACCGCCGGCGAGTACGCGACCGCGGTCGCCGACGCGCTCGGGGTCGGGCGCTTCGCCGTCCTGGGCCACTCCGGGGGCAGTTCCCACGCGCTCGCCTGCGCGGCGCTGCTGCCCGATCGCGTCGTCGCGGCCGCCGGGCTCGCCGCGGTGGCGCCGTTTTACGGGGAGAATTGGTTCGCGGGCATGGCCGATCCGGGTTCCCTGCGGGCCGCCACCGAAGGCCGGGCCGCCAAGGAACGGTACGAAGCGGCCGCGCGGTTCGACCCCGCGGTGTTCACCGACGCCGACTTCGCCGCGCTGAAGGGGTCGTGGTCGTGGCTCGACAGCGTCGTCCAGCCCGCGCTCGGAGCCGTCGGGCTGATCGACGACGACCTCGCCTACGTCGCGCCCTGGGGCGCCGACCCGGCGGCCATCGCCGTGCCCGTGCTGCTGGTGCACGGCGAGGACGACCGGATGGTCCCCGCCGCGCACAGCCGGTGGCTCGCCGCGCGGTGCCCCCGCGCCGAGCTCCGGCTCACCCCCGGCGACGGGCACATCTCCGTGCTGGACCACGCCGCCGCCGCACTCACCTGGCTCGCCGATCAGGCGAGCAGCGCCAGCGAAGCGACCACGGGCGCCAGGTAGATCAGCGGGAACGCCACGTGGGTGTACGACCGGGCGCGCAGCACGGTGACGACCGCGCCGGCGAAGTAGAGCACCAGGCCGATCGCCGCCGCGACGCCGATCGCCGGCACGAACAGCCCGACGACCAGGCCCACGGCGCCGGCCGCCTTGGCGGTGCCCAGCCACGGCCACCACGCCTCGGGCACGCCGTATTCGGTGATCGGCTCGACGACCCACTTCGCGCGGGTGAACACCGAAACCGCCGAGAACCCCACGAACGCCGCGGCGGCAAGGGTGACGATCAGGTAGGCAGTCGACATCGGAACTCCTCGGGGAGGTCGCGGGCACCGGGGTTCCGGCGCGCCATCACCCCCACGACTCCGCGGGGCGAGCCGATGTGACCGGGTATGACCGCGATCACAGCACCAGCCGGATCACCTCCGCTCCGCCGCTGATCAGGCCGGCCGGGCGGGACGGCGGGTGACCGGCACTCACGACTCGATGCGGTCGCGCCGACGGTAGAAATCGACCAGCGGCCGACTCCCCTCGCGACCGGCGGCGACCGGCCGGGCGGTACGGCGGGTGACCCGCGCTCCCGGCCAACCGCACCGACACCCAGTCACCGGACCGGCACCCATAACTCGACGCGGCCGCGCCGACGATCGAAATCGACCAGCGGCCGGCTCCCGCCGCGACCGGCGGCGACCGGCGGCCCGGCGAACCGCACCGACACCGCAGTCACCGGACCGGCACCCACAACTCGACGTGGTCGCGCCGGCGATAGAACTCCACCAGCGGCCGACCCCCGTCGACGTCATCGGCGGCGGCCTGCAACTCGGCCATCGCCTCGCCGATCCGCGCGTACATCCCCGGTGGATCGCCCGAGAGGTGGCCGCGCAGGTACCGGCTGCCCGGGAGCACCCCGGTCGCCAGGTCCAGCTCCGCCGGCCGGTCCGCGGCCAACACCGGCGTGCAGACGGTGTACGTGCCCGCCCGCTCGTCGACGCGTGCGTACATCTTGCGCCCGCGCAGGCCGACGAGCCGCTCGAACCGCGGCCAGAGCGCTTGGATCGACGGCAGGTCGTCCGCCGTCGTCCATTCCATGACCGCCACCTCCGCCCGGTCGATGCGGGTGGGGGGCGTGGTCAGTGCCGAAGGTGCCATGCCTCCGATGAAAGCACCCGGCACCGACAATTCCGGGCCGTCAGAAGATCCGCACCTCGTGCGGCACCCGATCGGGGCGCAGGCCGCGCCAGGAAGTGTGGCGCAGGCGCAAGTCCGGTGTCAGGCGCCGGTAGACGACCTCGCCGACCAGCGTCGGCTCGACCCACTGGGCGCCGCGGGCGCGGTCCCGGGGCACCTCGCCCGCGAAGGGGCTCCTCGCGCGGATGAGCGGCGCCAGGACGGCACGGAGATGGTCCAGCGCGTCGTCGGTGAACCCCGTGCCGACGTCACCGAGGTACACCAGCGCGCCTTCGCCGTCGTACGCGCCGAGCAAAAGTGCGCCGAGGGTGCCCGCGCGGCGGCCCGCGCCCGGGCGCCAGCCGCCGAGCACCACTTCGCGCGTCTGCGTCAACGCGCGCTTCGTCCACGACGGTGACCGCGTGCCCGGCAGGTAGGGCGCGTCCAGGCGCTTCGCGACGACGCCTTCGATGCCGTGCTGGGCCGCCGTCGCCAGCAGCTGGTCCGGCGTGATGTCGGCGCGGGTGTACCAGGGCGGCACCACCAGCCGGCCGTCCGCGGGGCGGACCAGCTCCGCGAGGAGCTCCCGCCGCTGCTCGTACGGGCGGTCCAGCAGCGACTCGTCCCCGACGCGCAGCAGGTCGAACGCGAAGTAGACGACCGGGACCTCGGCCCGCAGCTTCGGCGTCGGCTCGTGCATCGCGCGGCGCTGCATCAGCTCGAACTCCGGGCGGCCGGCCGCGTTCAGGGCGACCACCTCGCCGTCGAGCACCGCCGCGTGGCCGCCGAGCGCGGGCCCGAAGACGTCCCACAGCTCGGGGTAGCGGTGGGTGTGGTCGCTGCCGCTGCGGCTGGTGATCCGGGCTTCGCCACCGGCCGCGATCCGGGCGCAGCCGCGGAAGCCGTCCCACTTCCACTCGTAGCCGTGGCGGTCGTCGTCCGGGAGCGGCCCGTCGACGGCCAGCATCGGCGCCACCGCGTCCGGGACCGTCCCCATCGCCACCTCCCCCGCCGCCGTCCAGTGTGGAGGACGCGGCGGCGGCGTGTCACCGGGCCGGCAGCAGCGGCAGGAGCTCTTGGTGGCGGCCGGCCCGGCGCAGCACCGGCGACCCCGGCCGCTCCGGTTCCGGCGCGCCGGACCGCAGCGCGGTCAGGAAGCCCACGAGCACGCCCGGCGGCGGCAGGATGTCCTCGCCGCCGAGGTAGGCCAGCACGATCATCTCCTCCCCGCACGCCGCCTCGACCGCGACCGCCCAGCCGTGCACCTCGTCCCAGAGCAGGGCGACGTCGCGTTCGGGGAACCGGCGCAGCCGCCAGTCCACCGCCACGTAGGCCGACACCGGGACGTCCACGTCCACGGTGCAGGACTCGAGGCCGAAGCCGAGTGCCCTGGCCACCTCGCCCAGATACGCGCGCAGGCCGCGCTGGAACCAGAACTCGAGATCGGTGTCGGTCAGGCCGGGCACCCGTTTCCCTTCTCGTGCGCCGAAAAACCCGGCCGCGCACCCTGCGCGGCCGGTGGAGCGTGGCTCAGCCGAGCGCGGCCAGCGCGTCGTCCCGGTCGCGGAAGCACGCGAAGCCGGCGACGCCGGTCCCCCGCAGCACCCGCCACATCGACGGGGTGCACACCACCCACGCGACCGGGACGGCCGCCTCGTCGGCGCACCACTGCACGCGGTGCAGCGCGCGGAGACCGGCTCCGGAGCAGAACGTGACGGCGCCGAGGTCGACGACGAGCACCCCGCCCGCCGCCAGCGCGGTTTCCGCGCATTCGACAAAAATCGCCACGGTCGCCATATCGATGTCTCCTGCCACGGCGACGACGGTGCACCGGTCACCGGCGAACGTCGTGGTGACCGAAAACGGCTCGCACAACGCCCCGGGCGAACTGCGGCCGAAGGCTCGCGAAAGCCGCGGCGGTTTCTGGATCTTCATGACCGGCTCCGAGGCGGCTGATGCTGACGGCTTACGCGTAGACCGTACCCACTTCGTCCACTATGCCGCACAACACGATCCGCACGCCCGGTGCCGCCGTGCAGCGACACGCCCGTCTGCACGTGCACGAATCCACAGAGGACGATCAAGAGCGCCTGGTCGGGATCACGCTTGCGCAATTCGGCGCCACCGCGCGACGGGAACGGGACCGCCGCGGCCGCCGAATTGCGATTTCCGAAATTCAGCCGAACGCCGGAATGGAGACCCTCGTGCGGCCCAGATCCGCGAAAAGATCTCCGGTCTCGCCGACCCGCGCCAAGACTTCACCGGCGGTGAACCGGAGGTGCGAAACGTGCCGGCAGGCACGCACCTCGTCCCAGGTGACCGGCGTCGACACCGTCGGCTCGTCGCGCCCGCGCAGCGAGTACGGCGCCACCGTGGTCTTGAACGGGTTGTTCTGGCTCCAGTCGATGAAAACCTTGCCGGGACGCAGGTTCTTCGTCATCCGCGCCACGACGAGGTCCGGCGTCTCGCCGGCGAGCCGGTCCGCCAGCGCTTTCGCGTACCGCGACGGCGCGCCCGGGTCGTCGGTCCGCACTCCCGCGTAGACCTGCATGCCCTTGCTGCCGCTCGTCTTCGCCACCGGCGTGAACCCGTGTCCGGTGAGGACGTCGTGGAGGCGCTCGGCGACGCGGGAGCAGTCGACGACCGTCGCGCCGGGGCCGGGATCGAGGTCGAACACCAGCCGGTCCGGCGTGCTCCGCGCACCGTCCGGTTCGACCGTCCACTGGTGCACGTGCAGTTCGAGCGCGGCGAGGTTGGCCGCCCACACGAGCTCGGGCAGGTCGTTGATCAGCGGGTACGCGACGACCTCGGGGTCGCCGCCCCGGCCGCCGACGGTCAGGCGCGCGGTGCGGACCCACTCGGGGGCGTGCCGCGAGACGTCCTTCTCGAAGAACGACCCGCCGCCGACGCCGTCGGGGAAGCGCACGAACGTCATCGCCCGGTCGCGGATGTGCGGCAGCAGCAGGGGCGCGATCCGCGTGTAGTAGTCGAGCACCTCGCCCTTGGTGAAGCCGTCGCGCGGGTAGAGGACCTTCTCCAGGTTGGAGAGCGTCAGCTGCCGCTCGCCCACCCGCACCGTGATCCGGCTGCCCGCCACGCCACCACGGTACCGGCCGGTGGCCGCGAGGTCAGCCGGCCGCGCCGTGCAGCCCGCCGGTGGCCAGCAGCTCGCGCAGCGCGTCGGACAGGGACGCGAACATCGGGACGGCCGCCGCCAGCCCGGTGACGCGGAACAGCCGGGCGAGCGTGCGGCTGTTCGCCACGACGCAGAAGCCGCGTCCCTCGGTTTCGGCGCGCTCCGCGGCCGCCGCCAGCGCGCGGGCGCCGGCCAGGCCCACGAACGCCACGTGCGTCAGGTCCGCCACCACCGTTCCCGGTGGGGCCGAGCCCAGCTCGCGCTCGAGGATCGGCAACGTCAGAGCGTCGATCTCACCGGCGAAGGTCAGCACGAGGAGACCGGGGCGGTACGCCGTCCGGCGCGCCGTGAGCGGCGCGGACCGGGTCGGGACCGGCGGGGTGGGGGACACGGGTTCGGCAGGCCTTCCGCGCCGGGCGGGCCGGCGACGCGACGGGTGTGATCAAGGACGGGGTCTTGGTACCCAAAAGTCCGGACGGGAAACACCCGGTTTCGCGGTGAACGCCGACCAGAGCCGTTCGGCCGCGTGCCGGGCCGCCTCGCCCGGCCGGATCTCGGGCGTGCCCTCCGGCTGGGGTGCGGCCTCGCCGCCGACGTGCTCCACCAGGGCGACGGCCAGCTCGCGGACCTTGACGTTGAACTCCTGGCTCGCCCGGCGCAGCGTCTGCCAGGCCTCGTCGGGCGGGCAGCCCCGGACGGCCGTGAGCGCGCCCTTCGCCTGTTCGATGGCGGCGCGGGAGGCCAGCAGCTCCAGCACCTGGCCGGGATCGCCCGCGGTCGCCGTCTCGGCCACCACCAGGGTCATCTCGGTGAGCTTCTCGTAGCGCCGCAAGATCGCGAGCGAGCCTTCCCCGGGTGGCCGGTCGAGCGTCACCGACAGCACGAACACGCCGCTGTCGTCCCAGTACCCCGGGAGCGCGAGCGCGCCACGGACCGCCTCGTACCGGACGTCCGCGAACTCGGCGTCGCGGGTCAGGCCCGGCCAGCGCGGGTCGGCGAAGAGGTCGTCCGTCGTGACCGGCTCGCCGGTGTCCTCCGCGACGGCGATCGGGCCGCCGTGCGCCAGCTGCGCCGGCGCGAGCCGGTCGGCGAGGCCCGCGGTCGCCAGCACCTGCGGCGGGCGGTCGCCCTGACCGACGGTCAGTGCCGCGCCGAGGCACCCCGGCACCTCGCCCGCGACCCGTTCCAGCAGCGCCCGCAGCAGCTCGGTCAGCGGCTTCCAGCGGTCGGCCGCGCTCATCAACGTTCCGGTCACCGTCACCTCCACCCGTGGTCCGCTTCTTGATTTACCGCAAGACGCGCTCGCCCACATCCGGCGGCCGGGCGCACCGCCGACCGGGTGCACCCGAACGAGCGGTTTCCCGGCCGGCCGGGGGCGGGTAGCCGACCTGAAGACCCATGGAGGACACCATGACGGACCGGCGGTACGGGTGATGGTCAGCGAAGTCGTCGTTGTCGGGCAGCTCGCCCTCGACCGCCGGGAACTGCTCGGCGGGCAGGGCGCCAACCAGGCCCTCGCGCTGAGCCAGCTCGGGACGCCGGTGGCGGTGGTCGGCGTCGTCGGCCGCGACCACGCCGGCGATTCGCTGCTCGCGCAGGCCAGAGCCGGCCGCATCGGCACTTCGCACGTGGTCCGCCGTCCGGGCACGGAGACCGCGGTGCTCGGGCACGTCCCGGACGGGACGCTGCTCACCGAGGCCGACGTCCGCGCCGCGGCGGCGCCGATCTCGGCAGCTGCCTCCCTCATCGTGCAGCTGACGCAGCCCGCCGCGGCCGCGCTGACGGCGGCGCGGCTGGCGCACACCGCGGGCACCCGCGTGGTGCTGGACGGCGCCCCGCGGGACGAGGAGCTCACGCCGGACCTGCTCGCCCTCGCCGACGTCGTGCACGCGGACGGCCGCGACGCCGAACTGCTCGCCGGGCAGCCGGTGCCCGACGTCGCCGCGGCCGCACGAGCCGCCGCCGTCCTCCGGCGCCGCGGGCCGTCCCTGGTGGTGCTGGAGGTGGACGCGCGCGGGCACCTCTTCGCCGGCCCGGCCGGCACGTGGTTCGTACCGCACGTCGAGACCGACGTCGTCGACCCGGCCGGCGCCGGGGACGCGCTGGTCGCGGCCCTGACCGCGGCACTTACCCGCCGTCACCCGCTGGAGACGGCGGCGGGCCTGGCCGCCGCGGCAGCCGCGGCGACGAGCGGGCACGCGGGCGGGCGCCCCCACCTGTCCCGCCCCGACCTCGACCGGCTGCGGCCCCGGCGGCTGGAACCGGTCCACGCCTGACCCGATGCGCCGCCAAAGGTCTTGAATGAGTCATTCAGGTCACCGGAGGTCCTGAATGACTCATTCAAGACGTGCGCCTACAGGCCAGGCAGGTGCTGCCCGAGCCCGAGGAGCGCCGCGAAGGGGTCGCCGCGCTTGGCCAGCCGTGCCGGGACGTCCCGGATCGTCCACCGGTCCGGGGCCAGGTCCGGGTCGTCCAGCTCGTCCCACTCCAGCGGCACCGACACCGGCGCCCCCGGCCGCGGCCGTACGCTGTACGGCGCGACCAGCGTCTTGTTCGACACGTTCTGCGTGTAGTCGAGGCGGGCCCGGCCGCGGCGCTTGTCCTTCGTCCAGGCCCAGCTGACCAGGTCCGGGAGCACCCGCCCGATCGTCTTGGACACTGTTTCGGCCCACGCGCGCGTCTGCTCGTACGTGCAGTGCGGCGCGATCGGCACCCACACCTGGATCCCGCGCTGCCCGGTCACCTTCGGGCGCCCGGCCAGGCCGAAGTGCTCCAGCGCGGTGCGGTGCAGCCGCGCCAGCTCCACGACCTCGGCGAACGTCGTCTCCGGGCCGGGGTCGATGTCGAACAGCACCCACGTCGGGTGGTCGACGTCCGCCGCGCGTGAGGTCCAGGCGTGCAGCTCCAGCGCGCCGTAGTTCGCCAGCCACGCCAGGGTCGCGACGCTGTCCGCGACGACGTACCGCTGGCTCTCCCCCGGCTCGGCACGCTCGTTGTGCCAGGTCGTCAGCCACTCGGGCGCGTGCCGCGGGACTTCCTTCTGCCAGAAGCCCGGCTCGGTCACGCCCTGCGGGAAGCGCTGGGTGTTGAGCGGCCGGCCGGCCAGGTACGGCAGCATCGCCGGCCCGGCCGTCACGTAGTAGCGGATGAGCTCCCGCTTCGTCACCGGCTCGCCGTCCGCCGGGAAGAGGACCTTGTCCAGGTTCGTCAGTGCGAGCTCCCGGCCCGCGACCGACCACTTGCCCTTCGCGCCGAGCGCGTCGAGCGCGGCCAGTTCGCCGTCGGTCGCGCCCGGGAAGCCCACCGCTTCCGCCGCCTCGCCGGCCGGCCGGTCGCCGTGCCACAACGCGTCGGGGGCGGCCGCCACCTCGTCGTTGGTGCGGCCGCTCTTCACCGATCGCGGGTGGTCTTCGGCGTCCCAGCCGGCTCGCGCGTGCTCATCCTGCTTGTGCAGCAGGAACCACTGGTCCTTCTCCCCGCGGTTCGTGCGGACGAGGACGAACCGGCCGGCCAGCTTTTCGCCGTCGAGGTCGAAGTGCAGGGTGCCGTCTTCGATCGCCTTCGCCGGGTCGGCGTCGACCGGCCGCCATTCGCCGCGGTCCCAGACGATGACGTCCCCGCCGCCGTACTCGCCGTGCGGGATCACGCCTTCGAAGTCGGCGTACTCGATCGGGTGGTCTTCGACGTGCACGGCCAGCCGGCGGGCCTTCGGGTCCATGGTCGGCCCCTTGGGCACCGCCCAGCTGACCAGGACGCCGCCGAGCTCGAGCCGGAAGTCGTAGTGCAGCCGGCGCGCGCGGTGGCGCTGCACGACGAACCGGTGGCCGTCCGGCGCGGCCGGAGCCCCGCCGGACGGCTCCGCGGTGCGCTCGAAGTCGCGCATCTCCTGGTAACGCCGCAGTTTGCGGCCCGGGGCGGCAGCCATGCCCGGGGGTACCCCGTCGTCGCCGATGTCAGCCGAGCGCGCCGCGGATCAGGTCGCGGGCCCGGTCCATGATCGCCGCCGGCGGCCCGAGCACCAGGTTGGCCGTCGCGCTTTCCACGCCGGGGTGCGGCCGGGTCGGCCCCACCGCTTCGGCCAGCTTGGCGGTCGCCGCCATCGCGCGGAGCCGTTCCGGCGGCCGGTGCGCGCGCAGCAGCGGGAACTCCTCGCGTTCCTCGTGCTGGGCGTGCGCGAGCACGTCCTCGCGCAGCTGCACGAGCAGGGTGTCGAAGCCGTCGGCCTCGGGCCCCATCTTCTGCAGCGTCGTCAGCAGCTCCTTGGCGCGGTGCTCCTCCCCGAGCCGGGCGTCGACGACCGGCTCGGCCGCGGGCTCCAGGTCACGGATTTCGGGGTGCACCACCAGTTCTTCGGCCGTTTCGTGAACGGCGAGCAGCCGCACGAGGTCGTGGAACAGGTCCTGGCGCAGGTCGCCTTCGGCCGTTTCCAGCCCGGCGAACAGCTCGCGGATCTCCCGGTGCTGGCGCTGCAGCAACTCGATGACGTCTTCTTCGTGGTCCGGCACGGAAAGCCTCCTTCACTCGGTTGCGGCAGGTTTTCCCCGGAACCGGCCGGTTATTCGTGCCGGCGCGCCACCGTGAGCCACACCGCACCGGCGGCGGCGAGCGCGATCCCCGCCACCGCCCACCACGACCACCAGCCGAAGAACGCGACGACCAGCCCGACCGCCAGCAGCACTCCCCCGCCGACCGCGTCCGTCTCGCCGTTGCCTGCTCTCGAAAACCCGTCCGCGGCCGCCATCAGCCGGCCCGCCCGTCGACCGCGGCCACGACGAGGGCCGCGCAGCGCGTCAGCGGCAGGCCGCGCTCCCGCGCCATCGACGTCAGGGCCGCGTGCGCGGCCGTCCGGTTGAGCCCTTGGGCCGCGAGGACTTCCAGCGCCAGGCCGACGACGTCGGTGGCGGGCGGCGCGGGGGTGCGTACGGGCATGGCGGGACCTCCAGGGCGGCCGGGGTGCGACGGACGCGACCGGTTACCCCGCCGCGTCCGCTTTCACACCGCTCCAGCCTGCTCTTTCCGGGTGGTGCCCGGTCAACTCCCGGCGAGCCACACCGCGCCGTCGGTGGGTACGCGGCCGTCGTCGAGCGGTTCGCTCGCGAGCAGCACCCGAGCCCCGTCCGGCAGCTCGTACGGCTCGGCGGACAGGTTCACCACGCACCGGAAGCCGGGCTCGCGCGAGAAGGACAGCACGCCGTCGCGGGCGGGCAGCCACGTCATCGTCCCGTCGCCCAGCGCCGGGTGCTCGCGGCGCGCGGCCAGCGCGGCGCGGTACAGGCAGAGCATCGACCCCGGGTCGGCCGCCTGCGCCTCGGCGGTCAGCGTCCGCCAGTGCGCGGGCTGCGGCAGCCACGTCGGTGCGTCGCCGCCGGTGAAGCCGAACGGCGGCGCCGAGCCCGACCACGGCAGCGGCACGCGGCAACCGTCGCGGCCGCGGCGGGTGTGGCCGGAACGCTCCCACGTCGGGTCGGCGAGCACCTCCTCCGGCAGGTCCTCGATCTCCTCCAGCCCGAGCTCCTCGCCCTGGTAAAGGTAGGCGCCGCCGGGCAGCGCGAGCATGAGCAGCACCGCGGCCCGGGCCCGGCGCGGGCCGCCGAAGCGCGTCACGTGCCGGACGACGTCGTGGTTGGACAGCACCCACGTCGCGGGCGCGCCGACCGCGCCGAGTGCTTCGAGCGTCCGGTCGATCACCTCGCGCAGGGCACCGGCGTCCCAGTCGCAGCGGAGGAAGTCGAAGTTGAACGCGGTGTGCAGCTCGTCCGGGCGGACGTACCGCGCGAGGCGGTCCGGCCGGTCGACCCACGCCTCGGCGACGAACACCCGGTCCGGGCCGAACTCGCCGGCGACCTTCCGCCACGCGCGGTAGACGTCGTGGACGCCGTCGAGGTCCCAGTGCGGGTGCGCGCCGCGGTCCGGCGGCTGCACGATCCCCTCCTCGTCGTGGCCGAGGTCGGGGAACGCCGGGTCCTTGAGCAGGCCGTGGGCGACGTCGATGCGGACGCCGTCGACGCCGCGGGCGAACCAGAACCGCAGCAGGTCCTCGAATTCGGCCCGGACCCCGGGGTGGTCCCAGTTCAGGTCGGGCTGCTCCGGCGCGAACAGGTGCAGGTACCACTCGCCGTCGGCCACCCGGGTCCAGGCGGGCCCGCCGAAGACGGCGCGCCAGTCGGTCGGCGGCCGCTCGCCGCCGGGGCCGCGGCCCGGCCGGAAGTGGTAGCGCGCGCGTTCGGGCGAGCCGGGCCCGGCGGCCAGCGCGGCCCGGAACCAGCGGTGGTGGTCGGAGGTGTGGTTCGGCACGACGTCGATCAGCACCCGCAGCCCGAGCCGGTGCGCTTCGGCGACCAGTTCCGGCACGTCGTAGTCGCTGCCGAACAGCGGGTCGACCTCGCGGTGGTCTTCGACGTCGTACCCGCCGTCGACCATCGGCGAGCGGTACCACGGCGTGGTCCACACGGCGTCGATCCCCAGCTCGGCCAGGTACCCCAGCCGGGAACGCAGCCCGGCGAGATCGCCGGTGCCGTCGCCGTCCGAGTCGGCGAAGCTGCGTACGTAGACCTCGTAAACCACGGCGTCCCGCCACCAATTCGCGTCCATGACACCGAGTATCCGGGACCCGGTCGCCTACGCTCGGGACGTGACCTGGGAGTGGGACGCGACCCTGTACGCCGGCAGCGCGGCGCACTACGCGCGCGGCCGCCTCCCGTACCCGGCGGCGCTCGGCGCGGCGTTCGCCGCCGAGCTGGGGCTGGACGGCTCGGGGCGGCTGCTCGACGTCGGCTGCGGGCCGGGCTCGCTGACGTCGGTGCTGGCGCCGTACTTCGCCGAAGCGGTCGGGCTCGACGCGGACGCGGACATGCTCCGCGAAGCGGCCCGGCCCGGCACCGCGAACTGCCGCTGGGTGCACCGGCGGGCCGAGGAGCTGCCGGCCGGGCTCGGGGAGTTCCGGCTGGTGACGTTCGCCCAGTCGTTCCACTGGCTGGACCGGCCGCGGGTCGCGGCGGCGGTCCGCGGGATGCTGGCCCCCGGCGGCGTCCTCGCCCACGTCCACGCCGCGACGCACGGAGGCGCCGAAAGCTCCGTCCCGCGGGCGGCGATCGCCGAGCTGGTCCGCCGGTACCTCGGCCCGGTGCGGCGCGCGGGCCAGGGCTCCCTGCCCGGCGGCACTCCCGGCGGCGAAGCGGAGATCTACCGCGCCGCGGGGTTCGCCGGACCGCGGCGGTTCGAGGTCCCGGGCCCAGCGGTCACCCGCGGCGTGGACGAGGTCGTCGACGCCGTCTTCTCGCTGTCCTACTCGGCGCCCCACCTCTTCGGCGACCGCCGCACGGAGTTCGAGGCCGAGCTCCGGCGGTTGCTGTGGGCGGCGAGCCCGGACGGCACCTTCAGCGAACGGTTCCGCGAGCTCGCCGTCGACGTCTGGGCGCCGGTCACCAGGGGTTGTTGAAGTCCTCTTCCTCGTCGACGGCCGCCCGCGGACGACGAGCCGGGCGCGGCTCCTCCCGCCGCGGGGCCGGAGCCGCCGACGGCGCCGGGGGGAAGCCGCCCGGGCCGGGGTAGTCCTCCGCGTCGAACGCCGAGGCCGGCTCGGCGTGGGAGCGGTCGGTGCTCCAGCCGGACTTCGTCTTGCGCTGCGCCATCTCGCGGACGTGCTGGACGTACCGCTCGGCCGCCTGGACCTGCTTGGTCATGTACTCCTGCGAGCGGGCCTTGATCTCCTCGCCCTGCTGCTCGCGCAGGGCACGCCGATCGGCCTGTTCGCGGACGAGACCGTCCAGCTCGGCCTTCATCCCGGCAATCTCGCTCATGCGTCCTCCTTACCAGGTCCGGCGGGCGGACGGCGGGTCTTCGTCGTCGTTGAGGGAGCCGATGATCCGGCGGCCCGGCTCACCGAGGTTGTCGAAGACGGCGCCTTCGATCCGGTAGGCGGGCGACTTGCGTTCGGTGTCGCCCCCGCCGGCGCCCTGGCCGCCGCCCATGGCGCCCATGCCCGGCATGCCGGACATCGACGAACCGGGCGCGCCGGTCGCCCCGGCGGTCGCGGGTGCGAACGCGGCGGTGTGCTGCGGCTGCGCCGTCCCGGTGTGGGCGCCCCCGGACGTCGGCGTGTCGCCGAGCCCGGCACTGCCCCCGTCGAAGCCCGCGCCGGTGAGGCCGGCCCCGCCGTGGGAACCGCCGCCGAGGCCGGCCGGCGACGGGGCGCCGCCCCCGCCGCCGTGCGAACCGCCGCCGGCGCCGTCGTGCGAACCGCCGGCGCCGTCGTGCGGCTTGAGGTCCTCGAGGGTGCCACGGTGGGTGGGCAGGTCGTCGTCGAGCTTCTTCGACGGTGTGTCCCCGAGCGCGTCGGACGGCTTGTCGTCCTCGCCGAGGGTGTAGGTCG
The DNA here is from genome assembly GCF_033441515.1 of Amycolatopsis solani. NCBI lineage: Bacteria > Bacillati > Actinomycetota > Actinomycetes > Pseudonocardiales > Pseudonocardiaceae > Amycolatopsis > Amycolatopsis solani. The sequence continues at coordinate 1,958,956 of NZ_JAWQJT010000002.1, forward strand.
TCGGCTTGCCGGTGCCGTCGTCGACGGTGACGACCGTGGGGCCGTTCGCGCCGTCGGGCCGCTCGGCGGTGATCTTCAGGTCGCCGTCCTGGATGTGGATCTTGCCGTCCGGGCCGGGGCGGTAGCAGTCGTCGTCCGTCCCTTGTGGACCGTCGGCGGACTTGTCACCGGACCAGTCGAGCTTGAAGTCCTTCGGGTCGCCGGGCCCGTCGCCGACCTTGATGTCCATCTTGCCGTCGGCGTCCGGCTCGGTCATCTCGAAGGTCTTGTCGCCCTGCTTGACCTTGAGGACGTCGGGGTCGTCGTCCCCCTTGGCGTCGGGTTCGCCGTCGCCGTCCTTGTCGCCGGCGAGCAGGCTGTCGGGCTTGCCGTCGCCGTCCTTGTCGAGGCCGGTGTCGGGCTTGCCGTCGCCGTCGGTGTCCAGGCCGGCGCCCGGCTCGGTCTTGATCGGGTCGCCGTCGAGGCCCTTGAGCGCGTCGGCCGCCTTGTTCTTGGCGTCTTCCGCCGCCTTCTCGGCCGCCTCCTTGCCGTCCTCCGCGCCCGAACCCGAATCGCCGCTGCCGCCCGGGCCGGAACCGCCACCGAGGCCGCCGGCGCCCTCACCGGAGTCCGTCTCGATGCCGGGGCCGCTGAACTGCTTCAGTGCGTCCGCGGCCTTCTGCTTCGCCGCTTCGGCGGCTGCCGCCGCGGCGTCCTGGCCGCCCGCGGACGGCGAAGGCGTCGAGGACGGCGACGTGTCGTCCGACCCCGGGCCACCGCCGGCACCCGAGCCCGAACCGGAACCACCGCCGAGTCCCCCGCCGGCGCCGGAATCCGTCTGGATGCCCGGGCCGCTGAACTCCTTCAGCGCGTCCGCGGCCTTCTGCTTGGCTTCCTCCGCGGCCTGGGCCGCCTGCTGCTTGGCCGCTTCCGCCTGAGCTGCCCCGTCGTCCTGGCCGCCGCCCGAACCGGAGCCGCCGCCCGAGCCCGAGCCGCCGCCGACGGAACCACCGCCGCCGGAGGAGGAGTCGGGGATCGACGGCACCGGACCACCGCCGCCGCCGGACCCGCTGCCCGAGCCCCCGCCCGAACCGGAGCCGCCTCCCGCGCCGCTGGGCACGTCGGTCCCGGCACCCCCGACCGGAGCGCCGGACCCCGAGCCCGTCTCGGGGATGGGCGGCACCTGGCCACCGCCCCCGCCACCGGAGCCCGAACCGGACCCGCCGCCCGAACCACCAGAGCCCGAGCCCGAACCCGAGCCGAAGCCACCGCCCGAACCACCCGAGCCAGAACCAGAGCCCGAGCCCGAGCCGCTGCCCGATCCACCCGGGCCGCCGCCGGTGCCGCCGGTCGTGCCGGGGCCGCCGGGCATCGACACGCCCTCGAACTCGTTCTTGACCTTGCCCATCACCTTGTCGAGGGCGTCGTAGGCCTGGTCGACGAGGTCCTTGGTGTCCTTGCAGGTCTTCTCGAAGCCCTTGTACAGCCGGTCCCACATGTCGGGGTTGAACTGGTTCTGGATCCACTGCTTGGCCAGGTCCTGGCCGTGCTTCTTGATCTCGTCGCCGTCGCAGCAGCCCTGGTCGTTGAGGGTCTTGACCAGGTTGGTGCCGAAGTTGAGGTCCATCCAGCCCGCGATCTGGGCCAGGTCCTGCTCGTTGCCGTGCTCGCCGCTGGCGACCGCGACGACCTTCTGCGCCATCGTGTAGTCGGCCTTGCCGACCAGGTCGGTGTACATCCCGATGACGGCGTCGGCCTTGCCCTTGCACAGCTGGAACACCGTCGTGGCGGTGTTCTTCGTCGCTTCGCTCGCGTTGCCGAGCGTCTGCGACAGCTTGGCGGCCTTGGGCTGGATCTTGTCGTTGTAGGTGTCGGACGCCGCGTCCGCGCCCGCGCCGCTCCACGTCTGGTACAGGGTGCCCAGCTGGGAGCCGGTGTCCTGCACCGTCCGGTCCACCGTCTCGGACCCGCGCTTGAAGTGCGCGGCGTCGGCGACGAAGTCCGCGAAGCTGATCCCGCGCTGCTCGTCGAACGGCGTGCGGATGTCCTTGTCGAGGTCGAGCGCGCGGGTGTTGCCGCGGCAGTCGGCCGGGATCTTGGCCAGCAGCGAGCCGAACGTCTCGAACAGCTTGAGCGCGGGCGCGGCGGCGTCGAAGATCTCGTCGGACGTCTTCGTCCCGCTGGTGCTCCCGTCGTCACCGGCCGCGGGCGGCTGGCTGCCGTCGAGCTTCGCCTTGCCGTCGTCGACGGCCTTCTTCTCCTGGTCTTCGTTGTAGGAGTTCTGGTCGCCGCTCTGCTTGGCCTTGTCGAAGGCCTCGTCGACCGACTGCCCGGCGAACAGCGGGTTGGCGTTGTACGCGTTCGCGTACTTCTCCGCTTCCTGGCGCTTCTGCTTGATGTCGTCCGGTTCCTGGTCGGCCAGGAACGGCGGCGGCGGCGGGTTCTCCCGCAGCCAGCTGCTGATCAGCGCGCTCTTCTGCTGGGCGGGGACGCTCGGGTCGTCCAGCAGCGCCTTGACGTCGGACCACTTCTTCTTCTCGTCCGCCATCAGAGACCGCTCCCGGCGTTGGTGATCGCGCCGGACTGGTTGTCCTCGTTGGCGCTGTAGCTCGACCCGGCGGTGCCGAGGTTGGTGCCGAACGACGCCAGCGTGCTGCTGTAGCCGGAGACCGCGGCCCACAGCGCCTGCGCGCCCGCGGTGTACTTCGTCGCGTGGGTGCCGTGCGCCCGGCCGAACTTCTCCGCGGTCACCTGCGAAGTCTCCAGGTCCGGATTGTCCTCGAGCAGGTTTTCCGCCAGGTCACCGATCGTCTTCGAGGCCGTCGACAACGCCTCGGTCGTCGCGGTGTACCCCCCGCCGCTCATTTCAGCGTCTCTCCCTCAGTTCCGCCAGTTCCCAGGGCTTCCGCGAGCACGGCGGCCACCGAACCCACGTCGGTGAACCGATCGAGCTGCTCCAGGTCGATCGTCACGCCGTAGTAGACCTCCAGCGCCGCCAGCAGCTTGATCCGGCCTTTCGAGTCGATGCCCAGCTCCTCCAAAGGAGCGTCGGGCTCGACGAGGGCCGGGTCGAGCCGGAAGGTCTCGCTGACGACCTTCGTGACCTCGGCGCGGTGATCACCCACGGTCGCCACCATAACGTGCTTTCGCGGCCGACCGGGCGACCTTCCCGCTGGAGGTGCGCGGAAGTCCACCGGAAGGGACCAGATGCACCCTGCGGAGGGTGAGGGCGTGTTCGGCGGACACCGCCCGCAGCACCGCCCGGGTCACTTCCTTGACGTCCGCCTCGGCGCCGCGCGCCCACTCGGCGACCACCACCGCGCCCTCGCCGTCCTCGTCGGTCACGCCGAAGGCGGCGACGCGGTCGCGGCGGACGGCCGGGTGGGCCTCCCCGGCCGCGGCCTCGATGTCCTGCGGGTGGAAGTTGCGGCCGTCGACGACGATGAGGTCCTTGAGCCGCCCGGTGACGTAGAGGTCGCCGCGGTGCACGACGCCGAGGTCGCCGGTGCGCAGCCAGCCGTCCAGCCCCTCGAGGGTGCCGCCGAACGCGGCCGCGTCGCCGCGGCCCCAGTACCCGGTCGCGACGTTCGGGCCGTGGATCCAGATCTCGCCGACGGCGCCCTCGGGCTGCTCGTGTCCGTCGTGGACGATCCGCACCCGCTGCCCGACCGGCTGCCCGACGGACACGAGCTCCTGCCCGTCGACAGTTTCGACGGCTTGCCCCTGCGCGAGGGTCTCGCGGTCGAAAACGGCGCCGCGCGGCCCTTCCGGCCCGGCGCTCGCGACGTACACGGTGGCTTCGGCGAGCCCGTAGGACGGCCGGTAGGCCTCGCGCCGGAAGCCGTGCGGGCCGAAGACCTCGAGGAAGCGCTCTCCCGTGCGCGGGCGGACGGGTTCGGCGCCGTTGAGCGCGACCCGCACGTCCGAGAGGTCGAGGCCGTCTTCGGCGCCGGCTTCGGCCGCGAGGTCGTAGGCGAAGTTGGGGGCGGCGGTGAACACGGCGGGGTAGTCCGCCAGCTGGCGCAGCCACCGGGCCGGCCGGTGAACGAACTCCGCCGGCGCCATGAACACGGCCCGGCCGCCGGCGAAGACCGGCAGGCACAGCAGCTGGATCAGGCCCATGTCGTGGAAGAAGGGGATCCAGCCGGCGCAGGTCGTGCCTTCGTCGACGGCGTAGGCCCGGCTCCCCTGCCAGCAGGCGGCGACGATCGCCCGGTGCGGGATCACCGCGCCCGCCGGCTCCCGCGTCGACCCCGACGTGTACTGCAGGTACGCGGGTGTCTCCGGCGCCGCGAACACCGGATCGGCACCCGGCCCGCTCAGCTCGTCCACCACAACGACGTCGTCGTGCGCCGGCAGCCGTCCCGCCACCGCCGACGACGTCAGCCACACGCGCGCGCCGGAGTCGGCCAGCACCCCGGTGAGCCGCTCGGCCTGCGCGGCGTTCGACGGCACCATCAGCGGGACCGCGACGAGACCGGCGGCCAGCGCGCCGAAGAACGCGAGCGGGTAGGCGAGCTCTTGGCCCGCGAGGATCGCGACCCGGTCCCCCGGCTCGGCGGCCTGCCGCAGCTCACCGGCGACCACCCGGACCCGGGCGGCGAACTCGGCCCAGGTCAGCGTGTGCTCGGCGCCGTGGGTGTGGTCCTGGTGGGTGTACAGCGGCCGCGGGTCGTCCGCGCGGGCGAAGAGCCGCTCCACGATCGAGACGCGCAGCACGTCCTCGGGCACGGTCACCGGCGCGGTCGGACGGGGCACGCCGCGAAACCTACCGGGCGGCCCGGAAGGCGGCGAGCCCGGCCACCACGGTCGAGCAGCGGTCCGGGTCAAGCGTGGCCGTCTTCGTCCTCGGGCCGGGTGGTGCTCTTCGTCAGGGCACGGTCGAACAGGGTCAGCAGCAGGAACACGACGCCGATGCCGACGAGCAGCACCGCGAACCCGTGCAGGCCCGCGGTTTCGGCGGCGGGGCCGAAGAACGCGCCCTGCAGCGCGGAAGAGACGATCGCGCCGAGGTAGCCGAAGGTGCGCAGCAGCCCGGCGGACGCCGCGATGTCGTCGGGATTCGCCTGGCGGTACACGGAGTTCTGCAGCGCGAGGCTGTTCAGCCCCTGCGGCACCCCGGCCACGAGCGCGATCACGACGAGCAGCCAGACCGCGGCCGAGGCGTCCAGGGTCAGCAACAGCGCGCAGCCCGCCAGCTGGCCGAGCGCGGCGACGATCAGCTTGCCGCGCACGGCTTCCCGGCGGCCGCTGACGAGCGACACGACGATCGCCGTCGCGAACAGCGGCAGGGTCGCGAGCCCGGCTTGGGCCGCCGACAGGCCGCGGGCGTGTTCGAGCCATTGCGTGTAGCCGTAGAGGAAGCTGTACGCGATGACGTAGGCGAGCAGCGCGCGGCCGTACGTGCGCAGCAGCGGACCGTTGCGGCCGAGCAGCCGCAGGTCGATGAACGGGTGCGCGCAGGTCAGCTCGCGCGCGGCGAAGCCCGCGGCGCCCACGGCGGCGAGCACCGGCAGGTACCACTCCCCCGCCGCCGGGTGCATCAGGAACAGCAGCAGCGCGACGAGGGTGCCCGCGAATAGCGCCATCCCGGGGAAGTCGAGGTCGAACGCCCCCTTCGACGCGCGCTTCGGCGCCTTCGGGAAGCGGCGGGCACCGAGGACGAAGGCGGCCAGCGCGATCGGGACGTTGACGGCGAAGGTCGCCCGCCAGCCGCCGACGCCGATGAGCAGGCCGCCCAGCGCCGGGCCGATCACCGAGATCGTCTGGGTCGCGATCGCCAGCACGGTGAGCACGAACGCCGGGCTGTCGCGGCCGGTGCGGTCGCTCTCGTCCCGGATCAGCCGCATCGCCGCCGGGTAGCCCGCGCAGGTGCCGAAGCCGAGGACGACCCGGGCGGCGATCAGCACGCCGAGGTTCGGCGCCAGGGTGCCGAGCACGCCCGCCACCCCGACCAGCGCCGTCGCCGGGAGGAACAGCCGCCGCGGGCCGTAGCGGTCGATCAGCCGCCCGACGACCGGCTGGCCGACCGCGGTGGCCAGGTACAGCGCGGAGATCAGCCACGCCGTGGCCGACGCCGGCTGGCCGAACGCCACGCCGATGGGCACCAGCGCGACCGCGATGATCGTGGAGTTGACCGGGTTGAGCACCGCGCCCGAGATGAGCGGGGCCAGCAGCTTCCGGTCGAACCCGGCCCGCGCCCGTTCGCGCGTCGTCACGGTTCGACGACGCGGCCGAGGAGCGCGAGCGCCTCGGTGACCACGGCCAGTTCGTCCTCGGTGAGCCGCTGCGCGAGCTCCCGCGCCAGCCATTCCTGCCGCGAGGCGCGGGCTCCCCTGCCGTACGCGCGGCCTTCGGGCGTGAAGAAGATCAGCTGGCGGCGGCCGTCCTCGGGGTCGTCCTCGCGGCGGACCAGGCCGAGCTTCTCCAGCGCGGCCACGGTCGCGGCCATCGACTGCGGCCGCACCCGCTCCGCGCCGGCCAGCACGCTCGCCGTCGCCGGCTCCATCTTCGCCAGCCGCGCGAGCGCCGACGCCTGCGCGGAGGTCAGGTCCCCGACCGCCGTCGCGTCCATCATCTTCCGCCGCAGCCGCCCGACGAGCACGCGCAGGTCCTGCGCGGCCGTCACCGCGGCAGCGGGAATCGTTTTCGCCGCCATATCGACAGGGTAAACTGATCAGGCAACCCTGTCGAGTTTGCCCGAGGACGACGTCCGCGATTTCCGGTACCTTCCGGGCCATGGCCGCACCGGAAGCACTGGTCTCCGCTCTCTCGGACCCCGAACGGCTGCTGCTGTTCGCCCGCATCTGCGCCGCGCCCGACGGACTGCCGTCGGGCGAGGTCCCGGCCAAGCTCGTCCGACGACTGGCCGACGCCGGCCTGGTCGTGGTGGACGGCGACCGCTACCGGCCGGTGCCCGGCGTCTTCCGCGAAGCGCTCGTGAAGGGGCCCGCCGACCCGCTCGACGGGCTGTTCCGCCACGGCAGGCTCGTCACGATCCCGCACTCGGGGCGCCGGCGGCAGCTGCTGCTCGCCGCCCTCGCCGAGCGGTTCGAGCCCGGCCGCCTCTACACCGAACAGGACGTCCGCGAGAAGCTCGTGATGGTCCACGACGACCACGCGACCCTGCGCCGCTACCTGATCGACGAAGGCCTGCTGCAGCGCAGCAACGACGGCGGCGCCTACGGCCGCCCGTCGGAGGCGCGCGCCGCCGGCTGAGTCGCCGGGAGGTCGAACGCCGCCAGCACGGCGGGATCGGCGAAGACGACGTTGTGGGCCACGCCCGCTTTCGTCACGGTGAACACCTGCAGGGTGTGCAGCCGGTGGACCCCGGCGTCGTCCCGGCAGTACGCGGCCAGCGCGGGCTGGCCGTTGGCCGCCGTGCGCGTCATCCGCCAGTCCGGGCCGCGCATCGCGAAGAGCCGCTCGAGGAACCGGCCGTAGTCGTCGCGGCCGCGGAACCACAGCGGCACCGGCGGCATCTCCATCACGACGTCGTCGGCCAGCAGCCCGACCAGGCCGGCGACGTCGGCGCGTTCGAACGCCCGCACGTACCGGTCGAGGACCGCCTCGATCGCCGCGTCGCCCGGTTCGGCGACCTCTTCCACGGACAGTCCGCCGAGGCCGGCGCGAGCCCGCTGCAGCGCGCTGTTGACCGCCGCGGGCGTGGTGCCGAGGAAGCCCGCGACCTCCGCGGCGCTGAACTCCAGGACGTCCCGCAGGATCAGTACCGCGCGCTGCTTGGGCGGGAGCGTCTGCATCGCCGCCAGGAACGCCAGCCGGAGCGTGCCGCGGCCGGGGTCGTCGGAGCGCGCGTCCGGGAACGGCTGGAGCCAAGGGATGTCGAACGACGGCGTGAGCGGCGCGCCCGGGTCGTCGCTCGGGCGGCCGAGGCCGGAGGGCAGCGGGCGCCGCGCCCGGCCTTCCAGCGCGGTGAGGCACGCGTTGGTCGCGATGCGGTGGAGCCAGGTGCGCACCGAAGCCCGCGCCGGGTCGTAGCCCGCCCACGCTTTCCACGCGCGGACCAGGGTTTCCTGCACCAGGTCTTCGGCCTCGTGCACCGAGCCGAGCATGCGGTAGCAGTGCGCCAGCAGCTCACGGCGGTGCGGCTCGGCGGCCGCGGCGAAGTCCGGCATCGGCGTCCCTCCCGCCGGGGAATGTACCGGCGGCGGGCGCGGGTCGCCTACAGGTCGTCGAAGTCCTCGGGCTGCAGGCCGTCGAGTTCGGCGCGGAACCGCGCGACCTCGGCCTCGGTGTCCAGCACGTCGGCGGCCGGCCCTTCGGCCTCCTGCTCGACCTCGAGCTGCACCGACGCGACGTCGAGAACCTCTTCGGCGACGCGGATCGGCGCGCCCTGGCGCAGGCCGAGCGCGACCGCGTCGCTCGGGCGGGCCGACACGCGGGTACCGGAGGCGAGCACGAGGTCGGCGTAGAAGATCCCGTCGCGCACCTCGGTCAGCTCGACCGCCGCGACGCCCTGGCCGAACGCCGCGAGCACGTCGCCGAGCAGTTCGATCGTGCCGGGGCGCGGCTGCTCGATCTGTTCCCGCGCCCGCACCAGTGCTTCGGCCTCGCCGTAGCCGATCATGATGGCGAGCCAGCGGCGGGCGCCGTCGGGTTCGCGGAGCAACATGAGGGGCGCCTCCCCCGGCACCGGAACGGCCATCCCCACGACCTCGATCGGGATCACGCTGACCACCGCACCCTCCGTGTCACTACTCTTCAGCGCGCGAGGTACCCAGAATGTCGGAGTCGCAACCCGGTTCGGGACGGGACTTTTTTCACCGGCGGCTCTCCTGGGCTGCGGACAACGCGCGAATGCCTTGCCCGGGCGGCGGGAACGCTGTCACCGTCGTGGGGTGGAACCGACGATTTCGCGCAGCGTCACCGTCCCGGCCGGCGCCGGCACGGTGTGGTCGTGGGTCACCGACCTGCCGCGGATGGGCGAGCTGAGCCCGGAAAACGTCGGCGGCCGCTGGCTCGGCGCCGGCCCGGCGCTGGGCGCGCGGTTCCGCGGCCGCAACGAAAACGGCGCCCTGCAGTGGTGGACGCGGGTCCGGGTGGTCGCGTTCGAGCCGGAGCGCCGGTTCGCCTTCGACGTCCGGACGCCGTTCGGCTCGCGGGTTTCGCGCTGGGAGTACGTGCTGGCGCCGGCGCCGGGCGGCTGCGTGGTCACCGAGAACTGGTACCGGATCGGCAGCTGGATCGTGCGGAAGTTCATGGGCCCGCGGGTCACCGGCCGCGCCGACCGGCCCGGGTACAACGTCGAGTCGATCGAGTACACCCTCGCGGCGCTCAAGGCCCGGGCCGAGGAGCAGGCCGCGGCGGCGTGAGCTAGGTCGCTCCGAACAGGTCAGTCTCTTGTTTAAACTCACGTCTTCCGGCTAGGTTGCGTTTTCGAACCTAGGAGGGACATGACCGACACCGCGCCGAAGCCCGGCCTCGTGCTGCTGGTCGTCTCGACGGCGGCGTTCCTGGCTTCCCTCGACACGTTCATCGTCACCGTCGCCTTCCCCGGCATCCGGGCGGCGTTCCCCGGCGACGGCCTGGCGGCGCTGTCGTGGGTGCTCAACGGCTACACGGTGCTGTTCGCCGCCTGCCTCGCTCCGGCCGGGCGGCTGGCCGACCGCTACGGCCGGAAACGGCTGTTCCTGGCCGGTGTCGCGGTGTTCACGCTGGCCTCGGCCGCGTGCGCGGCGGCGCCGTCGATCCCGGTCCTCGTCCTCTTCCGCGCGGTGCAGGCCGTCGGCGCGGCGCTCGTCATGCCGACGTCGCTGGCGCTGCTGCTGACGGCGTTCCCGCCGCACCGGCGGCCGCTGGCGGTGGGCGTCTGGGCCTCGGTGGGCGCGGCGGCCGCGGCGCTCGGCCCGCCGGTCGGCGGCCTGCTCGTCGAGGCGTCCTGGCGCTGGGTGTTCCTGGTCAACCTGCCGATCTGCGCGGCGACGCTGCTCGCCGGCCCGCGAGTGCTGCGCGAGTCGCGCGACACCTCGACCGGCGTCCCGGACCTGCTCGGCGCGGCCGGCCTGCTGGTGGGCGTGGGTGCCCTCGCCTACGCGCTGGTTTCCGCCCCGGAGGACGGCTGGGGCTCGGCGGGTGTCCTGACGGCGTTCGCGGTGGCAGCCGTCGCGCTCGCCTGGGTCCCGCTGCGCTCCGCGCGCCACGCGGTCCCGGTGCTGGACCTGCCCGCGCTGCGCGTCCCGACCCTGTGGCTGGCGTGCGCGACAACGGGCGCGTTCGCGGCCGGGTTCGCCGCGATGCTGTTCGGCAACGTCCTTTTCCTGACGTCGATCTGGCACGACTCGATCCTGGTCGCCGGCCTGTCACTGGCCCCGGGCCCGCTGATGGTGATCCCGGTGTCGGTCCTCGGCGGCCGGTTCGTCCACCGCTTCGGCCCCGGCCCGGCGGTCGCCCTCGGCGGCGTCTCGTTCGGCGCGGGCGTGCTGATCTGGCTGCTGCGCATGGACGCGACCCCGGACTACGCGGCTTCGATGCTGCCGGGCCAGCTGCTGACGGGCATCGGGGTGGGCCTGATCCTGCCGAGCCTGTCGGGCGTGGTGGGCACGGTCCTGCCCCCGGAGCGCTGGGGCGCGGGATCGTCGATGGTGACGACGATGCGGCAGGTCGGCACGGTGCTCGGGACGGCGGTGCTGGTGGCGGTGTTCGCGGGCACCCCGGACCTGGCGGACTTCCGCCGCGGCTGGCTGGTGGTACTGGCCACGGCGGTGGCGACGTGCGCGGGCGGCCTCCTCATAGCGGCGCGGCGGCGCACGGACCACTACGTCGCGCAAATGGTCGTGAGTGTTGAGTCGGGTTAGAACCCGACTCAACACTCACGACCCCCACGCACGGTCGAGTGCCGCGAGGCCGTCGTCGATCCGCTCCGCCGGGATCGAGCCGTAGCCCAGCACCAGTCCGGGTTGCCCGAACCCGCCGCACAGGTCGCCCAGCGTCTGGATTGCCACGCCCGACGCCGACGCGCGGGCGGCGATCGGCTCCAGGTCGACGTCCGCCAGGGCGCACAGGTGGAGACCAGCGGCCGAGGGGACGACACGGAGGCGGTCCGCGAAGCGGCGGTCCAAAGTGGACACCAGCCGCTCGTGGCGGTCCGCGTACACCTTCGTCGCGCGGCGGAGGTGCCGGGCGAACAGGCCCTCGTCGATGAACCGGGCCAGTGCCGCCTGCGCGGGCAGGTCGCCGTGCCAGTCCGACAGCTGGCGGGCGTGCCGCAGCGCTTCGCGCAACGAAGGTGGTGCCACCAGGAAACCCAGGCGCAGCCGCGGGAGCAGCGTCTTCGAGAACGATCCCACGTACGCCACCCGCCCGCCGCGGTCCAGGCTCTGCAGCGGCTCCAGCGGCCGGTCCGAAAAGCGGAACTCGCTGTCGTAGTCGTCCTCCACGACGAGGGCGTCCGCCCGCGCGGCCCAGGCCAGCAGGGCCGTGCGCCGGGCCAGGGACATCGGGGTGCCGAGCGGGAACTGGTGCGACGGCGTCACGTACACCAGCTTCGTGCGCGGGGGCAGCGCCGCGACGTCGAGTCCTTCGCCGTCCACCGGGACGCCGACGACTTCGGCGCCGTGGGACGCGAAGAGCAGCTTCGCGAGCCGGTAGCCGGGTTCTTCGACGGCGACCCGGTCGCCCGGGGACAGCAGCACGCGGCACAGGAGGTCCAGTGCCTGCTGCGCGCCTTGCGTGACGAGGACGTCCTCCGCCTCCGCGCGCACCGAGCGGGAAACGCCGGCGTGCCGGGCGATCGCCGCGCGCAGGGCCGGGTGGCCGGCCGGGTCCGCGTAGTTCGCCACGCTGTCACGGAGTTCGCGGGCGAGGAAGCGCCGCCAGGTTTCGAGGGGGAACAACGCGGCGTCGGGGATGCCCACGCGGAAGTCGAACGACGGCGTCCCGGTGAAGGCGGCGACCGGGGGCGGCAGCCAGCGCCACACCGGCTTGGGCCGCGGACCCGCCGCCGACGGCGCCGGACGACGCCGGGGCGCCGGCAGTGAATCGGACACGTACGTCCCGGCGCCGACGCGGCCGGTGAGGAAGCCGTCGGCGGTCAGGCGGTCGTAGGCCACCACGACGGTGTTGCGCGAGACCGCCAGCCTCCGGGCCAGCTCGCGGGTCGGGGGCAGCCGCTCCCCCGGCCGCAGCCTGCCGTCGAGAACGGCGTCGCGCAGCCCGCGGTAGATCCGGACGCTCAGGTCGCCACGCCCGGCCAGGCTGACGTGGAAGTCCATCCGGCGACCCTACATTGGCCCAATCGGCCAGGCGATAATTGGATCTGGGATCGAGCCAAAGCGCGCTCTACCGTGATCCTATGACGAAGACCCCGGACCGCCTGCTCGCCGCCGCCCAGCTGGCCGGCTCGCTCGGCGACGGCGCGTTCCTGACCTGCTCGGTGCTGTTCTTCACCCGGATCGCCGGGCTGACCCCGGCGCAGGTCGGGCTCGGCCTCACCCTCGGCTGGGCGGTGGGTTCGGTCGCCGGCGTACCGCTCGGCCACCTCGCCGACCGGCACGGCGCCCGCGGCTCGGCCGTGCTCCTGGCCCTGGCCACGGGCGCGTCGATCCTCACGTTCCTGCTGGTCCGCTCGCCGGTGCTGTTCGTGCTCGCCGCCTGCCTCTACGGCAGCTGCCAGACCGGCCTGGCCGCCGCCCGCCAGGCGCTGCTGGCCGCGCTCGCCGACCCGGAACGCCGGACGCGCATCCGGGCGCGGCTGCAGTCCGCGGGCAACGCGGGGCTCGCCGTCGGCGCCGGTCTCGGCGGGCTCGCGCTGTCGGCCGACACGGCGGCGGCGTACCTGACGGTCTTCGTCCTCGACGCCGGGAGCTTCGCGGTCACCGCGGCGGTCCTCTTCGCGCTCCCCGCGGTTCCCCGGTCGGAGCCGCGCACCGGCGAGCCGAAGCTGGCCGTGCTGCGCGATCGCCCCTACGCGCTGGTGACGCTGCTCAACGCGATCCTGTTGCTGCGCATGCCGTTGCTGAGCGTCGCGATCCCGCTGTGGATCGTCGAGCGGACCGCCGCGCCCGGCTGGACGGTGTCCGCGCTGTTCGTGCTCAACACGGTCGTGGTCGTGCTGCTGCAGGTCCGGGTGGCCGGACGGCTGGCGAGCGTCGGCGCGGCGGCGCGGATGGTCCGCCGGTCCGGGGTGCTGCTGCTCGCCTCCTGCGTGGCCTTCGCGCTGTCGGCGTCCGGGACGTCGCCGTGGACCGCGTTCGCGGTGCTGGTCGTGGGCGCGCTGGTGCAGGTGCTCGGCGAGATGCTGCAGTCGGCGGGCTCGTGGGAGATCGGCTTCGCGCTCGCGCCGGCCGACCAGCAGGGCCAGTACCAGGGCTTCTTCGGCACCGGGGTGTCGGTGGCCCGCGCGCTCGGGCCGGTGCTGCTCTCCACCGTGGTGATCGGCTGGGGCCTGCCGGGCTGGCTGCTGCTGGGCGCGCTCTTCCTGGCCGCGGGCTGGGCGATGGGCCCGGCGGTCCGCTGGGCCCAGGCCACGCGCCGGCCGGTCAGGATTTCAGTTGCCGCGCGTTGAGCCCGTACTGCGCCAGCTTCCGGTAGAGCGTCGCCCGGCCCATGCCGAGCTTCTCCGCGGCCTGCACGACGGTCGCGCCCGGCTCGGCCAGGCAGCGGACGATCTCGTCGCGTTCGAGGGCCTGCAGCCGGCTCAGCCGGTGCCCGACGCCGGTGAACACCTCGGCGGGCAGCTGCGGGGTGTCGACCACCTGAGACCGTGACGCAGCTTCGCGCACAACGCGCCGAAGCTGCTTCGCGTTCTCCGGCCAGTCGTACGCGGTCAGCGCGCGAGCCGCCGCGGGGGTGAACGTGACGTCGCGGCCGCGGTCGCGCCGGGCGAAGTGGCGGGCCAGCGGGAGGACGTCGTCCGGGCGGAACCGCAGCGCCGGGACCTCGACGACCCGGTCGACCAGCGGGCCCAGCGCCGCGGGCACCGAAGCGGCGTCCTCGGCGGTGAGGACGAACGGCGGCAGCTCGTCGTGCCGGACCTCGGCGAAGAGCCGGGCCAGCTCCTCCGCCGCCCACGCGGGCAGCGCGTCCACGCCCGAGACGATCACGCAGGTGCCGTCCTTGGCCAGTTCGGGCGTCCACAGCGTCAGCCAGCCGTCGACGTCGTCGGGCGACGGCGGGCGCGCATTGAGGACGCGCTCGCGGGGCCGCAGCTCCCGCCTCGCCAGCGACGCCAGCGCCGTCTTGCCCGCGCCCGGTTCCCCCACGACGGCGACGACCCGGCCGCCGCTCAGCGCGGTCCTGGCCTCGGCGACCGCGGTGGTCCAGGCGGGTGAGAGCCGCGGCAGGTCACCGGGGTCGACGCGGTCGGCGTAGACGCGGAAGACCTCGCCCCGCGGGGTCGGGCGGGCGGTGCGGCCGGACGCGCGGGCCAGCATCAGCGCGGCGGTGTTCCCGGCCGCGGCCTGCGCCAGCGCGAGCAGCAGCTCGGAGGACTGCTCCGACCAGGTGGTCAGGTTGACGCTGCCGGCCAGGCCGCCGGTCAGCGGGTCCAGCACCGGCACCGCGGCGCAGGTGTAGCCGCGCAGGTCGGTGCAGTAGTGCTCGGCCGCCCGCACCAGCGACGGGGCCCGGTCGGCCAGCGCCAGGCCGAGCCCGTTGGTGCCCGCGTTGCTCTCCGCGAAGTAGAACCCGGGCGCGAGGTGCACCTTGTCGAGCGAGCGGTTGATGGTGGCGTCCGTGCACAGCCGGCTGAGCACCAAGCCTTCGCTGTCGGTGATCATCAGGCTGATCGGCTCGTTGGCCAGCGTCGCCTGCAGCCCCCGCAGCACCTCGGTGCCGCATTCGTAGAGCAGCGAACCGGTGTCCACCGCGCCGGAGAACAGCGGCACGACCTCGTCTTCGGGGACGCCGTAGCGCTCGCTGCGCTGCCAGGACGCCCGCAGCCGGGGCGCGATCGCGGCCTTCGCGTCGAAGGAGCGCGTGACGTGCACCTGCGGGTTCTCCACCTCGGCCTCCCGGGACGCGGCTCTGCGTCGGACTCCCCCAGGCTACGTCCTCCGCGCGCGGGCCACCGGGGGCCGCTGTCTCAAACTG
This sequence comes from Amycolatopsis solani, assembly GCF_033441515.1. Classification (NCBI taxonomy): domain Bacteria; kingdom Bacillati; phylum Actinomycetota; class Actinomycetes; order Pseudonocardiales; family Pseudonocardiaceae; genus Amycolatopsis; species Amycolatopsis solani. Next base: position 1,973,983 of record NZ_JAWQJT010000002.1, read on the forward strand.
AGACACGAGACGGGTCCCTGACCTGCGCCGACGTCCCTACCGTCCCAGCAACACACGACGACGTGGAGGGACCGGATGTACCGCAAGGACGACGAGACCTACTTCATCGTGGATGCCCACGTGGCCCTCTGGGACGCCCGCCCGGAGAACCAGCGGAACATCCACGGCAAGCAGTTCATCGACTGCTTCTACGACTACCACCGCAACCTCAGCCCCGAGTCCGAGGTCTGGCCCTACGAGGACTACCTGTACCAGGGCGGCGAACGGCTGATGCGCGACCTGTTCGAGAACGGCTACGTCGACCACGCGATCTTCCAGCCCGCCCACCTCGGCGCGTTCTACGAGAACGGCTTCGGGCAGACCGAGGAGGCCTTCGCGCTGACCCAGCAGCACCCGGGGAAGCTCACCTACAACCACTTCTTCGACCCTCGGTTCGAACAGGCCGGCATCGACCAGCTCCGCCGCGACGCCGAACGGTTCGGCCTCAAGGGCGTCAAGCTCTACACCGCCGAGTGGCAAGGGGATTCGCGCGGGTACAAGCTCGACGACAAGTGGACGTACAAGTACTTCGAGGCCTGCCAGGAACTGGGCATCAAGAACATCCACGTCCACAAGGGACCGACGATCCGGCCCCTCGACCGCGACGCCTTCGACGTCGCCGACGTCGACCACGCGGCGACCGACTTCACCGACCTCAACTTCGTCGTCGAGCACTGCGGCCTGCCGCGGCTGGAGGACTTCTGCTGGATCGCGACGCAGGAGCCGAACGTCCACGCCGGACTCGCGGTGGCGATCCCGTTCATCCACACGCGGCCCAAGTACTTCGCGCAGATCATCGGCGAGCTGCTGTACTGGCTGGACGAAGACCGCATCCAGTTCTCCAGCGACTACGCGCTCTGGACGCCGAAGTGGCTGATCGAGCGGTTCGTCGACTTCCAGATCCCGGAGGACCTGCCGGAGTACGCGCCGCTGACGGTCGAGCAGAAGAAGAAGATCCTCGGGCTCAACGCGGCGGCGATGTACGACATCCCGGTGCCGGCGGAGCTGCAGCTCGCGCCGGTCGAGCCGCAGGCCGTTTCGGTGGCCTGAGGTGGACGCCCACACCGCGCTGGACGCGGTTCTCGACCCCGAACTCGACGAGCCCATCACCGACCTCGGCTTCGTCAAGTCCCTCGACGTCGACGGCGGGCGGGTGACCGTCCACTTGCGACTGCCGACGTCGTTCTGCGCGCCGAACTTCGCCTACCTCATGGCGTCGGACGCGAAGGACGTGCTGACCGCGCTGCCGTGGACGTCGGAAGTCATTGTGGAGCTGGACGACCACCACGACTCGGACCTCATCAACCGGGGGCTCGCGGCGGACGCCGGCTACCGCGGCACGTTCGGCCACGAGGCCGACGAGGACCTCGAGGAGCTGCGGCTGACGTTCCGCCGCAAGGCGCACCAGGCGGCGATGGAACGCGCGCTGACCGTGCTGCTGCGCGCGGACGAGCACGTCGACCTGCACGGCGTCACCCTCGCGGACCTGCCCGAGGTGCCCGCGTCCGCCGCGTTGCTGCGGCGTCGCGCGGCGCTCGGGCTGCCGGCCGAACCGTCGTCGCCCGTGCTGGTCGACCACGACGGAACTCCGTTCCCCCGCGAGGAAATCCCGCTGCGGCTGCGGTTCGCCCGGTCGGTCCGCATCTCCATCGAAGGCAATTCGCACTTCTGCCGCGGGCTGCTCCGCACCCGCTACCCCGAGTCCACTGTGGAGGTACCAGCGTGAAAGCCGTCCAGGTCGTCGGGTACGACGAACCACTGCGGATGACCGACGTCCCCGAACCGGAGGTCACCGACCCGTACGACGTCGTCGTGCGGATCGGCGGCGCCGGCGTCTGCCGCACCGACCTGCACATCCTCGAAGGGCAGTGGCGGGAGAAGTCCGGCGTCACGCTGCCCTACACGATCGGCCACGAGAACGCGGGCTGGGTGCACGCGGTCGGCAGCGCGGTCACGAACGTCGCCGAGGGCGACAAGGTGATCGTGCACCCGCTCATCACGTGCGGGCTCTGCCGCGCCTGCCGCTTCGGCGACGACGTCCACTGCGCCCAGTCGCAGTTCCCGGGCATCGACACCGCGGGCGGCTACGCGGAGTACCTCAAGACGTCCGCGCGCAGCGTCGTGAAGATCGACGACGCCCTGGAGCCGGCCGACGTCGCGGCGCTGGCCGACGCCGGGCTGACCGCGTACCACGCGGCGGCGAAGGCGGCGCGGCGGCTGCGCCCGGGCGACAAGTGCGTCGTCATCGGCGCGGGCGGGCTCGGCCACATCGGGATCCAGGTGCTCAAGGCGATCTCGGCCGCCGAACTGATCGTCGTCGACCGCAACCCGGACGCGGTCAAGCTCGCGGTCTCGATCGGCGCCGACCACGGCGTCACCGCCGACGGCTCGCAGGTTTCCCAGGTCCTCGAGCTGACCGGCGGCTACGGCGCGGAGACCGTCATCGACTTCGTCGGCGAAGGCGGGGCGACCCGCGACGGGATCGCGATGCTGCGGCGGGCCGGCGACTACCACGTGGTCGGCTACGGCGAGAACATCGACGTCCCGACGATCGACGTGATCTCCACGGAGATCAACCTGATCGGCAACCTGGTGGGCTCGTACAACGACCTGTGCGAGCTGATGGTGCTGGCCGCGCAGGGCCGGGTGAAGCTGCACACGGCCCGCTACCGGCTGGAGGACTTCCAGTCGGCCGTCGACGACCTCACCGCCGGGCGCATCCGCGGCCGCGCGATCCTCGTCCCGTAACCCGCTGATCCGGAGTGCCCACTCCGGGTCACTTTCATAGGGAAAGTGACGGCTACTGGCTGGGCGGAGGGGCCGGGGCCTGGTGCAGGGAGAGGTCTTGGCCGGCGGCGGAGTCCGGAGCCCAGGCGCCGGACTCCGCCGTCCACGTCCGGCCGGCGAAGCTCACCTTGTCCACCCCCAGGTCCTGCGCGCGGGCGACCAGCCAGCTCGCGTACGTCCAGCCCTGCGCGGCCGGGTGGGCGCCGCTCAGCTGGGCCGTGCCCAGCTCCGCCGTGGCGGCGGCCGCCAGGTCGCCCGGGGCCGCGAGGGTCAGGTCGCGGCAGGTCAGCGCGGCCGGGAACTGGCCGTTGAACGCCGCGGCCATGGCGCGGGCCTGCGGTTCCCACTGGGCGTAGGCGTCCGGCACCCCCGAGCGCTGGATCTCCTGGGCGGCCTCGGTGATCGGCAGCGTCTCCCAGCCGGGCAGCTTCTCGAGCTTCTCGTAGAACGCCGTCGCGGCGTAGACAGGGTCGCGCAGCTGCGCCACCGTGCCCCAGCCCTGGCTGGGCCGCTGCTGGAACAGCCCGACCGAGTCGCGGTCACCGCCCTCGAGGTTGCGCAGCTTCGACTCCTGCAACGCCGTGGCCAGCGCGACCGTCGCCGCGTGCGCGGGCAGGCCCAGCTTCGTCCCGACGGCCGAGATCGTCGCCGCGTTGGCCATCTGCTCCGGCGTGAACGTGTAGCCGTTCTGCCCCGGCTGCGCCGCCGTGCAGCCCGGCGTCCGCACCGCGCTGCGCGTCAGCACCACCGCCACGACGACCCCCGCGGTCAGCACTACGACCGCCCCCAGGAAGATCGCCACCTTCAGGCCACACCCGCGCACCCTGCCTCGCCTTCACCCGTTCGCACCAGTCTGTCAAAACCAGGACGCGGCACGCCGGGTGGAGGTTCAGTGGGCGGCGCCGAGGAAGATCGGGTTCGACAGCGCGACCATCGCGTTCGGCTGGGTCGTGTTCGGACCGCCGGACGGGCGACGGACCTCGACACGCACCCACCGCGAGTAGCGCGGGTAGGTGGTCCAGGTGACCGTGGCCGCGCCGGCGTCGCCGACGGTCTCGGTGTGCTCCGGGCCGAGCTGGTCCAGGAATGTCACCGTGGTCCCCGGCACGCCGCCGACGACCGCGCGGACCGTCACCGGCTCCCCGGTGCCGAGCGGCAGCCGCTCGCCGATCCCGGCCGTGCGGCCGCCGCCGGAGACCGTGAAGTCCAGCTGGACCGCGGCCGACTCGGCCAGCCACGAGCGCCCGGCCTTCAGCCCGGCCAGGAGTTCCTCGCGGCGCAGCCGGTCGGCGAGCACGACCGTGTGCGGCAGCGCGACCCGCTGGTCCGGGTTGTGCGCGTCGGAATCGCCGATGGCCGGGATGAACCGGCCGCCGCGCAGCAGCCCGTCCCAGTGGATGACGCTCGCCTCGTCGTCCTGGGTCCACGGGCCGTTCCAGACCTCGACCAGGTCGGCGATCTCGTACGCGAACTCGTAGGTGCAGCCGAAGCAGTTGGCGAACGGGTGCGCCGCGGTGACCAGGCCGCCCGCGCGGTGCACCTGGTCGGTGAACCGGCGGAAGTCCCGCGGGTCGGCCGCGCGGTAGCGCCAGTCAATCCAGGTGCCGGCGGGCAGCCCGATGGCGGGCCAGTGCCCGGACCGCGTCGTCACCTCTTCGCCGTTGAGGATCAGCAGGTCGTCGGTGGCGTAGTTGCCCCAGACGAGCTGGGAGCTGGACGTGTTGTGGTCGGTCGAGACGATGAAGTCGAGGCCGGCCGCCCGCGCGTCGGCGACCAGCTGCTCCGGGGTGCGACGGCCGTCGGAGTGGACGGTGTGCAGATGGCCGTCGCCGCGGTACCAGGCGCGGCCGCGCTCCCGGGCGGGCGCGGCCTCCGGCGCGGGCTTCGGGACGAACGGCTCGGCGTCGGGCCCGAAGGTGAGCGTGATGTCGACCCGGTAGTTCAGCCCCTGCGGCGCGACGGTGTACGGGCCGAGGATGACGTGCCAGCGGCCCGGCCTGATCGGGCCGGCCAGGTAGCCGGGCGTGGCCTCGGACGCGCTGATCGAGAACCGGTCGCGGAAGCCGCCGGACCAGCCGCGGAAGCCGCGGGCGTTGCCCAGCTCGTGGCCCTCGGGCCCGAACATCCCGATGTCGCAGGCGTTCCCGCGGGTGCCGGCAGGCACCTGGGGCCGGTCGTAGGAGTAGACGACGTCGATCTGCCGCACCCCGCGCGGGACGTCGACGGGCAGGTAGTACCAGTCCGGGACGTCCGGCTTCAGGGTGCCGGTGACGGTCCGGGTCTGGCTGCCGGTGCCGCCCGGCTGGCCGGCGAACGCGACGCCGGGCAGCATCCCCACCGCCGCCCCGGCCGCCGCCACCCCGCCCGCGCGCAGCAGCACCCGGCGGCTCAAGTCCCCAGAACTCATGCGTACCTCCGCATCGAAAGACGTCCCGACGCTAGGCCGCGAACGCGAACGCGGACAAGAACCGGCGGTGAACTTTCGGCGCGTCGGCCCTCGCTTCCGGTCAGGACCTGACGCGCTTGGCGAGGATCTTCGCCAGCGCGACGACAGCGACGGCGGCGGCCAGCCCCAGCCGCGTGACGTCGACCGCGGGCACCCAGGTCACGCTGCCGCCGCGGACGACGAACGCACCGGCGGGCCGGGCGAACACCCCGAACCCGGCACCGTCCCGCACCCCCGCGACGCGGGCGTCCCCGCTGCCCCCGCCCCCGCCGCCGAACACGGCCGCGGCCGGGATGACCACGGCCCCGTCCCGTTCGACCGGTTCGCCGTAGACGAGTTTCGCGGAGAACAGGTCCCGCGCCGACGCGTCCAGCTGCCCGAGTTCCATCCCGCCATCCTGGCCGCACCCACGGGGCGGGCGCACCTCCCACCGGGCTGTCCACTGTGGCCGGTTCCGGCTGACCGGGTGGTGGCAGCGGGCGGGAAAGCTCCACGGAATCGGTGCAGCGCTGAAAAAATTGCGCTGAAGGTGTGGCGGACGGACGCATCCCGCCGCTTCCGCCGGATCAGGAGGTAGCTTGGCCGGAGGTCAGCGCAGGTCACAGCCCCGCCATCCCCCGCAGGCGAGCCGTCCACTGTGGACGGCGCGACGACACTGGGGCGGCCGAGACGGCACCGCGGCGAGGGGCGCCGCCGCGGTGCCGCCGCCGGAACGGGACGGGCCGGCACCCGGTCGGGGGGTGCCGGCCCGTCCGCTCGCCCGATGGGCCGAACGGGTCCGACGCCGATCCGACGTGTGAACCGCGTGTATCCGGGGCATTAACAACGGACACCTGTACCCACGGGGAGTTGTGCGCGCACCGAGGGGAGACCGCGATGACCTTCGACTTCGTCGGCCGCTGGCTGGGCCGGCATCGCGAACAACCGGGCGTCACGGTCGACCTCGCCTGTGGCGGCCGGGTCACGCTGCGCGAGATCGACGGGAAGCCGGTACTGGCGATCACCACCGCGCCGGGGCCGGACGGGCGGTGCGAAGTCGCCGCCGTCCCGTTGTCGGAGGCCGAACGCCGCGAGCTGGGCCAGGTGCTCGATCCGGCCGTCCTGCTGGCGTCCTGACCGGGGCCCCTACTTTCGCGGATCTGGATGTTTTCCGGGTCCGGCCCGCCGTAGGCTGCGCACCGTGCTTTGTGGCAGCCCTCGCGCGAAACGCGGTCCCGGCAGTGTGGCGCGGGTCGCTTTTTGTGGGGTTCCCACAACGCAGCCGTCTCGGCATGCGCCATGGCGGACATTGGTCTACCCCGCGGTAATCCAGCAGGGTGTAGACAGGTGCAGGCGACGCTCCAGAACGGGTGCGTCGCCTTCTGTGCGTGGGTACTTGGGAGGCTCAGCCGGTGTTCAGTCGTGTCGCCATCGTCAACCGCGGAGAGGCCGCGATGCGGCTCATCCACGCCGTCCGGGATCTGTCGGCGGAAACCGGGACGCGGATCGAGACGGTCGCCCTCTACACCGACGCGGATCGCACCGCCACGTTCGTCCGTGAGGCCGATCTGGCCTACGACCTGGGCCCGGCTTCGGCCCGGCCCTACCTCGACCTCGCCAAGCTCGAGCAGGCGCTCGTCGAGACGAAGGCCGACGCCGCATGGGTCGGCTGGGGCTTCGTCGCCGAAGACCCGGCCTTCGCGGAGCTGTGCGAGAAGGTCGGCGTCACCTTCGTCGGGCCGAGCGCGGACGCGATGCGCAAGCTCGGCGACAAGATCGGCGCGAAGCTGATCGCCGAAGAGGTCGGCGTGCCGGTCGCGCCGTGGAGCCGCGGCGAGGTCGCGACCCTCGAAGACGCGCTGGCGGCCGGCGACCGGATCGGCTACCCCCTGATGCTCAAGGCGACCGCCGGCGGCGGCGGGCGCGGCATCCGCATGGTGGCCTCCGGCGAAGACCTCGCCGACGCCTACGAGCGCACCAGCCAGGAAGCCCTGCGCGCGTTCGGCTCCGGCGTCGTGTTCCTGGAGCGCCTGGTCACCGGCGCCCGGCACGTCGAGGTCCAGGTGATCTCCGACGGCACGACGGCGTGGGCGCTCGGCGTCCGGGACTGCTCGGTGCAGCGGCGCAACCAGAAGATCATCGAGGAGTCCGCCTCCCCCGTCCTCGCGCCCGCGCAGACCGCCGAGCTGAAGACGTCGGCGGAGCGGCTCGCGGTGGCGGTCGGCTACCGCGGCGCGTGCACCGTCGAGTTCCTGTACCACCCGGGCGAGAAGCTGTTCGCCTTCCTCGAGGTCAACACCCGCCTGCAGGTCGAGCACCCGATCACCGAGATCACCACCGGCACCGACCTGGTCAAGCTGCAGCTGCACGTCGCCGGCGGCGGCAAGCTCGAAGGCGAGCAGCCCGCCGAGCTCGGCCACGCGATCGAAGCCCGCCTCAACGCCGAGGACCCCGATCGCGACTTCGCGCCCTCCCCCGGCCGCATCGCGCGGCTCGCGCTGCCCGCCGGCCCCGGCATCCGCGTCGACACCGGCGTCAGCGAAGGCGACACCATCCCGGCCGACTTCGACTCGATGATCGCCAAGATCATCGCCTACGGCCGCGACCGCGACGAGGCGCTCGGCCGCCTGCGCCGCGCCATGGCCGAGACCACCGTCATCATCGAGGGCGGCGCGACCAACAAGAGCTTCGTGCTCGACCTGCTGGCCCAGCCCGAGGTGATCGACGCCAGCGCCGACACCGGCTGGATCGACCGCGTCCGCGCCGAAGGCCGCCTGGTCACCCACCGGCACTCCGCGATCGCGCTCGCCGCGGCCGCCATCGAGGCCTACCAGGACGAGGAAGAGGTCACCGTCCAGCGGCTGCTGGCCACCGCGCACGGCGGGCGCCCGCAGGTGCAGCACGAAAGCGGCCGCCCGCTCGACCTCAAGCTCCGCGGCGTCGGCTACCGCGTCAGCGTGGCCCGCGCCGGGCGGAAGCGCTTCCGCGTCGGCATCTCGGCGGGCGCGTCCGACGTGCACCACGCCGAGGTCGAGATCGACCGCTTCGACGCCCACAGCGGCCAGATTCTGGTCAACGGGCGGCGCTTCCGCCTGGTGTCGGCCACGCACGGCCCGATCCACCTGGTCGAGGTCGACGGCGTCACCCACCGCATCAGCCGCGACGAGGGCGGCGTCGTCCGCTCGCCGGCGCCCGCGCTGGTCGTCGCGACCCCCCTATCCGTCGGCGACGAGGTCGAGGCCAACGCGCCGATCCTCGTGCTGGAGAGCATGAAGATGGAGACGGTGCTGCGCGCGCCGTTCCGCGCCCGCGTCCGCGAGTGCCCGGTGTCGGTCGGCAGCCAGGTCGAAACCGGCGCCCCGCTGATGCGCCTGGAACCGCTGGCCGACGGCGCCGAGGACGAAGCGGCCGAAGAGACCGAGACCGTCGAGATCGAGCTGCCGTCCGTGCCCGACGGCGTGTCCGCGGCCGAGCGCGTCGAACGCGGCCTGCAGGACCTGCGGAGCCTGCTGCTCGGCTTCGACGTCGACCCGGCCGAGCGCAAGCGGCTCGTCGCGGCGTACCTCGAGGCACGCACCGAGCTGGGCAACCGGCCGGTCGAAGGCGAGCTCGACCTGCTCACCGTCTTCGCCGACCTGTCCGAGCTGAGCCGCAACACCCCGGGCGGCGAGCTCGACACCGAGCCCAACGGCGCCGTGCACAGCTCGCGCGAGTTCTTCCACAGCTACCTGCAGAGCCTCGACGTCGAACGCGCCGGCGTCACCGAAGGCTTCCAGGCCCGGCTCCGCCAGGTGCTCGCGCACTACGGCGTCGCGGACCTCGACCGCACGCCGGAGCTGGAGGCCGCGGTCTTCCGGATCTTCCTGGCCCAGCAGCGGATGCCGGCCGATGTCGCGATCGTTTCGGAGCTGCTGCGGCAGTGGCTGACCGGCGCGCCGCCGGTGGAGTCGCTGAGCGAACGCGCCGGGCTCACCCTGGAGCACCTCGTCGAGGCCACGCAGGTGCGCTTCCCCGCGGTGTCCGACCTCGCCCGCGGCGTCGTGTTCCGCTGGTTCGCCCAGCCGCTGCTGCGCCGCAACCGCGCCGAGGTGTACGCCGCCGTCCGCACCGAACTGCGCTACCTCGACCAGAACCCGGACGCGCCGGACCGCGCCGACCGGATCCAGGCGATGATCACCGGCTCGCAGCCCCTCGTCCGGCTGGTCGGCCAGCGGATCGGGCGCCCGGGCCGCGACCACGCGCCGCTGCTGGAAGTGCTGACCCGCCGTTACTACGGCAACCGCAAGCTGTCCGGGGTCGCCGTGCGCGACGCCGGCGGCTCCCGGTGGCTGACCGCCGGGCTGGACACCGCCGACGGCGTGCTGCCGCTGGTCACCACGGCTGTCGACATCTCGGCCCTGCCCGAGGCGCTCGACGCGCTCGGCGAGGTCGCCACCGACGGCGTGGTCGCCGACCTGTACCTGCGCTGGGAGGACCAGCCGGACGCCGACGCGACCGCCGCCCGGCTCGGCGCGCTGCTGGCCGAGCACCCGGTGCCCGCGAGCGTGCGGCGGATCGTCGTCACCGTCGCCGGCACCGGCGGCGCGGTGATGCACCACCACTTCACCTTCGAGCGCGACGGCGAAACCTTCGCCGAGGACCGGCTGATCCGCGGCCTGCACCCGCAGATCGCCCAGCGCCTGCAGCTGCAGCGCCTGCGCGAGTTCGACCTCACGCGGCTGCCGTCGGCGGACGAGGAGATCTACCTCTTCAAGGCCGTGGCGAAGACCAACCCGGCCGACGAGCGGCTGATCGCGATGGGCCAGGTCCGCGACCTGACGCCGCTGCGCGAGGCCGACGGCCGCCTGGTCGCGCTGCCCGCGCTCGAGGACGCGGTCACCGCCTGCCTCGACGCGATCCGCAACATCCAGGCGCAGCGGCCGCAGAACAAGCGGTTCGACACCAACCGGATCATGATGTACGTCTGGCCGCCGACCGACCTCACCACCGACGAGCTCAACACGCTGGTCCAGCGCATCCTGCCGACGTCGGTGGGCGCCGGGCTGGAGGAGGTCCAGTTCCTCGCGCGGCGGCGCACGGAGGCGGGCAAGCTGACCGAGCTCGCCGTCCGGATCACCTTCGACCCCGGGCAGGGCGCGCGGCTGCACGTCGACCACCCGTCGACCGAGCCGGTGAAGCCGCACGACGAATACCGCCTGAAGGTCCTGCGCGCGGCGCGGCGCGGGACGGCGTACCCGTACGAGCTGACCGACCTGCTCGCCGGCCCCGGCGGCACCTTCACCGAGCACGACCTGGACGCCTCGGGCGAGCTGGTCCCGGTGGACCGGCCGAAGGGCAAGAACACCGCCGCGCTCGTGGCGGGCGTCGTCACGACCCCGACCGAGCGGCACCCCGAAGGCGTCACGCGGGTCGTGCTCCTCGGCGACCCGACGAAGTCGCTCGGGGCGCTGTCGGAGCCGGAGTGCTCGCGCGTCATCGCGGCACTCGACCTGGCCGAGCGGATGCGCGTGCCGCTGGAGTGGCTCGCGCTGTCCTCGGGCGCGCGGATCTCGATGTCCTCGGGCACCGAGAACATGGACTGGGTGGCCGCGGCGCTCAAGCGGATCGTCACGTTCACCCAGGACGGCGGCGAGATCAACATCGTGGTCAACGGCATCAACGTCGGCGCCCAGCCGTACTGGAACGCCGAAGCGACGATGCTCATGCACACCAAGGGCATCCTGGTGATGACGCCGGACTCCGCGATGGTGCTCACCGGCAAGCAGGCGCTGGACTTCTCCGGCGGCGTGTCGGCCGAGGACAACTTCGGCATCGGCGGCTACGACCGCGTGATGGGCCCCAACGGCCAGGCGCAGTACTGGGCGCCGAACCTGCCGGCCGCGCGCGAAGTCCTGATGGCGCACTACGAGCACACCTACATCGCGCCGGGCGAGGCCGGGCCGCGGAAGGTGGCCACGAGCGACCCGGTCGGCCGCGACGTCTCGGCGTTCCCGCACGCGATCGTCGGCAGCGACTTCACGACCGTCGGCGAGATCTTCTCGGCCGAGCACAACCCGGACCGCAAGAAGCCGTTCGACATCCGCACGGTGATGCGCGCGCTGTCCGACCAGGACCACCCGGTGCTGGAGCGCTGGGCGGGCATGGCGGACGCGGAGACCTCCGCGGTGCAGGACGTGCACATCGGCGGCCGCCCGGTCTGCCTGATCGGCATCGAGTCGCGCTCGGTGCCGCGCCGCGGCTTCCCGCCCACCGACGGCCCGGACACCTACACCGCGGGCACGCTGTTCCCGCGCTCGTCGAAGAAGACGGCACGGGCGATCAACGCCGCGTCGGGCAACCGGCCGCTGGTGGTGCTGGCGAACCTGTCCGGCTTCGACGGCTCGCCGGAGTCGCTGCGCAAGCTGCAGCTGGAGTACGGCGCGGAAATCGGCCGGGCCATCGTCAACTTCGAGGGCCCGATCGTGTTCACCGTGATTTCGCGGTACCACGGCGGCGCGTTCGTGGTGTTCTCCAAGACGCTCAACCCGAACATGACGGTGCTCGCCCTCGAGGGCTCGTTCGCGTCGGTGCTGGGCGGTGCCCCGGCGGCCGCGGTGGTGTTCGCCGGCGAGGTGAACAACCGCACCGCGAACGACCCGCGGGTGACCGAGCTGCAGGCCCAGGTCGCGGCGGCGGGTGGCGCGTCCCGCGCCGCGCTCAACGCCCAGCTGGCCGAGGTCCAGTCGTCGGTCCGCGCGGAGAAGGTCAGCGAGGTGGCCGCGGAGTTCGACCGCGTGCACAGCATCCAGCGGGCGGTCGAGGTCGGCTCGGTGGACGCGATCATCAGCGCGGCCGAGCTGCGGCCGCGGATCATCGAGGCCATCGAGCACGGCCTGAAGAGGTAAGCCCCGCCCCGGTCGTGAGTGTTTAGGACGGTTAGAACCGTCCTAAACACTCACGACCAGCCGCGGCAGACCGGCTACGGGACCAGGTAGCGGGTCAGCAGGCTGGCGCCGTCGGTCAGGACACTGGCCAGCTCCAGCGCCAGTGGGTCGAACGCGCCGCCGACCGCCGCCCGGTCCGCCGTGCCCGCCACGAGGAACGGCGCGACCGTCAGCCGGAACTCGTCGACCAGACCCGCCCCGGCCAAGGACGCGAAGAGCTTCGGCCCGCCTTCGCAGTCGATCCGCTTCAGGCCGCGTTCGGTCAGGGCCGCCACGGCGACGTCGAGCGCCACCGCGTCCTCCCCCGTGACGACCACCTCGGCCCCCGCGCGCCGCCACGCGGCACGCAAGTCCTTCGGCGCCCGCTCGCTGGTCAGGACGATCGTCGGCACCGCCGCCTTCGTCAGCACCGGCGCGTCCGGCGGCAGGCTCGCACCGGTCGTCACGATCGCGATCGGCGGGATCGGCTCCAGACCGTGGCGGCGGCGCCGGTCCGCGGTCTCCGGGCCCGGGTGGACCCCTTCGAACTCCTCGATCACCGCCGTCCCCGCCCCGAGCAGGACGACGTCGGCGAGGTCGCTGCCCAGCTTGAACACGACCCGGTCGGGCTCGGTGGACAGCGGGCGCGAGCGGCCGCCGACCGCGATCGCGCCGTCCGTGCTCGACACGAAGTTGACGACCAGCCACTTCGCGGCGTCGGGGAAGCGGTAGAGGGCTTCGAGGTCGCCGGTGTCGAGCTCGCGACCGGCTTCGAGCGGCCAGATCTGCCGGATCACAGCCACCGCACCGCGTTCTTCGGCGGGCGGTCGCCGAGGATGCTGGCGATCATCTCGACCGTGTGCCGCGTCTCGCGGACCTGGTGCGCCCGGAACATCGCGGCCCCCTGCGCCGCCGCGTGCGCGGTGGCCGCCAGCGTGCCGGTGACCCGGTCGTCCATGGCGACGTCGAGCGTCTCGCCCACCACTCCCTTGTTGGACAACGCCATCAGCACCGGCCAGCCGGTGGCCACCAGCTTGTCGACGTTCCGCAGGATCGTCAGCGACTGGTAGGTGTTCTTCGAGAAGTCGATGCAGGGGTCGATCATGATCCCCTCGCGCGGGACGCCCTTCGCGATCGCCCGCTCGGCCAGCTCGGTGGTGTCCTTCACGACCGCGGCGACGACGTCGTCGTACTGCGGTTTCACCGGGTCGGTGCGCGGGTCGAGCCCGTCGACGTGGGCGCAGATGTACCCGGCGCCGTACTCGGCCGCGACGTCGAGGATCTCCGGCTCGTAGGCGGCCCAGTTGTCGTTGATCAGGTCCGCGCCGACCCGGCAGACGGCGTCGGCGACCTCGGCGCGGTAGGTGTCGACGCTGATCACGACGTCCGGGAACGCCGCGCGGATCCACTCGACGGTCGGCACGACGCGGCTGATCTCCTCCGCGACGGTCACCTCCGGGCCGGGGCTCGCGGGCACGCCGCCGATGTCGATCACCGCGGCGCCGTTCTCGATCGCCTTGCCGACGGCCGCGCGCGCCCGGTCTTCCTCGTACGTCACCCCGTTGTCGTAGAACGAGTCCGGCGTCCGGTTGACGATGGCCATCACCATTGCGTGGTCGCTGGTGAGCCGTCTCCCCCGGAAGACGAGGTCGTGGATGGGCATGCGCACTCCGTTCGGGATCAGGTCCGGCTCCTCCCGAGCATAGTGAGGGCAGCCGCCCGGGGCGGGTTTCGCGACTTTCGGGGGTGTGCCGGGTTTGCCCGTCCCGACACACTGTGCGTGCCGGTGCGGTGACCAAGGGTTCCCGCCGGACCTCCATCCGTGCGGCGTGAGGAGATCCTCCGATGGCGTCAAGGTCCTTGTCCCGGCTCGCCCTCGCGGCGACCGGGGTCCTGCTCACCACCCTGCTCGGCGGCACCGCCACCGCGCAGCCGGCGGACACGCCGGTCTTCTGGCGCGTGCCGGCCACCGCCGCCCAGGCGCAGGCGCTGACCGAAGCCGGCTTCGACGTCGAAGAAGGCGACGCGGGCGCGGTCCACGTCGTCGGCGGCCAGGGCGTCGCGAACCAGCTGCGGGCGCGCGGTTTCCGGCCGTCGTTCTTCGACACCGTCTACAAAGAACTCCCGGCGCAGGGCAACGCGCTGGCGGCCGACACCTACTACGGCGGGTACCGGACGGTCACCGCGCACGAAAACCACCTCGCGCAGGTGGCTTCCGCGCACCCCGACCTGGCCACGAAGTACACGATCGGCCAGTCGTGGAAGAAGACGAAGGGCCAGGGCGGCCACGACATCCAGGCGCTTTGCCTGACCAAGAAGCAGACCGGCGACTGCACGCTGTCGACGACGTCGGCCAAGCCGAAGTTCTTCCTGATGGCCCAGATCCACGCGCGCGAGCTGTCCACCGGCGAGCTCGCCTGGCGCTGGATCGACTACCTCGCCGACGGCTACGCGACCGACGCCACCGCGAAGTCCATTTTGGACACCACCGAGGTCTGGGTGGTGCCGATCGCCAACCCCGACGGCGTCGACATCGTCGCCTCCGGCGGGAACTCGCCCAAGCTGCAGCGCAAGAACGCCGACAACTCCCGCGGCAGCTGCACGGGCACGAACATCGGCATCGACCTCAACCGCAACTCCACGTTCAAGTGGGGCGGCGACTCCAATTCGGCGTGCTCGGAGACCTACCAGGGCGTGAGCGCGGGGTCCGAGCCGGAGACGCAGGCGCTGGAGAAGCTGGCCCGCGCGATCTTCCCGGACCAGCGCGGCACCGGGAACAACGACCCCGCGCCGGCCACCGCCAAGGGTACGATGATCACGTTGCACAGCTACGGCAACGACATCATCATCCCGTGGGGCTTCACCCAGGCCACCTCGCCGAACGACGCGCAGTACCGCAAGCTCGGCGCGAAGTACGCGGCGTCCAACGGCTACCTCGTCGGCACCAACGAGGAGACCGTCGGCTACGACACGAGCGGCACCACCGACGACTTCACCTACGGCGAACTCGGCGTCGCCAGCGTGACGTTCGAGGTCGGCGGCTCGAGCGGCACCTGCGGTGGGTTCCTGCCCCGCTACACCTGCGTCGACAGCACGTTCTGGCCGAAGAACAAGGGCGCGCTGATCGCCGCCGCGAAGGCCGCGGCGGCGCCATATCAGCAGTAGGTCAGGGCCGGCAGGCGTAGACGCAGTTCTGCGGACGCGGGGACCCGAGCACTTCGACGTGCCGGAACCCCGCGTCCGCGAGCAGTTCCCGCGCTTTTTCGGTGCCCCACATGGCACCCAGCGCGGCGCCGCCTTCGGCCAGCGACGTCGTCGTGCAGTACATCAGGCTGATCGAGTAGCACAGCGCGGCGAGCGGGTGGCCGACGTTCCGGGCGACGTCGGCGGAGAAGTTCGTGTCCACCATGAAGAACAGCCCGTCGGGCGCCAGCGCGCCGCGGATCCGCCGCAGCACGACGTCCGGCCGGTCCTGGTCGTGGACGGCGTCGAAGGCGGTGATCACGTCGAATTCGCCGGCCAGCTCGGCGGCGTCCCCGACGGCGAACTCGGCGTTCGGCAGGTGCGCGGTGTTCTCCCGGGCCTGGCCGACGACGCCGGGGTTGATGTCGACGCCGGTGAACCGCGAGGCGGGGAACGCTTCCGCGGCGACGGCGATGGCGTTCCCGGTGCCGCAGCCGAGGTCGAGCACGCGGACCCCCGCGGCGAGCCGCTCGGTCAGGCCGGGGACCGCGCCGAAGAAGCCGTCGACGAGGTGTTCGCGGTAGATGTGCTTCCAGCTGTCGCCGGTTTTCGCGCCGAGCGCCTCGAGGTGCGGCCCGTACGCCGAGCGCGGGACGCCGCCGCCTTCGGCGAACGCGCGTTCCAGTTCGGGGAGGATGCCGGTGAAGGCGCTCAGGGTGAGCAGGGACGGCATCAGGTTCGACGCCGTTTCGCCGAGCAGGAACTTCGCGTGCGACGGCGGGAAGGCGTACTCGCCGTCGTCGTAGGTGAAGATGCCGCCGGTGACCATGGCACCGAGCCACTCGCGGACGTAACGCTCTTCGAGCCCGGCGCGAGCGGCCAGCCCGGCACTGGTGGCGGGCCCTCCGGCCGCGGCGGCGAAGAGGCCGGTGCGGTGGCCGACGCCGATCAGCATGGTGAGCGCGCTGCCGGTCATGACCGCCGTCAGGTGCGCGGCGAAGTCCGTTTCCTCCATGGGAGAGGAGCGTACCGGGCCAGGCCGAGCGTCCGGTGTGGACAGTCGGCTCCAGCGGGTGGCGGCGCGGGTGGTCGTGAGTGTTTAGTCGGGTTAGAACCCGACTAAACACTCACGACCCCCGGGCGTCAGGCTTCCTCGTCCTCCAGGCCCGCGTCGGCCAGCACCGCGTAGACCCGCCGGCGGGCGTCGGCGAGGATCTTCTTCACCTCGGCCACCTGGGCTTCGGTGCCGCTGTGTCCCACCTGGGCGGCCGCACCGGACAGCTCGCCCAGCGCATGCCACAGCGTGGCGAACCGGTCGGCGTTGGGCTCCTCCTCGGGCTCCCCCCACAGCGCGGCGAACTCCGCCTCCCGGCCGGCGACGTGCTCGCGCCCCTCATCGGTCAGCTCGGCGACCCGGCGGCCGGCCGTTTCGACGGTGTGGACCAGGCCTTCGTCCTCCAGCTGCTGCAGGATCGGGTAGACCGAGCCGGGACTGGGCCGCCACCGGTCGTGCGTGCGGCGGCGGATCTCCTGCATCAGCTGGTAGCCGTGCATCGGCTCCTCGGCCAGCAACGCCAGCACGGCCGGGCGCACCGGCCGGGGCGCGGGCCGCCCGCCGCGGAACTCGCGGACACGCTGCCACGCACCCCCACCGCCGCCCCAGCCACCCGGGCCGCCGAACGAGCCGGGGCCGCCGGGGAACCCGGGAAAGCCCGGCGGCTGCGGCGGCTGGGGCGGGTGCGGCGGGAACCCGCCTGGAGGGCCCCCGCGCGCCAGCTCCGGACCCCCGTCCCAGTCCTCGTGCTCCGGCACCCCGCGCAGGTCCGGGTGTTCGTACCCCGGCACACCGCGCCCGAAGTGCCCGCCGTGCGCCTCGGGTCCGTGGCCGGACGCGCCGCCCAGGTCCGGCTCGTGGCCCGGCACGCCGTGCGCGAAGTGCCCGCCGGGTCCGTGGCCGGGCCTGCCGTGCAGGTCGGACCCGTGCCCGAAGTGCCCGCCGTGCGCCCCGGTTCCGTGGCCACGCATCCCCGGCAGGCCCGGCTCGTGGCCGAAGCGCCCGCCGTGCAGGTCCGGCCCGTGCCCGAAGTGGCCGCCGCCGAATCCGGCGAAGATTCGGCCCGCTCCCGCTGTCCTGTCCATGCGCTCTCCTCGTGTAGTCGTATCGCCGACATTCACACGATATATCGCCGTTGGATCGGCGGCAACCCACCACGGCACCGCGACCGCGTTCACCAGGAATTTCCCTCCCGGCCATGAATAGTTCGTTATACGCCGGGATGTACGGGTCTTGTACGAACCGGGTCGACGCTGCCGCCGAGACGTACGACGCAAAACGAACCCGTAGGGAGAACCGTGAACCTCACCCGGATCGCCAGAGGCCTGCTGGCCGGGCTGCTGGGGTGCGCCGCCGTGGCCGTGCCGGCGGCCGTCGGCACGGCCACCGCGCAAGCCGATGTCAGCAGCACCCTGGTGTTCACCAAGAACACCGAAGGCCACGACTGCTACCGCATCCCCACCGTCGTCAAGGCGAACAACGGCGACCTGCTCGCCTTCGCCGAAGGCCGCAACGGCGGCGCGAGCGTCTGCAACGACCTCGGCGAAATCGACCTCGTCATGAAGCGCTCCAGCGACGGCGGCAAGACGTGGAGCGCGCTGCAGACGGTCATCAAGGCCAACGGCGACACCAAGGGCAACCCGGCGCCGATCGTCATCCCGGGCAGCAACCGGATCGTGCTGTTGTCCACCATGCAGTGCTACACCAACCCGGCTTGCGGCCGCGTCCCGCGCGTGTCGATCAGCGAGGACAACGGCAAGACGTGGGGCGCCCCGCGCGTGCTGACCACGGAACTCGGGTTCACGAGCGCGCCGGGCTGGCTCGCCACCGGGCCGTCGCACGGGATCGTGCTCACGCGCGGTGCGCACGCCGGGCGGCTCGTCGCCGGGGTCAGCTGGACCACCGGCGGCAAGGACACCGGCGCGCTGGTCTACAGCGACGACCAGGGCACCACGTGGCACCGCGGTGCGACCGACTCGCCCACCACGGCGATCAACCCGCAGGAGATCAGCGTCACCGAGCTGCTCGACGGCCGGGTCTACGCCGCCGCGCGCAACCAGGCCAACGACGGTGACAAGTGCCTGGCGAGCGGGACGCGCAACCGCGCCTTCGCGATCAGCTCGGACGGCGGCGCGAGCTTCAGCTCCAAGTTCGCCTTCGCCACCGACCTCGTCGCGCCGACCGTGCAGGGGTCGACGGCCCGGATGAGCGACACCGACGCCGGCGGCAAGTACAACCGGGTCGTGTTCGCCGCACCGTCCACTTGCGACCGTCGCAAGGAGCTGCGGGTGCACTCGTCCTTCGACGAGGGCGCGAACTGGACCGGCACCGCGGGCAGCCTGCTCGTGTGGGGCCAGGACGCGGCGTACTCCGACATGGTGCAGCTGTCCCAGACCTCGGTCGGCGTGCTGTTCGAGGCCGGGCCCGAGTTCCACGCGAACGACACGATCCGCTACGCCACGGTCACCGACACCGCGCTGGGCGCTCCGGCGTGCGGACTCGGTTACGGCGTCATCGATTCGGCGCCGCTCGCCACCGCCGGCACGGCGTTCCTGTCCTACAACGCCGCCACCGGCAAGAACTGCGTCAGCGCCATGAAGAGCGCCAACGCCGGGAAGGCCACCCAGACCTCGGCTTACCTGGAGGTCCAGGGCTCGGCACCGGCGACCGACTCGGGTGCGTTCTCCTACTTCGCCGGCCCGGTCACCGCGGCCGCGGCGGACAAGTGCGTGAAGTGGGGCGGCGCGGCCGACGGCCAGTCCTACACCAGCGGGTTCGAACACTGCGGCTGACGCGGCGGGAGGGGACCCGCACCCTGGCCGGGTCCCCTCCCCCGTGGCCGTCAGAAGCCCGAGCAGCTGGCGAGCGCGAACTCACCCGACGCGGTCGCCGTCTTGGCTTCCCGGCCGTCCACGACGACCTTGCAGGTCACCGTGCCGCCCGCTTCCCCGGTGCTGACGGTGAACGCGCCGATGACGATCCCGGTGGCCTCGACCGTTTTCGTCCACGGCACGGCCGCGCCGGTTTCGGTCTTGACCGAGCCCGCCTGGTCGAAGGTGCTGTAGTCGACGTCGGCGGTCTTCGCGTCCCCGGTCACCGAATAGACGATGGTGTGGTGCTGGGTCGCCTGCTCGTTCACGTCGCCGATCGCCTTGCCGAGCACGACCACCCACAGGATGCTCACGACGAGGCCGAGCACCGACACGACGATGCCGGCGATCGCGAGTCCCTTGTTGGTCGCTTTGCCCGCCCGCACCCTGGCGAGACCGACCGCGGACAGGACGAGGCCGAGCACCACCAGCGGCCAGGCGAGCACGCCGACGAACGGGATCGGCGAGAAGACCAGTCCGACCAGGCCGAGGACGAAGCCCGCCGTGCCGAGCCCGTTGCGGGGCGGAGCGGCCTGGGGAGCCGGGTACTGCTGCTGGATCGGGGTGTAGTCGCTCATCGGGGTCGTGTCCTTTCGCCTTCGCTTGACGGCGAGCAGGAAACCAGCGCCCCGGCCCGTGCCGCGTCGTCCGCGAGCCTCGACCCGGTACGACGAAAGTCGTCAACGCCCGCGCCCCCGAGGAGCCGAACAGCTGATGGACGCCTCCTTGCCACCTCGTAGGCTCACCGCCATGGGGTCCGTGCTTCGGGTGGTGTGCACCGTGCTCGCGGTCGCGGCGGGCGTGCTGAGCAGCACGATCTACGTCTCGCTGGCCAGCGCCCTGCCCGGTACGTCGGCCACTTCGACCACCGTGTTCGGCATGCTCGCCTGGTTGGCCGGGATCGGCGCGTCCGTGCTGCTGGTCTGGCGGCACCGGTGGCCGGTGCTCGTCACCGGGATCGCGCTCGTGCCACCGCTGCTGCTGCCCGGCGACTCGCTGGCCGCGCTGATCGCCCTCGCCGCGTTCACCGCCCACCACGTCGGGTGGCGGCGGTGGGGCGTGTCGGCGCTCGTGGTGGCGGCGACCGCGCTCGCGGTGTGGCGGGACGCGAGCCGCTTCACCGAGGTCACCATCGCCGGCGCCTGGATGTCGACGGAAACGACCGCGGCCAAGCTCGTCGGCGTGGTCCTGACCGCGGTCGTGTACACCGCGGTCCCGGTCACCGTCGGGGTGGTGCGGCACAGCCTGGCCGAGACCCGCCGCCGGATCGCCGAACAGGAAGCGCTGCGCGAGCAGATGGCGCGCCGCGAGGAACAGGCCCGCATCGCCCGCGAGATGCACGACGTCCTCGGGCACCGGCTGTCGCTGCTTTCGCTGCAGGCGGGCGCGCTCGAGGTCACCGCCACCACCGAACCGGACACCGCGGCGGCGGCGAAGACCGTGCGGACCACCGCCCGGCAGTCGCTCGACGACCTGCGCCAGGTGATCGGCGTGCTGCGCGGGCCCGGCTTCTCCGCACGGGCGGCCGGCGGTCCCGCCGAACCGCCGCAGCCGACGCTGGCCGACCTCCCCGGCCTGATCGCCGGCGCCCGGCAGGCCGGGCTCACCGCCACCGTGACCGTCCTGCTCGACCAGGCGGCCACCGCACCGGCCCCGCTCGGCACGGCCGCCTACCGGATCCTCCAGGAAGCGCTCACCAACGTGCTCCGGCACGCGCCGGGCGCGCCGGCGGAGGTGACCGTGCACGGCGGCCCCGGCCCCGGCCTGGTGCTCGAGGTCGTCAACGCGCTGCCACCGCACCCGGTGCCCTCGCCCGGTTCGGGCACCGGGCTCACCGGTGTCGGCGAGCGGATCGCCCTGCTGGGCGGCTCGTTCACCGCGGGCCCGGCCGGCGCGCGGATGTTCGCGCTGCGCGCGTGGCTGCCCTGGGCACCGGCCGCCGGCCCGGCGCCCTAGCATGGGCGGGTGAGCGTCCGCGTCCTGCTCGTCGACGACGACCCGCTGGTCCGCACCGGCCTGACCATGATCCTCGGCAGCGCGCCCGACATCACCGTCGTCGCGGAAGCGGGCGACGGCGACGAAGCGGTGCAGCAGGTCGCGCGGCACGCGCCGGACGTCGTCCTGATGGACATCCGGATGCGCCGCATGGACGGCCTCACGGCGACCGCGGCGGTGCTCGCCCAGCCGCGCCCGCCGCGGGTGCTGATCCTGACGACGTTCGACCTCGACGAGTACGTGTTCGAAGCGCTGGCGGCCGGCGCGAGCGGGTTCCTGCTCAAGGAAGGCTCGCCGCAGGAGATCATCGAGGGCGTCCGGGTGGTCGCGAACGGCGACGCGATGCTCTCGCCCCGCACGACGAAACAGCTGATCGGCCAGTTCGTCGCGACGCGCGTGAGCCCGCGCCGGGCGCTCGCCCAGGCGAAGCTCGGACTGCTCAGCGACCGCGAACGCCAGGTCGTCACGGCGGTCGCGCGGGGCAAGCCGAACGCGGAGATCGGGGCGGAGCTGTTCGTCAGCGAAGCCACCGTGAAAACGCACATCACGCGCACGTTCGCGAAGCTCGACGTCAGCAACCGGGTCCAGCTCACGATCTTCGCCTACGAGGCCGGACTGGTCACCCCGTGAACCCGGGTGTTGCACCGGAGCCCCGCGAAGCGATGTAACGAATATGGTCCGCCCCGATGACGAACAGCACCGCGCACTGGTCGCGGCGCTGCGGGAATGGGCCGACCGGGTCGACTCGGTGCCCTACCCCGCCAAGCTCGACATCGACGCGCTGCTGGACCGCTACTACGAAACCCGGCACGAACCACCGGAAGCCCCGGCCGCGGCGTCGCTGGTGCTCACCGCGACCGCCGACGCCACCGTCGTCGCCGTCACCGGGGAGGTCGACCTGGCCTGCGGGGACCGGTTGCACGGCCTGCTCGCCGAGGAGATCGCGCTGGGCCCCCGCGGTCTCGTCGTGGACCTGACCGGGGTGCGCCACTGCTCCGCCCGCGGCGTGGTGTTCCTGCACGAGGCGGCCGACCGCGCCGTGCGCGCCGGCGTCCCGTTCGCCCTCACCGGCTGTCCCCCGGTGGTGCTGCGGGCGATCGAGGCCCTGCGGCTGAGCCCGCCGCTGCCGCTGCACCGCACCGCGGCCGACGCGATCGAGTGGCTCGGGATCCTGGCCCGGCTGAGGGCGGACGGCGCTACTTCGCCCCCGCCGGGGCCGTGGCCACCGCCGCCTCGCCGAACCTGATCCCCTTGGCCTCCTTGCCGATCGCCGTCAGCACCGCCACCGCGATCAGGCCGGGCACCACCGTCCACACCAGGGCCGAGGAGTACCCGTGCGCCTCCGCGATGGCCTGCTGGATCGGCAGGTTCAGCGCGGCCAGCAGGTTGCCCAGCTGGTAGGTCACGCCCGGGTAGAACCCGCGGATGGCGTCCGGGGACATCTCGGTCAGGTGCGCGGGGATCACGCCCCACGCGCCCTGAACCATGATCTGCATCAGGAACGAGCCGAGCGCGAGCATCCCCGCGCCGTGGTCGAACGCGAAGATCGGGATCACCGGCAGGCCGAGCACCGCCGCCGTCACGATGGTGCGGCGGCGGCCCAGCCGTTCGGACAGCGTGCCGAACGTCAGGCCGCCGATGATGGCGCCGACGTTGTACAGCACGGCGATCCAGGTGCTCGTCGCCGCGCTGAGACCGGCGCCCCCGTTTTCGTGGGCCTTCAGGAAGCTCGGGTACACGTCCTGGGTGCCGTGGCTCATCCAGTTGAACGCCGTCATCAGCAGGATCAGGTAGCCGAAGCGGCGGATGACCTTCGGGTTCAGCAGGATGTCCTTGACCGACGTCCGCGTCACCCGCATCTTCTCCCGCGCGGTCTCCCAGACCTCGGATTCGCGCACGCGCGCCCGGATCAGCAGGCTGATCAGCGCCGGGAAGATGCTCAGCACGAAGATCCAGCGCCATTCGAGGTCGAGCAGCGAGTGGAACAGCAGGTACGCGAGCGCGGCGAGCAGGTAGCCGATCGAATAGCCGACCTGCAGCAGGCCCGAGAAGAACCCGCGGCGCGCCACCGGGATCTTCTCCATCGCCAGTGCCGCGCCGAGGCCCCACTCGCCGCCCATGCCGATGCCGTAGACGAAGCGCAGGACGAGCAGCACGGTGTAGTTCGGGGCGAACGCGCAGAGCAGGCCGGCCACCGAGTACAGCAGGACGTCGGCCATCAGCGGGATCCGCCGTCCGACGCGGTCGGCCCACAGGCCGAACAGCAGCGCGCCGACCGGGCGCATCACCAGCGTGGCCGTGGTGATGAACGCCAGCTGGGTCGCCGTCGCGCCGAACGACTTGTCCTTCGCGATGTCCGCGAGGACGAAGACGACGAGGAAGTAGTCGAAGGAGTCCATGCTCCAGCCGAGCAGCGCCGCGAGGAAGGCGTTGCGCTGATCGGATGTAAGCGCTTTCTTGGCCGGAGCCGGTTCCGCCTGGCGTTCCGTCACGTTTGCCCCGTCCCGTCGGTTTTTCACCGGTAGACCGCAGGCACGGTTTAGCATTGCCCGCGGTGCGCGGGCAAGGGTCAGAGCGCGACGCGGGTGCGGACCCGGCGGCCGACGTCCCGGGCCCAGGCCTTGATCCGGTCCCAGTCGCGGAAGTCGCCGGCGCGGGACCCGGACGCCAGCAGGCGCGGGATCAGGCCGTGCACGGTCGCCGGGTCGAGGCGCCCGCCGAAGGTCGCGGTGCGCTCCGCGTCGATGCGCGCGGCCAGCAGCGCCACGTTCGCCGGCAGGCTGACCTGCTGCCCGGCCGCGTTCGGGCCGCACGGCCCGCTGTGGAACAGCCAGACCGGGCGCTCCGCCAGCGCCCGGGCGTTGCGTTCCAGCAACCGGACCGCCTCCGGCCGCCACCGGTGGTAGTACAGCGCGCTGCCGATGACGACGGCGGCGTAGTCCTCGACCCCGGCGACGTCGGCGGCGTCGCGCACGTCCACGGTCAGGCCGCTCCCGCCGAGCTCCGCGGCGATCACCTCGGCGATCTGCCGGGTTCCGCCGTGGCGCCCGGCGTAGGCGACGAGGACTACGGACATGCCCCCATTGTCGGCCCTGGCGGACCGGCCCGCGCCGCAGGCCGGGCACGATCCGCCATACGGGCGCACTCACGTTGCTCTTCGTGGGCTCCCGGGCCCACTCGTTCACCCGCCGGTGCTCCCGGGCGGCAAGAACGCCGGGCGCTGCGCGGGGTCGGGCTCGTCGTAGTAGCGGTGGAACACCGCGGTCTGACCACCGGACACCGGCGGCACGATCCAGCTCCACTCGGCCGGGCACCGGCGCCCGGCCTGCTCTTCGCGTTCGAGGTGGGCCAGGAACCGCTGCGATTCGGTGTGGTGGTCGGCCATCGTCACGCCGGCGGTGTCGAACGAGTGCTGCACGGCCAGCGTCAGCTCGACCAGCGCCCGGTCGCGCCACAGCGTGCGCTCCGACGCCGTCGGCAGGCCCATCAGCTCGGCGACGACCGGCAGCAGGTCGTAGCGCTGTTCGTCGGCCAGGTTCCGGGCGCCGATTTCGGTGCCGAGGTACCAGCCGTTGAACGGCGCCGCGGGGTAGGTGACCCCGCCGATCTCCAGCGGCATGTCGCTGATCGCCGGGACGGCGTGCCAGCGGAGGCCGAGGCCGGCGAACCAGCGGTGGTCGGGGTGGGTGAGCGGGACCTCCAGCACGGCGTCCGGGGGCAGCGTGAACAGCCGCGGCTCGCCGGGGATCGCCTCGACCAGCAACGGGAGGACGTCGAAGGACCCCCGCCGTTCCGGCGGGCGCCAGCCGAGTCTTCGCACCCGTTCGGTGAACTCGGTGTACCGGGGGTCGCCGAGGACCGAGCCGTCGTCGAAGCGGTACCCGGCGTAGCGGATCAGCTGTTCGTTGTGGATGCGCGGCCCCGGCGCGTCCGGGGTGTCCGGCGCGAAGACGGTGATCGTCGGGCGGATCCGCCCGCCGCGAGTGGCTTGGCGCAGGTGGGCGACGCATTCGCCGGCGATCGCCGCGGGGTCGGTGACCCGCCGCCGGTCGCGAATGCGGAGGCTGCGCCAGTACAGCCTGCCGATGCAGCGGGCCGAGTTGCGCCAGGCGATGCGGGCGCCGAACGCCAGTTCGGCCGCGGTGTGGCGGTAGGTCCCCGTTTCGGCGATTTCCGCGCGGACCGCGGCGAGCCGCGTCTCGAACCGGTCACCCGCTTCGGCGGCGCCTTCGGCGAACATCCGGTCCAGGAATTCTTCCGCTTCGGCGGAATTGACGCTCTGTTCCTCCGAGACGCGCTGAGGGTAAAGCGGCAGCGGCGCCGTCACCCGCTCAGGTGTAACGGTCACCGCGTCTCCCCACTCTCCGGAATCGTGATCTGCATCCCGACGAAAAGGTTCACCGTTCCTCCGATGGTCGCCGACGACGAACCCGGCCTGGAGGTCCTGCCGCCCCCGGCACTCCGGCCAGGCGGGGGAGAGTACTCCACGATTCGCGTGGTGCACTCCCCCGATCGTGAATTCCACACCGGCCACCCCGGAATGCGACCCCGGCCAGGGGAAAGCCCGGGAAAATAACTGCTACCAAGGGTCATCCGGACATGGCACAGCGCATTCCCGTCATGAGATCACGGTGTCCGGCCCGGCTCTCGTGATCCTTTCCCGGAATGGGCCGTTCGGCTGTTCGAGGGCTTTCGCCGAACGGCCTTTCCGGGCCGCGCTCACCCGTGTATCAGCGCGCCCGCGCGCGACGTTAGAGTCGCGTGCGTGAGCCCGATTCCCGTGGTCCTCGTCGCCGGGTTCCTCGGCGCGGGCAAGACGACGCTGCTCAACCACCTGCTCGCCAACCGCGAGGGCGCCCGGGTCGGCGTCGTGGTCAACGACTTCGGCCGCGTGAACGTCGACGCGCTCGCGGTCGCCGGCCAGGTCGACACGATGGTTTCGCTCGGCAACGGCTGCCTGTGCTGCGCGGTCGACGCGAGCGGCCTCGACGCGATGCTCGGCCGGCTCTCCTCGGCCGAAGCGGGCATCGACGTCATCGTCGTCGAGGCCAGCGGCATCGCCGAGCCCCGCGACCTCATCCGGCTGATGATCGCCAGCGAGAACCCGGACATCCGCTACGGCGGCCTGGCCGAAGTCGTGGACGCGGCCGAGTTCGAAGCCGCCCGCGAGCGCCACCCCGAGATGGCCGACCACCTGCGCCTGGCCGACCTGGTGGTGCTGAACAAGGCCGACCGGGTGCCCGCCGAAGCGCTCGCCAAGCTCACCGCGGTCGTCGAGGAGCTGGCGCCGGGCCGCCCGCTGCTGGTCACCGAGCACGGCCGGGTCGACCCGCGCCTGTTCTTCGACCCCGAACCCCGCGGCGAGCGCGTGGGCCAGCTGTCGTTCGACGACCTGCGTGAGGACGAGCACGACCACTCCCGGCACTTGCACGCGAGCTACCAGACGGTCACGTTCACCGCCGAGACGCCGCTGGCGCCCCGCGCGTTCGTGGACTTCCTCGAGCGCCGCCCGGCCGGGCTCTACCGCATGAAGGGCCAGGCCGACTTCGGCATCGACTCACGCTTCCGGCTGCACACGGTCGGCGGCTTCGTGCAGCTGGCGCGTTCGCCGTGGCCCTCGCGGGAGCCGCACCGGACCGAGCTGGTGCTGATCGGCGCCGGCCTCGACACCGGCGCCGTCCTGGCCGAGCTGCGCGGTTGCGTGGCCCCCGACCCGTTGGTGGTCGACGAACGCGGCCTGCTGCACATCCTGCGTTACCTCCCCGATCAGGCCTGACACGCCGACGACCGGCAAATGCGCTCCCGGCGCGCCCGGGGCGGCGGACACTGTCGCCCATGACGACCACCGCGGTGAGCGCACCCCGCTGGTACCGGGTCGGCGTGCTGCCCGAAGACGTCCCCCTGGCCCACCTGATGACCCGCTCCGGCGACCTCCGCTACCGCCGCTCGGCCTGCGGCGAGCGGGAATCCCGCAGCTGGAAACCGGTCGACTTGACGACGGCCGAGGTCACGCCGTGCCCCGGCTGTGTCGCGACGCTGTCCGGCGCCCCCGCCGGCGAGGACCGCGGGCAGCTGTCGCTGGACCTCGAGGTCTAGCCGAGCGCCTTCTCGTAGCAGACCGACTCGGGGTCGCCCTCGTACGGCGGGAAGTTCGGCACCCGCCGGTATCCCGCGCGCTCGTACAGGCGCATGGCCGACGGCTGGCGCACGCCTGTCTCCAGGCGAAGGCGGAGCGCGCCTTGGCCGAGGGCCAGGCGCTCGGACTCGGCCACCAGTGCGCCCGGGACGCCGGTGCCGCGGACGTCCGGGGCGACGAACATGCGTTTCAGCTCGGACAGGCCCGGCTCGACCGGTTCGACCGCGCAGCAGCCGATCGCGCGGGGGCCGTCGCGGGCCAGCAGGAAGCGGCTGGCCGGGTCCAGGGGGCGGGGCCGGGCGTCCGGGGGCAGGTCGTGGACCACGATCAGCTCGGCCGTCATCGCCGTCATGAGGGCGAGCAGCAATCCGTCGTCGGCCGGGCACTCCGCGACGGTGGCCACCTTCACGCCTTCTTCGCCCGGCTCGGCGCCACCCGCGGCGGCTCGTTGGGCATCTTCGGGTAGACCGGCGGCCACGGGGCGTCCATCAGCCCGTTCGCCAGGTCCGCTTCGGACATCGCCAGCAGCGGCTCGATCGACTGCGGCCGCTCCCCCGCGCCGGCCCACGGGTCACCCCGCCCGGCCACCCGCGCGGGCACGGTGCTCAGCGTGAGCGTGTCGGGCTCCACGGTGTCCAGTTCGTCCCAGCCGATCGGCGTCGACACCTGGCCGCCGACCCGCGGCCGCACGCACCAGGTGCCGAACACGGTCTTGTGCGGCGCGTTCTGGTTGAAGTCGACGAACACGCGCGAGCCGCGTTCCTCCTTCCACCACTGCGCGGTGATCTTCTCCGGGTGACGGCGTTCCAGCGCCCGCGCCAGCGCGACCGCCGCGGCCCGCACCTGGAAGCCGTCCCAGCGCGGCTCGAGCAGCACGTACAGGTGCAGGCCCCGCGAACCGGACGTCTTCAGGTGGCCTTCGATGCCGTGCTCCGCCAGGAATTCCCGCGTCAGCACGGCAGCTTCGCGCAGTTCGTCGAAGCCGATGCCGGGCGAGGGGTCGAGGTCGACGCGCAGCTCGTCGGTGACCTCCGGCGTGTCCGCGCGGTACGGCCACACGTGGAACCCGAGGCAGCCGAGGTTCACCGCCCACAGGATGTGCGCGAGGTCCTTCGCCACCAGCGCGTCGCTCGTCGTGCCGTTCGGCGTCGAGACGACGGTGGTGCTCAGCCACGGCGGCGCGCCTTTGGGCACGCGTTTCTGGAACCAGTTCTTGCCGCCCGCGCCGTCCGGGTAGCGCTCCAGCAGCAGCGGTCGCCCGCCGAGCCGGGCCAGCAGCGGCCCCGAGATCGCCCGGTAGTACTCGACGAGGTCGAGCTTCGTCTCGCCGCGTTCCGGGAAGTACACCTTGTCCGGGCTGCTGATCTTGACCTCGACACCGTCGACGTCGAGCAGCACCGCTTCGCTCATCGCGCCTCCCCGAACAGCTCGGCGAGCTCGGCGGGCGGCGCCTCGTCGAGCTGGGCGTAGGTGCAGGACTCCGGGGTGCGGTCGGGCCGGAACCGGACCAGCCGCCCGCCGTGACGGAACCGGCCGCCCTGCAGGTGCTCGTAGCGGACCTCCGCCACCCATTCGGGCCGCAGCGGCTCCCAGGACAGGTCCTTCTGCGGTGCCCAGCGGCTGTTCGCGCCCGGTTGCCTGCCGGGCTCGGGTTCGTACTCGGCCCAGGACCGCCACGGGTGGTTCTCGAGCGCGTTCTCGCGCAGCGGCGCCAGCTCCTCGACCAGCTCGGCCCGCCGCACCTTCGTGAAGCTGCTCGCCACGCCGACGTGGTGCAGCACGCCTTCGCCGTCGAACAGCCCCAGCAGCAGCGAACCGACGCCGGCGCCGTCCTTGTGCCAGCGGAACCCGGTGACGACGCAGTCGGCCGTGCGCTCGTGCTTGACCTTGAGCATCACCCGCTTGTCCTGCTCGTACGGCAGGTCGGCGGGCTTGGCCATGACGCCGTCGAAGCCCGCGCCCTCGAACCGGGTGAACCAGTCCTCGGCCTGCGCGGGGTCGTCGCTGAGCGGGGTCAGGTGGACGCGCTGCAGCCCTTCGGCGTCGGTGCGCAGGATGCTTTCCAGCCGCTCGCGCCGCACGCGGAACGGCTCGCCGGTGAGGTCGGTGTCGCCGAGGGCGAGCAGGTCGAAGGCGACGAAGCTGGCCGGCGTCTCCTCGGCGAGCTTGCGCACGCGCGAAGCCGCCGGGTGCAGCCGCAGCTGCAGCGCCTCGAAGTCGAGCCCCTGCGGTGTGACCAGCACGATCTCGCCGTCCACCACGCACCGCGGCGGCAGCGCGGCGGCCAGCAGCTCGGCCAGCTCCGGGAAGTAGCGGGTCAGCGGGCGGTCGTTGCGCGAACCGAGCTCGATCTCGTCGCCGTCGCGGAACACGACGCAGCGGAAGCCGTCCCACTTGGGCTCGTAGAGCAGCCCCGGGTCACGAGGCACCTCGTGCACGGCTTTCGCGAGCATCGGCCGCACCGGCGGCATCACGGGCAAGTCCACCGCGCGAGCTTAAAACACGGGTACGACATTCCAGGGCGTGATACACACTGACTCGTGACCACCGAACGCCCAGAACCGCCCCTGACCGGGGGCGAGCGCGAAATGCTGCGCACGTTCCTCGACTTCCACCGCGCCACCCTCGCGATGAAGTGCGACGGACTGTCCGACGAGGACCTCCGCCGCGCCGCCAGCCCGCCGTCCACGCTCTCGCTGCTCGGCCTCGTCCGGCACATGGCCGAAGTGGAGCGCACCTGGTTCCGGCGGGTGATCAACGCCGAGGACGTCCCGCTGCGGTGGTCGGCCGAAGGCGATTTCCAGGCCGCCTACGACGCGAGTTCGTCGACGCGCGCGGAAGCGTTCGAGGCGTGGCAGGCCGAAGTGGAGCAGTCCCGCAAGATCGAAGAAGCGGCCGAGTCCCTCGACGTCACCGGGCACCAGGCCCGCTGGGGCGAGGACGTTTCGCTGCGGCTGGTGATGCTGCACATGATCCACGAGTACGCCCGCCACAACGGCCACGCGGACTTCATCCGGGAATCGATCGACGGCGTCACGGGGGCCTAGTGGACGTGCTCGCGTGGCTGCTCGACGCGGACCCGGCGTTGCGCTGGCAGGTCGAGCGGGACCTCGCGGGCGCACCACCGGCGGTCTGGGAGGCGACGCGGGCGCGAGTCGCGTCGGAAGGGTTCGGCGCACGGCTGCTGGCGGCGCAGGACCCGGACGGCCGCTGGGCGGGCGGCGCGTTCTTCCCGGCCGGCTTCCGCGGCGACGAGCCCCAGCCGTGGACGGCGACGACGTGGTCGTTGAACGCCCTGCGCGACTGGGGTCTCGACGCGGGAGTCCTGAGCGGCACGGCCGGGCTGCTGGCCGCGAACTGCCGCTGGGAGTACGACGACCTGCCGTACTGGGACGGCGAAGTCGACTGCTGCATCAACGCGTGGACCCTGGCCAACGGCGTGTGGCTCGGCGCGGACGTCGCCGGGATCGCCGAGTGGTTCACCACCCACCGCCTGCCGGACGGCGGCTGGAACTGCGAGTGGGTCGAGGGCTCGATGCGCTCGTCCGTCCACTCGACACTCAACGCCCTGAAAGGCTTGCTGGCGCACGAAAACGCGACGGGTGGAACCGAGGAGACCCGCGAGGCCCGCCGCGGCGGCGAGGAATACCTCCTGGAACGCGGGTTGTTCCGGCGGCGGTCGACGGGCGAGCCGCTCGGGCCGTGGGTAGGCGAGTTCGGCTACCCGATGCGCTGGCGCTACGACGTCCTCAACGCGGCTTCGTACTTCCGCGACGCGGACCGCCCGGACGAGCGCATGGCGGAGGCGATCGAGCTGATCCGCGCGGCCCGCCAGGCGGACGGAACGTGGCTGCAGCAGCGGACGGACGCCGGCCGGGTGTGGTTCGAAGTGGACGCTCCGGCCGGGGAGCCGTCGAAGTGGCTGACGTTCTTCGCGACCCGGGTCCTGAACTGGTGGGACGCCCGTTAGAGCTCCGCCAGCACCAGCCCGCTGCGCGGCTTCGGCGTGAAGTACGTGGCCTTCCGGGGCATCCGCCGCCCCGCCGCGTGGACCGCCAGGACGTCCGCGCGGCTCACCGGGGCCAGCAGGACCACCGCGTCGGCGTCCGGGGGTACCGGGCGGCCGTCGGGGAGCGGGTGCATGCACGGGCCGTCGGGGTCGATCCCCAGCGCGTCCGCGAAGAGGACGCGCTCGACGATCTCGTGGTCGATCACCGGTCCCGGGCCGGCGAAGCCCGTCCGCGGGAGCGGGACCCGCAGCACCGCCCCGCCCGCGTGCACCACCGCCTCGCCGGTGACCGGTACCGCGTGCTCGTCGTAGCGGACGTCCAGGCCCGCCGCGGACCAGCGGGACACCAGGTCCTCCGGGCCGAGGCCGATGCCGGTGAGCACGCGGTGGATCGCGCCGATGCGCAGGGCGGGGCCCGCGGTGACCAGGGCGAGCAGCCCGCCGTGGCCGGCCGCCGCGGCCGCGGCCACGCGGTGGTTGCCGTCGGCGACCAGGAGGTCGGCGGCGGTGACCGCGGCGAGCAGGCGGCGCTGCAGCGGCCCGGCGGGCACCACCCACAGGTCGTGGCGCCGCCCGCCCGCGTCCGCCGTCGACAGGTCGGGCAGGCCGAGCGCGCCGCACGCGCGGGCCACCTCCTCGGTCAGCGCGTCGCCGCCGGTGGCCGGGACGAGCAGCGCCGCGCTGGTCGCGCAGCCGAGCCCGGCGAGCACGGCGGCCCGCTCGGCCACGACGTCGGGGTAGACGTCCTCGGTGTGCCGGACCCGCGCGGTGCCGTCGTCCGTCACCGCGGCCGGGTCGACCAGGCAGAGCAGGCCCAGCGCGACGCCGTCCGGGCCTTCGATCCGGTACGGCGCGACGACCTCGCGCACCGGCCGGTACGACCGCTTGCGGAGCCGCTCGAGCACCGCGCGGGCGACCGGGACGGCGGCGGCCAGGTCGAGACCCCGCGCCAGCGCCGCGGGCGTGCGCGCGGGGTGCTGCACGGCCAGCAGGCTGTCCCCCGCCCCGGCCGCCGCGAGCGCGGCGACCACCCGGTCGGGTTCGGCGAACTCGTCGACGTCGGGCCCGGGGACCGCGTCGCGGACCACCCAGCCCCGCCCGATCGGCCGGATCCAGTCACTCATCCCTCCCATCTTGCGCGAAGAGCGCGAAGACGGAAATTCACTGGGGTGCGGTGCGTCCTGGTGGAATGCTTAGGGCTGCAAAGCAGTTGACTCCGGTCATGACCACCCCGAGGAGCAGCCCGCCGATGACGACACCCGCCGCCACCAGCGTGAAGGGGGTCGGCTTCCGGTCGGAACGCGGCCCGGTGCTGGTCGCCGTCATGCTCAGCACCGCGCTGGTCGCGCTGGACAGCACGATCATCGCGACCGCGGTGCCCTCGGTGGTCCGCGACCTCGGCGGGTTTTCGCAGTTCCCGTGGCTGTTCTCGATCTACCTGCTCACCCAGGCCGTCACGGTGCCGCTCTACGGCAAGTTCGCCGACGTCCTCGGCCGCCGCCCGGTGATGTTCTTCGGGATCGCGGCGTTCCTCGTCGGCTCGGTGCTGTGCGGGGCCGCGTGGAGCATGCCGGTGCTGATCGCCGCCCGCGCGGTGCAGGGCATCGGGGCGGGCGCGATCCAGCCGATGTCGATGACGATCATCGGCGACCTCTACACGGTGGAGGAACGCGCCAGGGTGCAGGGCTACGTCGCCAGCGTCTGGGGCATCGCGTCGGTGGTCGGCCCGACGCTCGGCGGCGTGTTCGCCGAGTACCTGGACTGGCGGTGGATCTTCTTCGTCAACCTGCCGCTCGGCGCGATCGCCGCGCTGATGCTGCACCGCAACTTCGCCGAGCGCGTCGAGCGCAAGCCGCACCGGGTCGACTACACCGGCGCGGCGCTGCTCACCGTCGGCTGCTCGCTGGTGATCCTGGGCCTGCTCGAAGGCGGCGTCGCGTGGGCGTGGGGGTCGCTGCCGAGCGTGGCGATCTTCGTCGTGGGCGCGGCCCTGCTGGTGTCGTTCGTGCTGGTCGAAAAGCGCGCGGCCGAGCCGGTGCTGCCGCTGTGGGTCTTCACCCGGCGGATCCTGGTGGGCGGCAACCTGGTCGCGGTCGTGGTCGGCGCGGTCCTGATGGGCCTGACGTCGTACCTCCCGACGTACGCGCAGGGCGTGCTGGGCGCGGGCGCGCTGGTGGCCGGGTTCGCGGTGGCGGCGCTCACCGTCGGCTGGCCCATCTCCGCGGCCCTGGCCGGCAAGATCTACCTCCGCATCGGCTTCCGCGACACGGCGCTGATCGGCAGCGTGTTCATCATCGCGGGCGGCGTGCTGGTGGCCACGCTCGGCGCGACGTCGTCGATCTGGGCGGCGGCGGTCGCGGCGTTCGTCCTCGGCCTCGGCCTCGGCCTGGCGGCGAGCCCGACGCTGGTGGCGATCCAGTCGGTGGTGGGCTGGGACCGCCGCGGCGTGGTGACGGCGACGAACCTGTTCAGCCGGTCACTGGGCAGCGCGGTCGGCGCGGCGGTGTTCGGCGCGATCGCCAACGCGACGCTGGCTTCGCGGTTCGAGAACCCGCCGGCCGAGGTGGCGGGCAAGCTGCCGCCGTCGGTGGACGCGACGAGCCTGGTGCTGGGCGGGCACGACGACTCCCCCGTGGCGACGTTCGTCCGAGGCGCGCTGAACGACGCGACGCACTACGTGTTCCTCGGCCTGCTGGCGGTGGCGGTGCTGTCGGTGGTGGCGCTGCTGCTGATGCCGCGCAAGACCGAGCAGCTCGAGTTCTAGGCGCGCCCGAGCAGCTCGAGGATCCCCTCGATCGCCTGCTCGAACGGCTCGGTGCGGTCCGCGGCCCTGGCGAGCACGTAGCCACCCTGCAGCGTCGCGACGATCGCCGCCGCGGTGGTCGCCGGGTCGAGGCCGCCGTCGTCCTCCGCCACGACTTCGGCGAGCCGAGTGCGCAGCCAGGCGAAGGTCTCTTCGACCGGCTCACGGAGGACGGGGGCGGCCATCACGTCCGGGTCCTGCGTCAGGCGGCCGACCGGGCAGCCCCGCAGGACGTCGCGCTCGCGGCGGAGGTAGGCCGCGATCCGCTCGAGCGGCGTGCCCGGCCCGGACAGCTGCGCTTCGGCGGCCGCGCGCATCTCCCCGGCGGTGCGGTCGATGGCCGCGCGCGCCAGCTCCTCCTTGCCGGAGAAGTGGTGGTACATGCTGCCCTGGCCGGCGTCGGCGAGCCGCTGGATGGTCTTCGGGCTGGTCCCGACGTACCCGCGCTCCCACAGCAGCGTGCGCGTGCTCTCGATGAGGCGTTCCCTCGTGTCCACGAGACCAGCGTACCTACCAGTAGGTACATCAGTTCTGCAGCGGCATGAGCTCCGCCCGGAAGTTCGCCAGGAACTCCTCGAAGTCGCCGTGGCCGGGCCGGATGACGAACTTCGACAACCCGGCCTCGATGTGCTGCTCCACCAGCCGGCGCGCCTCGGGCCAGCTCGTCGCCACCAGGTCGGTGACCGGCACACCGGGCTGCCGCTTCGCCGCCGCGGCGGCGAGCTCGTCCGGCAGCCCCTTGTCGGCCACGGCCAGGCTGAGGCCGAAGTGGTCGGCCTCGATCTCGCGCCCGGCCTCGGCCGCGGCTTCCTGGATCGCGATGCGGGCGTCGCGCGCCTGGGACGGCGTGTGGAAGCTGCCGAGCCAGCCGTCGGCGAGCCGGCCCGCGCGGCGCAGGGCCGCCGGCGCCGCTCCCCCGAGCCAGACGTCCAGCCGCTTGGCCGGGCGCGGCCCGAGGTGGACGCCCTCGACGCGGAAGAACTCGCCGTCGAAGGAGACGTCGTCCTCTTCGAGCAGCCGCCGCAGCAGGGTCAGCGACTCGTCGAACACCGCGGCCCGGCGCCCGGCGGGCACCGGGAAGAGGTCCTGCTCGGCGGCGCGGGCCGGGCGCAGCCCGAACACCGGCAGCACCCGCTTGGGCGCCAGGCCGGCCAGCGTGAGCAGCTGCTTCGCGACGAGCACCGGGTGCCGGCCGGGCAGGATCGCCACGCCGGTGCCGACCTTGAGCTTCTCGGTGGTCGCCAGCGCGTGCGTCATGCCGATCACGGGGTCGACTTCGGGCGAGTAGACGAGTTCCGACAGCCAGAGCGAGTCGATGCCCTCGGCTTCCAGCCGCCGCGCCAGCCCGGCGAACTCGCCGGGCCCCGTTCCCGCCGCCGGCGCGACGCCCAGCCTGATCTTCAGCACGGTTCCTCCCGGAGAGCTCTCCAAGGGCAACGCCCCGGGCGGCCGGGAATTCCTCAGGCCGTCGCCGCCATGACCCGGGTCAGCGCCGCGTGCAGTGCCTCCAGCTCCGGCAGGTCCATCCCGAGCGCCTCGACGACCCGGTACGGGATCTTTTCGGCCTCCGCCCGCAGCGCGCGCCCCTTCTCCGTCAGCTCGACGGTCAGCTGCCGCTCGTCCTCCCGGCTCCGCGCGCGCGTCACGTACCCCAGCGCCTCCAGGCGCTTCAGCAGCGGCGAGAGCGTCGCGGGTTCGTGGCGCAGTGACGCGCCCAGGTCCTTCACCGAACGCGGCGAGCGCTCCCACAGCGCGAGCAGCACCAGGTACTGCGGATGGGTCAGGCCGTGCGGCTCGAGCAGCGGCCGGTAGATCGCGATCACGCTGCGCGAAGCCACCGACAGCGCGAAACACACTTGCCGGTCCAGCTTCAGCGGGTCCTCGCCCAGGTCGATCATGTGCCAATCCTACGGTGTCGCGGGTCGCACTAATGATTAGTGCACTAAGCATTAGTGTACTATGGAACTCATGGAACGACCGAGTGTGCTCCGCTGGTTCGGCTACGCCGTGGGCGTGCGCCTCCCCTCGCGGTTCAACGACTGGGCTCTGCACGACGCGACGTCGAAGCACTGGCGGGCGCGGTACGTGCTGCAGCGGTCGGTCGGCATCCTGCCGCTGTGCGCGGTGTGGCTGCTGCTGCCCGGCTCGATCTGGCTGCGGCTCTCGCTGGTCCTCATGGCCGGGCTCGTCGCGTACTTCTACTCGTGCGCGTACATGGAGGAGAGCGTCGAACACCGGCTCGGCCGGCAGGGCTTCCCGCACAACACCGGGCGCCGCATCCGCGCCGAAGCCGCCGAGGCGAAGAACGCCGAAGCGACCGCCCGCTACCTCGCGCGCTACCGGCGGCCCTCGGAGGGTTAGTTAGAGTCAGCGGACGATGAGACGCAAGCTCCGCCCGCCGATCCCGCCGCGCCACGGGCTGGACCCCGCCCGGCTCAAGCTCCCCGCCGAGGGCGAGTGGCCGACCCTGCTGGCGCACCTCGTCGACCGGCTGCCCCGCGTGGCACCGGCCCGCATCGAGGAAATGCTGCGGGAAGAACGCATCCACGGCCTCGACGGCCCGCTCGGCGTGGACACGCCGTTCGAGCCCGGCTCGTTCATCTGGTTCCACCGCGACCTGCCGGACGAGGTGCCCGTGCCGTTCGAGATCGACGTCGTCTACCGCGACGAGCACCTGCTGGTCGTCGACAAGCCCCACTTCCTGGCGACCATCCCGCGCGGACAGCACATCCTGGAGACGGCGCTCGTGCGGCTGCGGCGCGACCTGGACCTCCCGCACCTGTCCCCCGCGCACCGGCTCGACCGGGTCACCGCCGGCCTGGTGATGTTCGTGATCACGCCGGAACTGCGCGGGAAGTACCAGACGCTGTTCCGCGACCGCCGGGTCCACAAGGAGTACGAGGCCATCGCCCCGTACGACCCGGCCCTGGACCTGCCGCGGACCGTCCGGAGCCGGATCGTCAAGGAGCGTGGGGTACTCGCCGCCCGCGAAGAGCCGGGCGAGCCGAACGCCGAGACGCACGTCGAACTGGCCGAGCACCGCGACGGGCTGGGCCGCTACCGGCTCCGGCCCTCGACCGGCCGGACGCACCAGCTGCGCGTGCACCTCAGCGGCCTCGGCGTCCCCATCCTCGGCGACGACTTCTACCCGCAACTGCGGGAAAAGCCGCTCGGCGACTTCACGAAACCGTTGCAGCTGCTGGCGAAGGTGCTCGCCTTCGACGACCCGGTCACCGGGACGCCCCGGCGGTTCACCAGCGGGCGACGGTTGTCCGCCTGGGACGACGCCGCCGCGTGGGCGGCGCCCCCGGCCTGACCCGGGAGCGCCGCCGGCGCGTCACTTGCGCCAGAACTTCACACCGCTCCACTGCACGGTGACCGGCCCCGCGCCGCTGGACGTGCGGTAGCTGCCGAACTTGTCGTAGTAGCTGCCGCCCGGGCTGGAGATCGTCTGCTTCAGCGAGCCGTTGAGGTACACCTTGTGCGAGCTGCCGACCTGGTTGACGGTGTTGACCCGCACCGACGTGCCGACCGTCGCGCCGCTGCCCAGCGTCGCCCCGCCCTCCACGGCGTACACCCGGCCACCTTTCTCGACGGCCAGCATGAAGTACGGCCCCGCGCTCGAGCCGTCTCGAAACGTCTGCTTGAGACTGATCCGGGAGCCGGTCATGCTGGTGATCTTGAACGAGCCTTCGAACTGGTGGGTGCCACCGGTGTAGGTGGTGTAGCGGCGTTCCGCGC
Organism: Amycolatopsis solani; assembly: GCF_033441515.1. NCBI lineage: Bacteria > Bacillati > Actinomycetota > Actinomycetes > Pseudonocardiales > Pseudonocardiaceae > Amycolatopsis > Amycolatopsis solani. The sequence goes on from NZ_JAWQJT010000002.1 coordinate 2,011,927, forward strand.
GCTGGTCGCCGCTGCCGGTCGAGCAAGTCAGCTGGAAGGTGAGCCCGGAGATCCGGCCGCACCCCCGCTCCTGCTCGGAGTAGCCCGGCGAGTCCGGGGTCCACGGACCCGTCCCGACCTGGGCGTCCGCCGTGGGCGCGAGGATCGCGAGTCCTGCCGCGACCGCCACGAGCACGCCCGCACCGTGAATTCTGCGCACCGTCGACCTCCTGGATCATCCGAGGCGGCGGTGCTGTGACTGTACGAGCTCGCGCCGTCACGGACAAGAGTTTCCCGGGTGGTGTCGAATCCGGCCGTCCTCGTTCGACAGACTCGTGAAGGCAGTCACCAGCACTCCGAGGAGCACCCATGCGCACCCTGATCTCCACGTCGTTCGTCTCGCTCGACGGCGTCGTCGAAGCCCCCGGCGGCGAGTCCGGCTACCGCAACACGGGCTGGACGTTCAAGGACGTCGAGTTCGAGCCGGCCGCCTACGAGATCAAGGGCACCGAACAGGAGGAGGCCACCGCGCTCCTGCTGGGCCGCGTCAGCTACGAGGCGTTCGCGCCGGTCTGGCCGGGGATGACCGTGGAGTTCGCCGGCTACAACGCGATGCCGAAGTACGTCGTGTCGACCACGCTCCAGGACGCGGACCTGGTGGACAACTGGGGCGAGACCACGATCCTGCGCTCGCTGGACGACGTCGCCGCGCTCAAGGAGACCGAGGGCGGCCCCATCATCGTCAACGGCAGCGCCACCCTGAACCGTTCGCTGGCCGACGCCGGCCTGATCGACCGGCTCCACCTGCTGGTGTTCCCGGTGCTGCTCGGGGCGGGCAAGCGGCTGTTCAGCGAGACCGACAAGGACAAGCAGAACCTGAAGCTGATCGACAGCGCTTCGTACGGCAACGGTGTTCAGAAGCTGGTCTACGAGTTCGTCCGCTGAGCGGACACGGGTCCGGCCGAGGTTTCACGTAGAACATCTGTTCGAACGTGGTGTACGGTCGGACCCATGACGACCCCGGCACTGCAGGCATCGCTGTTCGGCGAATCCGGCCCCGTCACGCTGAACGCGCTCGCGCCGCGGCGGACCGAACTCGGCTCCGGCGCGTGGATCGACGTTCAGCCCGGCTGGCTCGACGGCGCCGACGAGGTGTTCACCGACCTCGTCACCGGCGTCCCGTGGCAGGCCGAGCGGCGGCGGATGTACGACCGGCTCGTCGACGTTCCCCGCCTGCTGTGCTTCTACCGCGAAGCGGCGCCGCTCCCCCACCCGGTGCTGGCCGAAGCCCGCGCCGCGCTGAGCGAGCACTACGCGGGCGAACTCCGCGAGCCGTTCCGCACCGCGGGCCTGTGCTACTACCGCGACGGCCGCGACAGCGTCGCCTGGCACGGCGACACGATCGGCCGCGGCAGCACGGAAGACACGATGGTGGCGATCATCTCGGTGGGCGCGGCCCGCCAGCTGGCCCTGCGCCCCCGCGGCGGCGGCGAGTCCCACCGCTACGCCCTCGGCCACGGCGACCTCATCGTGATGGGCGGCTCGTGCCAGCGCACGTGGGAACACGCGATCCCGAAGACGAGCCGCGCGGTCGGCCCGCGGATCAGCATCCAGTTCCGGCCGCGCGGGGTGCGCTGAGTCAGTCGACCAGGACCGGCAGTTCGTCCAGTCCGTACACAATGGACACCTTGCGGAACGAGAGGTCGTTCTCCGGCACGGCGAGCCGCAGGTTCGGGAACCGCTTGATCAGGGCCGGGTACGCCGTGCGCAGCTCCATGCGGGCCAGCTCCGCGCCGATGCAGCGGTGGATGCCGTAGCTGAACGCCAGGTGGGACGTCGGTTCGCGGGTGGCGTCGAAGTCCTCCATCCCCGCGCCCAGCTTCGGGTCGCGGTCCGCGGCCGACAGCGACACCAGCACGATGTCGCCTTCGGCGATGTGGACGCCGGCGATCTCCATGTCCTGCTTGGCGAAGCGCGGGAACGCCATCTGCACCACGGTCAGGTAGCGCAGCAGCTCCTCGACGAAGCGGTGCACGGACTCGTCGTCGCCGCGGACGGCTTCGAGGGCCTTCTCGTCGCGCAGCAGCACCAGCGCGCCGAGCGCCAGCATGCTCGCCGTCGTTTCGAGGCCGCCGGTGAGGACGCCGTCGGCGAGGCCGGCCAGCTCGCGGTCGTCGATCTCGTCGCCGTGTTCCTTGATCAGCATGCCGAGCAGGCCGTCGCCGGGCTGCTCGCGCTGCTTCTTCACGATGTCGAGCAGGTAGGTCAGCGACTCCGACATCGCGCCGAGCGACGCCCCCGCGCCGCCGAAGAGGTCGAAGCGGGCGGTGCTCAGCCGCTGGAACTCCGCGCGGTCCTCATAGGACACGCCGAGCAGTTCGCAGATGGTCAGCGACGGGATCGGCAGCGCGAACGCCTGCCACAGGTCGACCGGGCCGTCGGCCTTGGCCATCGCGTCGAGCTGCTCGGCGACGATCTCGTCGATCCGCGGGGCCAGCCTGCCGAGCCGCCGCATGGTGAACTCGGGCGTGAGCAGCTTCCGCAGCCGCGTGTGGACCGGCGGGTCCGCGAAGCCGAGCCCGCCCGGGTTCTGGTCCGCGGTCACCCCGGCGTTGCCGACGAGGTTGCCGAAGTCGCTGGAGAAGCCGGTGGCCTTGCCGAGGACGGCTTTCGCCTCGTCGTAACCCGTGACCAACCAGGCGTTCATCCCGAAGGGCAGGTCGAGCTTGCCGATCGGCGCCTCGGCCCGGCGCGCGGCCATGTCGGCGACCGGGTCGAGCCCGTCGCGCTTCAGCGGCAGCAGCGCCGACTCGGGCAGGAGCGACGACATCTTTTCGAGGTCGAAGCCCTTTTTCGACTGCCGGGCGAGGTACCGGCGGCCGACCCAGCCCAGTACCCGTGAGCGGAGACTCCCCATGCACCCGACAGTACCGCACTAGCCCGATCGGGTGAGCGACGGCGAGACCGGGCTCACCCCCGCGGCGGCACCTCCGTGTTCGCGGTGATCAGCCCGTGCTCGCTCGCGGCGTAGTGGAAGTACGGGCGGCCGAGGTCGTCCGAGCCGGCGAACGACGTCCGCGAGCGCCCGTCGGCTTCGGTGTTGACGCCGTTCGTGCGGGCCAGCACGCCGGAGGAGCTCAGCCACTCCCGCGACGCGCGCACCGGCCGCCAGCTCCGGCCGTCGCCGGTGAGGTCGCCGAGCACCTTCGTCATCTCGGCCGCGCCGGAGATCCGCAGGTTCTGGTCGTCGGTGACGTTCGCGGTGGCGTCGGTGGTGAGCGGGTAGGACCACGTGTGCCGGGCGGCGGACCGCACCTGTCCGTCCACTGTGGACACCGACGTCTGCTGTCCGGAGTCGGCCTGCACGACGTGCTGGGTGAAGCCGCCGCCAGTGACGTCGTCGCTGTTGCGGTAGTCGCGGGTGCGTTCGACGCGGGTGTACACGCGGCCGGCGGAGGTGTCGACGTAGCCCGCGGTCACGTCGTGGCGTTTCGCGGTCACGGTGACGTTGACGCCGCCGTCGATGTCCCGCACCGCCGTCTTCCGGTCCGGCGCCGCGGCGACGTCGTGCTGGGTCAGCGCGCCGGAAGTGCGGGCCGCGTTTTTGTCGGTGTAGAGCAGTAGCGTCGGGACGACGGTGAACTCGCCGCCGATGTCCGGGAAGGAGAAGGAGAAGTCGTGCGCACCCCCGTCCACGAGCCGGCCCGCGAACGGCGTCACGTCGTAGGTTTCGGCGTGCAGGCTGAAGGTGTCGATCGCCACGATCGGCCGCCACAGCTGCGGCACGATCCCGCCGGAGTAGATGTGCGGGAAGGTGAACGCGCTGCCGGCGGCCGTCCCGTCGATCGCGAAGTTCGCTTCGCGGTAGGGCCCCTTGCCGCACAGCCCGGCGGCCGGGTACTTCGCCGAGACCTCGTCGGGGACGTCGTCGAACCACTGCTCGTCGCAGGCGTGGCCTTCGAGGGTCACCTCGAGGTAGGCCCGGGTGATGTTGCGCGGCAGGTCTTTCGCGCTGAAGTGCACGGTGGGCGCGGCGGGCGTCGCGTCGGCGTGCCCGAACCCGGCGACGTGGTCGGCCGTCTGCGGCGCGGGGTGCTTCCGGTCGGCCTGGTAGTAGGTGAGCGTCACGGTCTGGGCGTAGACCCCGGTGTAGACCGGCGAGTTGTAGTTCTCGATGCCCCCGCGGAACGGCTGCGGCGTGCGCAACAACGCGGCGTAGGGCGTGAGGTCCTTGTCGAAGTGGTAGGTGATCGCACGCCGGCCCTCACCACTGGGCTCCTCGGTCGTCCCCCACCACACCTCGGTCCCGCCGATCCGCAGATCGCCGATCCGGTCGTACTGCCGCCCGCTCACGGTGACGGTCTGATCCATGACCACCTTCGCCCACGGCCCCGGACAGGCCTTGGGCGGCGCAAGCGTGCCTTCGTAGAACCGCGGCGTGCCATCGGCGGCGTTGGAGCGGAAGGCATCGGCGAGGGTGACGCTGCAGTGCGCGGTATCGGGCCGCGTCACCGCGGGCGCGGCGGTCACCGGATCATCGGTATCCCCTTCCACGACGGGCGAGGCCGAGGCGACACCCCCGGCGAGCACCCACGCCAGCACCAGCGACAGGACGATCGTGAAGATCCGCACCCGGACTCCTCCCAGTGGCAGGCACACCCGCCCGGCGAGCCTAGCCGCGCGATCATCCGACTATCGGCGGTAATCGACGTCTGAAACGTTTCAGATCGTGGTAGGCTCACGCCTTCTCAGCGAGGGGGTCCGGTGGTCGGCATCAAGGACGTCGCCAAGCGCGCCGGCGTCTCGATCGGCACGGTGTCCAATGTGGTCAACCGGCCGCACGTGGTCGCCACGGCCACGCGGAACCGGGTGCTGTCGGTGATCGAGGAGCTCGGGTACGTCCGGGACGAATCGGCGCGGCAGCTGCGGGCCGGGCGCAGCCGGATCATGGGGCTGCTCGTGCTCGACCTCGGGAACCCGTTCTTCGTCGACGTCGCCCGCGGGGCCGAGCAGGCCGCGCACGCCGAGGGCCTCAACATCATCACCTGCAACAGCGGCCAGCGCTCCGACCTCGAGGCGTCGTACCTGGCGATGTTCGCCGAGCAGCGGGTGCGCGGGGTGCTGCTGAGCCCGGTCGCGACGTCCGGGGAAGCCCTGCGCGCGTTCCGGCGCAGCGGCACGCCGTACGTCTTCGTGGACCGCAAGGCGCCCGCGTCGGAGGCCAGTTCGGTGGCGGTGGACGACATCGCGGGCGGCGCGCTCGCGGCCCGGCACCTGCTGGAGACCGGGCACCACCGGATCGCGTTCGTCAACGGCCCGGCGATCCTCGCCCAGTGCCGCGACCGCGAACAGGGCGTCCGCACGGCCCTCGCCGGTTCGACGGCGGAGCTGACCGTGCTGGAGGCCATCGGCCTGGACGTCGCCTCGGGCCGCGACGCGGGCGCGCGCCTGCTGGGCACGAGCCCCCGCCCGACGGCAGTCTTCTGCGCCAACGACCTGCTCGCCCTCGGCCTGCTGCAGGCGATGGTCGGCGCGGGTGTCCGCGTCCCGGAGGAGATGGCGATCGTCGGCTACGACGACATCGAGTTCGCCGGCGCGGCAGCGGTCCCGCTGACGTCGGTCCGCCAACCGGCCCGCCGCCTCGGCCGCACCGCGGCGGAACTGCTGCTGGCGGAGACGGCGGACACGACGGTGGAGCGCCAGGCGGTGGTCTTCACCCCGGAACTGGTCGTCCGCGAATCGACCCGCGTCCGCCGCTAGCGTTACGTCCGGCGGTCGCTGCTCGTCCAGACGAAAGCGCGCGGCCCGGGCAGCCACCCACGACATCGCGGTGACCACCCCGGCCGCGCTCGGGCTCACTTCGTGGACGCGATGAAGTACACGACGATGCCGATCAACGCGAGCACTTCGGAGAGCACGAACGTCGAATACCCGATCGTCTGCAGTTTCCCCCGGGCTTCCGGCTGCCGGGCGGTACCGTTGATGACGGCCGCGAAAATGAGGCCGACGCCGATTCCCGGGCCGATCGCGCCCAGTCCGTATCCGATGGCGGCCAGGCCGGGGTTGAGGTTGGTTGTCTGGGCCAGAACGAGGTCAGTCATGGCATTCCCCTTCACATCGAAAGACAGAAGAAATCGAAGGTGCGGGAATTCAAGAACCGAACGGTCCGGACACCACAAGGATAGCAGAAAACAGAATGGACGTCTTGATCAAGCCATGACCGCGTCGTAGGCCGCCATGACGAGGCCGAAACCGCGGGCGTACCCGTCCTCCCAGCGAACCTGGTTCATCACGTACGCGACCGCCATGCGCAGATCCGCGTCCACGAACACCACCGAACCGCCCCAGCCGCCCCACGAACAAGTGCGGCCTTCCACGCGGTAGCCGAGACCGTAGCGGATCGGGGCGCCGAGCACGCGGTCCACGCCCTGGTACTGCTCCTCGAAGACGCGTTCGCTGCCGGACGCCGAAAGCAGCCGGACGCCGCCGGCCACTCCCCCGCACGCCAGTGCCGACTGCAGGGTGGCGACGGAACGGGCGTTGCCGTAACCGTTGACCGCGGGCAGTTCCGCGCGCCGCCAAGCGGCAGGCCGGGAATCCGACACCCCGATCAGGAAACCCGGCGGTTTGTCGCCGAGGGGATCGGGGAGCAACGGCGCGACCCGGTCGTCGTGTTCGGCGCCCAGCCCGATGTGGAAGTCGGCGCCCACCGGACCGGCGATCTCCTCGGCGAAGAAGGTGCCGAGGCTGCGCCCGGTGACGCGGCGGACGACCTCGCCGATCAGGAACCCGAAGGTGACGGAGTGGTACCCGGCCGCGCTTCCCGGCTCCCACCGCGGAGCTTGCGCGGCCAGCCGGGCGGTCACGGCGGACCAGTCGTAGAGGTCTTCGACGGCGATCGGCCCCTCGAAGTCCGGCAGGCCCGCGGTGTGCCCGAGCAGGTGCCGCACGAGCACGGAACCCTTGCCGGCGGCGGCGAATTCGGGCCAGTACGCCGCGACCGGCGCGTCCAGGTCGAGTTCGCCGCGGTCGGCCAGCACCAGCGCGCACAGCGCCGTCATCGTCTTGGTGGTGGACCAGACGGTGGTGATGGTGTCGCGCTCCCACGGCGTGGTGCGCGCCGCGTCGAGGTGCCCGCCCCACAGGTCGACGACCGGCTCACCGTCCACGACGACGGCGACCGAGGCGCCCACGTCACCGTCGTCCAGCGAGGCGGCCAGCGCCTCACCGACCTTCTCGAAACCCCGGTCACAACTGCCCTGGATGTCTGCCACGGCGAGCAAGGTAGCCCGGCCGGGCCGGACCGCACGACTCATTTTCCGCGCGCCACCCGGCGAAAGATCACCGGAAATCCGAAAACGGGAAAACCGCAACCGCGCCGAAAGATCTGCTCGACCTTCCGGTCCAGCGCAATTCCACCGGTGGCACCACCGGGAATTGCGCTTACCCGTTCGGCCGAAAGCCGAAACACCGGAAGCGGGGTAACGTCGACCGCCGTTCCACCACTGAGGGGAAGGTCGAATCGTGCCGTACACCCGTTTCCGCTACATCGCCTACGAAGTACCGACCGCCACCCGGCGCCTCGACGTGCCCGGGCCGACGCTGGCCGGATTGCCGCCCGGCAAGCTGTGTGATCCGGTGCCGGACATCGCCGTGCCGAAGACGCTCGAAAGCACCGACTGGTTCATCCGGCTGCGAAGGCTGGCCGCGGTGGTCAACATCGCGCACGCGAACCTGGGCAATGACAGCGCCGACACGCTGAAGGTGTTCGTGGCGCCGGAGTTCTACCTCCGGCCCGCCGATCCCGGCACGGACCACACGTACCCGCAAGAGCAGTTTTCATCGCTCTGGAACGCGCTGGAGCAGATGTTCCGGACCGCACGGTTCAAGCACTGGCTGATCGTGCCGGGTTCGGTGCTGTGGCATTCGAAGATGATGGGCGAGAACAACCCGATCTACTACAACAGCGTGCTGTACCTGCGCGGCGGCGTCGACGGCGGCGAGGCCGGGCGCATCGAAAAGCAGCTGGCCTCGTCCATGGACGGGATTCCGACCCGGTTCGCGGTCGGGAACGTCACCGAACCCCTGCTGAAAAAGGCCTACACGGAAGCGGCTTTCGTGCGGACGCGCCTGTTCGAAATCGACGCGAACGCGACCTTCGGCCTCGAGATCTGCCTCGACCACCGCCTGAAGGTCCTCAAGCAGACCCTGGCCGACCGGCAGGGCGACGCCAACGACACGTGGAAGCGCGGCGGCCCCGCCCTGCACGTGCTGACCGCGGGCGGCATGCCGCTCAACGCGGAATCGGTCGCCGCCCGCCCCGGTGGCTACGTCCTGCGCAACGACGGCTACGCCGACCCGCCGGCTTCGGAGCTGCGCAAGGTGACCGGGTACCAGCTGCCGTCGAGCGTGCCGGGGCAGCCCTGGGAGGACAAGGCGGTCGCCACCCTCGAAGCCGATCCCGGCACCGCCGTCGAGGTCACCCTCCGCGGCGAGGCCGTGCTCGTGCCGCCCATCGCGGGCCCGGGCAAGTACGACATGCCGGTCCAGCGACTGCGGATCTACCCGCCGCTGCCCCTGCCCTGAGCGACGCCCGGCCTCCGGTCACCGGAGGCCGGGCCGTCTTCAGCCGAAGTGGACGCGGCCCAGCAGGTCGTCCACCAGCTCCGGCAGCGGGCGTTCGTCCGCGCTTTCCAGCCACAGCACGGCCCCGGTCCGCAACGCGGCGAGGAACGTCGCCGCCATCAGCCGGGCCGTCCCCTCGTCCAGCTCGGGACCCCGCGCCACCAGCACGGCCGCCAGGTCGCGCTCCAGGGTGATCTGGTCGCCCGCCTGCCGGGCCAGCAGCGACGGGTGCCGCCGCAGCAGGCGCAGCTGCGCGACCCACTCGCGGTCGGGCGTGCCCCCCGCGCGGTTCAGCTCACGGCTCGCCGCGCGCAACGCCGGCCAGGGCCCCTCGCCGGCCGGCCTGCCCTCGACCAGCGACACCAGCTCCCGGGTGCGCTCGCGGTCGGCGTGCAGGACCGCGTCCTCCTTGTTCGCGAAGTAGTTGGAGAACGTCCGGCGCGAGACGCCCACGGCGTCGGCGATGTCCTCGACCGTCACGCCGTCGAGCCCGCGCTCCATCGCCAGGCGCAGCGCGGCCTCGTGCAGCGACTGCCGCGTCGCCGCCTTCTTGCGGTCGCGCAGCGAGCCGGGGATGTCCATGCGGGCAGCCTAGCGACGGGATTAAGTTGCTCATTGTGCAAGTTTGCCCAATGAGCAATACTTGCCCGGATCGTGCGAAGGGATGCCATGAAGTCCGAAACCACCGACCCGTCCGGGGCGATGCGGCACCGCGAGGTGCTCGAATCGCTGTCCGGCCTGCTGCTGGCCCTGTTCGTGGCCATGATCAGCTCGACCGTCGTGTCGACGTCGCTGCCGCTGATCATCGGCTCGCTGAACGGCACCCAGGCGCAGTACACCTGGGTCGTCACGGCCACGCTGCTGGCGGCGACGGCCACCACCCCGATCTGGGGCAAGCTCGCCGACCTGTTCAACAAGAAGACGCTGGTCCAGGTCGCGATCGTGATCTTCGTGGCCGGCTCCACGATCAGCGGGTTCAGCCAGGACCCCGGGCAGCTGATCGCGGCGCGCGCGTTCCAGGGCATCGGCGTCGGCGGCCTGCAGGCGCTGGTCCAGGTGGTGATCGCGGCGATCATCCCGCCGCGCGAGCGCGGCCGGTACAACGGCTACCTCGGCGCCGTGATGGCGGTCGCCACGGTCGGCGGGCCGCTGCTGGGCGGCCTGATCGTGGACGTGCCGTGGCTGGGGTGGCGCTGGTGCTTCTTCGTCGGCGTCCCGATCGCGGTGCTCGCGTTCGCCGTGCTGCAGCGGACCCTGAAGCTGGAAACCGTGCGCCGCGACGACGTGAAGGTCGACTACCTCGGCGCCGGGCTGATCGCGGCCGGCGTCAGCGTGCTGCTGATCTGGGTCTCGTTCGTCGGCAACTCCTTCGACTGGCTCTCCTGGCAAACCGGCGTCATGGTCGCGGGCGGGCTCGTGCTGCTCGCGCTCGCCGTGCTGGTGGAGACGAAGGTGCGCGAACCCGTCGTGCCGCTGGAGATCGTCGTCCAGCGCACCCCTGCGCTGGCGATCATCGCGAGCCTCGCGGTCGGCATGGCGATGTTCGGCGGTGCGGTGTTCCTCGGCCAGTACTTCCAGATCGGCCGCGGCTACACGCCCACCCAAGCGGGCCTGCTGACCATGCCGCTGATGGCGGGCGTGCTCGTGTCCTCGACCGTCTCCGGACGGCTGATCAGCCGCACCGGCAAGATCAAGCCGTACATCGTGGCCGGCACGATCGTCCTGGTCCTCGGCTTCCTCGGGCTCGGCACGGTCGACCACGCCACCCCGCTGTGGATCGTCGGGATCGCGATGGCCGTGGTCGGCGCCGGCGTGGGCATGACCATGCAGAACCTCGTGCTGGCCGTGCAGAACGACGTCCCGCTGCGCGACCTCGGCGCGGCGAGCGCATCGGTGACGTTCTTCCGGTCCCTCGGCGGCACCATCGGCGTCTCGGTGCTCGGCGCCGTCCTCGCCAACCGCGTCTCCGCCGACCTGGCCGCCGCCCTGCACGTGCCGGCGGGCCAGGCGTCGACGGGCGGAGTCAGCGCGCTGAACCTCAAGGCGCTGCCACCGCAGGTCCAGACGGTCGTGCACACGGTGTACGGCGACGCGACCGCGCACATCTTCCTCATCTCGGCGGCCGTCGCGGTCGTCGGCGTGCTGGCGGCGCTGCTGCTGAAGCCGATCACCCTCCGTACGACGATCGACCTGGCGGAGCCGGCGGAACCGGCCGCGGCGGAACCGGCCAAGCGGTAAGGAAGACGACGATGAGCGGCGACGGGGCCGGCGCGTTCCAGTCCACGGTGGAGCACTTCGGCCCGCGCCGGGACCCGGCGGCGCGGGCCATCCTGGCCGGGGTGGACGGCTCCGACACGGCCATGCGGGCGGCGGCCTTCGCCTTCGGCATGGCCCGCCGCCAGGCCGGCAGGCTGATCGTCGCCTTCGTCGGCTGCCCCGCCCCGCTGCTGCCGCTGCGGCCGGCCGTCGCGGCCCTGATCGAGCACGAAACGATCACCCACCTGGCCGCGGAACTGCGCGGCCAGATGCGCGAAGCGGCGGACGAGCTGGGAGTACCGGTCACGTTCGTGACGGCGTTCGGCGACCCGTACGCGACGCTGCGCGACACCGCGGACCGGTGCCAGGCCGACACGGTGGTGGTCGGCGCCTCCCAGAAGGCGGGGCACCGGTTCGCGGGTTCGGTCGCGACGAAGCTCATCCGGGCGGGGCACTGGCCGGTCCTCGTAGTCCCCTGAGGACGGTTTGCCGACCCCACCCGCGCGGGTACTCCACCGGGAAGGCCAAAGACGGAGAACAGGAGTGCCGGCGAGAGGACCGTGATGCCGCACGACGACCCGCAGGTCAGCCTGCACACCGCCGAGTCGGCGCTCGTCCTGCGCTTGCGGGGCGAGTTCGCCGGCGCCGCGGGCGAGCGGTTCGCCCAAGAGCTCGCCGACGACACCGCGACGCTGCCGCCACCCCGGTTCCTCATCCTGGACCTGCGCGAAGTGTCCGCATTGTCGGCCGCCGGGGCGAGGCTGCTCGGGCTGTTCGCCGAACACCACCTCGAGCAGGGCGTCCACGCGGCCGCGGTGCTCGGCGGGAACCAGCCGGTGGGCCGGGTCGTGCGCGCCGTGATCCCCGGCGCGCTCTTGCCGATCCACGCGACGGTCGACGCCGCGCTCGCCACCCGGCCGGCGTCGGCCCGGCCCGGCGACGGGCTCGGGGAGCAGCTCGCCGCACTGACCCGCGTGCTGCTCGACGCCGCCACCGTCGAGCAGGCGCTGCGGCAGGTCGCGTCGGCCGCCGTCGTGGTCATCCCGCACTCCGAGCTGGTCAGCGTCACCGTGCGGGACCAGGCGGGCCGGTACTCCACCCCGTTCCAGACCGGTGCCGTCGCCGCCGAACTGGACCGCGCCCAGTACGAGGCCGGCCGCGGCCCCTGCGTCGACGCGGCGCGGCCCGACGGCCCGGGCTACACGCTCGCCCAGGACCTCTCCGGCACCACGCCGTGGCCGCAGTTCGCCGCCGCGGCCACCCGCCACGGGTTCGGCTCGGTGCTGTCCACCGCCCTGCAGCCGGCCGGCGAGCCGGCGGCGATCCGCGGCGCGCTGAACGTCTACAGCCACCGCGACGGCATCACCGAGGACGACCGCCACCGCGCGCTCCTGCTGGCCACGCACGGCTCGCTCGCGCTGGCCCGCAGCCAGGCGGCCGAAGTCGCCGAGCTCCGCGACGCCCACCTGCACCGCGCGATCGAATCCCGCGACGTCATCGGCCAGGCCAAGGGCATCCTGATGGCCCGCCAAGGCCTCACCGCCGAGCGGGCCTTCGAAGTGCTGCGCCGGACGTCCCAGGACCTCAACGTCAAGCTCGCCGACATCGCCACCACCCTGGTCGACCGGCACAGGAGGGTCCCGCCGCGGTGAGCCGGGCGACCCTCCACATCGGACGGTAGGCTCGGCCGCGACCTGCCGACGCGAGCCGTGGAGCCCGATGTTCATCCCCGCACTGCTGGTGCTCTCGGCCGCGTACCTGCTCCGCTCGCTCCTGGCGGCGCGGCTGGACCGCTGGAACATCGCGGCCCCGGTGCTCATGGTGGGGTGCGGGGCCGCGGCCGCCCTGACCGTGGCGCCGGACGCGCTGGTCGAGGTCTTCAACACCGAGATCGCCCAGCACGTCGCCGAGCTCATCCTCGCGATGCTGCTGTTCGTCGACGCCACCGAGGTCCGCGGCGGACGGCTGTGGGGCCGCTCCCCCGGCCTGGTCGCGCGCGTCCTGCTCATCGCCATGCCGCTGAGCATCGCGCTGGCGGTGCTGCTCGGGGCCGTGTTGCTGCCGGACCTGTCGTGGCCGCTGCTCCTGCTGATCGCGTGCATCGTGATCCCGAGCGACTTCGCCGCGGCCGAGCGCGTGGTCCGCGACCGCGCCCTGCCGGCGCCGGTGCGCGGGGTGCTCAACATCGAAAGCGGCTACAACGACGGGCTGGTCTCGCCGGTGTTCCTGTTCGCGCTGATCCTGGCGCGGACCGACAACGAGCAGAACACCCCGGAAGACGCGCTGGCCACGGCGCTGCCGTTCGCCATCAAGGCGATCATCATGGGTGCCGCCGTCGGCGCGCTGATCGGGCTCCTGCTGTTCCTGGCCGCCCGGGCGGGCTGGACGTCCGCCCACGGCCGCCGCGTCGCCGTCCTGACGGCGCCCCTGCTGGCCTACGCGGCGACCGTCGCCGTCGGCGGCAACGGGTTCGTGGCCTCGTTCGTGTGCGGCATCGCGTTCCGGTACGTCTTCCGCGGCAGCGCCGCCTCCTACATCCGCAAGGTGCCGGAGCGAGCCCGCGACATCCTGACCAGCCCCACGGCCGAACTGCAGCTGCTGGAGGAGGTCACCGGCCTGCTGACCATGGGCATGTGGTTCGTGGTCGGCGCGATCAGCGTGCTCGTCGTCCGGTTCGGGCTGAGCTGGCAGGTCGTCGTGTTCTGCCTCGCCGCACTCACGGTCCTGCGCATCGGGCCGGTGCTGCTGTCCCTGCTCCGGACGGACCTGTCCGGCCGCGACCGGTTCCTCGTCGGCGCGCTCGGCCCCCGCGGGACGACGTCGATCGTCTTCGGCCTGCTCGCGCTCAACGGCCTCGCCACGGGCGACGAAGACGTCGTGCTGACGATCACCGTGGTCTGCGTCCTGGGCAGCGTGGTCCTGCACGGGATCGGGTCGGCGCCGCTCATCGCCCGCTTCGGGGCGGGGCGTCGCAGTTAAATCACTTGGGTCACGAGCCCCGCTTCGGCAGGGTGGTGATCATGGCGAGCAGATGGGTCCGGTTGCAGGCCGTAGCGGTGTCCGGTTCGTCCGCCGAAGGCCTGATGCTGGCCGCGTTGCCGCTGCTCGCCGTGTCCGTCACGACCGACCCGCGCGCGATCTCGCTCGTCAACGTCGCCGGGCAGGCGCCGTGGCTGCTGCTGTCGCTGTTCGCCGGGGTGCTCATCGACCGCGTGCGGCGGACTGCCGTGCTCGCCTGGGCGTACGCCGTGCAGGTCGGGGCCGCGCTCGTGCTGGCGGCCGTCGCGTCGGCCGGGCTGCTGAGCTTGCCCGTGCTGCTCGTCGTCGCCTTCGTCGTCACCTCGGCGCAGGTGCTCGGCGACGGCGCCAGCGGGGCGCTCGTGCCCGAGCTGGTCGAGCCGGACCGCCTGGCCCACGCCAACGCGCGGCTGACGGTGATCGACCGGGGCGTGGTCCAGTTCGTCGTGCCCCCGCTGACGGGCTTCCTGGTCGTCGTCGGCGCCGGTGCGCCCGCGTGGCTGGCGGCGGCGTGCGCGCTGCTCGCGCTGCTGCTGACCCGGCGCATCCCGTCGACGGCCGTGGTCGCCGCACGCACCCACCCGCTGCGTGACCTGTCGGCCGGCCTCACCCACCTCGTGCGGACGCCGCTGCTGCGGTCGATCACGCTGAACGTGGCGCTGGGCTCGTTCGCCGCCAGCGCCGGCAACTCCATGTTCGTGCTGTACGCGACCCAGATCCTGCACGTCGACGCGGTCGGCTACGGCCTGCTGCTGGCCTGCCTCGCCGTCGGCTGGGTGGTGTCGTCGTTCGTGGTCCAGCGGATCGTCGACCGCCTCGGCTACGCCTGGTCGATGCGGCTGGCGCAGAGCCTGGGCGCGGTGGCCCCGCTGCTGCTGGCGGTGCTCCCGCCGTGGCCACCGCTGATCGGCGTGGTCCTCGTGTTCCTGACCTCGACGGTGCTGGTCTGGAACGTCTGTTCCCAGTCCAGCCGCCAGCGCTTCACCCCGGCCCCGCTCCTGGGCCGGGTGCTGACCAGCCACCGGGCACTGGCCTGGGGACTGACGCCGTTGGGCGCGCTGACGGGCGGACTGGTCGCGGCGCATTGGAGCCTGCGGGGCGTCTGGGTGGTGGCGGCCGCGGTGCAGGCGCTGAGCGCGGTCCTGGTGTGGATCCAGCTTTCGCCGGCGGCGTTCCGGCGGACCGAGGAATTGGCCGCAGCGGCGGCTTAGGCGGGTCGGCCGAGCAGCACCGACCACTGACCCCGAAGCCGGGCCGCGGCCGAGAACGCGGCGAGCGAGGCGAGGGCGAAGACGGCCGCGATCCCCAGGAAACTGCCCTGCCAGGCCAGTTCGGGGTACTTCGCGATCGGCGCACCGGCGAACCAGACGTCGAGGACCAGCTCGATGAAGACCACGAACGCGGTGGTCACCACCAGCACGATCATCGGCAGGTTCGCGATCCACACCCCGAGGTTGCCGATCCAGGCCGGCCGCGCGACCGTGAGGGCGAGCAGCACCAGCAGCAACGGCACGTAGATCGAGCTGAAGAAGCTGTAGCCCAGCCAGTCGATCCGGTAGAACAGCTCGTGCGGCGGCAAGCTGAACATGTTCTGCTTCGGACCCGTGAACTCGGCGGGTGCCTTGTAGTAGGCGTAGTAGAGGATGTTGCCCATCACGACGGCGGCGAAGGCCCACGCCGCTTCCAGGACGAGCACCAGCGCGGTCACCCCGAGCGCGGCACCCAGCCGCCCGCGCGGGGTGCGGGTGATCCGGTCGCCGATCTCCTTCGCCGCGCGAGCCGCCTTGATCGTCTTCTTGCCGAGGTCCAGCCAGGACGTGACGAATCCGTGCAGGAGGAACAGGGTCAGCACGATGCCGGGGAACAGCGACCACCCGAGCACCACCTCGGCCAGGTCGTCCGGTCCCATGAGGTACTGCTTGATGAACTCGTTGATCGCGTCCATGGTTCCCTCCGGGCAGTCCTGCCCGGGAAGGTCGCGGGAACTCCGGCCGCTGTTACGTGGCACCGGGTGGCGCGCCGGGTCGGGGCACCGGCGCGCCGCCCGGACGGTTACTCGCCCAATGCCAGCGCCACCGCGCCGAGCAGGGACGCGTCCTGGTCGAAGCGGGCCGAGACCAGCTCCGGCGGGAACGGGACCGCGTGGGCGAGGCGGTCCGCCAGTGCCGGGAGCAGGACGTCCGCCGAGCGGACCAGGCCGCCGCCGACCGCGATGCGCTGGGGGTCCAGGAAGATCGCCAGGTTGGCCACGTGCATCGACAGCTCGTCGAGTGCCGCCGTCACCAGTTCCTTGGCCTCGACGTTCTCCTTGGCCAGTGCGAACAGCTCCCCGGCGGTGACCGGGCGGCCGAGCAATTCGCTCGCCCGGCCGCCCAGCCCACGCCCACCGACGGCTTCTTCGAGCGGCGCCGCTCCGCTCGCGAAACCCTCGGTGTCCTGCGGCGAGAGCAGGTTGTACCCGATCTCGCCCGCAGCTCCGTTGGCGCCGGTCAGCACCCGGCCGCCGACCAGCACCGCCGCCGCGATGCCCGTACCCAGGGAGAGGAACACCGCCGGGTCGGCCCCGGCCAGCGCGCCCCAGCGCCATTCCGCCAGCGCCGCCGCCTTCGCGTCCGTGCCCACCGAGATCGGCGTGCCGGGGAACTCCGCCGCCACCAGCTCCGCCAGGTGCAGCTGCTCCCAGCCCGGCACGTTCGGCGCGAGCAGGATCTCCTCCGGCAGCACGATCCCCGGGCTGACGACGCCGATCGCGGCCGGCACCGCACCCGTGTCGGCCAGGAGCGAGCGCGCCCCGGCCAGCGCCCGCACCACCACCTGCTCGGCGCCCGCGTGCGCGTCGGTGTCCAGCCGGCGCGTGGCCAGCAGGGTGCCGTCGCGGTCGGCGATCCCCAGCGCCACCTTCGTGCCGCCGAAGTCGATGCCGAGAATCCGGTCCCCGCTCACCGGCCGCTCCCCCGCACCACGATCCGGCCCGTGTTCAGCCCGTCGACGCTGATCACCGGCGCCGCGCCCCGCAGGTCGGCCGCCTGGTACGTGACGGTCAGCGTCTGCGACTGGCCCGGCCACAGCGTGATGTCGTTGTCGTCCCAGGTCGCGTTCGCGAGCTGGTTGTCGCCCGCGGCCTCGCGGCCGTCCGGCGTCCCGCGGCGGACGTCGGCGCGCAGGAAGAAGGCCGCGCCCGGGTTCTTCGCCGTGTTGGTCACGGTCACCGTCGTGACGAGGTCACCGCCGCTCGAGCGCGTCGACGCCACCGCGCCGACCTGCGACTTCGGCAGGTTCTGCAGCGCCTGCAGGTCGCTGTACTGCGACAGCGTGGCCTGCGGGTTGCCCAGCGTCTTCGCCCAGTCGACGACGTCCTTTTGCGTGGACAGCCAGTAGACGTTCCGGTCGACGACCTTCCCGCCCTGCTTCACCTGCAGCTCGACGAAGTACACCTGCGCCTTCGCCGGCGCCTTCGTCTCGGCCGGCACCTTCGGCTTCAGCACACCGGTGCGCACGCCCTGCGAGGCCAGCGAAATCCCGGACGCCGTCTGGTCGTCGAGGACCTTGCCCGCGGTGTCGAGCACCCGGGCCTGCACCGACAGCCCGGACTGCGTGGCCGCGCCGAGGTTGTCGAGCGTGACAGATCCGTTGTCGTAGCCGTAGAGCGCGTGCAGCGGCTTGTTCGCCTTCTTGGCGCCGAAGAACGCGCCCGCCTGGTCGCCGTCGTCGTTGTAGAGCGACCACAGCAGCGTCGGCCAGCCCTTGTTCAGCTGCCAGTAGACGACACCGGTCGACGGGCTGTCCTTGTCCTTGGAGTGGTGCAGGAACGCCTCGAACTGCGAGCGCGTGTTCTCGTAGTTCGCGATCTGCGCGAGGTCCACATAGGACTTCAGCGAGCTCCACTTCCCGTACCGCTGCGCGATCGACTGGTCGAGGGTGTACAGCGTGCCGAACGCGTAGCCGCCGTGTCCCGGCTCGAAGTTCGCGTGGTACTGGTTGTACGCCGGGTCCTGCCAGAGCTTCGCCTGCTCGGCGGGCGAAAGGAATCGCTTGATCGAGTCCAGCGTCGGCACGGTGTGCCCGGCGCTCTGCTCGCTCGCGAAGCCCCACGCGCCACCGGCGTTGGTGCGGCTGTCATCGGAGGCGTCGAAGTGCGAGCCGTCGTACCAGTAGGACGGCGGAACCCAGTCGTACGGGCCTTCCTTCTCCCCGGACTGGCCCAGCGTCGGCGTGCTCTTGTACTCCGCCGAAGCGATCACCGGCACCTGGAAGTCGGCTTCCTCGAACGCCTTCAGCGTCTCGGACTCCTGGCGCGGCACCGGCTCGTTGTCGCTCCAGCCGTAGTTGAAGACGCTCGGGTGGCCGCGCTCCATCTGCGCGATGGTGTACGCCGAGTCGTGCATGATCCGGTAGTCGCGCTCGGTCAGCGTCGAGGCGTCTTCGGGCTGCCAGGCGTCACAGCAGAGGAAGCCGCCGATGACGAGCAGCCCGGCGCGGTCGGCCTGGTCGTAGAAGTCCTGCGGCATGTCGTGGCCCTCGAGCCGGACGCCGGACAGGCCCAGGTTCTTGATCAGCGCGATCTGGTGCGCGGTGTCGGCGGCGTCGTAGCGCAGGAACAGGTCCGGCGCGAACCCGCCGCCGCGGAAGACGAAGTCCTTGCCGTTGACCGAGAACTGCCGCGCGCCCTCCGGCAGCGCCGCAGACTTCCCGACCAGGCGCGAGGTCACCGTGCGGATGCCGAAGGTGCTCTTCGACGACGTCGAGAGCACGCCGTCCTGCGAGACCGCGGTGGTCAGCGTGTACAGCGGCTGGTCACCCATCGAGTACGGCCACCAGACCCGCGGGTGCGCGATCTTCACCGGCGCGAACGTCACGGTCCGCTTGGTGTTGGCGGGGATCGTCACGCGCTGCCCGACCACGATCGGCGCGCCCGAGGGCGGGGTGATCGTCGCGGCGACGTCGCCGGTCCGCGGCGCGGCGGTGTCGTTGGTGACGTCGACCTTCACCGTCAGCTTCGAGCTGGACAGGTCGGGTGCGTTGTCCTGCACCACGTGGGCGTTGTCGCCGGCGAGCGCGTCGGACACCTGCAGCGTCGGCGGGAACTGGATGCCGGTGTTGTTGTCCGGCGGGATCTGGCCCCAGTCGACCTGGTCGAGGGTGTACATCTTCAGCGGGTCGTTCGGGTAGACCTTGATCGCCAGGGTGTTCTTGCCCGGCTTCACCAGCTTCGTGACGTCGAAGGTGTGCCCGGCGAACGCGCCGCTGACGATGCCCTTGGTGGCGACGAGTTTCCCGTTCACCCAGACGTCGCCCTCGCCGACGATGCCCGGGATGGTCAGCTTCGCGTGCTGCCCGCCGCGGAGGTCCGGCGTGAAGTCGGTGCGGTACCACCACGGGTCGGAGAACGGCTTCGTGACGACGGGGCCGAGCTTGTCGACGTACCCGAAGCACTTGCGCAGGTTGTCGGAGTAGAAGACGTCCGGGCACTGGCCGTTCTGCACGAGCGCGGCGATCTCGGTGCCGGGCGCGCCGGCGTCGTCCGGCTTCACCGGCAGCCAGCCGCGGGTGGCGTACCCCGGCGTGGAGACCTTTTCCCCGCCGTCCTTGACCTTCGCGGTGGTCAGGACCTGCCAGCCCTGCGTGCCGATGGTGGTGAGCCCGTGCGGCTTCGAAAGCGCTTGCGTGTCCTGCGCGGCGGCGGGCCCCGCGACGGCGAGCACGCCGGGGACGAGCAGCAGCGCGGCCACCGCCGCGAGTTTCCGGGTCATGCCTGAGCCCCTTCCGCGTCGGCGGCGAACGCCTCTTTGATCTCCTTGGGCCCGAACGGCCAGGTGCGCTCGGCCTTGGCGTAGACTAGGTACGCGAGCGCGCCGAGGGCGATCCAGCCCAGCGACAGCCCGATCGACAGCGGCGTCGCGGAGACGTAGATGTAGACCCAGCCGACCAGCGCGAGCAGCGTCGGGACGGGGTAGAGCCACTGCCGGTACGGCCGCTTCAGCTCCGGCTGGCGGCGGCGCAGCGTCACGATGGCCACGACCTGCGCCAGCGACTGGATGATGACCAGGGTGGCGACGGCGGCGTTGATGACGTCGGTCAGCGTGAACAGCGAGCCGATGATCGTGATGGCGCCCATGGTGAGCACGCCCGCGGTCGGCAGGTTCAGCTTCGGGTGCAGCTTGCCGAACATCGGCAGGAACACCTTGTCGCGCGCGGCTTCGAACGGCACGCGCGAGCCGCCGAGCAGGCCGGCGAACACCGAGCCGATGGCCGCGACGACGATGAAGACGGTGACGATCTTCGCCGTCACGGTGCCCCACGCCTGTTCGAGCACGGTGGAGGCGACCGAGGTGGCGGTCTTGAGCTCTTCGAGCGGGACCGAGCCGAGCACGCCGACCTGCAGCAGGAAGTACAGGCTCATGATGCCGACGATCGAGAAGAGGATCGACCGCGGGAGCGTCCGGCCCGGGTCGCGCACCTCGCCGCCGAGGTAGGCGGTGGTGTTGTAGCCGAGGTAGTCGTAGATGGCGATGATCAGGCCGGCGCCGAGGCCGCCCCAGAAGGTGCCCGTGCCGGCCGAGCTGAACGCGCCCGGGGTGAAGGCGAACGCCTGCGCGCCGCTGAAGTGCGTGAACGCGGCGACGACGGTGGTGAGGACCGCGATCAGCATGACCACGAACAGCACCGTGGTCAGCTTGCCGATCTGGCCGATCTTGCGGAACAGCGCGGCGACGATGACGAGCGTGACGCCGACGCCGATGATCTTGCCCAGCGGCGTCGTCCCCGCGTCGTCGGTGACGCCGGGGATCAGGTAGCCGAGGTACTGGACGAGGCCGATGATGCCGGTCGACATGATCAGCGGGATGAACAGCACCGCGCTCCACACGAACAGGAACGGCATCAGCCGGCCGGTGCGGTACTGGAACGCTTCGCGCAGGTACAGGTAGGTGCCGCCGGCGCCCGGCATGGCGGCGCCGAGTTCGGCCCAGATGAGCCCGTCGGCCAGCGCGACGATCGCCCCGATGATCCAGCCGAACATCGCCTGCGGGCCGCCCATGGTGGCGACCATGGCGGGGATCGTGACGAACGGGCCGATACCGCACATCTGGGTCATGTTGATCGCGGTGGCCTGCAGGGGGCCGATCTTGCGCTCAAGGGCCGGCTGTGGCGCCCCTGAACGGGTGGGTGAACTCACGGCGTGCCTCCGGCTAGTAGTTAGTAAAGTTTCTTAACATAGAACGAGCGGAGTCGAAAGAGTTCCGTGGATAAACTTGCGGCAACACAGGAGGACTGAGTGGGGCAAAACGGGCCGCAGGTGGGAACCCCGGCGAACATGCGGGCGCTGAACCAGCGCCTGGTCCTGGACCGGCTGCGCGCGCACGGCGAGGCGACGCGGCCGCAGATCGCGGCGGACACCGGGCTTTCGAAGCCCACGGTGGGGCAGGCGCTGCTCGATCTGGAGCAGCACGGACTGGTCCGGACCACTGGCCGGAGCCTGGCCGGGCCGGGACGCGCGGCCGTCGTCTACCAGGCCGCGCCGGACGCCGGGCACGTCGTCGGCGTCGACATCGGGCGGCGCGCGATCCGGATCGCCGTGGCCGACCTCGAAGGCAGCATCGTCACCCGGCTGGACGAGCCCAACCGGTGCCGCTCGGCGAGCGCCTTGGTGCGCACGGTGAGCGAATTCGTCGAACGCGCGGTCGCCGCGGCCGGGCTGCGGCCGCACGAGGTCGTGTCGACGGTCGTCGGCACCCCCGGCGTTCCCGACCCGGCGACCGGGACGGTGCACCGCGCTCCCAACCTGCCCGGCTGGGAGCGGCGCGGGCTGCTGCACGAGCTCGTCTCCGCGCTCGCCGTCGCCGGCTCGGACGTGGTGGTGGAGAACGACGCGAACCTGTGCGCGGTCGGCGAGCACGCCCTCGGCGCGGCGCTCGGCGTCGACGTGCTGGTGTGCCTGACGGTCGGCACCGGCATCGGCATGGGGCTGCTGGTCGACGGCAAGCTGTTCCGCGGCGCGCACGGCGCGGCGGGCGAGATCGCGGACCTGCCGTACGGCCCCCTGCCCTCCGGCCCACCGCCCGCCGGCGCGGCCGCCCGCCGCCCCGGCCCGGTCGAAACGGCGGCCGCGGGCCAGGCCGTGGCCGACGCGGCCCGCGCGCTGGGCCTGACGAAGGCACGCACGGCGAAGGACGTGTTCCGGCTGGCCCGCGCGGGCGACGCACGGGCGCTCGCCGTGGTCGAGGAGGAAGCGGAGAAGCTGGCGTACGTGGTCTCCGCGGTGACGGCGGTCCTGGACCCGCGCCTGATCGTCCTGGGTGGCGGCATCGGCGGCAACGCGGACCTCCTGGCCGCCCCGATGCGCCGCGCACTGGCGGCGACGACCCCGGTGGTCCCGGAGATCGTGGCCGGTCAGCTCGGCGAGGACGCTGTCCTGGCGGGCGCGATCGCGACAGCACTGGGCACGGCCCGCGAGCTGGTTTTCGACCGCCGCGGCCTGCAGCGGGCGGCCACCGGCGCCTGAAACGCAAGGAATGAGTCATTCACTGCGTCCGACGTAGTGAATGATTCATTCCTTGCATCGGACCGGCTCCGACCGCTAGTCCGAGGGGCCGCGCAGGGTGAGGACCACCCGCAGGACGTACTCCACCGCCGTCGGGAAGGTCGCGCCGCGCAGTTCGCCGCGGTCGGCCAGGTTGCGGGAGGCGAACTCCAGCTCGCGCTCCGGTCCGCCCCGGCGGACGACCAGAGCCGCGATCTCCTCCAGGTCGAGGTCCGGGTGGTCCAGCCGGATCAGCGCGAACTCGATCATCAGCTCTTCGGCCGTCATGCCCGCTCCTCCCGACTCCTCCAGCGTAGCCACAACCCGCAATCGGCGACCGGCATTCCGTGGCCGAACTCACCCGCGTTACTGTACCGTCCAGACGGTATAGTAACTGTCATGACCACGATCGTGAGACCCCTCAGCCAGCGTCGCCGGTGGGCCGCGCTGGGCGTGCTCGTCGGCGCGGTGCTCCTGCTCGCGATCGACGGCACCGTGCTGTACCTCGCCGTGCCGTCGCTGACCCGCGAGCTCGCGCCGACGGCCACCGAAATCCTGTGGATCGGCGACGTCTACTCCCTCGCGCTGGCCGGCCTGCTCGTCACGGCGGGGAACCTCGCCGACCGCTTCGGCCGCAAGAAGGTGCTGCTCCTCGGCACGGCCGCGTTCGGCGCCGCCTCCGTCCTGGCCGCCTTCTCCCCCACCGCCGGCGTGCTCGTCGTCGCGCGGCTGCTGCTCGGGGTCGCGGGCGCGACGATCATGCCGTCGACGCTCTCGCTCATCCGCACCCTGTTCACCGACCCGCGCGAGCGCACCCGCGCCATCGCGATCTGGTCGGCGGGCTCCGGCGGCGGCATCGCGCTCGGCCCGCTCGTCGGCGGCACCCTGCTGGAGCACTACTGGTGGGGCTCGGTGTTCCTGATCAACGTGCCGGTCGTCGTCGTCTTCCTGATCGCCGGCGCGTTCCTGCTGCCGGAGTCGCGCGACCCGCACCCGGGCCGGTTCGACCTGCTCTCGGCCGCACTCTCGATGGTGGCGATCGTCCCGCTGGTCTACGCCGTCAAGCACGCGGTCAGCGAAGGCCTCGACGTCCAGGTGGCCGTGGCGGCCGTGCTCGGTGCCGCCGCCGGGGCGCTGTTCGTCCGCCGTCAGCGCCGCACCGCCGACCCGCTGATCGACGTGCGCCTGTTCCGCAACGGCGCCTTCAGCGGCGCGGTGCTCGCGAACTTCATCGCGGTCTTCGCGCTGATGGGGCTGCTGTTCTTCTTCTCGCAGTACCTGCAGCTGGTCCGCGGCTTCTCGCCGTTGCACGCCGGGCTCGCGGAGATGCCGGCGACGCTCGCCTCGATCGCCGTCGTGGCCGCGGTCAGCGTGGTCGTGCGGCGGCTCGGCCAGGGCCGCGCCGTCGCCGCCGGACTGGCCGTCGCCGCGCTCGGGCTGGCTTCGGTCGCGGTCGCCGAACAGGCGTCGCAGTACTGGTGGCTGGGCCTGACGCTGGTGCCGGTCGGCCTCGGCGTCGGACTGGCGCTGACGCTGACCGTCGACTCGGTGCTCTCGGCCGTCCCGCGCGACAAGGCGGGCTCGGCGTCGGCGATCTCCGAGACCGCCTACGAACTCGGTGCGGCGCTGGGCATCGCACTCCTCGGCTCGCTGGTCACCGTGGCGTACCGCGCTTTCCTGCCCGACGGCGCGCCCGGCGAGGTCCGCGAGTCGCTCGCCTCGGCGGCGTCCGCGCTCGACCCCGCGTCCGGCGCCGCCCAGGCGGCACGGGACGCTTTCACCGGCGCCATGCAGGTGACGTCGCTGGCGGCGGCCGCCGTCACCGCCGTCGCCGCGCTGATCGCCTGGCGTACCATTCCGTCCGGAAAGGACTGAGCATGCCTCGCAAAGCCGGGCGCAGCCCCGAAGAAACGCGCCGGGCGCTGCTCGACGCGGCCGCCACCGCCCTCCGCACGCGGGGGATCTCGGCGTCCCTCGACGACATCGCGCGGGAGGCCGGCGTGTCGAAAGGCGGGCTGCTGTACCACTTCCCGGCGAAGGACGCGCTGGTGCGCACGCTCGCCCAGGACATCCTCGACACCTTTCGCGCCGAGGTCCAGGCGGCGCTCGACCCGGCCGACACCGCGCCGGGCCGGCTCACCCGCGCCTACGTCCGGGCGTCGCTGGACACGTCCCACGACGAGGTCGCCGTCCGGGAGAACATCGCGCTGATCGCCCAGCTGATCTCGTTCCCGGAGATCGGCGCGATGGCGCGCGCGGACGCCGAGCGCTGGGACCGCGAGCTCCACGACGACGGCCTGCCCGCGGACGTCGTCACCCTCGTGGTCGCCGCGGCCGACGGGGCGAGCACCGCGCCGCTGTGGGGCGTCGGCATCGACGTCGAGGCGGCGCGGAAGCTGGAACGGCAGCTCCTGGACCTCACCCGGGACCACTGACCGAAAGCTTGTCAACCCGACGAAGGTGTTGGTAAATCACCATTCCCGGGCCCCTACGTTAGTCGGCTCCGGCGAAGGTGTCTTCCGGGTAAATTTTCGACAGCGCGCGCAATTCCGGCAAATCCCCGTCCCCACGAGGAGTTCTCCGATGTCGAGGAAGTTCGCCCTGGTCGGCGCAGCCGCGCTCGCCCTGACCATGACCCCGCTCGCCGCGGGGACCGCGTCGGCCGCCACCGAGCAGGAAGCCGCGGTCACCACGGTGTACTACAGCACCGCCAGCGCACCGTCGTTCCGCTCGGTGATCAACGCCGGTGCCGCCAACTGGAACAACAGCGTGACCAACGTCAGACTGGTCGAGCGCAACTCCGGCGCGAGCCTGCGCTACACCGAGGGCAACGACCCCCGCGGTTCCTACGCCTCGACCAACGGGCACGGCAGCGGCACCATCTTCATCGACTACACCCAGGCCCGCCAGTACAACCCTACCCGCATCGCGGCGCACGAGACCGGCCACGCCCTCGGGCTGCCGGACCACTACTCGGGCCCGTGCTCGGAGCTGATGTCGGGTGGCGGCCCCGGCCCGTCCTGCACCAACGCGGTGCCGAACTCGGCCGAGCGCAGCCGCGTGAACTCGCTGTGGGCCAACGGCCTGGTCGCGACGAACGCGTCCGAGCGGGTCTACGAAACCGTTTACGGCTACTGAAGTCGCTGAGCGTGGCCCGGGCTCACGAGCCCGGGCCACGCTCGTGCGCGGCGCCGAGTTCGGCCGCGAATCCCTCGGGCGCCAGCACGTCGTCCCTGGTCAGCTCGTGGACGCTCTTCTTGCCCAGCGCGAGCAGCGTCGAGTCGATCCCGGTGCGCAGGACGTCGAGGACGTTCTCCACCCCCGCCTGCCCGCCGGCGGCCAGGCCCCACAGGTACGCGCGGCCGATCAGGACCGCCTTCGCGCCCAGAGCCAGCGCTTTCACCACGTCGCTGCCGCGGCGGATACCGCCGTCCAGCAGGACTTCCACGTGCGAGCCGACCGCGTCCGCGATCGCGGGCAGGGCCCGGATCGTCGCCGGCGTGCCGTCGAGGTTGTTGCCGCCGTGGTTGGACACCGAGAGCGCGCTGACGCCGACGTCGACCGCGCGGCGGGCCTCGTCGACCCGGATCACGCCCTTGAGCAGGAACGGGCCGTCCCACTGCGCGCGCAGCCACGCCACGTCCTCCCACGACGGCGGCGTCGTCTGCATCCACTGGCCGTACGCGCCGAAGAACGTCGGCGCCGCTTCACCCGGTGACGCCATGTTCGGCACGCTCAGGTCGGGCAGCCGCCGCGTCTTGACGTAGTCGAGGAGCCAGCGCGGGCGGGTCAGCCCCTCCGGGGCGAACCGCAGCAGCTCACGCGGGGTCAGCCGCTCGGGGATGTGCGGGCTGCCCCAGTCGCGGCTGTGCGAAAACGACCAGTCGAGCGTGAGGATGATGCCGGCGGCCCCGGCGGCGCGGGCGCGGTCGAGGCGGCGGCGGATGTCGTCGCGCGTGCCGGTCCAGTAGACCTGGAAGTAGGTGTTCGGGTTCGCCGCGACCACCTCCTCGATCGGCTTGCTGCCGAAGGAGGACAGCCCGATCGACGTCCCGCGCGCGGCGGCGGCCCTGGCCACCGCGACCTCGCCGTCGGGGTGCACGGCCTGCACCCCGGTCGGGGAGATCAGCACCGGGAGGGCGACGTCCCGGCCGAGCACGTGCGTGCCCAGGTCGCGCTGCCCGTGGTGGCCCGCGGTGCGCGGCGCGAACCGCAGCTCGTCGAACGCGCCGACGTTGTCGGCCAGGGTGAGGCCCTTCTCCGAACCGGCGATCAGGGCGGAGTAGACCGACGGGGGCAGCCGTTTCTTCGCGCGGCGCTGGGCTTCGGCGACGGATTCGAACCAGGCGGTCATCGGGATCCCTTCGTGGTGAAGCGCAGCGGGCGGCGGACGAGCGCCGGGCGGACCGGCTCGAGGGTGCGGTGGGCCAGGCAGCCGGCCCAGACGCCGCTGCCGTAGGCGACGTCGTCGGCGATGGCGGCCGCGGTGTAGCGGACGGGATCGAGGGCGGGCCGGTGCTTCGCCCACGCGGTCAGCGGCGGGCCGAGCAGCAGGGACGCCACGGCGGCGCGGCGTTTCCACCCCCGCGGGACGAGCAGGGCGGCGAGCAGCGGCGCCGCGAACTGGGTGCCGTAGCGGCCGCAGCCGAGCCACGTCTGGTGGACGGCGTTGGCCATCGCGCGCACGACGCCGTCGGCCGGGACGTCGTGGGCGCGCAGGGTGCGGACCATGCCGCCCACCGCGCCGGCGAACCCGCCCGCGGCGAGCAGCGGGCGGCCGGCCAGCAGCGCGCCGACGGTGACGGCGGGCCACGGGTGCAGGCCCAGCGGCGCGAGCGCGCCCGGGTGCCGCTTCGCCAGCGGCGCGGCGGAGGTGCCGTAGCGGGCCCGCCTGCCCAGCAGGGCACGCCAGGTTTCCGGTTCGTGGTGGGCGACGGTGACGTCCGGGGCGTACCGGACCCGGAACCCGGCCGCGTGCAGCCGCCAGACCAGGTCGACGTCCTCGCCGACGCGCAGCGCGGGATCGAAGGCGCCGACCTCGGTGAGCGCGCTCCGGCGGACGACGAGCGCGGCGGTCGGCACGTACGACGTCCGGGTGCCCGGGGCGACCCGCGCGGGCCGGTCCCCGAGGTCGAGGCTGGACGCGGCCCGCGTGTACCGGCCCGCCGCGGTGTCCGGGGCGAGGGCGCGGATACGGGGCGCGACCGCGGCGACGAGCGGGTCGGCGAAGTGCGCGGCCAGCGGCTCCGGCCAGCCGGGCTCGGGCGCGCAGTCACTGTCCACAAAGGCCACCAGCTCGGTGGAAACGTGGTCCAGCGCGGTGTTCCGGGCGGCGCCGGGACCGCCGTTGACGTCCCGGCGCACGACTTCCGCCCCGTGCGCGACGGCCACCGCGGCGATGGCGGCCGGATCTTCGGAGCCGTCGTCGACGACGAGGACGGGGTGCCGGTCGCCGAGCCCGGCGAGGCAGCGGGCCAGCGGCCCGGCCCGGCCGAAGACCGGGACGACGACGGTGAGGTCCGCGGGGCCGTCCGGCTCGGGCGGGCGCGGGTGGGCGAGCCCGGCGTCGGTGAGGTGCCGCGCGAGCGCGCCGGTGGCCGCGGAGGTGACCGGGCCGTCGGCGAGGTCTTTCCAGGCGGCCTGCCCGGCGGCGCTCAGCCGCAATACGCGGGCCGGGGAGCCGCCGAAGAGGAGGTCGGCGGTGAGCTGCTTGGTGTCCTGGTCGAGTTCGATGCGGAACCCGGGCGGCAAGGGCGTCACAGGGCCAGCCCGCCGTCCACGGGCACGACGGCACCGGTCACGGCCCCGCTGTCCGGCCCGGCGAGGAACGCCAGCACGGCGGCGACCTCGTCGGGGTCGAGCAACCGGCGGACCGGCTGCTGCGCGGCGAAGGCGGCCGCGTCGGGCAGGGCGTAGAGGCGGGCGCTCTCGGCGAGGATGGGGGTGTCGGTCGAGCCGGGGCTGACGGCGTTGGCGGTCACGCCGGTGTCCCCCAGTTCGGCCCCGAGCGCGCGAACGAGCCCGGCCACCCCGGCTTTCGCGGCGCAGTAGGCGGCGAGCATCGGCAACCCGCGAGTAGCGGCGGCCGAAGCGACGGCGAGGAACCGCCCCGACCGGGGTTGCGGCCGCCGCAGCAGCGCGGGCACGGCGGCGCGGGCGAGGTGGACGACACCGTGGAGGTCGACCTCGAGCACGGCCCGTTCCTGGTCTTCCGGCACCTCCCACAGCGGCACGCCCCCGGCGATGACCCCGGCGGCGGCGATGGCGACGTCGAGCCCACCCCAGCGCCGTTCGGCTTCGGCGACGGCGGCGGCCATGGCCGAGGGGTCCCGGACGTCGGCAACGAAGGCGGCGGCGTTGTCCCCGGCTTCCTCGACGACGGCGGCGAGGTCGGCGGCGGTGCCCAGTGGGTAGGGCAGGGCAGGATCATCGGCGGCCAGGTCGACGGCGAGGACGGCGTGGTCTTGGCGCGCCAGGCGGAGAACGGTGGCGGCCCCGATCCCCCGCGCGGCCCCGGTGACGAGTGCGACTCGCGTGGTCATCCCGGCCACCGCGGGTGCCGCGAATGACTCATTCGCGGCGTGCGAGGTCCCCAATGACCCATTCGCGACCACCCCGGACCCTCCCGGCGCTCGGGGTGCCGCAGGTCCCCCGAGTGCCGCGAATGACCCATTCGCGACCCCGCCCACCCCAGCGCGGCGCCGGTGACCAGCGCAACGCGGCCAGTCATCGCAGCCACCGCGGGTGCCGCGAATGACTCATTCGCGGCGGGCGAGGTCCCCAATGAACCATCCGCGACCACCCCGCGCCCTCCCGGCGCACAAGGTGCCACAGGTCCCCCAAGTGCCGCGAATGACTCATTCGGGGCGTCCGAGGTCCCCAATGACTCATTCGCGACCTCGCCCGCCCCCGCACCGCAGCCGGCACCGCGCACACGCCCACTCCGGGCTTGCTCCGCGCCCTCATCCCCGCCTCCATTCGTCCACATGCGACACCAGCGCCGCCGTCAGCCCGGCCAGCAGGTCCGCGCCTTCTCCGGCCGTCGCCGGGGTCGGGTCGCCGAGCACCCCCGTCGACGTCACCGCCCGTACTCCGCCCTCGCGCAACAGCGGCAGCAACTCGCCGATCGGGCGCCGGTCCCCCGCCACCGCCCGGTCCATCCGGACGCTGCCCGGCCGCATCGCCAGCTGCAGCGCCGTCTCCGCCCGGCCTGCGTGCGGCTCTCCCGGCCACTGCGGCCGGAACACCGAAACGTCCCGGGACTCCGCCCGCAGCCGGGCCGCCGCGCGGGTGACCGGTCCGGTGTTGCCGCCGTGGGCGGACACGAACAGCAACCGCCCGAACGTCTCCGCCGCCGAGCGGCCCAGCTCCAGCAGCAGGAACTCCGTCGCCTCCTGGCCGATCGAGAGCGTCCCGGCGAAGTCCGCGTGCTCGCCGCTCGAGCCGTACGCCACCGCCGGGGCGACCAGGACTTCCGGGCGGGCCGCCGCCAGGCCGTCGCACAACGCGAGGGCGATGTCGGTGTCCGTCGTCAGCGGCAGGTGCGGGCCGTGCTGCTCGGTCGCGCCGAGCGGGACCGCCAGGATCGCTCCCGACGCCGCGCGGGCGGCGACGTCCGGCCAGGTCAGGTCGGCGAGACGCGCCATCAGTCCAGCGGGTTCTCGTCGCACGGACGGCGCATCCCGATGGTGACCGGTACCGGGCGCCGCCGGTGGGAGTGGTCCAGCGAGGGCTTCGGGACGCTCGTGACGCCCGCCAGCGCGAGTTCGCCGTGGCCGCGCACGCATTCCGGGTCCGGGCCGTCCAGCGGGAGGCCGGTGAAGAACTTCGCGGCCATGCAGCCGCCGCGGCAGGCGTCGAACGCCGAACACGACGTGCACGCGCCCGCGCTTTGCGGGCTGCGCAACGAGGTGAACAGCTCGGATTCGCGCCAGACGCGGGAAAACCCGCCTTCCGAACGGGTGTTGCCCGCCAGGAACGTGTCGTGGATGGCGAACGGGCACGCGTAGACGTCCCCGACCGGGTCGACCAGGCACACCACCCGCCCGGCGCCGCACAGGTTCAGGCCCGGCAGCCCGCCGCCGCCGTAGCCGGCGAGGTGGAAGAACGAGTCGCCGGTGAGGACGTTCTCACCCTTGGCCACGAGCCAGTCGTACAACGAGCGCTGCTGGGCGGCGGTCGGGTGCAGCTCGTCCCAGGTGTCGGCGCCGCGGCCGGACGGGCGCAGCCGCGTGATCCGCAGCTGGGCGCCGTAGCGGTCGGCGATCGCCTTGAACTCGTCGAGCTGGCCGACGTTGTGGCGGGTCATCACCACGGAGATCTTGAAGTTCTCGAAACCCGCTTCGGCCAGGTTCCGCATGGCGCGGATCGCGGTGGCGTAGGAGCCGGGCCCGCGGACGTGGTCGTTGACCTCGGCGGTGGCGCCGTCCAGGGAGATCTGGACGTCGACGTAGTCGCTCGCGGCGAGCCGGCGCGCCACCTCCGGGGTGATCTTGACGCCGTTGGTGGAGAACTTGACGCCGACGTGGTGCTCGGTGGCGTAGTCGACGAGCTCCCAGAAGTCCGGGCGGACGGTGGGCTCGCCGCCGCCGATGTTGACGTAGAAGACCTGCATGCGCTCGAACTCGTCGATCAGCGCCTTGCACTCCGCTGTGGACAGTTCGCGCGGGTCCCGCCGCCCGGAGGAGGAAAGGCAGTGCACGCAGGACAAGTTGCAGGCGTAGGTCAGTTCCCAGGTGAGGCAGATGGGCGCGTCGAGCCCGTACTGGAATTCGTCCACAAGGGACATCAGAGACTCCTCGGCTGGATCATCCGCGACTCGGCCAGCGCGGCCAGCGCGGCGCGGTAACGCGGCAGCTCGGGCGGGGCCACCCCGGCGACGGCGCAGGCGGCGCGGGCGCTGGCGTGCTCGTCGAGGGACCGGACGACGGCCAGCAGGGCCGGGCTCTTCAAGAAGGACAGGCGGCGGGTGCCGAAGTGGTACAGCAGCGCCCCGAACCGTTCCGGCCGGATCGCGACCCGGCTGTCGAGCCGCCAGGCCGCGTCCAGGTCGAACGGTTCAGTAGACACCGCACATCCCGTCGATCGAGACCTCCTCGACCAGCAGGTCTTCGGCGACCGGGGTCTCCTCGACGGGCTCTTCGGCGATCTTCTCGGTCATCGTGACTCCTTCGGCACGGAGACTTCTTTTCGGCACGCAGTGACGAATATCGAGCAGAGTAATGTCACGCAGTGTCGGAAACAACCCCGGAAAGGCGACGGCACCCGGATGACCCAACGCACCCCCGCGGCCCGCCGCGGCAGGCCACCCGGCACGAGCGCCCGCGAACTGGAGGTCATCGCGCTGCGCCTGTTCACCGAGCGAGGCTTCCACGAGACGACGGTCGACGAGATCGCCGCGACCGCGGGCGTCAGCCGCCGCACGTTCTTCCGCTACTACGACGCCAAGTCCGACGTCCTCTGGAACGAGTTCGACGCGGAGGTCACCGCGATCGCCGAGCACCTCGCCGCGGCCGACGCCGACCTGCCGGTCCTGGACGCGGTCCGCGAAGCGGTGCTCGCCGCCAACCACTACCGCGCCGAGGACGTCCCGGAACTGCGGATGCGCATGCACCTGCTCAGCTCGGTCCCGGAACTGGCGGCCAGCGCGACCCGCCACTACGACGCGTGGGAGCGGGCGGTCAGCGCGTACGTCGGCACCCGCACCGGCCGGCCGGCGGACGCGCTGTACCCCCTGGCGGTGGGCCGCGCGGTCCTGGCCACGTGCCGTGCGGCGTACGAGCGATGGTCGGCCCGCGCCGACGCGGACCTGACGGTGTACCTCGACGCGGCCCTGCGGGCGCTGGCGACCGGCTTCGCCGACCCGGCGGCCATCGAGCCCGGCTACTGAGGAGGCGTAACGGATTCACCGAGGTGAGCGACTCAGGAAATGATCGGTGGGCCCGGGCGGCGGTATCCCGGAGTCATCTGATCGGCGTAACGTGGAGAGCGGAGAGTGTCCTCCAAGCACTCCTCGAGGCCGCTGTGGCATCCTCCGCGCAGAGGTCGTCCGACGCGAAGGGTTGGCGCCATGAGTACAGACGCGGCGGCGCGTGAGCGGGAAACCCCCAGCGGACGTGGTGAGCCCGTGATCGGACAGTCCCCCAAGCGGAAAGTCGGCAACTCGGTCTACGTTTCCGTGCCCGGCCGGGTGCCGGTCATCAAGGCCAAGCGCGCCAAGAAGGACTGACTCCGCGCTCAGCTCGGGTGGATCGCGTACTGCGCCGCCTTGTTCAGGCTGTCCAGCAGCTGGTTCTTGGCCGCCGAATCCAGCTTGCTGATCAACGACAGGTCCCCGGACGCCACGCGCTCCCCGTTGGTCGTGATGACGAACGTCGAGTTGAGCGTGATGGCCCCCACCGTCAAGACGTCGGCGGGGGCTTCCCCGATCATCCGGTCACTGCCGATCCCGGACATGAGGATCGGGGCGGCGAAGATCCCCCGCCAGATCTGGGCGATCGGGGTCGGCGTGAGGTTCGTCGCCTGGACGTTGCCCGTGAAGACCGCTTGCGCGGCCGCGAACTCCGTTTCCCGGCTGATTTTCACGTGGTGGCGCAGGGACCAGTCTTCGCGGTGCGCGTACACCGACGTCCCGACGAGGTTGAGGATGTAGCGGTGCCGCGCCTCCTCGAGCTCCCGGCTGCGCAGCCACAAGAACAGGCCGAAGTTCTCGCCCGCGTCGCCGCCGAGCGGGTGGCGGTATTGCCGCGCGAGCTCCCGCAAGACCCGGAGCGGGCCGCCGGGGATTTCCAGCGCCCGGTGCAGTCGGGTCGTGAGTTCTTCGGCGGCTTGACCGGTGGGGATTTCCGCGCCTTTCCGGCAGCCGACGCCGGTGTAGCAGTCGTCCAGCGCCCGGGCGAGCCGACGGCGGTAGACGAGCGAGGCGTCGCTCTTCATGTCGGGCCGGTACCGCCGCGGCTGCACGACGGCGAGCGCGAGATCGGAGATGACCTGGTTCAACTGCGAGTAGGACTTCAGGAAGATCGGGCTGAGCCCCAACTTGTCCTCGAGGTAGCGAGCCGAGCTGATGGCGTAGCGAGCCGCTTCGGTCGTGGTGACGCCGTCGACACCTGGTGGCACGACCAGGGAGAAGCGCGGTGTCGACTTGTCCGCGGTCGCGTAGAGCGGGCCGACGAGGTTCGGGTCCGACATGCCCAGCCCGATGAAGATCGTGCAAGCATCCTCGAGCGCGTTCGAAATGACTTCCCGCACCTGCGCGCCGTGCTTCAGGAATTGTGACTCCGTGAGCACGATCGGCTGTTCCGGCTCGCCTCGCCGGCGGACCAGGCCGTGCAGGTGCAGCACGCCGATCCGGTCGAGGCGCCGGTCCCAGGCCTTCCACGCGGAACTGCCGCCCGGTTTGAGCGAGAACGATTTCACGTCCTCCTCGGGGAAGTACGAGCTCAACGCTCCTTCGAGGATCTCGTCGAAGTTCGTCGTCAGCAGCCGTGCTTTCTTCCGGGCGTACTTCCGGTTCGCGCAGACCAACCGCGCGATCGACTCCGCCAGCACTCCCGGTGTGGCGTCCGAATCGGAATAGAGAGCCTGCTGGATGATCTCGTGGTCCTCGAGATCATCACCGCCGTCCTTCAAGATCTGCAGCACGATCTCGGCTTTCCGCATCAGATCGGAACTGTCGCGCAGGGCGATCATCTTCGTGCTCGAGTTCCCGATCTCCCTCGTCATCCGGTCGATCAGTTCTCGCCAGGACGGCAGGCTGGAGTTCATCGACACGCCGGCACCGACGACGACGGTCAACGGTTTCGTGCGGGACCGGACGGTTTCGAACAGTTCGCGCAGGTAAGGCTGGGTATCGAAGCAGAAGATGTCGCCCCGGTCGAACGCGTCGGGGTCGAGCATTTTCGACGGAGCTCCCTCGCTCATGCGCAGCCTCGGTGGTCATTGTCGTCCGGATATCGCCTCCGCTAGGTCGTGCAACGCACTGGGCCTGTTACAGGATCCCGTGACGCGCGATTTGTCAGCTATTTGTCCGGGAATGGGGAGCGTCTCCCACCGGCTCGGCCAGCTCCCACCCGCCGCGGCGGCGCAGCACCAGCACGTAGTACGCCACCGCCAGCAGGACGATCCCCGCCGTCACGAGCAGGCTCGGCCGGCCGACCGCCGGGTCCAGGAGGTTCTGGTACACCACGAAAACCAGCACCGCCAGCGCCAGCACCGGGGCCACCGGGAACCACGGCATGCGGTACTGCGCGTGGGCCGTGGCGCCGGTGCGGCGGCCCACGATCGCGCCCAGGCACAGGGCCGCGTACACCACCACGATCGACGTGCTCGTCACGACCAGCAGCAGCTGCGGGTCCACGAAACACAGCGCCGCCGCCACGATGCCGGTGCCGGCCGTCGCCACCCACGGGGTGCCGAAGCGGGGGTGGACCGCCGCGAGGGCCCGGTTGACCGCGCCCGGCCAGGCGCGGTCGCGGCCGCTGCTGAAGACCAGGCGGGAGCTGATCAGGACGATCGCCAGGACCGCGTTCACGATCGCGAGCGCCACCGCCAGGCTGAGCACCGTGTCGAGCGTGCCGCCGCCGCGGGCGGTGATGAACGCCGACAGCATGTTCTCCGACCCGAACAGCGCCCCGAGGTCGGGCGCGCCCAGCAGGACCGCGGTCACCGGGACCAGCTCCGCGACCACCGTGATCGCCAGCGCCAGGAGGATCGCGCGGGCGATGCCGCGGGGCGCGTCCTGGGTCTCCTCGCCGAAGTACACCGCCGAGCCGTAGCCGTTGTAGGCGAACATCGCCACCGACGTCGCGATCGCGATGGCGCCGATCGTCGCCGGGCCGCCGCCGGCCGCCACCGGGTGGGCGAGCAGGTCGGTGAACGGGCGGGCCGGGTGGAGCAGCCCGAGTGCGCTGACCACCACCAGCGCCAGGATCTCGATCGCCAGGAAGACGCCGGTCACCCAGGCGTTCAGCTTGATGTCGAAGACGCCGACGACGGCGGCCAGCACGCACGTCACCGCGGCGGCCACCGGCCCGGGCAGGCCGGGGAACAGCACGCCCAGGTACGTCCCGACACCGAGCGCGATCACCGCGACGATGAGCACCTGCGTGATGATCATCAGGCCCAGCACGGCGAAGCCGGGCAGCCGGCCCAGCGTGCGGGCCACGATCGCGTACTCGCCGCCGGCCACCGGGAACGCCGACGCGAGTTCGGCGTAGACGAACGCCATGAACACGCCGACCACGGCCGCGGCCGCGAAGCTGTAGAAGGCTCCGGTCCCGGCGCCGGCGAGCACCCCCGGCGCGATGATGAACACCGACGACGCGGGACTGATCGCCGAGAGCGTGATGAGCAGGGTGCCGAGGGTGCGCAGGCCGCGGCGCAGGGCAGGGGTGGTCACGAGCGGGCCTCCAGTTCTCTGAAGCTCCTTCGAAAAACCGAGTGACCCCGGATCAAAGACCTTCAGGCCAGGTCCGTCAAGCACTTGATTTTTTCGAAGATCGTTCGAACAATGGGCGCATGGCACGACCGAGCAGGGCCCCCGAGCGGCGGGCCGAGCTGATCGCGGTGGCCCGCCGCGCCGTCGTCGAGCGCGGGGTCCTCAACCTGCGGCTGCGCGACGTCGCCGACGGCGCCGGCCTGTCCTCGGGCTCGGTGCTGTACTACTTCCCCACCCTGACCGACCTCCTGCGGGAGGTTCAGCGGGAAGCCGTCGAGCGCTTCTGCACCCAGCGCGAGGACGCCGCCCGGCACGGGACGCCGACGGGGCGACTGCTCGCCACGATCCGCAGCGGCCTGCCCACCGGGCCGTCCGACGAACTGTGCGTGCTGCTCTACGAACTCGGCACGATCGCCCGCCGCGACCCGGCCTACGCCGCCCGGCACGTCGCGCTGTACGAGCGCCAGGTGCGGATCTACACCGGGATCCTCGAAGCCGGCGCCGCGACCGGCGAATTCACGCTGACCGCCGAGCCGGTCGCGATCGCGCGGAACCTCGTCGCGCTCGAGGACGGCTACGGCCTGCACCTGACCCAAGCCGTGCCCAGCGTGGACCGGGCCACCGCCGAAGCGATGCTGCTTTCGTTCGCCCGCATGGCCTGCACCCGGGAGGACCTCTCATGACCCGGGCCCGCGACCTGGGCATCACGCTGCCCGGCCGGACCGGCACGCACAACGCGCTCACCGACGTCGCGGGCGTCGAGGTCGGCTACACGACGCTCGTCGAAGGCGACTCGGTGCGCACCGGCGTCACGGCGATCCTGCCCCGCGGCCGCGCGGACTTCGCCGTCCCGTGCGCGGCCGGGACGTTCTCCTTGAACGGCAACGGCGAAATGACCGGCACCGCGTGGCTGGCCGAGACCGGGTCGCTGGCCCTGCCGGTGCTGATCACCAACACCCACGCCGTCGGGCCGTGCCACCGCGGCGTGATCGACTGGGTGGTGCGCGAGCGGCCCGACGTCGCGGCCGAGTGGCTGCTGCCGGTGGTCGCCGAGACCTGGGACGGCTACCTCAACGACATCAACGCCCCGACGATCCACAGTGGACACGCGGTCGCGGCGCTCGACAGCGCCCGGGGCGGCGCGCTGGAAGAGGGTTCCGTCGGCGGCGGCACCGGGATGACCTGCTACGGCTTCAAAGGCGGCACCGGCACGGCGTCCCGGCTGGTGGCCCACGGCGCCGACGAGTACACGGTGGGCGTGCTGGTGCAGGCGAACTTCGGCAGCCGGCGCGAGCTCACGGTCGCCGGCGAGGCCGTCGGCCCGCTCCTCGCGGCGGACGACCCGATGGCCCGCTGGTCGCCGGCACCACCCGGCGCGGGCTCGGTGATCGTCGTGCTCGGCACGGACGCGCCCCTGCTGCCGGGTCAGTGCGCGGCGCTCGCCCGCCGCGTCCCGCTCGGCCTGGCCCGCACGGGCACGACCGGCTCCCACTTCTCGGGCGACCTCTTCCTCGCCTTCAGCACGGCGAACCCCGGCGCGCTGACGAGCGCTTTCCCGCGCACGGCGGAAGCCGAGTACGAGCACCTGCGGTTCGTGCCGTGGGGCCGGATCGACCCGTTCTTCGAGGCGGTCGTGCAGGCGGTCGAGGAGGCGGTGCTCAACGCGCTGGTGGCCAACCGGGAGATGACCGGCCACCTCGGGCACCGGGCGCCCGCGTTGCCGGCCGAGCACTGGGCGAATCCCTGACGGGGCCGGTCTCGGTGATCACCCCGATGTCCGACGGCGAAGCCGTCAATACGGTCGAGTCATGCGAAAAATCCTCGCCGCCGGACTCACCGGCGCCCTCCTCCTGACCACCGTCCCCGCCGCCGCGGCCGCCACCCCGCTCCGGCTGCCCGCGCCCACCGGACCGTACGCCGTCGGCACCACCGACCTGCACCTCGTCGACCACGCCCGGCCGGACCCGTGGGTCGCGGGCACGACGCGGGAGCTGATGGTCACCGTCCGGTACCCGGCGCGGCCCGGCGGCTCCCCGGCGCCCTACCTCACGCCGGGCGCCGCCGGGCCGGTCGCCGAGGAAGACGCGCGCCAGCTGAGCATCTCCGCGGACCGGCTCGGCTACACCTTCCCCACGCACGCCCGCGCCGGTGCTCCCGCGGCCGGCGGGAAGCGGCCCGTCGTGCTCTATTCGCCCGGCGCGAAGTACCCGCGTTCGGTCGGGACGGCCCTGCTGGAACAGCTCACCAGCGAGGGCTACGTGACGGTCGCGATCGACCACACCCACGAACCGGCGGCGGTGGAGTTCCCCGGCGGCCGCGTGGAACGGCGGGCCCTGCCGTCGGGCCCGGACGTCGGCAAGCAGCTCATCGCCACCCGGGTGGCCGACACGCGGTTCGTCCTCGACGCGCTGGAAACCGTGGCCCGGGGCGGGAACCCGGACGCGGAGCAGCGCGCGCTCCCGGTGGGGCTGTCCCCGGACCTCTCGCGGGCCGGCATGTTCGGCCACTCCGCCGGCGGGTTCACCACCGGCGAGACCATGGTGGCCGACCGGCGCCTCGCCGCGGGCGCCGACCTCGACGGCAGCATGGCCTACTCCCAGTCCGCCCGCGACTTCGGCCGGATCGCCACCGAGGGACTCGACCGGCCGTTCCTCCTGATGAGCGCGGGTGACCACAGCGCCGCGTCCGACGGTTCCTGGCAGGAATTCCTGAGCCACCAGCGCGGACCGGTCCGCGAAGTCCGCCTGCCCGACGGCGAGCACTTCAGCTTCACCGACTACCAGGTGCTCCTCCCCCAGCTCGGGCTCGACCCGGCGGCGATCGCGCCGTTCATCGGCACCACGGACCCCGCCCGCAGCCTGGCCACCCAGCGCGCGTGCCTGAGTGCCTTCTTCGCGCGCCACCTCCGCTAGTCAGGTGAGCTGCAGGTAGTCGAGTTCGGCGTAGCCGGTGCCGCCGGTGAACGACGGCGCTCCCTTCGCCAGCCGGATCACGTTGTAGCCCGCGTGCAGGTTCACCGACGTCGAGACGGTGCCGAACCGGCCCCAGCCGGCGGTCGGCGGGTAGCTCACCGCCGACCAGGCGCCGCCGTTGTACGCCAGCCCCTGGGTCGAAGTGGCCCCGGTGCCGTTGGCGTAGCCGATGGTCATCGTGTACACCCGCGCACCCGGCACGTTCACGACGAAGTCGAGGTAGCTGTCGGTGCGCGGGTCCCCGGCGTTGTCGATGCGGCCGACGTACCCGCCGTTGGACGCCGTGGCGCTCGACAGCCGCTGTGCGCGGAAGACCGACGCGTTCTCCGCCTCGTACCGCTGCTGGTAGGCGGGCACCCCGCTCGCCGGCTCGACCACCAGGTGGTACGCGCTCGTCGCGGACATGTTCGGCACCGGCACGGTGAGCTGTCCATTCGAGACGGTGTACGTCGACGTCGAAAGCACGGTGGGCGCGGGAACCGCGGTGAACCGGCCCGACGACGGCGTCGACTCCAGGGTGACGCGGACCGTGCCGCTCAGCCCGGTGACCCGCACCGAGTTGCTGCCCGCCTCGTCGCCGAACACGACGTCGACGCGCTGCCGGGTGGGGTCGTAGGCGGCGAAACCGTCCAATCCGGACTGGGCGGGCGGCGTGGTCGTCACCATCGAACCCGCCATGTCGCCGTACCACTTGTACAGCCACCACGTCCCGGTCGGCTGGGTGTTGTTCACGACCAGGCCGTTCACGGTCCCGTACTCGTACCAGAACGCCCGGTCGGCGCCCGCCACGCCGGCGCGTTCCAGTTTGGAAACGTAGTTCGCCACCCGCCCGGGCACGTCGACCTCGTCGGTCCAGGCGTACTCGTTGATGAAGATCGGCCGCGCGCCGATCCCCAGCGACGACTCCAGGGCGCGGTAGGCGGCGACGTCCGCGGCGATCGAAGCGCTGCTGTGGCCCAGCTCGTGCCAGACGACGACGTCCGGGACGGTGTTCGTGCTCTTCGCGGCGGTCAGGAAGGTCCGCATCCGGTCGGTGTTCCAGCTCGCGTAGCCGGGTCCGGCGACCGGGGTGACGGTGTCGCGGGTCCGGATCCGCTGGACCGTCCGCGCCCACCCGGCGGTGAAGTCACCGGCCGCGGCGGTGTTCCAGGTGCCGTCCGGTTCGTTCCAGATCTCCCACGCGGCCACGTTGCTCACCGACGTCGCGGCCAGCCGCCGCGAGACCATCGTGTCCACTTTGGCCAGCCAGTCGTCCCAGCTCACCCACTTGTAGGGGAAATCGGGGTAGCTGTCCGGCATCCGGATGACCTGGGCGGCGCCGACGCGGTCGGCCTGGGGCGCGATCTTCAGCGCGTCCCCGCCGGGCGGCTGGCCGTTGGGCTTCTGCCCGACGCCCGGCGGTGGCTGGGTGAGGGTGTTCAGCTTGAGCGGCAGCAGCGTCGAGTCGGCCGGCCGGCCGTTCTCGGCCAGCGCGTACAGGCCGCCCGCGGCGGCGTGGGTGACGGGCCGGAACGGCGCCGCGGCGTTGACGACGAGGGTGTGGCCGGCGGCTTGCGCCGGGGCCACCGCGAGCGCGGCCAGTACGACGACCGCCGCGGCGAGCACGGGAGTTCGGGACATCGGGCACCTCGATCCTTGACGGGGTCACCGGGCGACCGGGAGCCAGACCCGCATCGGGCCGGGTTCCCGGTTGCCCCACAGGAAATACGGGATGGCGGTCAGCTCGATCGGTTCGCCGTGCGGCTCCTCGGCCTCGGCGGGGTACAGCTCGTCCGACGCGGGTGTCTCGACCCGCCCGCGCGCCGCGAGGGTCACCGGCACGTCCGGCAGCCGCCCGGCGACCAGCGGCGCGCCGACGTCGAGCCGGACGTCCTCCAGGGTCACCCCGGCCGGCAGGTCGGCCTGCTCCAGGCAGTAGACGAGCGGGCCGCGCGTCACGGCGACGCAGCCGCGCACGGCGTCGATCCGGGGGTGCGGCCGCACCAGACGGGCGGGCATCGGGAGATCGAGGACCACCGTGGCTCCGGCCGTCCAGTCCCGGCGCACCGCGGCGTAGCCGTCGTGAACTTCCGCGGGCACGCCGTCGACCAGCGCCCCGGCCGCCCAGCCCGGGATCCGCAGGCTCAGCGTGAGCGCGGCGTCCGTGGTCACGGAGATCTCGACCCGGCCGTCCCACGGGTACCCGGTGCGCGTGACGACCCGGACTTCGGCACCGTCCACAGTGGTCTGGAGCGTGCCGTCGGCGTAGAGGTGCACCTGGAGCCCGCCCGGGTCGGTCGTGGCGACGTAGCCGGACAGCGACGCGACGAGCCGGGCGAGGTTGGGCGGGCAGCAGGCGCACGAATACCACGGGAGCCGGTGCGACGGTGCGTCCTCGTGCGAACCGTCGTGGCCGGTCCGCAGGTGCAGCGGGTTGGCGTAGAAGAAGTGCGTGCCGTCGAGCGCGGTCGAGCCCGCGATCGCGTTGTACAGCACGCGTTCCATCTCGTCGGCGTACTTGCCCTCACCGGTGGCCAGCAGCAGGCGCCAGTTCCAGTGGAAGCTCGCGATCGCCGCGCACGTCTCGCCGTACGCGC
This sequence comes from Amycolatopsis solani, assembly GCF_033441515.1. NCBI lineage: Bacteria > Bacillati > Actinomycetota > Actinomycetes > Pseudonocardiales > Pseudonocardiaceae > Amycolatopsis > Amycolatopsis solani. The sequence goes on from NZ_JAWQJT010000002.1 coordinate 2,053,309, forward strand.
GGTCGGGCGGCAGCTCGTACGGGTCGCCGAACGCCTCGTCGCGATGGCGGGAGCCCTGGGCGCCGGTGAGGTAGGTCCTGGTGCCGAACGCGTCGGCCCAGAGCCGCCGGGCGGCGTCGAGCAGCTCGTCGTCGCGGGTCTCGACGGCGACATCCACGACCCCGGCGAGCAGGTACAGCTGGCGCACCACGTGCCCGGCGACCTCGCCGGCGGTCCGGACCGGCTCGTGGTCCTGCAGGTACCGCGAGCCGAACCGCCCGCCGTCGAGCAGGCCGTGGCCGCGCAGGTCGAGGAATCGTTTCGCCAGGTCGAGGTAGGGCCGGTGGCCGGTCACCCGGTACAGCTCGACCAGTGCCGTCTCGATCTCCGGGTGCCCGTCGACGTCGTCCACCCGCGAAAACCGCTCGACGATCAGGTCCGCGAACCGGCGGGCGACCGTGACCAGCTGTGCGCCCACCCCGGCCCGCGCGGCGGCGACGGCGGCCTGGATCAGGTGGCCCGCGCAGTACAGCTCGTGGCTCCAGTGCAGCTCCCGCCACCGCAGCTCCGGCTTCACGACGGTGAAGTACGAGTTGAGGTACCCGTCGTCCCCCTGCGCCTTGGCCACCAGCGCGGCGGTCGTCTCGAGGAACGCGCGCAGCTCGGCGTCGTCCGGGGTCCGCCCCAGCTGCCAGGCCGCGGCTTCCAGGGTCTTGTAGACGTCGCTGTCGGCGAACCACATGTTCCGGTGGTCGCCGTCGGCTTCGCCGGTGACCCGCCGGAAGTTGTCCAGCGCGCCCGCGGCTTCGAGCTGCTCGGCGCAGTGCGGCAGCGTCCGCGTCGCGGTGCGCTCCTGCCAGCCGCCGAGCAGGCTGCCTGGCGAAAAGGTGACGGCACCGAGGAAGAGCGGCCGCAGGGTGGCCGTCGCGGCGGACGTCGGGTGGACGGGGCCGAGGATGCGTTCGGTCATCGAGTGCTCCTGTCACGCCGTGGGATGGCTCAGCCCTTGAGGGCTCCCGAGGTGAAGCCGCGGACGTAGTACCGCTGCAGGACGAGGAAGACCGCCACGCACGGCAGGGCGGAGACCACCACTCCCGCCTGCAGGGCCCCGAAGTCGACCGAGCCGAGGCTGCCGGACTGGAGGTTGAACAGCGCGACCGGCAGGGTGAACTTCTCCCCGTCGGTGAGGAAGATCAGCGGCGCGACGAACTCGTTCCACGCCGCCAGGAACGAGAACAACGCGATGGTGACGATGCCGGGGAGCACCCCGCGCAGCAGCACCCGCCACAGCGCGCCGCCGACCGAGCAGCCGTCGATCAGCGCGGCCTCCTCGAGCTCGATCGGCAGCGCCTCGAAGGAGTTGCGCATCATGAACAGCCCGAACGGCAGCTGCAGCACGGCCAGCACCAGCCCGAGCCCGAGCAGCGAGTTCTGCAGGCCGAGCCACCCGAGCAGGAGGTACAGCGGCACCAGGATCGTCGTGTAGGGCACCATCAGGATGGCGAGGGTGACCAGGAAGAGCAGGTTGCGCCCGGGGAACGCGACGCGGGCCATCGCGTAGCCGCCGAGCGTGGTCGTCACGACGGTGACGCCCACCGCGACGAGGGCGACCACCGTCGTGTTGAGCAGGTAGGTGCCGAGGCCGCTGCCATAATCGGCGAGCCGCCGGTAGTTGCCGGTCCCGGAGTCGCCGGCCTGCCGCCCGGTGAGCGACGAGTGGAGCGTCCACAGCAGCGGCAGCAGGAACAGCACGGCCAGCGCCGCGCTCGTGACGTGCCGTCCCGCGCCCCGGATCACCGGCCCTCCCGGCGGATCAGGCGCAGCTGCGCGAAGTTCAGCACGATCAGCACGGCCAGCGTCGCCACCGAGACCGCCGCCGCCCGGCCGAGGTCCTGCGACAGGAACGCTTCGCGGTAGATGTCGATGACGACGGTGGCGGTGTCGTGCCGTCCGCCGGTCAGGATGAAGAACTGGTCGAACGCGAGCAGTGATCCGGTCAGCGACAGCACCATCGCGAGCGCGAGGGTCGGCCGCAGCAGCGGCAGCGTCACCCGCCACAGGATCTGCCGCCGGTTCGCGCCGTCGATGCGGGCGGCCTCGTACAGCTCCGGGTCGATGGACTGGAGGCCGGTCATCAGGATGAGCATGTAGAACCCGGCGAACCGCCAGGTGATCATCGCGACGGTCGAGCCGAGCGCGCTGCCTCCCGAGCCGAGCCAGTCCACCCGGCCGAGGCCGAGGAAGCCGAGGACCTGGTTGAGCGCCGAGGAGTCGGTGGTGAACAAGCCGTAGAACAGCAGGCTCGTCGACGCGAGACCGACCGCGCTCGGCAGGAAGAACACGGTGCGGACGAAGCCGCTGCCCGGCCGGTCGTGCTGGACCAGCAGCGCCAGCCCGAACGCGACCAGCCCGAGCACCACGGTGGTGACCGCGGTGTACTTCAGCGTGAACCCGACGGCACGCAGGAACAGCGGGTCGCTCAGCGCGGCGAAGTTCTCGACGCCGTTGGGCGCGGACGCGCCGACCAGCGGCCAGTGGTTGACCGACATCCACAGCATCAGCCCGAGCGGGACGACGAAGAAGACGGCGACCAGCACGGCCATCGGGGTCGCGTAGGCGATCCCCAGCCGCCGCCGTCCCCGGGCGATCGAGCCGCGGCGGCGGGGGTCCGGCGCCGGGGTGTCCGGCGCCGCGACCCGGGACGAGACCACCGACACCATCGTCAGCTGCCGCTGGCGAGCGACTCGGTGACGGCGGCGTTGTGCTGTTTCAGGGTCGCCCCGACGTCCCCGCTACCGAACACGGCGTCGAGCACCGTCGCCGTCCAGGGACCGGTGGTGTCGTTGAACGTCTTGCCGAAGTTGACCGAGATCGGCGTCCGGCCCTGGCTCGCGAGCCGGTTGAACACCCCGAGCCGCGGGTCCTGCCGGGCGTAGGTGTTGTCGGCGAGGTCGGCGCGGACGGTGATGTTCTTGCTCTTCGCGACGACGTCGACCTGGGCCTGGTCGGTCAGCGTCCAGGCGATGAAGTCCCACGCGGCCGCGGCGTGCGCGCTGGTGCTGCCGACGCCGAGCACGTCCCCGCCGACGAACGACGAGCTGCCACCCTTCAGCCCGGGGATCGGGGCGACACCGACCTGCAGGTCCGGCCCTTCCTTGATGCCTTGCAAAGCGGTGGCGCCCATCGGCTGGATGCCGATCTTCCCGTCGAGGAACGACTGCGTCCAGGTCGGGCCGGACTCGTTCTTCGCCGACGCCGGCACGAGCCCTTCGGTGTACATCCGCCGCAGCAGCGCGTAGACCTGCGCCGCCTGGGGGTTGTCGAGCGTGGCCGCCGTGCCCTGCTCGTTGAGCACCGTGCCGCCGGAGGCCCAGATCATCGGCCAGCTGGTGAACAGCTGGCAGCCCGGGCAGGCGCCGCCGAAGAAGTAGCCCTTGACGTCGCCGCCGAGCGCGGTCACCTTGCGGGCGGCCGCGACCACTTCGTCCATTGTGGACGGCGGTTTCGCCGGGTCGAGGCCGGCGCGGGTGAAGAGGACCTTGTTGTAGAACAACGCGGACAGGTCGATGTCGTGCGGCACCGCGTAGTGCTTGCCTTCGAAGGTCGCCGCCTTCACGTGCGCCGCGGCGAGGGTCCCCTTGAACGGCAGCTGGTTCACGCGCGCGGTGACGTCGAGGAACAGGCCCTTCGCCGCGTAGTTGGGCGCGTAGACGACATCGGCGGCCAGCAGGTCCGGCAGCTGCCGGGCGCCGGCGGCGGTGCCGACCTTCTGCTGGTAGGAGTCGGCCGGGAAGACCGTCAGCTTCACCTTGTTCCGGTGGCTCGCGTTGTAGGCGTCGATCAGCGTCTGGCTGAAGGTGGCCGTCGGCGAGCGGGTCCACATGGTGATCGTGGTGCCGTCGTCCACACTCGCGGTGTCCCCCGCCGCGGTGGTGGCCGGGCCGCTCTGGCAGGCCGCGAGCAGCAGCGCACCGGCGACGGCGGCGAGGAAACGGGCGTGCGAAGTCATCGACTCTCCTAACGGGAGGCCGTTGCTTGCGGGAGGCAATCGGGGAAATTTAGGAAACCGGTTGCCTAACCACGCTAGGCTCTGGCTCGCCGGCCCGTCAAGGCTTCGTCACTCCTAGTCGACGGCGTTACTTTTGGTCATCGCCGAGCCCCGGAGGTACTGTGCGACCATGCCCCCGCGGAAACTTTCGGAAACTCCCGGAAACCTCGCCAAGCCGGCCACGATCAGCGAGGTCGCACTGCTGGCCGGCGTCTCCGCCGGGACCGCGTCGAAGGCGCTGAACGGCCGGGGGTCGCTCCGCCCGGAGACGCGGCAGCGGGTGCTGGCCGCGGCCGGGCAGCTCGGCTTCCAGCCCAACCGCGCGGCCGTCACCCTGAACTCCGGCCGCACCTACACCGTCGGCATGATCACCACCGACACCATCGGCCGGTTCAGCATCCCGCTGCTGATGGGCGCGGAGGACGCGCTGGGCGCCGGCGAGATGTCGGTCTTCCTCTGCGACGCCCGCGACGACCCGATCCGCGAGCAGTACTACCTGCGCACGCTGCTGTCGCGCCGCGTCGACGGCATCATCGTCACCGGCCGCCGGACCCAGGCCCGCCCGCCGATCGGCGCGGCGCTGCCCGTCCCCGTCGTGTACGCGTTCATCAGCTCGACCGACCCGGCCGACTGCTCCGTCGTGCCCGACGAAGCCGGCGGCGCCCGCAAGGCCGTCGAGCACCTCCTGGCCACCGGACGCCGCCGCGTCGCCCACATCACCGGCCCCGAGCACCACCATTCGGCGACGGTCCGCGCCGCGGCCGCCACCGAGCGGCTCGCGGAAGCCGGCCTCGAGCCGGCCGGCACGCCGATGTTCGGCGAGTGGAGCGAAGCCTGGGGACGGCAGGCGGCCCGGATGCTGCTCGGCGCGAACGCGCCGTTCGACGCGGTGTTCTGCGGCAGCGACCAGATCGCCCGCGGCACCGCCGACGCGCTGCAGGCGGCCGGGCACCGCGTCCCCGCCGACGTCGCACTGGTCGGCTTCGACAACTGGGACGTGATGGCGGCGGCCTGCCAGCCACCGCTGACGAGCGTCGACATGGAACTGGAGACCCTCGGGCGCACCGCCGCCGAAATGCTCCTGGCGGCCATCAACGGCGAGCCCTCACCGGGGCGGCACACCCGCCCGTGCCGGCTGGTGGTCCGGGATTCGACCGCCTGAGGCACGGCCGCGGCGAGGAGTTCCTCGTCGCTACGGCCGGGGCAGCTGCCCGAGGTAAGCCCGCAGCATCGTCTTGACCGGGTCCAGGAGCTCGGGCGATCCGTCGCCCCGGAAGGCTTCCTGGAGCACGGCGTCCGCGGCGAGGAACGCCGTGCGGCACGCCACCGCCGCCGCATAGTCGTCGTGCAGCAAGCGCTGTGCGACCAGGATGCGGTGCACGCCGGTCGCCATCACGCGCTTGTGGGCGTGGTCGGCTTCCCGGGCGCCGTCGGTGAGGCCGCGGCCGAACCACAGGGCGCGGAACCCGGGCTCGGCGCGGTAGAGCCCGGCGAACGCGTCGACGAGCAGGCCGACCGGGTCGTCCCAGGTCTCCTGCTCCGCCCGCGCAGCGAACGCGTCCATCAGGTCTTCCAGCCGGGCGAGGTAGCCCTCGGCCAGCGCCTCGGTGATCGCCTCGCGGTCCGGCAGGTACTGGTAGAGCGCCCCGACCGAGACACCGGCCTCGGCGGCGACGCGGGTCGTCGTCAGCGCCTCGACGCCTTCTTCGGCGAGCAGGCGGTCGGCGGCCGCCAGCACCCGGGCCAGCTTTTCCCGCGAGCGCGCTTGGCGCGGTACCCGGCGCACCCGGCTCTCGGCCATCCGCTCCCCAAACCTGAACGTGACTTTGATTCGTATTTATCCTAGCCTCGGCGCATGGCAGACGCGAGTTCGATGCTCGACGAGGCACGGCGGTCGGTGGCGAGGGCCTGTCACGGGCTCGCGGGCGAAGGCCTGCTCATCGGCAGCGCGGGCAACGTGAGCGTCCGGGTGGGCGAGCACGTGGCGGTGACCGCGACCCGGGTCGTGCTGAGCCGGGCCACGGCGGCCGACGTCACGGTCGTCGACCTGGACGGCGAGGTGGTCGCCGGCGAGCGGGCCCCGACCTCGGAACTCGAGCTGCACCTCGGGATCTACCGGCGCTACGACGCGGGCGCGGTGGTGCACACCCACTCCCCGCAGGCCACGGCGGTGTCCCTGGTGCTCGACGAGCTGCCCTGCGTCCACTACCAGCAGCTGGCCCTCGGCGGCGCGATCCGGGTCGTGCCGTTCGCCGTCTTCGGGTCGCCGGAGCTGGCCGCGGGAACCCTCACGGCGCTCGACGGCAAGTCCGCGGCGCTGCTGGCCAACCACGGCGCGGTCGCCCACGGCCCGACCCTCGAAGCCGCGGTCGACAACGCGCTGCTGCTCGAATGGGCGTGCGGGCTGTACGTGCGGGCGGCGACGCTCGGCGCGCCCCGGGTCCTGGACCCCGCGCAGCAGGAAGCCGTCGTGACCGCGGCCGTCCGCCGGGGGTACGGCCGATGACACAGACGGTCGTGACGCTCGGGGCGCACGTGTTCGACGTGCAGGTCCGCCCGGTCGAGGCCATCCCGGACGGCCAGGGCGCGACCCTGGTGGAGCAGATCCGGTTCGGCCCGGCGGGCACCGCCGCGGGCACCGCGGTCACGCTGGCCAAGCTGGGCGCGACGGTCCGCACGGCGGGCGCGATCGGCACCGACCCGGTCGGCGACCTGCTGCTGGCGATGCTCGCCCGCCACGGCGTCGACACGTCCCTGGTGCTGCGCCGGGAAAGCGTGCAGACGTCGGCGTCGGTGCTGCCCATCCGAGCCGACGGCAGCCGGCCCGCCTTCCACGTCCCCGGCGCGAACCTGACGTACGAGCCGTCGGACGCCCCGGCACCGGACATCGCCCGCGCGACCCACCTGCACCTGGGCGGCCCGGAGCTGATGGGCGGGGAGAAGGCGGCGAAGATCCTCGCCCCGGCACGCGCGGCGGGCGTGGTGACGTCGGCCGACCTGCTCGCCCCCGGCGACCCCGGCGTGCTGGCGTGGCTCGCGCCCGCGTTGTCCTTTGTGGACTACCTGCTGCCGAACGAAGAACAGCTGCTGGGCTTGACGAACGCGGCCACCCTCGAAGCCGGTGCCCGTGCACTGCTCGACGCGGGCGTCGGCTGCGTAGCCGTCACCCGGGGTGCGCGCGGCGCGCTGGTGGTGACGGCCGGCGATACCCTCGCGGTACCGGCGTTCGACGTACCGGTGGTGGATACGACGGGCTGCGGCGACGCGTTCTCGGCGGGCTTCCTGCGAGGCCTGGGCCTCGGCCGATCCCTGCGCGACGCGGCGGTCCTGGGCAGCGCGGCGGCCGCACTGGTGGCCGGCGGTCTCGGCAGCGACCACGGCGACTTCGACCTCGCCGCGGCCGACACCTTCGCCGCGGACACCTCCACCCTCGCCTGAAGCGACCCCGGGTGACGAATTCCTGCATCGACACCCCTTGACTTGACGATTTCCCGCATTCAAGATGCCTCTCGTGCGGATCGAAGGCAAAGCACCCGAACTGGACCGGCGCATCGTCGCGGCCCTGCAGCTCAACGGCCGGGCGTCGTGGGGCGCCATCGCGCGGCACGTCGGGGCGAGCGAGTCCACCGTCCTGCGGCGGGCCGCGCAGCTCACCGACAGCGGGCGGCTCCGGGTGATCGGGGTCGTGGACGTGCTGCGGTGCGGCCTCGGCGTGCCGGTGCTCACGCGGCTGCGGTGCCGGCCCGGTACCGCCGCCCGCGTGGCCGAGGCGCTCGCCGCGCGGCCCGAGGTGCGGTACGCCACCGTGCTCGCCGGCAGCGCCGACTGCTCAGCCGAGTTCGTCCTGCCCTCCTATCGCGACATCGCGCGGCTGCAGGAAAACGGCTTCCCCGGCGAGGGGGACGTCCGCGGCGCCGAGACCTTCGCCGTGATGCGGACGTTCACCTCCAACCACGACTGGGATTCCGGCGAGCTGAGCCGTGAAGCCGTCGCCGAGCTGCGCGGCGGGGAGGTCCGGCCGTTCGAAGAGCAGCACTGGGAGCGCCCGCCCGAGCAGCTCGACGAGCTGGACCTCGCGATCTGCGCCGCGCTGGGCGAAGACGCGCGGGTCCCGTTCAAGGAAGTGTCCAAACTGGCCGGCACCAGCGAGTCCACCGTGGCCCGCCGCGTCGATTCGCTGGTGCGCCGCGGCTGCCTGCGGTTCCGGACGCTCGCCGAGCCGTCCATGTTCGGCTACGCCCTCGAATTCATGCTCTGGCTCTCGGTCGTCCCCGGCGAGCTCGACCGCGCCGGCCAGCAGCTCGCCGCGCACCCCGGCACCAAGTACCTCTCGGCCACCACCGGCCGGTTCAACCTCGTCGGCCAGATCGTGCTGCGGCACTACGGCGAGCTGTACCGGCACACCACCGACGTCGTCGGCGCGCTGCCCGGGCTCCGGGAAGCCGACGTGACCCTGCAGGTTTCGACGCTCAAGCGCGCGTGGGCCCCGACGCCCGCCGCCAAGCTGGAGGACGCATGACCGGACAACCGTGGCAGTGGGACGAAGCGACCTGGCGTGGGCACGTCGAGCACGTCCGCGCCGGGCGCCCGCTGCGCCCGGCCGCGTGGCCCGGCGGCGCGAAGGTGGCGGTGGCGCTGTCCTTCGACTCCGACCACGAGACACCCGCGCTGCGCGACGGCGAAGTCCTGCCCGGCAAGATGGCGCAGGGCGAGTACGGCGCCCGCGTCGGCGTCCCCCGCATCTTGAAGCTCCTGCAGCGGCACGACGCACCCGCGTCGTTCTTCGTGCCCGCCGTGTCGGCGCTGCTGCACGACGGCGAAGTGAAGTCCTATGTGGACGCCGGGCACGAAGTGGCGCTGCACGGCTGGATCCACGAACGCAACACCGCGCTCACCGAGACCGAGGAGCGCGACCTCGCCTTCCGCGCCGCCGACGTGCTGGAACGCCTGGCGGGCACCCGGCCGGTGGGCATCCGGACGCCGTCGTGGGACTTCTCCGCGCACACCCTCGCCATCACCCGCGAGCTCGGCCTGACCTACGACTCGTCGCTGATGGCCGACGACGACTGCTACGAACTCCTCGAACACGGTGAGCCCACCGGGATCGTCGAGCTGCCGGTCGAGTGGATCCGCGACGACGCACCGTACTTCATGATGGACCGGTTCGCGTCGCTGCGGCCCTACACCCCGCCGCGCGGGGTGCTCTCGATCTGGCGCGACGAGTTCGACGCCGCGTACGCCGAAGGCGGGATCTTCCAGCTCACCATGCACCCGCACATCATCGGGCACCGGTCCCGGATCGCGATCCTGGCCGAACTGCTCGACCACATCGGCGGCCACGACGGCGTCTGGTACGCCACGCACGCCCAGATCACCGAGCACGTCCTCCGGGAGCAAGCATGACCACTGTGGACACCGTCGTGAGCCACCGGCTGACGGCGCAGCAGCGCAAGGCGATCGTCGCCGGTGCCGTCGGCAACACCGTCGAGTGGGTCGACTGGGCCGTCTACGCGACCTTCGCCCCCGTCTTCGCCGGCCAGTTCTTCGCCGGGGGCAACGAAACCACCGCACTGCTGTCCACTTTGGCCGTGTTCGCCGTCGGGTTCGTCATGCGCCCGATCGGCGGCGCGGTGCTCGGCGCGTACGCCGACCGGAAGGGCCGCAAGAAGGGCCTGACGCTCACCATCTCGCTGATGGCCGGCGCGTCGATCGTCATCGCGCTGTGCCCGACGTACGCGCAGATCGGCGTGCTGGCCCCGATCGTGCTGCTGCTCGCCCGGCTCGTGCAGGGCTTCTCGGCGGGCGGCGAGTTCGGCTCGTCGTCGGCGTTCCTCATCGAATCCGCGGCGCCCGGGCGGCGCGCGTTCGCCGGTTCGTGGCAGCAGGTTTCGGTCGGCCTGGGTTCGCTGATCGCCGCCCTGATGGGCACGATCCTCAACTCGACGTTGCCGGAAAGCGCTCTCCACAGCTGGGGCTGGCGGCTCGCGTTCGGCATCGCCGGGCTGCTCGGCCTGGTCGGCTTGTGGCTGCGCGTCTCGGTGCACGAAACCGAGGCGTTCACGAAGATTTCCGCGAAGCCGCGGCGCAACCCGCTCGTCGCGATGCTCCGCGACCACCCGGGCGCGGCCCTGCGCGTGGCCGGCATCACCATCGCCGGCACGCTGATCTACTACGTGTGGGTTTCCTACATGCCGGCCTACGCCCACCTGAGCACCGGCATCCCGCTCAAGACGGCGCTGCTCGCCAACACCCTCGCCATGGTCGTGTTCATCGCGCTGCTGCCGTTCGGCGGCCTGCTGTCGGACCGGATCGGGCGCAAGACGACGATGACCGCGTTCGCCGCCGGGTTCGTGGTGTTCGCCTGGCCCGCGTTCCACTTCCTGGGCAACAGCTTCTGGAGCGTCTTCGCCGTCGAGCTGATCGGGCTGGTGCTGATCGTCGGCTACTCGGCGAACTGCGCGGTGATCATGGCCGAGCAGTTCCCGGCCGAGGTGCGCACCACCGGCATCGGCCTGCCCTACGCCCTCGCGGTGGCGATCTTCGGCGGCACCGCCCCGTACGTGACGACCTGGCTCACCGCGAACCACCTCGGCCACCTGGTGTGGGTCTACGTGGCCGTGGCCGCCCTCATCGGCGTCGCGGTCTACCTGACCATGCCGGAGACCAAGGGGAAGGAGCTGTAGTGCGGACCGTGCTCGTCACCGGCGCCGGCGGCGGGATCGGCGCGGCGATCGCCGCCCGGTTCGCGGCCGCGGGCGACCGGCTCGTCCTGGCCGACCTCCGCCCGGCGGAACTGTCCACAGTGGCCGCACGGCTGGGCACCGGCGTCGTCGAGCTCCCCGGCGACCTCGCGGACGCGGAGTTCGCCGAGGGACTCGTCGAGCGGGCCGGCCCGGTCGACGTCCTCGTCAACGCGGCCGGGATCTACCCCGCCACTCCCCTGCTGGAGATGACGGCGGCCACGTGGGACCGCGTGCAGGACGTCAACGTCCGCGCCGCGCTGCTCACCACCGTCGCGTTCGGCCGCGCGCACGCGAAGGCCGGTACGCCCGGCGCGGTCGTCAACATCTCCTCCGGCGCGGCGACCCGGGCGCGGCCCGGCGCCGCGCACTACGCGACGTCGAAGGCCGCGCTGGAGATGGCCACGAAGGCGTGCGCGGTGGAACTCGGCCCGCACGGCGTCCGCGTGAACGCCGTCAGCCCCGGGTTCGTCACCGTGGACAGCGAGGCCAACCCGGTCACCGAGGCCTACGCGGCCGCGGTGTCGGTGAACCCGCTCGGCCGCCGCGGCGAGCCGCGGGAAGTCGCCGACGCCGTGTTCTGGCTCGCCGGTCCCGAGGCGGCGTGGATCACCGGCGCGGTCCTGCGCGTCGACGGCGGGTCCACGGCGGGCGCGGCGGGCCTGCCCCTGCACTGGACCGGGGAAACCCCGGTGCAACATGGAAAGGAAGCGCATGTCTGACCGGCGCTCGTACACCGTCGTCGGCGGCGGCGCGATCGGCGGGACGCTCGCGTTCCACCTCGCGCGCGCGGGCCACCCGGTGTCCATCGTGGACACCGACCCGGCGCACGTGGCCGCGATCGACGTCCACGGCCTCACGCTGCGCCGCCCGGACGGCGACGAAACCGTCGAGCTGCCCGCGTCCGGGCCGGCGGACGCCCCGCCGGTCCTCGGCCGGGTCCTGCTGGCGGTCAAGGCCCAGGCCACCGCGGCCGCGCTGGACTGGCTGGCGCCGCGGCTGGCGGAAGACGGCTTCGTGGTGTCCCTGCAGAACGGGCTCAACGAGCCCCTGATCGCCTCCCGCGTCGGTCCGGATCGGACGGTCGGCGCGTTCGTGAACCTGTTCGCCGACGTCGTCGGGCCCGGCGTCGTGCGCGACGGCGGCCTCGGCGCGCTGGTCGTCGGCGAGCCCGACGGCCGGATCACGCCACGGGTCGAGGAGGTCGTGGCGGACCTGCAGGCGTGGGGCCCGGCGAAGGCGACCGCCAACGTCGAGGGCTACCTGTGGGCGAAGCTCGGGTTCGGCGCGATGCTCACGACGACCGCGCTCGCCGACGCGCCGATGGCCGACCTGATCGACCGGCACCGGCCGCTGATGCACGCGCTGACGGCCGAGGTCTTCGCCGCGGCCGGCGACCGCACGCTGGAGGCGTTCGACCAGTTCGACCCGGCGGCCTACCTGCCCGGCGCGACCGGCCGCGAGGAAGCGACCGACCGCCTGATCGCGTGGCTGCGGACCCAGCCGAAGGACCGCAGCGGCATCTGGCGGGACATCGCCGTGCGGCACCGGCCGGTCGAGGTCCACCACCACTACGCGCCCGTGCTCGCGGAAGCGCCGGTTCCGTTGCTGCGCGCGGTGCTCGCCCGGCTGCGGGACGTCGAAACCGGCGCCGTCGCGATGTCCGAAGACCACCTGACCGAACTGGAGCGAGCGCTGTGATCCGGGAACTGCACGAGTGGGTGCGCGCGCACCGCGACGACCTCGTCGCCGACATCGCCGCCTACGTCGGCATCGAGACGCCCAGTGACGACAAGTCCGCTTTGGACCGTGGACTGTCCTGGGTGGACGGCTGGCTGCGCGAGCGGCTCGGCCCTCCCGAGCACGTCCGGGACGTCGACGGCGGGCCGTACGGCGACGTCAAGGTCTACGACTTCGCCGGCACCGGCGAGCCGGTGCTGCTGCTCTGCCACTACGACACCGTGTGGCCGCTGGGCACGCTGGCGGAATGGCCGTTCACCGTGGACGGCGACCGCGCGACCGGGCCGGGGATCTTCGACATGAAGTCGGGCCTGGTGCACGCGGTGTGGGCGCTGCGCGCGCTCGACGCCGCCGGGCTCCCCCGCCCCGCCGTGCGGCTGGTCCTCAACGGCGACGAGGAGATCGGCAGCCCGGCGTCGCGGCCGGTGATCGAGGAGGCCGCCGCGGGCACCCGCGCCACGCTGGTGTTCGAGGCCAGCGCCGACGGCGCGGTGAAGACCGCGCGCAAGGGCGTCGGCATCTTCCGGGTCCGCGCGACGGGCGTCGAGGCGCACGCGGGCCTCGACCCGGCGAAGGGCGCGAGCGCGATCGACGAACTGGCGCGGGCGATCCTGACGCTGCACGGACTGTCCGATCCGGAAGCCGGCACGACGGTCAACGTCGGCGTGATCGAGGGCGGCACCCGCACCAACGTGATCGCGGGCGCGGCGTCCGGCGAGATCGACGTCCGCGTGTCGAGCGAGGCGGAGGCCGCGCGCGTCGACGCGGGCCTGGCGGCGCTCAAGGCCCACGACCCGCGGGCGTCGCTCACGATCGAAGGCGGCTGGAACCGGCCGGTGATGGAACGCTCGGCCGCCATCGCGCAGGTGTACGAGCTGGCGCGCGAAGAGGCGGCGGAGCTGGGCGTCACGCTGAGGGAGTGTTCGGTGGGCGGCGCGAGCGACGGCAACTTCGCGGCCGCACTGGGCCACCCGGTCCTCGACGGCTTCGGCGCGGTCGGCGACGGCGCGCACGCGCGCCACGAGCACATCAGCATCGAGGGCACACTGGAGCGCACCGCCCTCGCGGCGGCCGTCCTGCACCGCCTGGCCGCCGGGTAGCCGGCCGCGATGTCTTGAATGACTCATTCAGGTCCTCGGAGGTCCTGAATGAGTCATTCAAGACCTCGGCGAGCGAACCACCGCACCTCTGCCGGGGTGAAGGTCCCCGTCAGGCCCGGCCGAGCACCCTGGCCAGCCCGCGCCGAGGTGCCCGGCGCCGCAGCCGCCCGGCGACCGCGTCTTCCAGCAAGGCGCCGACCGTCTCGCGGGCGCATGCCTTGTTCGCCCCGATCCCGCCGGACGGCCCGCGCTTGATCCAGCCGGCCACGTACGTCCCCGGCGCGACCCGTCCCGAGTCGTTCGGCACCGTCCCGGAATCGACGTCGAACGGCAGCCCCGCCACCGGCGTCCCGCGGAACCCCGCCGCCCGGATCACCCGGCTCGCCAGGATCTCGACACCGCCGGACGTGCGCACGCCGCGGACCTCGGTGTCGCCGGTGAACGCGACCGGCGAAGAGTGGAACCGCAGCACGACCCGGCGGCCGTCGGGAGGCGGCGACGACCAGTCCACCGCCTCGCGCGGCAAGTCCCGCAGCAGCGCGGCTTTCCCTTCCCCGGCGTCGATCGCCGCGGCGATGCGCGGGTCGTGGTCGTCCACGACGAGGTCGCCGCGGGCCGCCAGGGCCAGCAGTTCCGAGCGCGTGTACGCGGCGTCCTCGGGCCCGCGCCGGGCCAGCACCACGACCTCACGCACCTTGCTCGACCGCAGCCGGGCCAGCGCCGGTGCGGCGAGCGAGGTGCCGGCGAGCGACGACGGATCGGCCGTCAGGATCCGGGCGATGTCGAGGGCCACGTTGCCGGTGCCCACCACGACCACGCGCTCGGCCGAGAGGTCGACGGCGCCCGGCCCGACGTCCGGGTGGCCGTTGTACCAGCCGACCACCGACGCGGCCGGGAGGCTGCCGGGCAGATCTTCACCGGGGATGCCGAGGCGGCGGGCTTCGGTGGCGCCGACCGCCCAGATCACCGCGTCGTGCCGCTCGGCCAGCTCCGGGCCGGCCTCGGCCCCGAGCCGCAGGCGCAGCCGCGGGTGGTCGTGGAAGCGCGCGAACGTCTCGCCGATCTTCTTCGTCGACGGGTGGTCGGGTGCGACGCCGTAGCGGATCAGCCCACCCGCCACCGGCAGCCGGTCGATCAGGGTGACCCGCGAATCGGTGTGCAGCAACAGGTCCTCGACCGCGTACATGCCGGCCGGGCCGGTGCCGACGACCGCGACGTCCAGCGGCGCGAAGTCGCTCGGGAGGATCCGGGCGAACGACGGCGGGGACCACCGGTGGAAGTTCGGGGCGGCGGTGGCCTCGGCCAGCACGTCCCGCCCCGCGTAGTACTCGGCGTTGAGCTCCGGGTAGACCGCGAGCGGCCCGGTCAGCGCGCCGGCCGGGAAGATCGCGTCCACCGGGCAGGCGTCGGCGCAGGCACCGCAGTCGATGCAGGTGTCCGGGTCGACGTAGAGCATGTCCGTCGTCCCGAAGTCCGGCTCGTCCGGCGTCGGGTGGATGCAGTTGACCGGGCAGACCGACACGCAGGAGGCGTCGGCGCAGCAGGTCTGCGTGATCGCGAACGCCATGTCAGATCAGGTTCGCGCGCTTGTAGAACCACAGCGACGGCTTGGTCAGCAGCCCGGCCGAGTGCAGGAACTCCATCAGCCCGGAGCAGCTCGAGCGCAGCATCGACTTGTGGTGCTCGTTCGCCTTGGCCTCGCGCCGCGCCCGCTTGCCGTCCAGCCCGGCGTTCTCGTAGACCTTGGCGTTCACCATGCTGGTGACGATGAAGTAGGACGCGACCGCGACGACGAAGCCGTTGATCTGGCGGCGCAGCCAGCCCGCGCCCTTGAGCCGCTCGCGGGTTTCCTCGCGGGCGAACTTCATGTGCCGCGACTCCTCGACCACGTGGATGTTGTTGATGGTCCGCACGAACGGGACCACCCGCTCGTCGCGCATCCAGTCGCGCTGCATGACGTCGAGGACCTCTTCGGCGACGAGGATCGCCGCGTAAGCGGCCTCCCCGGTCGCGGTGGCCTTGAAGACCCGGCCCAGCTCGACGACGAACCGGCGCGGCCGGTACGCGGGCGCCCGCAGTTTCGCGGCGCCGCGGGCGAACATGATCGAGTGGCGGCACTCGTCGGCGATTTCGGTCAGCGCCCACTGGAACGCCGGGTCGGTGGGGTCCTTGGCGTAGAAGTCGCGCAAGACCATCTGCTGGAGGATCATCTCGAACCAGATCCCGGTGCTCGCCACCGACGCCGCCTCGTGGCGGGTCAGCTCGCGCTGCTGCTCGGGAGTCATGTCCGCCCAGTAGGAGGTTCCGTAGAGCGTGCTCCACTCCGGGCTCGCGCCGTGGTAACCCGTGTCCAGCGGGGTTTCCCAGTCGACCTCCTTGACGGGGTCGTAGGAGAGCTGCTCCGACGAGTCGAGCAGGCGCCGCGCCACGGTCTCCCGGTCCGACACGCCCGCTTCGCCGATGCTCGTCATGGCCGACCTCCTCGTCAGGTGTTACCGAAGTTCACTGTTACCAACCGTAACACATACCGCCCCGCCCGCCAGTGGGCATCTGAGTGAACAGTTGTACACTCAGCGGGTGAAACCGCTGCCGTACGGCTCGGGGCTGCTCGGCCCGCTGGACCAGAACGTCACGGCGTTGCGACGGCGGGTCCAGCGCCTGCTCACGGCCGCCCTGATCGCCACCAACGTCATCGGCGCCCTGGTCGTGGTCGGGCTCGCGGCGCTGCTCATGCCCGCGCCCGGCATGTCGGGCGAGCTGGTGCGCGTGACGGCGATCGCGGTCCCGGTGTACGTCGTTTCCGCGGTCGTCGTCGGCACGCTGTGGGGCACCGGCGGAGCGCTGCGGACGCTGCGCTGGGCGGCCGAGGGACGCCGTCCCACCGACGCCGAACGCACCGCGAGCCTGCGCGTCCCGCTGCGGCTGACCGTGGTGCAGGCCGTGCTGTGGGGCGTCGCGACGCTGGTGTTCGGCGGGCTCGCGGCGCTCGTCCAGCCGTCGGTCGTGCTGACCGAGCTCCTGGTCGTCGCGTTCGCCGCCGTTGTCGTCTGCGCGATCGCCTACCTGTTCGGCGAGTTCGCGTTGCGGCCGTACGCGGCGCTGGCGCTGGCGGGCACGACGCCGCCGCGCCCGGTCACCGGCGGCGTCAACCTGCGGATGCTGCTGTTCTGGTGCCTGGGCACCGGGGTGCCGGTGGCCGGGCTGGTGGTCACCGCGGTGCTGGCCTGGGTCCGCGGCGACGTCTCGACCACCAAGCTGGCCGTGTCGGTGATCGCGCTCGGGCTGGTCGTGCTGTGCTTCGGCCTGCTGGTCACGGTGTTCACCGCCCGTGCGGTGGTGAACCCGATCACCTCGGTCCAGGACGCGCTGGGCCGCGTCCGGGCCGGCGACTTCGCCGTGGAAATCCCGGTCTACGACGGCACCGAGCTCGGCCTGCTGCAGGCAGGGTTCAACGGGATGGCGGCCGGGCTGGCCGAGCGCGAGCGGCTGCGCGACCTGTTCGGCAGGCACGTCGGGCACGAAGTCGCGGTCGAGGCCATGCGGACGGCCACCGAGCTGGGCGGCACGGTGCGGACGGTGTCGGTGCTGTTCGTCGACCTCGTCGGCTCGACGGCGCTGGCCGCGAGCCGCCCGCCCGAAGAGGTCGTCGACCTGCTCAACCGGTTCTTCGCGGTGGTGGTCGACGAGGTCGACCGGCACCACGGGCTGGTCAACAAGTTCGTCGGCGACGCCGCGCTCGCCGTCTTCGGGGCCCCGGCCCCGCTCGGTGACCACGCGACGTGCGCGCTCGCCGCCGGCCGCGCGATCGCCCGCCGCCTGGCCGCGGAGGTCCCGGACGGCCCGGCCGGCATCGGCGTGGCGACCGGCGACGCGGTCGCGGGCAACGTCGGCGACCCGCGCCGCTTCGAGTACACGGTGATCGGCGACCCGGTCAACGAAGCCGCCCGGCTGACCGAGCTGGCGAAGAACGCACCCGCCCGCCTCCTGGCCTCCTGGACGGCGGTCGAATCCGCCACGGAGACCGAAGCGGCCCAGTGGGTGGCGAAGGAGGAAGTGGTGCTGCGCGGCCGCTCCCGCCCCACGACGCTCGCCTCGCCGAGGTCTTAGCGGCGCGGGTCGATGTGGACCTTCGGGCCGGCGCCGCCGATCCGCTCCCCCGCCAGCACCGCGCCCACGCCGTCGAGGCCGACGGTCGCCCCCACCAGCGGGCGCGGGTCGACCGCTCCGCTCGCGTACGCCTCGATCGCCTCGGCCAGGCCGGGTGACGCCGACAGGACGCCCACGGCCGTGACGTCCTTGAACACCAGCGCACGCGTGTCCACCCGGCTGGGGCCGCCCGACAGGCCGATGCAGACGACGCGGCCGGCGGGCTCCACGAGGTCCACGGCGAGCGCGGGCGCGTCCGCCGCGCCGGTCGCGTCGACGACCGCGTCGAAGGGCAGGTCCGGCAGCGTGTCGCGGGTCCAGACGCCCGTGAAGCCGAGGCCGCGGGCGAAGTCCAGCGCGGCCACGCCCATGAGGTGCACCTCGGCACCCGCGGCCCGCAGGAACATCGCCGTCAGCAGCCCGATCGTCCCCGGCCCGAGCACCAGCACCCGGTCCCCGGGGCCGGCTTGCGCCGCCTTCGCCGCGCGCAGGGCGTTGCCGCCCGGTTCGACGAGCGCGCCCAGCACGGCGTCGACGCTGTCCGGCAACGCGTGCAGCGACCACGCCGGGACGGCGAGCCGCTCCGCCAGCGCCCCGGGCCGGCCACCGCGGATGCCGACTTCCTCTCGCTGCTCGCAGGTGTGCTGGTGGCCCCGGCGGCACCGGCGGCAGGTCCGGTCGCCGAGCATCGTGTCACCCATGA